>NZ_CP009247.1:1302076-1953114 GCF_001941485.1 Corynebacterium frankenforstense DSM 45800 | reverse complement strand
CTTCGTCGACCTCGACGTCCAGCTCTACCCGGGCCGCAACCTGGCCACGATCACCGGCGCGGACACCGTCGCCTTCTACGGCTCCGGGATCATCGACGACTACGAGCGCTACGCCGCAGCCTGCGCCGCGCTCGAGTGCGCCGAGCGCCTCGCCGTCGCCGAGGACGGCTCCGACCCATTTCTCTACGACGTCGCGCTGGTCACCCTGGGGCGCATCCAGCGCGTCGCCAACCCCGTCCTCGCGCTGGACGCCTTCATCCTGCAGGCGACGGCGCACGCGGGCTGGGCGCTCAGCCTCTTCGACTGCGCGCAGTGCTCGGCGCCGGGCCCGCACCACGCCTTCCACCCGGGCGCCGGGGGAGCGGTGTGCCTGCACTGCCGGCCGAGCGGCTCGGCCGACGTGCCCACCGAGGCGCTGCACCTGATGTGGCTGCTCGCCCACGACCGCGTCGAGCAGGCCGTCGCCGTGGTCGCCGGGGAGGGCGGCGCCGAGCTGGCGGCCGTGGCGCACCGGCTCACCCGCGCCCACCTGCAGTGGCAGGTCGAGGGCCGCGTGGCCGCACTGGCGGTGCTCGACGAGGGGTGAGCCCTCGCGCCGGCGGGCCCTTTGGCACAATTGGGCCTGTGACTGAGCAGAATTCCGCAGGGGTCGCCGGCACGTTCGCGGCGACGGGTGTCCCGGCCGAGCTGGTCCCGCGACACATCGCACTGGTCATGGACGGCAACGGCCGCTGGGCCCGCCAGCGCGGGATGAAACGCACCGAGGGCCACCGCCGCGGGGAGGCGGTGCTCATGGAGGCCGTCGACGCCTGCCTCGAGATGGGCGTGGAGTACCTGTCCGCCTACGCGTTCTCCACGGAGAACTGGCGGCGCAGCCACGACGAGGTCCGCTTCCTGATGGGCTTCTCCCGGGACGTGCTGCGCCGCGAGCGCGACATCCTCAACGAGAAGAACGTGCGCATCAAGTGGGCCGGCCGCCGCCCGCGCCTGTGGCGCTCGGTGATCCGCGAGCTCGAGGCCGCCGAGGAGCTGACCCGCGACAACACCGCGATGACGCTGGTGATGTGCGTCAACTACGGCGGGCGCGCCGAGATCGTCGACGCGGCCCGGAAGCTGGTCGCCCGCGCCGCGGCCGGCGAGCTGCGCCCCGGACAGGTCACCGAGGACTCCTTCGCCGACTACCTCTACGACCCCGAGATGCCGGACGTCGACCTCTTCCTGCGCCCCTCCGGTGAGCGGCGCACCTCGAACTTCCTGCTGTGGGAGTCGGCCTACGCGGAGATGGTCTACCAGGACAAGCTCTTCCCGGACTACACCAGGCAGGACCTCTTCGACGCCGTGCTCGAGTACGCCAAGCGCGACCGCCGGTTCGGCGGGGTGAAGTGACCGGCGGGGCCTGAGCGAACTTTTTCCGGGCGCCGACCTGTCTTCCCTCCGCCCGCTCGTACGGGTACGCTGCTATGGGTTCCGGAGGAAGGAGGAGACCAGGTGAGCGAGGACAACGGCGCGGACGTGCGGCCCGTCGAGGAGCCCCCGACAGCCCGCCAGATCAAGCGCTGGCGGCGCTACCTGGCCAACGAGCGCGCCGAGGCCGCCGTCTACCGGGAGCTGGCCCACCGCAAGGAGGGCACCGAGCGCGACATCCTGCTGCGCCTGGCGGACTCCGAGTCCCGTCACGAGGAGTACTGGCGCGCCAAGCTCGGCGAGTACGTCGGCATGCCCCAGCAGCCGGGCCTGCACACCCGCTTCATGGGCTTCCTGGCCAAGAACCTCGGCTCCGTCTTCGTGCTCGCGCTGATGCAGTCCGCCGAGGCGCGCACCCCGTACGTCGACGACGCCGACGCCCCGGACCAGATCGCCGCCGACGAGCGCGTCCACTCCGAGGTCGTGCGCGGCCTGGCCGAGCAGTCCCGCGAGCGCATCTCCGGCGGCTTCCGCGCCGCGGTCTTCGGCGCCAACGACGGCCTGGTCTCCAACCTCGCCCTGGTGCTCGGCATTCTCGGCTCCGGGGTCAGCCCCACCATCGTGCTGATCACCGGCATCTCCGGTCTGCTGGCCGGCGCGCTGTCGATGGCCGCCGGCGAGTTCATCTCGGTGCGCTCGCAGGCCGAGCTGATCGAGGCGACCCGCCCCAACGACGAGATCGACCGGGTCATCCCGGAGCTCGACGTCAACGCCAACGAGCTGGCCCTGGTCTACCGGGCCCGCGGGCTCGAGGAGGACGAGGCGCAGGAGCGCGCCCGCGAGGCGCTCGAGCAGTTCCGCCAGGCCGAGCTCAACAGCCAGGTGCCGGCCGGTGCGGCCCCGGCGTCCAAGGAGTCCGGGGTGGACGGCGCCTGGGCGGCGGCGCTGTCGTCGTTCTGCTGCTTCGGCCTCGGCGCGCTGATCCCGGTGCTGCCGTTCATCTTCGGCGCGAGCATCAGCGTCGGCGCGGTCGTCGCGATCATCCTGGTCTCGATGGCGCTGCTGTTCACCGGCGGGGTCACCGGCGTGCTCTCGGGCCGCCCGCCGCTGTGGCGCGCCGTGCGCCAGCTGCTCATCGGCCTGGGTGCGGCCGGGGTGACCTGGGCGCTGGGCTCGCTCTTCGGCGTCGTGCTCGGCTGAGCCGGCGGGCCAGTCGGTCGGCGGGGGAGAGGGGAGCTACCCGGCGGTGTCGGCCTCGGCGGCCTCGGCGGCCTCGGTGCGGGCCTTCTTCGTCCTGCACTCGGGGCACAGGCCGTAGACCTCGGCGTCGTGGCCGGTCAGCTCGAAGCCGTGGCTCGAGGCGACCTCGGAGGCCCACTTCTCCACCGGGCCGCCGTCGATCTCCTCGGTGCGTCCGCACTCGGTGCACACGAGGTGGTGGTGATGCTTCTCGGTCATGCAGTGCCGGTAGAGCGTCTCGCCGCTGGCCATGTGCAGCGCGTCGACCGCGTGGATCTCGGTCAACGACTGCAGCGTGCGGTAGACCGTGGTCAGGCCGACCTTCTCGCCGCGCTCCTTGAGCTCGGAGTGGATCTTCTTGGCCGAGGCGAAGTTGTCCAGCTCCAGCAGGACGGACACGATCGCCGAGCGCTGGCGGGTGCTGCGCGTACCCAGCTTCGGGATGGCGGAACTGACCGTGCCCATGGTGCGACACTCCTTCGGACGGCGGGGCGGGAAGTTGTTGAAACTCATTGTAGTTGCAGCGGGGCGCGCCGGCGGGGCGTCGGCGCTGGTGACCCGGACATGCGTCGGCCGGGCCGGTGACGATGTCGCGTGTCGTCACCGGCCCGGCCGGTCTGTCACCTGAGTCGGTTACCTGGGAAGTGGATCGATAAAGAAACAGCGCGTGCGCTCAGGCCTGTCGGCCGAGCTGCGGCGTGCCGCCGCGGACGATGGCGGCGAGCCGGGCCGCCTGGTCGATAAGGTCGCCGGCCGCCGGGGTGGTCAGGCGGTACATGACCTCGCGGCCGCGGCGCTCGGACTCGACGAGACCGGACATCTTGAGCACCTTGAGGTGCTGCGAGATGAGGGGCTGGGACTTGCCGAGCTCCTTGACCAGCTCGTGGACGAAGTGGTCGTGCTGCTGCAGAAGCTTCACGATCTTCAGGCGGAGCACCGAGTCCAGGGTGCTGAGCACCCGGGCTGCGTCAGTGACCTCTTCGGGCCGGTCGTCGCTGTTCCCTATCAAGTTTTTCGTCGTCATGAGAGTCTTACCAATCTTGTTCGGTGCCTCCGAGCTCGCATTCTATCGACGCCGTCTACTCGGTCCAAGAAGTGTTAACAGGGGCGTGGCCAGCGGTTTGCCCGCCTCGACCCCTCGGCAGGCCCACGACCAGGAGCCTTAGGTGAAATGCATTCACAGTGCAAGTTCCGAGATGTGAAGAATCACACAACAGACGTGTTATGTCGGCCAATTGGCGTGATATGTCAACCGTCGTGCACATGTCGCCGCGCGGACGGTTCCCGGGTCGCCCGTGTGCACCCGCGGCGTCGCCCCGGGGTCGCCGGGGGAGCGGGGCGGGTGGACAGTTAGAATGGAGCGCACGTGTGCCACCGTGCTCCAACTTTTGTACGGTGTGCCCAGACAGTCCCACCCACCAACCACAACGAGGAGCCCTCTCTCCCATGGCGCAGCAATCCGTCATCGACACCGTCGTCAACCTGTGCAAGCGGCGCGGTCTGGTCTACCCGGCCGGCGAGATCTACGGCGGTACGCGCTCCGCCTGGGACTACGGCCCGCTGGGCGTGGAGCTCAAGGAGAACATCAAGCGCCAGTGGTGGCGGCACATGGTCACCTCGCGCGGTGACGTCGTCGGCGTGGACACCTCGATCATCCAGCCGCGTCAGGTGTGGGTCGCCTCCGGCCACGTCGAGGTCTTCACCGACCCGCTGGTCGAGTCGCTGCACACCCACAAGCGCTACCGCGCCGACCACCTCATCGAGGCCTACGAGGAGAAGCACGGCCACGCCCCGGAGAACGGCCTGGCCGACATCAACGACCCGGAGACCGGCCAGCCCGGCAACTGGACCGAGCCGCGCGCCTTCTCCGGCCTGCTCAAGACCTTCCTGGGTCCCGTCGACGACGAGGAGGGCCTGCACTACCTGCGCCCGGAGACCGCCCAGGGCATCTTCATCAACTTCAAGAACGTGATGAACTCGGCGCGCATGAAGCCGCCGTTCGGCATAGCCAACATCGGCAAGTCCTTCCGCAATGAGATCACCCCGGGCAACTTCATCTTCCGCACCCGCGAGTTCGAGCAGATGGAGATGGAGTTCTTCGTCAAGCCCGGCGAGGATGAGCAGTGGCACCAGTACTGGATCGACGACCGTCTGCAGTGGTACATCGACCTGGGCATCGACCCGGAGAACCTGCGTCTCTACGAGCACCCGAAGGAGAAGCTGTCGCACTACTCGAAGCGCACCGTCGACGTCGAGTACGCCTTCGGCTTCACCGGCTCGAAGTGGGGCGAGCTCGAGGGCGTGGCCAACCGGACCGACTACGACCTGCGCGTGCACTCCGAGTCCTCCGGTGAGGACCTCAGCTTCTACGACCAGAACGACGAGGAGCGCTGGATCCCCTACACCATCGAGCCGGCCGCCGGCCTGGGCCGCGCGATGATGGCCTTCCTGGTGGACGCCTACCACGAGGACGAGGCCCCCAACGCCAAGGGCGGCGTGGACAAGCGCGTCGTGCTCAAGCTCGACTACCGCCTCTCGCCGGTCAAGGTCGCCGTGCTGCCGCTGTCCAAGAAGGAGCCGCTGGCCGGCAAGGCCCGCGAGGTCGCCGAGACGCTGCGCAAGCACTGGAACGTCGACTACGACACCTCCGGCGCGATCGGCCGCCGCTACCGCCGCCAGGACGAGATCGGCACCCCGTTCTGCGTCACCGTCGACTTCGACTCGCTCGACGACGACGCGGTGACCGTCCGCGACCGCGACACCATGGAGCAGGAGCGCGTCGCCCTCGATGAGCTGGAGGGCTACCTGGCCGCCCGCCTCATCGGCTGCTGACCCGCAGACTAGGGAGGAGATTTGTGTGACTGACATCCACTACACCTCGTGGGGACCGCGCCACGCCGGTGAGAACGCCGTGCTGCTCGTGGGCAAGGGCCCGGAGGAGCTGGGCAGCTTCGGCGTGGAGAAGGCCGAGGTCGGCGGCGAGACCTGGCAGCTCAAGGCCGACGGGGCCAAGGGCGTGCTGGTGCGCACCGGCGACGGCCGCGAGTTCCGCGCCGACGGTGCCGCCGGCCCGAAGAAGCAGGTCGCCGTGGACCTCGCCGGCAAGAAGCTCACCCTGGTCAACGAGAACAGCTCCAACTGGGTCGTCCTCGACCCGGAGGGCGTGAAGATCGCGCAGTTCTCCGGCACGAACAACGGGGTGCGACGCAGCATCCTCGAGTTCTCCGCCGACGAGGGGGAGCCCGAGAAGGCCCGCGCCGCCATCGACGCGCTGACCCGTGACGAGGTCGTCGCGCTGAGCTTCTTCACCCGCACGATCCTGGAGGCGAAGCTCTCGCGGACCTCCGGGATGGTCATCGTGACCCTGGTGGCGGCCACCATCCTGGCCGTGCTGACCTTCCTGATCTAGGGTCGACGCCATGACGGAGGCGACGGGGCTGTTCGGCGGGGCCGACACGGGCACCTGGGTGTGGCGGGGCAACGAGCTCTTCGACGGCCTCGGCCACCAGGTCGCCTCCGTGCGCTCCGACGTCCTCTTCCACGCCGGGGAGCGCATGCTCCTCGAGTACAGCCCGGGCGGGCGCTTCCGCCTGCGGGCCACCACGGCCGGCGGCGCGGTCTACACCGCCGCCCAGAAGGGGCTGACCGTCCAGCACCTGCACGGCTCGTGCGAGGGGCGGCGCTACGAGATGGACCGCACCTCGCTGTGGCGCAAGGAGCGCGCCATCCGGGCAGCCTCCGGCCCCGTGGCGCTGGTGCGCCCGCGCATCTCGGGCGCCGTCGAGATCGTCGACGACCCCGAGGAGATGTCGCCCATGCCCGCCGCCGACGCGGTGTTCCTGTCGTGGGCGTGCGTGATGGTCGACTCCCCGGTGCGCAAGACGCGCACCTAGCGGACCGCCCGGAACCGTCCGGCGGACCAGGGGACAGGCCTAGAAGCGCCCGCCGGCGCCACCGCCGAAGCCGCCGAAACCGCCGCCCCCGCCGCCGAAGCCACCGCCCCCGAAGCCGCCGCGGCCGCCGAAGCCGCCGCCGAACCCGCCGCGGCCGCCGGAGGAGAGGATCCCGTTGACGAGCATGCCCGCCAAAAAGGCCCCGCCGGAGCCGCCGGACTGGTTGCGCCGCTGGCGACGCTGGTAGTCGTCGTAGTCGTTCTTGGCCAGTCGGGCGGCCTGCTGGGCGCGCCGGGCGGCCTGCCCGGCCAGGTCTGCGCCCTGGCGCGGCTCGCCCGCGGCCTCGGCGCGCTGCAGCAGCTGGGCGGCCCCGGCCAGCTCGCCGCGGGCCCTGGAGCCCACGATCGGCCCGCGCGAGGCGATCAGGTCGTCGGCCGACTGCACCGCGGCCCGCGCGGCGTCGAGCTGCTGGCGGTAGACGCGCAGCAGCCGCTCGTGCCCGGCGGTGGCCTCGCCGGCGCGCTCGAGGGCGTCGTCGAGGCGCCCGTCGAGCTCGGTCAGGTCGGTGAAGGCCCCCAGGGGATCGGCCTGCCCGCGCTCGCGCCCGGCCGCCAGCGCCGAGTCGGCCTCCCCGGCCAGCGCCTCGAGGCCGTCCCAGTCGCCCGGAGCGCCACTGGCCCGGCCGCGGGCGGCCAGCTCGCGGGCCTGGGCGATCTCGCCGTCGATCTCGTCGTAGAGGGCCGGCAGCTGGGTGCGCGCGGTGGCCAGGTTGTCCTCGGCGTGCTCGACGGCGTCGAGCATCCGCTCGGCGACCTCCACGGCGTGCTCGGAGTCGCGCATCGCGGCCACGGCGCCGCCCTGCCGGCCGGCGGGCCGGTCGGCCAGCTCGCGGGCCTGGTCGAGGCGCTTCTCGGCCTCGTCCACGCCGGCCTCGGCCAGCTCCGGGTTGTCGGCGACCGAGCTGAGCGCCTCCTCGGAGTGGTTCTGCCGCAGCGCCTCGAGGCGGCTACGGGCCTCCGGGATGCGGGCGCGTACGTCGACGGTGCGCCGGGTCAGCTCCGCGATGTGGTTCTCGGCGGTCAGCAGCATCTCACGGTTGTCCGCGAAGTCCTTCGCCTGCGCGTCGAGGGCGTCCTGCGCCGTGGAGCAGTCCGCGACCACCCCGGCCAGGAGCTGGCGGCGCTCGGCGTCCGAGCCCGCGGCCGCCCCGAGGCGGTCCTGGGTGGCGTAGGCGGAGTCCATCGCCCGCCGGGCGTGCGCGGCGGCCTCGGCGAAGGGCCGGGCGCGCTGCTCGCCGAACTCGGCGCGGGCCAGGCGCAGCTCCTCCTCGGCGCGCCGCAGCGACTCGTCGGTGGCCACGACGGCCTCGTGGGCCAGCTGCTCGAGCGTCTCCAGCGGCAGGCGGGCCAGCGAGCCGGTGTCGGTCGGGTCGATGCGCCGGGCGCTCTCGAGGCGGTCCGCCTCGTCGCGGGTGCGCTTGCGCCGCGACCAGGCCCACAAGCCGCCGCCGGCGCCCGCGGCGGCCACGGCGGCGCCGCCCAGCCAGGCGACGGACTCGCCGGAGATCTGCCCGGAGCTGACCGCCGCGTCGATGAAGGCCTGCGCGGCGCCGTTCCAGTCGCCGTCGGAGAGGTGGGGGCGCACGGCCTTGTCCAGGTCGTCGATCTCGGACTGCGTCCAGTCCACCCCGCCCTGCACGAAGTACTGGCGCAGCTCCGGGGCGACCACCATGACCGCCAGGTTGTTGCCGCCGTTGGCCTGGACGGTGTCGCGGGCGTACTCCTCGGGGCCCAGCCCACCGAAGTCCGGCACGAAGACGACCATCAGCGAGCGCTGGTGGTCCACCTGGTACTGGGCGACCTGCTTGTTCAGGTCGGCGACCTCGTCGTCGCTGAGCACCCCGGCCTCGTCGACCACGCTCTGGCTGTAGGACTGCGGCCCCTGGGAGACGGCGACCGACGCATCGGTCGCGGCGAACGCGACGGGGAGCAGCGCGACGTCGGCAAGCGGGACAAGGGCGGCGGCGCCGAGGGCGGCGAGGATCACGCGCGGTTTCGTCATGGGGCCAACAATAGTGGAGGCGGTGAAACCGGCACGTCGCAGCCATTTCCGCACCGCCGGCGGTTAGTATCGCCTGCGTGTACACCTACTCGTCCGCCGACACCGAACGTCGCCTGGCCGAGGGGCCGAAGGGCAGCCGGATCGCCGCGACCGAGACCGACCACCGCAGCGCCTTCTCCCGCGACCGCGCGCGCGTGCTGCACTCCGCCGCGCTGCGCCGGCTGGCCGACAAGACCCAGGTCGTCGGCCCCCGCGACGGCGACACCCCGCGCACGCGTCTGACGCACTCGCTCGAGGTCGCCCAGATCGCCCGCGGCATCGGCTCCGGGCTGGGCATGGACCCGGACCTCTCGGAGCTGGCGGGGCTGACCCACGACATCGGGCACCCGCCCTACGGCCACAACGGCGAGCGCGCCCTCGACGAGGTCGCCGCGGACTGCGGCGGCTTCGAGGGCAACGCACAGACGCTGCGCATCCTCACCCGGCTCGAGCCCAAGGCGGTCGACGGGGAGACCAGCTACGGGCTCAACCTCACCCGCGCCGCCCTCGACGCCGCGTGCAAGTACCCCTACACCCGCACCGCAGCCGACGGCAGCCACCGCCGCAAGTACGGCTGCTACGACGAGGACGCCGCGATCCTGGCCTGGATCCGGGAGGGCAACCCGGGCACGGACAAGTCGCTCGAGGCGCAGGCGATGGACTGGGCCGACGACATCGCCTACTCCGTCCACGACGTCGAGGACGGCATCGTCTCCGGGCGCATCTCACTGGCGGTGCTCTGGGACCTCGTCGAGCTCGCGGAGCTGGCCGAGGCCGGCGCGCGGGCCTTCGGCGGCGACCCCGAGGAACTCGTCGCCGCCGCGGACCACCTGCGCCAGCTCGACGTGGTCAACGACGCCGCCGAGTTCACCGGCAACCTGCGCTCCTTCGCGCGCCTGAAGAAGATGACCAGCGAGCTGGTGGGCCGCTACGTCGGCGCCACGGTGCAGGCCAGCCTCGACGAGGCGGCCGCGGAGGCCGGGAAGCTGGGCCGCCACCACGGCCGGCTCGTCGTGCCCGCGCAGGCGCGCGCGGAGGTCACGCTGCTCAAGACGATCGCCGTGCTCTACGTGATGGACCAGCACTCCCACATCGCGCGCCAGGACCGGCAGCGCGAGCGCATCTTCCGCGTCTTCGACTACCTGAGCGCGGGCGCGCCGGGTGCGCTGGACCCGATGTTCGCCGACTGGTGGCGCCAGGCCGACTCGGAGGCCGGCCGCCAGCGCGTGGTCGTCGACCAGATCGCCTCGCTGACGGAGTCGCGGCTGGAGCGCATGGCCCGCGAGACCGCGGACCTCTCCGTGTTCATGGGCTAGAGCTGCAGCTCGACGCCGAGGTCGGCGAGGACGGCGCGCACGCGGGCGTCGTCGGAGTCGGGCAGCCGCCAGTGGGCGCACAGCACCCGCGAGACGCCGAACTCCTTGATCAGGTCCGCCATCCCGTCGAGGTTGCGCGGCGCGGGCCGGCCGGCGCGGTAGGTCGCGCGTGCCAGCGCGTCGTAGAGGTCGCGCGGCTCGCGCACGGGCGTGGTGATGATGATCGGGTTACGCATGAAGCGGGTGTGGGTCTGGGTCATGGCAGGTTCAGGCGTCCGGGATCTCGCAGAAGGATTCGTAGTGGTCGGCGGTGTAGTACCAGGTCTCCGGGTCCTCGGCGGGGTCGCCGCCGGTGACGATCCGGCGCGCGCCCCGGTGGTCGAGCCCCGGCGTGTCCACGGTGTACTCACGGTAGTGGTCGCGGTCCTGATCCGGAAGTCGCCCCTCGTAGTTGCCGAAGCGCGTGCCGTCGTTGTCCGGGTGCTCGAACGGGCCGCCGGCGCGCACGTCGGCGACGGTGTCCGCGGCCTCGTCCGGCAGGGTGTCCAGGGGGCAGGTCTCCATTGCCGACGTCCCGTCGGTCCCCGTGGCGCGCGGAGTCGCCGTGGCTGCGCCGCCGCCGTGGCCGGCGGCGGTGGTGGAGGCGGGCTGTGCGCCGTCGCCGGAGCCCAGGTCGATGCCGAACCAGGCGGCCGCGACGGCGACGGCGAGGCCGGCGGCACCGGCCAGCCAGCCGGTCGAGGAACGTCGAGACATGGCGATATCTTTACACACGCACCCCGCGGTTCCGGCATCCGGCCCGCGCACCGGGCGGGCGCGCGCCCGGGTATCCTCGGGTGCCATGGGTAAGGGACGGATACCGGAGCGCGACATCCAGGCGATCCGGGAGCGTACCCCCATCGAGGAGATCGTGGGGGAGTACGTGCAGCTCAAGCCGGGGGGAACGGACTCGCTGAAGGGACTGAGCCCCTTCAAGGACGAGCGCACCCCGTCCTTCCACGTGCGCCCCAACCGCGGCTACTACCACTGCTTCTCCACGGGCAAGGGCGGTGACGTCTTCTCCTTCCTGATGGAGATGGAGCACCTGACCTTCCCCGAGGCGGTCGAGGTGTGCGCGGAGAAGATCGGCTACCAGATCAACTACGAGGGCGGCTCGCCCGGCCGCCGCGAGGAGCCGGGCACCCGCCAGCGCCTCATCGCCGCGAACAAGGCGGCCCACCAGTTCTACCGGGAGCGCCTGGAGACCCCGGAGGCCGCGCCGGGCCGGGAGTTCCTGCTGGGCCGAGGCTTCTCGCGCGAGCACATCTACGGCTTCGAGTGCGGCTACGCGCCGGGCGGCTGGGACACGCTGACCAAGGAACTGCTGCGCCGCGGCTTCGACTACAAGACGCTCGAGGCGGCGGGGCTGTCCAAGATGGGCCGGCGCGGGCCGATCGACGCGTTCTCGCGCCGGCTGCTGTGGCCGATCAAGAACATGTCCGGCGACGTCATCGGATTCGGGGCGCGCAAGCTCTTCGACGACGACCGCATGGGCAAGTACATGAACACCCAGAACACGCTGCTCTACGACAAGTCGAAGGTGCTCTTCGGGCTGGACCAGGCCAAGAAGTCCATCGCCGCGGGCCACCAGGCGGTGGTGGTGGAGGGCTACACGGACGTGATGGCCATGCACGCCGCCGGGGTGAACACGGCCGTGGCCGCCTGCGGCACCGCCTTCGGCGAGGAGCACCTGCGCATCCTGCGCCGGCTGATGCTGGATGACAGCTACTTCCGCGGCGAGCTGATCTACACCTTCGACGGCGACGAGGCCGGCCAGAAGGCCGCGATGCGCGCCTTCGCCGGCGACCAGAAGTTCACCGGGCAGTCCTTCGTGGCCGTCGCCCCGGACGGGATGGACCCGTGCGACCTGCGCCTGGCCAAGGGCAACTCCGCGGTGCGCGACCTGATCGCGGACCGGGTGCCCATGTTCGAGTTCGTGGTGCGCTCGCTGCTCTCCCAGTACTCGCTGGACACCGTCGAGGGCCGCCTGCAGGCCCTGCGCCGCACCGTGCCCGTGGTCGCGGGCATCCGGGACCGCGCGTTGCAGACGGAGTACGCCCGGCAGCTGGCCGGCTGGGTCGGCTGGTCCGACACCGACGACGTGCTCGCCCAGGTGCGCGCCGAAGCGCGCCGCCCCAAGCAGCAGGAGCAGCCGCACCGCGCGCGCCGCTTCGAGAACCAGGAGCCGCAGGCCGTCCCGCAGGTGCCGGAGGTCCCGGCGCCGAACCCGCGGGACCCGGTGCTGTGGCCGGAGCGCGAGTCGCTGAAGCTGGCGCTGCAGTACCCGGAGCTGGCGGGCGCCTACTTCGACGGGCTGGACCCGGAGACCTTCCGCCACCCGGCCTACAAGATGGTGCGCGAGGCCGTCCGCGAGGCCGGCGGCTGCGAGCACGGCGCGGCCGGGGTGGACTGGATCGCCGCGGTGGCCGACCGGATGACGGATCTGGGCGGGCGCTCGCTGGTCTCCGAGCTGGCGGTGGAGGACATCCACGTCGACCCGGAGGAGCTGGCCCACTACGCGGACGCGGTGCTCTCGCGGCTGCAGGAGGTGCGCGTGGGCAACGAGATCGCGCAGCTGAAGGGGGAGCTGCAGCGGATGCGGCCCAGCGACGACGAAGTGACCTACAACTCGATGTTCGCGGACCTGGTGGCCCTGGAGCAGGCGCGCCGGGACCTCAACGACCGGGCGTTCCGCACCACCGGGCCGTTCGACCGGTGAGGGGCCGGGGATGGCCGGCCTGGCTGGTCGGGCCTAGTCCTCGTCGGGTTCGAGGACGGTGGAACCGTCGTCGCGGCGGAGGTTCTTCACCTCGCGCATGCGCGGGTTCGGGTCGAGCCGGTTCGCGATGGCCTTGCGCGCGGAATTGACGGCGGAGCGGGTGACCGGGGAGTTGACGGCGGTCTGGTAGCCGCGCTTGATCTGGTCGAAACGCTTGCGGCCGGCCTTGGTGCCGAAGACGTATCCCGCGGCGGCGCCGATGACGAACTGGATCATGTGGTGGCGGTTCCTCGCTGATGGTCGACGGTGGGGTGCGACCGCAAGTCTAACGGGTGGCGCCCCGCGGGGTGCGGGGCCCGCTAGCTCTCGCAGGCGACGCCGTCGCCGTCGCGGTCGAGCTTGCTCGCGTACTGGGGACTGCCGGCGAGAATGTTGGAGTAGCCGGCCGCGCGGGCCTCGGAGCAGTTGGCGAAGCCGCCGACCGCGGCGGGGGCCGGAGCCTCGTAGGCGGGTGCGGGCGGTTCGTAGGCCGGCTCGGGTGCCACGTAGGCGGGATCGGGCGCGTCGGCGTCGCCGAGGTCCGCGAAACCGGCGCGGACGACGTTGTCGGTGGGCTCCTCGACGGCGGTCTCGGCCGTGGGCTCGGGGGTCTCCGACTCCTCCGAGGTGGTGGGCTCGGTGGTGATCGTGGTGGCTTCGGTGGACGAAGTGGCGGTCGCCGAGGGCGAGGTCGAAGTCTCGTCCGCCGTGTATTCCGTGCCTACATCATCGGGGACGAGGGCAACGGCCACGGCGAACAGCGCGAAGCTGGACAGGGTGACAAGTCCCCAGTGTCGTTTCAGCTGCGGGGCTCCGACTGCGGCGGCGCGCCGGGACCGCAACTCGTGGATCGTGAACCATGCGCCGGGCAGTACGAGTGTGAGTCCAACGAAAAAGTTCGGCAGCCACTGCATGTGCACACTGTCGATGATGGTGAAGGTGCCGAAGGCCAGCGCCGCGGCGGCCAGGAGTTTCTTCCACAGGGGGGTGTGCCAGTTGGTTTGCACCGGTTTCCTTTCCGGAGGCCAGGCCGGAGTATGCCTGGAATATAAATATTTCTTACATTATAACCCACTGTGCGGTTCCTGGATAGAGTCTGTGTTTCCGAATCGGCAAATAAAAAGCCCGGCCGCCTGTTCGGGAACAGGCGGCCGGGCTTCTTCGTGAGCTCCCCCAACTGGGCTCGAACCAGTGACCTTTCGATTAACAGTCGAACGCTCTGCCAGCTGAGCTATAGGGGATCACGTTGCTCTCGGCAACGGAGAGTTACTATAGACGTTGGCTCGAAAGGCGGGCAAATCAGCAGGCAGAGACGTTATTCGGGGCTCGTCAGGACCAGCCGTGACCGGGGGTGAAGCGCATGCGCAGCGCCTCGTCGACGGCCGAGTCGGGGGAGTTGAGGTCGGCCACGCGCATCCAGGACATGTCGACGTGGTCCGGGGTGATCTCCGCCAGCGCGTAGCCGTGCGCGTCGAGGTCGACGTGCTGGATGTGCGGGTTCTCGTGGCGCAGCACGGACTCGGCCGCGTGGGACAGCGCGTTGTCCACCGGCAGCTTGAGCATCTCGTCGACGTTGGGCGCCGAGATCGACGAGCAGATCAGCTCCGCGCCGATCTCGTGGCCGTCGTGGCGCACGGAGTGGGCCCACTCGGAGTGGATGTCGCCGGTGACGAACAGGATGTTGGGGTCGATGCCGTCGAGCACGTCGAGCAGCCGGTCGCGCTCGGCCGAGTAGCCGTCCCACTGGTCGCCGTTGAGCGGCAGGCCGTCCCCGGTCCGGCCCGAGAGGAAGTCCGCCACCGAGGAGGTGTCCGGGTTGTCGCGCAGCCCCAGCAGCGTCATCGGGCTGAACATGATGGAGTTGCCCATCACCAGCCACCGCGCCTTCGAGCCGCGGGCCTGCTCGGCGACCCAGCCGAACTGCTCGGAGCCCATCATCGTCTCGTTGAGGTCGCCGGAGATCCAGTCGCCGAAGCTCTGCTCCTCGTCGCGGTAGGTGCGCAGATCCATCATCGTCAGGTCCACCAGGTCGCCGAAGGCGAGCTTGCGGTAGAGCTTGCCGCCGGCGGACGGGCTCGTCGCGCGGATCGGCAGCCACTCGTAGTAGGCCTGCATCGCGGCCTGCTGACGCGCGACCCAGCGGCCCTCGGCGCCCTCGGTGTGGTTCTCCGCGCCGTCGCGCCAGGCGTTGTTGGCCACCTCGTGGTCGTCCCAGACGACGACCCACGGGCAGGCGCCGTGCGCGGCCTGGAGGTCGGCGTCGGTGCGGTAGGTGCCGTAGCGGATGCGGTAGTCGGCCAGGTCGAGGATCTCGTGGGCCGGCTCGTGGTTGCGCACCGCGCCGCGCTTGCCCACGTACTCGCCGCGGCCGTACTCGTAGATGTAGTCGCCCAGGAAGATGACCAGGTCGATCTCACCGGCGCGCGCCCGGGCGGAGATGTCGCGGTAGGCGCTGAAGAAGCCCGACTCCCAGTTCGCGCAGGAGGCGACCACGGCGTTGAGCCGCTCGGTCTTCGTCCCGGCGGCCGGGGCGGTCCAGGTGCGCCCGACGGGGCTGGTCTTGCCGGCGTGCTCGCCGTCGGCGACCCGGAAGCCGTAGAAGTAGACCGTGTCCGGCTCCAGCCCGGTGGCGTCGACGTGGACGGTGTGGTCGATGGCCGCCGAGGTCTCCGCGGTGCCGGTGGCGACGACGTCGGAGAGCTCCTCGTCGCGGGCCACGGTCCACTCGACGGTGACCGGGTCGCCCACGCCGGAGCCGGGCAGGGCCTCCGGGGTCGGGGTCACGCGCGTCCAGAGGATGACGGCGGAGTCGGTCGGGTCGCCCGAGGCGACACCGTGGCCGAACGGGATCTCGACGCCGGGGTTCTCGGTGGGCTCGAGCTTCTGGGAGGAACCGAAGAACTCGTCGACGGAGCTGCCGGAGCTCTGGGCGTGAGCGGGGTGGCCTGACCGACCACACCGACACCTGCGGCGACGGCGGAGGCGGACAGGAATTTACGACGGGAATACTGCGACATGCAGCTCATCGTGGGCCCGCCGGGGGAGCCCCTCAACCGGGGCGGAACAGGTGAAGAAAGAATTCACCGGGATTTCACTGCGGGGTCATTCCCGGTAGAAAACCAAGGTCAGGACGCCAAGTCAGGGACATCCCGGGGTTGACCGGGGAGCCCGGGGCCTCCACGTTGTCGACGCGCAGCCAGGTCATCGCCACGGCCTCCGGGGTGATCGTGGCGACCGCGTAGCCGTGGGAGTCGAGGTCGACGTGGCGCACGTCGGGGTTCGCTGCGCGCAGCCGGGCCTCGGCCGCGCGCGAGAACGGAGAGTGCGCCGGCATGCGCAGCTTGTCGTCGACGTTGGGCGCGGAGACGGAGGAGCAGACCAGCTCGGCGCCGATCTCCCGGCCCTCGCAGGTGATCGAGTTCGCCCACTCAGAGTGGATGTCGCCGGTCAGGAAGAGCACCGGGGTGTGGTCCTCGGCCAGCTCGCGCAGCAGACGGTCGCGCTCGGCGGCGTAGCCGTCCCACTGGTCCAGGTTCATCGGCACACCCGCGGCCGAGCGGGCCCCGAGGAACTCCGCGACCACGGCCGTCGCGTCGTCGCGGCGCACCTCCGCCAGGTCGAGCGGGGCGATCATCACCGAGTTGCCCATGACGTTCCAGCGCGTGTGCGAACGGTCCAGCACCCCGCGCACCCAGTCGAACTGCTCGGCGCCGAGCATCGTGGCCTCCTCGCGGGCGGCCGCCAGACCCCGGTAGCCGGGCGGCTGGTCGCGGTAGGTGCGCAGGTCCATCATCGTCAGCTCGACCAGGTCGCCGAAGGTCAGGCTGCGGTAGAGGTGGCCCTCCCGCGAGGGGCTGGTCGCCCGGATGGGCAGCCACTCGAAGTAGGCCTGCATCGCAGCGTCCCGACGCTCGGGCCACGGCCCGTGCGCCCCCTCGTGGTGCGCGTCCGCGCCGTCGCGCCAGGCGTCGTTGGCCAGCTCGTGGTCGTCCCAGACCACCACCCACGGGCAGGCCGCGTGCGCGGCGCGCAGGTCCGGGTCCGTGCGGTAGTGGCCGTGCCGGATGCGGTAGGCGGTGAGGTCCGTCAGCTCCTCGGCCGGCTCGTGGTGCCGGGTCACCCCCGTCTTGCCCGGGTAGTCGCCGCGGGCGAACTCGTAGATGTAGTCGCCGAGGAAGACCACCACGTCGATCTCGCCCCCGCGCGCCCGCTCGGCCATGTCGCGGTAGGCGCTGAAGAAGCCGGACTCCCAGTTCGCGCAGGAGGCCACCGCCAGGCGCAGCGAGTCGAGCGGCGCGCCGGGGGACGGCGCGGTCCACGTACGTCCCGTCGGGCTGACCGCGCCGGCGAACGCGCCGTCGTCGATGATGAAGCGGTAGTAGTACACGCGCGCCGGGGCCAGGCCCCGCGCGTCGACGTGGACGGTGTGGTCGACGGCGGCCGAGGTGTGCGCGGTGCCGGCGGCGACGACGCGGGTGAAGTCCTCGTCCTCGGAGACCTGCCAGGCGACGGTGACCGGGACGCCGACCCCGGAGCCGGGCAGGGCCTCGACGGAGGGGGTGACCCGGGTCCAGAGAATGACCGAGTCCGCCAGCGGGTCGCCCGAGGCCACGCCGTGGGCGAAGGGGACGTCGGCGGGGATGTCGACCTCGAGCGGGCGCGGGCTCGCCCCGCCGCGGACCGCGTCGGCTTCGACGGCCATCTTCCCCGCGCCCAGCGCACAGGCGATGCCGGTGCCCGTGATCGCCGCCGACTGCAGGAAGCGGCGGCGGGGCAGCGGGCGCGGTGCGTGGCTCACGTCTGCACACCATCGCCCCGGTCCCGGGGCACTGCAACCGGGGCGGCGGAAGTTGGGCGAGGATTCACCGGAGTTTCAGGTGCCGGTCGTTTTCCGGGCCGCGGGGCGGCGCCGATATACTGCCCGCGGGGCTATAGCTCAGTCGGTCAGAGCATCAGACTCATAATCTGTCGGTCGCGGGTTCGAGCCCCGCTGGCCCCACCACTTCATGTCCCCCGTCCATGACGGGGAAATTGTTTTCCTCTGTGATCTTCGCGTGGCACGTGTTAACGTTGTGACCGTCTCAGCCGAAATAGAGGCGTGACCCATGTCCGCTCCAGCTGGCGCCCAGGTGCGTCCGGGGAGCGGTCACCAGCACGAGACGACGAGGTGGCAGATGCGAAAGACCGTTGACCAGAAGAAGCGCCGTGGCGGCATGCGCCGCGCGTTCGCCGCGACCGCGGCGGGCCTGATGGCGGCCGCCGGGGCCCTGGCGGCCGCGCCGACGGCCTCCGCGGCCCCGGGCGGCGTGGGCTACGTCGCTTTCGGCGACTCCTACGCGGCCAACCCGACCATCGGCGAGCAGCTCGCCGGCTTCACGCAGCCCGACCGCTGCGGCCAGGGCGCCGACGCCTACCCGGTGCGCCTCGGTAACAAGCTCGGTATGAGCACCGCCAACGCGGCCTGCAACGGCGTGAGCATCAACGGCATGGCCGGCCCCGGTCTGGGCTTCACCGCCGACCGCGCCGCCGCCCGCGGCCAGCTCGGCGACAACACCCGCCTGGTCACCATCACCGTCGGCGGCGCCGAGGGCTGGAACCTGGCGCTGGCGGACCGCCGCGACTTCGGCGTCACCAACGGCGGGGACTTCCTGAACTACCAGGAGTTCGTCAACCGCATGCGCGGGCCGCTGAACACGATCCGCCACCACGCCCCGAACGCGCGGACCCTCTTCGTCGGCTACCCGGCCGTGGGCAACGACCGCGGCGAGGTCTGCCTGATCAACGCCGACGTCCCGCCGGAGCTGGGCACCCCGAACATCGCCGCGCCCGTGCCCACCAACGCCACCGGCTTCCTCAACAAGCTGGACAACATCGCCCGCGACGCCGCCGGCGAGCTGGGCTACGAGTACGTCGAGACCCGTCGCGCCGGCACCGACACCTGCGCGCCCACGCCCAACCGCTGGGTCCACGGTGTGCTCGACAGTCAGATGCAGCAGATGACGTTCCACCCGTCCGACAACGGCAACGAGGCGATCGCCCAGATCACCGCGGACCACGTCCGCTAGTCACCCCGCCGGCACCTCCCGGCCCCGACACCGCCCGTGGGCTCCCCGAGCCCGCGGGCGGTTGTGCGTGTCGCGGGGAAAGGGAGGGGCGGGGCACCCGGGGTCAGGAGCCCTGTTCCGGGATCATCCCGAGGATCGCCTCGGTCAGCGACGTCCGCTGCTCCGGGGTGAGGGAGTAGAGGTGGGCGTGGTCGTGCAGCCACAGCCCCTCGGCGGCCAGCAGCACCAGGTAGGCGGAGTCGACCGCGGGGTCGGAACCGACGTCCTCGGGCGCCGGCGACCAGCGGCGGTCGACCTCGCGCCAGACGTTCTCGAAGTCGGGGTGGCTCGCCGCGTCCAGCTGCACGAGCAGATCCGCCCGTGTCGCCGAGCCCGAGAGGGAGAGCACCAGCGCGCGCAGCCGCGCGGTGGGGGAGACGTCCGCGGCGGGGGCGCCCGCGGCGTCGACAAGCTCTCTCTCCCACTCCTCGGCGAGATGGCGGTGCACGCCGAGCATCAGCTCGTGGCGCGACGGGAAGTGGTAGATCAGCCCGGACTTGCTCACCCCGGTGGCCTGGGAGAGCGAGTCGTAGGTGACCGCATCCAGGCCGTCGGCGTCGATCATCTCGACGGCGGTCTCGAGGATCTGCTCGCGCTTACTCGGCCTCACGGGCCTCGACCTCCTTCGGGTTTCCGGCGAAGCACCAGGCCGTAACGGCGGCCGCGACGAGCGCGATCACCGCGGACAGGCTCAGGACGGTCAGGTAGGACGAATCGTAGGCGGCGGTGGCGGCCTCCGCGAAGACGGGGTGGTCCACGCCGTGGTTGACGTCGTGGGCGACCTCGGCCGGCGCGCGCAGCGCGTAGATCGCCGGCATCAGCGAGCCGAGGACCGAGACGGCCAGCAGGCTGCCGAACTCGTAGGAGACGGCCTCGACGGAGGAGGCCATGCCCGCCCGGGAGAACGGCGCGGAGCCGACGATGGCGGTCGAGGACACGCTCATCACGCTGCCGGCGCCGAAGCCGGTGACCGCCAGGAAGCCGGCGAAGACCCACAGCGGGGTGTCGCCCATCGTGAGCACGGCGCCGGCGACACCGACGGCCATCAGCAGGAAGCCGCCGGTGATCAGGGTGCGGAAGCCCACGCGGTGCAGCACCGAGCCGCCGATGACGGAGGCGGGGATCGCCGCGACGGCGGCGGTGGCCACCAGCAGGCCGGCGTCGAGCGGGGAGAAGTCCGCCGAGATCTGGAAGCGCTGGGTGGTCAGCAGCTCCGCGCCGGCGAGCGCGAACATCGCGCCCACTGCGGCGACGGCGCCGCCGGAGAACATGCGGTTGCGGAAGATCGAGGCCTCCAGCAGCGGCTCACGGCCGGCCGCACGCAGCGCACGCTGGCGCACGGCGAAGGCGGCACCGCCGACCAGGGCGCAGACGACGGCCGCGGCGATCAGCCAGCCGGAGCGCGCCGGGTTCGCTGACTCCTTGATCGTCATGACCAGGCCGACCATGGCGACCAGGGCGAAGGCGGAGGAGACGGCGTCCCAGCGCTTCTCCGGGCGCGGCATGTTCGGCGGGCCGATCAGCAGGGTCGCCACGATGATCACGACGGCCACGGGCACGTTGATCAGGAAGACCGAGCCCCACCAGAACATCTCGAGCAGCAGCCCGCCGAGGACGGGGCCGGCGGCGGCGCCGACGACGGAGACCGCGCCCCAGATGCCGATGGCGGTGTTGCGCTCCCGGGGGTCCGGGAAGGTCACGCGCACCAGCGCCAGGGTGGCCGGCAGCATCGCGGCCGCGCCCAGGCCCAGCACCGCGCGGGCGGCGATGAGGAACCACGCGGAGGGGGAGAACGCCGCGGCCAGTGAGCCGACCGTGAACAGCGAGACGCCGATGAGGAAGATCAGCCGGTGGCCGATCTTGTCGCCCAGCGTGCCGGTGCCGAGCAGCAGCCCGGAGAGCACGAGCGGGTAGGCGTTGATGATCCACAGGCCCTGCAGCTCCGTGGTGTGCAGCTCGTCGCGGAGGACGGGCAGGGCGGTGTAGAGGATCGAGTTGTCGGCGCCGACGAGGAAGAGCCCCAGGCTGATCACGGCGAGGAAGCCCCAGCGCTGGGCGGGGGTGGTCGTCTGTGCGGGCGTGGTGCGCTTCGTGGTGTTCGTCGGGGTCGTCGCGTTCATCGCGTCCGGCGCGGTGTTCGTGGTCGTCATTTCCTTCTCCTGGGACTTCACCTTCTGAGTCGGGTTGATGTGTTGACGGCGAGTAACTGTAACAAACGTTCGGTACAGTTGTCGACGCGGCCCACCGCCCCGTGAGCGGGGACACGCGCCGCTACGATGGTGACCATGAGCCTGCTGCACCCGTTGGAGAACTGGCCCGTCGACAACCTCGCCGCCGCCGTCACCGACGGTGAGACGGTGCTCGCTGAGACGGGTGACACCTCCCGTGTCTTCGAGCTGGCCAGCGTGACCAAGCTGCTGTCCGCCTACGGGGTGCTCATGGCCGTCGAGGAGGGCGTCTTCGAGCTCGACACCCCCTGCGGGCCGGAGGGCTCGACCGTGCGTCACCTGCTCGCGCACGCCTCCGGCGTCGGATTCCGCGACCCCGAGCCCGAGCGGGCGGTGGGGGAGCGGCGCCTCTACTCCTCGGCCGGCTTCGAGATCCTCGCCGACGCGGTGGGGCGGGAGACCGGCATCGAGTTCCCCGACTACCTCGCCGAGGGTGTCTTCGAGCCGCTGGGCATGTCCGCCACGGAGCTGCACGGCTCGGCCGGCCACGGCGCCGTCTCGACGGTCGCGGACCTGACCGCCTTCGCCGAGGAACTCGCCCACCCGAGGCTGCTGGCCGCCGAGACGCTCGAGGAGGCGTTCAGTCCGCAGTTCCCCGAGCTCAACGGCATGGTGCCGGGCTACGGCTTCCACAAGCCCTGCCTGTGGGGCCTCGGCTTCGAGATCGCCGACCGCAAGTCGCCCCATTGGACCGGGCCGGACATGCCGCGCGAGACCGTCGGGCACTTCGGCATGTCCGGCACCTACCTGTGGGCCGTGCCCGCCGTCGGGCGCTTCGCTGACCTGCCCGGCGCCGGCACCGCCATGGTCGCGCTGACCGACCGCCGCTTCCAGGACTGGGTCAAACCACTGTGGGAGCGCACCAATGAGTACATCTGGCAGGAGCTGCAGCGCGGGCGTTGAGCGGCCGGGGCGGCGCGTGTGAGGGGCGCGGGCGCCGCGTGTGAGTGACACGCCGCGCCGCACAGGCGCGCACCAGCGTTCACACGAGTCTCAAGTGGCACTTGAGTAAACGGGGGATCAAGTGTCACTTGACTGTTGCCGCGCCACGGGGATGCCCCGGACAATCGGGGCACACGACCGGTACGCGAGATCGTTGGGGAAGACGAACCTCGTCTTGCGCCGCAGACGCGGCGTTCCACCGGACATGTGAGGGGACATCCCCGTGACAATGATGATGACCGCACCGTCGACGTGCCGGCACCGCCCGGCCGACGCCCCGGTGCCGCTCGTCCACGCCGTGCTGCGCATCGCGGGCATGCCCGTGCGCCTGCGCCGCGACGTCGAGGCGCTCATGGTCGAGCACCTGCCCACCCAGGGATCGTGGGTGGCACCCGGCACCGACCCGCTCGAGGCCGACTGGTGCACCCGCTGGCGCCGCGAGGGCGCCGGACGCACCGGCTGCCGTCAGGTGCTCACCGCGCCGGCCGCCGAGCTACGCGCCTTCGACCGTGCCCTGCGTGGGCTGGCCGAGGCCGCGTCCTTCGACGCCACACTCACCCGCGCACGCTGAAGGGCCGCCGCGGCCGGCGGCCCGCTGAATTTAATCGTCCGTCGGGAACGGCTCGTGGAAGGAGCCGTCGCCGAACGGGTCGTCCCAGCGCTCGGCGAGCTCGGCGATCGAGTCGATCATGGCGGTCGGCCGGTAGGGGTAGCGGCCGACCTCGGCGTCGTCGGAGATGCCCGAGCGCACCAGGATCGTGCGCATGCCGGCCTCCAGACCGGACTTGACGTCGGTGTCCATGCGGTCGCCGATCATCACGGTGCGCTCCGAGTGCGCGCCGATGGTGTTGAGCGCCGAGCGCATCATGATCGGGTTCGGCTTGCCGATGTAGTAGGGCTCGCGGCCCGTCGCCGCGGTGATCAGCGAGGCGACCGCGCCCGTGGCCGGCAGCACGCCCTGCGGGGCCGGGCCCGTGACGTCCGGGTTGGTGCAGATGAAGCGGGCGCCGCCGCGGATCAGGTTGATGGCGGTGGTGATCGCCTCGAAGGAGTAGGTGCGCGTCTCGCCGAGCACCACGAACTCGGGGTCGACGTCGGTGAGGATCCAGCCGGCCTCGTGCACGCCGGTGGTCAGGCCCGCCTCGCCGACGACGTAGGCGGTGCCGCGCTCGGACTGGCGGTGCAGGAAGTCCGAGGTCGCCGTCGCCGAGGTCCAGATGCGCTCCGGGGGCACGTCCAGGCCCTGGGCCAGCAGGCGCGCCGAGAGGTCGCGCGGGGTCTGGATGGAGTTGTTCGTCAGCACCATGAAGTTGACGTCGTTGTCCACCAGCGCCTTGAGGAACCGGTCGGCGCCGGGGATCATCTCCCCCTCCTTGATCAGCACGCCGTCCATGTCGCTCAGATACGAGATGTGAGATGTCATGTGACCATTGTGCCCCGAACGGCGACGCCGCGCGCACCCGTGGGGTACGCGCGGCGTCGGAAATCACTGACCGGGAAGGTGGCGGCCTGCGTTACCTGGCGGGGGCCAGCTTGGCCAGCTCGGAGTTGATCGCGTCGACGGAGGCCTTCGCGTCGCCGAGCAGCATGTCCGTGTTCTCGTTGAAGAACAGCGGGTTCTGCACGCCGGCGTAGCCGGAGCCCATCGAGCGCTTGAACACGATGACCTTCTCCGCGTCCCAGACCTTGAGCACGGGCATGCCCTCGATGGGGGAGCCGGGCTCGTAGGCGACCGGGTTGACCGTGTCGTTGGCGCCGATGACCAGCACCACGTCGACGTCGCCGAAGTCGTCGTTGACCTCGTCCATCTCGTGGACGATCGGGTAGGGCACCTTGGCCTCGGCCAGCAGCACGTTCATGTGGCCCGGCAGGCGGCCGGCGACCGGGTGGATGGCGAAGGTGACGTCCACGCCCGCCTTGCGCAGCGTGTCGGTCAGCTGGGCGACCGGGTACTGCGCCTGGGCGACGGCCATGCCGTAGCCGGGGGTGATGACGACCTTCTTCGCGCCCAGCAGCGCCTGCGCGGTCTCGGCCACGGTGGTCTCCGTGTGCGTGCCGTAGTCGTGCTCGGCTGCCGTGGCCGAGCCGGTGCCGAAGCCGCCCAGGATCACGGCCGCGAACGAGCGGTTCATCGCCTGGCACATGATGTAGGACAGGTAGGCGCCCGAGGAGCCGACCAGCGCGCCGGTGATGATCAGCAGCGGGTTGGCCAGCATGAAGCCGGCGGCCGCGGCGGCCCAGCCCGAGTAGGAGTTGAGCATCGAGACCACCACGGGCATGTCGCCGCCGCCGATGGCCGCGACCAGGTGCAGGCCCAGCAGCAGCGCGAGCACGGTCATCACCGCGAGGCTGACCACCGCGGGGGTGGACCCGCCGTCACCGGCGATGAACAGGCCCATGCCGACGAGGCTGACGACGATGACCGTCAGGTTGAGCAGGTTGCGCCCGGGCAGGGTCAGCGGGGCGCCCTTGATCTTCCCGGAGAGCTTCAGGTAGGCGATGATCGAGCCGGTGAAGGTCACCGCGCCGATGAAGATGCCCAGGTAGACCTCGCCGAGGTGGAAGGACTCCATCTCCGCGGAGACGTCCTGCGGGTGCAGCCAGGAGTTGAAGCCGATGAGCACCGCCGCGAGACCGACGAAGGAGTGCAGCAGCGCGATCAGCTGCGGCATGCCGGTCATCTCGACCTTCTTGGCCATCGGCACGCCGATCAGCGCGCCGACGAGCATGGCCACCGCGATGAGCAGCAGCGTGGTCATCGCCGAGCGGTACTCGCCCGGGTTCTCGTGCGACTGCACCAGTGCCTTGGCCACGGTGGCCACCAGCGCGACGGTCATGCCGGTCGCGCCGAGGGTGTTGCCGCGCTGGGCGGTCTCGTTCCTGGACAGGCCCGCCAGCGCCAGGATGAACAGCACGGCGGCGACCAGGTAGGCCAGGGTGGTGATCCGCCCGGTCCAGTCGGACAGCGCGGTGGTGGTCTCGGACGTCGTGGCGCCGAGTGCGTAGAGGACGTGGGTCATCTCAGGCCTCCTGCCGGAACATGGCGAGCATGCGGTGGGTCACCGTGAAGCCGCCGAAGATGTTGATGCTGGCGATCACGATCGCGATGAACGCGAGGACCGAGACCGCGAGGTTGGCCGAGCCGACCTGGAGCACCGCGCCGACGAGGATGATGCCGGAGACGGCGTTGGTCTCGCTCATCAGCGGGGTGTGCAGGGAGTGGGTCACGGCGGTGATCACGTAGAAGCCGACGACGACCGCCAGCATGAGCACCAGGTAGTCCGCGGAGACCTCCGCGGGGCTGGCCAGGACCAGTGCCACGCCCAGCAGGCCGCCGAGCCAGGCCCACCAGCGGTGCGGCTTGCTTTCCGACGCCTCGTCGGCCGCACCGTCGCCGGCACCTGCGGCGTCGGCGGCCGGGGCGGGCCTCGGGGCGGCGGAGACCTTCACCGGGGGTGCGGGGAACAGCGTGGTTGCCACCGGGGCGCCGGCGCCGGAGGCGCCGTCGCCGTTGGCCGCGGCGTACGCGGCGACGGCGCCCTGCGCGGCGTCGTCAAGCTCTTCCTCACCCGCGGTGACCTCGGGGCCGCGGGTGGAGGCGGTCAGGGTGATCTGGCGGACGATCTCGTCGCCGAGGTCCAGGATGGCCCGGCCGTCCTTGTGCGGGGTGATCAGCTTGAACAGGTTGACCACGTTCTGGCCGTAGAGCTGCGAGGCCTGGCCGGGCAGGCGGCCGGCGAGATCCGTGTAGCCGATGATCGTGACGCCGCCCTCGGTGACGGTCACCTCGCCGGGCACGGTCAGCTCGCAGTTGCCGCCGTTGGCGGCGGCCATGTCCACGATCACGGACCCGGGCTTCATCGCCGCGACGTCGGCGGCCGTGAGCAGCACCGGGGAGGTGCGGCCCGGGATGTTCGCGGTGGTGATCACGATGTCGGCGGCGGCCGACTGCTCCGCGTAGAGCTTCGCCGCGGCGGCCGCCTGGTCGGCGGTCATCTCCTTGGCGTAGCCGTCCTCGGACTTCTCGGCGGCCGCGGGGATGGCGACGAACTCGGCGCCCATCGACTCGACCTGCTCGGCGACCTCGGGGCGCAGGTCGGTGGCTTTCACCACCGCGCCCATCGAGTTCGCCGTGCCGATGGCGGCCAGACCCGCCACGCCGGCGCCGATGACGTAGACGGTGGCCGGGTCGACCTTGCCGGCCGCGGTGACCTGGCCGGTGAACAGGCGGCCGAAGTTCGCGGCGGCCTCGATCACGGCGCGGTAGCCCGCGATATTCGCCATGGAGGAGAGCACGTCCATCGACTGCGCGCGCGAGATGCGCGGCACGGCGTCCATGGCCAGGGCGGTCAGGTCCGCCGCGGCCAGCTGGTCGATGAGCTCGGCGTTGCGGCGCGGGGCCATCCGGGCGATGAGCGTGGCACCCGGACGCATCCGGGAGCGGTACTCGGCCGGCGGGGTGTCCAGGCACGTGACGATGTCGGCGGACCAGACGTCCTCGCCGGTGAGGCGGGCGCCCGCCGACTCGTAGGCGGCGTCGGTGTAGGCGGCCCGGGCGCCGGCGCCGCGTTCGACGTCGACCTCGAATCCGAGCTTCACCAGCTTTCGCACGGTGTCCGGGGTGGCGGACACCAGCGGCTGATCGGGATCGGGCTCCCGCGGGATTCCGATGCGCATGCGTTCTCCTTGCGTTCGCGTCTTGTCGCTCCGACGCGGCGCTTGATGTCAGACGACCGCGTCTCACCTGGGAGTATATGCCGGTGTCGTGAACGAAAATAGTAGGGGGACGAGGAAGTGAGCGCGCTCACGCAGGCTCGGGGGCCGCCCGCGGGACACGTGCCCGGTTCGGGGGCGGGCCGGGCACGGTGGAGGGGGTGCGTGGTGCCCGACGCCGTGTGGCCGGTGGGTAGTACCACGGGGGTCGGGGTTTTCGGGTGGTCCGGTGGTCCGCGGGCTACTCGGCGGGGGAGCGGTGCTCGGCCAGGTGGTCCAGGCCCTCGCCGACGTTGCCGAAGCCCGCGACCGTCTTGTCCGCCAGGCGCACCCCGAAGGTCTCCTCCGCGCGCACGGTCAGCTCGATCAGGCTCAGCGAGTCCACGCCCAGGTCCTCGCGCAGGCGGGACTCCCGGGTGACCTCGCCGGCCTCGACGCCGGCGACGTCCTCGACCAGCGCGGCGAACTCGGCGAGCAGGGGATCCGCGCCCGCGCGCGGGTCGGCCTTGGCCTGCGCCTTCGCGGACTTCTTCCCGTCGCCGGTCGAGGTGGCGGCCGCGCCCTCGGCGGCCTCGCCGGAGTCGTCGGCGTCGAGGGGCACCTCCGTGTTGAACTTCGCGGCCAGCTGCGCCGCCAGATCTCCCATCGCGGTGCGTCCTCCTCGGTCTGCTGCGGGTTCTCCCGGGCGGGGTCCACCCGGGCGCGGGGTCTTCCGCGCGTCGAACCCCACTGTACGGGGCGCAGGCGGGCGGGTTCGGTCGGGTTGGGCCGGGTGCGGTCGGCAAAATGTGGACCAAGTTCGCCGCGCCCCCGCGTTTGCCCAGGACAGATCCGGCCGGACGGAAACTTGGTCCACATTTTGTCGGCTGCGGGGGACGGCGGCTGCGCAGGTAAGATCTCCGGTGATGCAACTGCTAGACAAGACGATCGCGCTGACCCGCTCCTGGGCGCTGCGCCTGACCCCCGGCGGGCGGCGCCGCATCGCCCTCGAGCACGGTGCGCTGCACTCCCACGACCGCCGCCCGGGGCTGACCGACGTCACCGACTCCGGCTTCGCCGCCTCCTCCGACGGGATCATGGTGCGCTGGGAGACCACCGGGCCCGCCGCCGACGAGCCCGCGCGCGCGACCGTGCTCTTCCTGCACGGCTTCACGCTGGCGGGCGACTCCTTCTACCTGCAGGCCGAGCACCTGCGCGAGAGCCACCCCGACGTGCGCTGCGTGTGCCCGGACCTGCGCGGTCACGGACGGACCGGCAAGACCGACCCCGACCTGTGCACCGTCGACGGGCTCGCCGACGACGCCCTGGCGGCGCTCGCCGACGCCGACCACACCGGCGCCCCGCTGATCCTGGTCGGCCACTCCCTCGGTGGGCTGGCCGTGTTCAACCTGCTGCGGCGCGCGCCCGCGGAGGTCCGCCGCCGCGTCGCCGGCGTGGTGGTCGTGGCCACCTCCATCGAGGCGCTCTCGGACCAGGGCGTGCCGCAGCTGCTGGCCTCCCCGGCCGCCGACGCCGTCTACAACGCCGCCGAGGCGAGCCCCGAGGAGGCCGAGTGGCTGCGCGAGGAGGTCACCAAGATGATCGCGCCCGGCCTGGCCGTCGGCGTCTTCCGCCGGCCGACGGACTACGAGCTCATCGAGTTCCACGCCGCGATGATCCACGAGACCCCGCTGGAGACCTTCGTCGGCTTCTTCGACTCCCTGCAGAGCCACGACGAGCTCGAGGCCGGCCCGGCGCTGGCCGGGGTGCCCGGCTTCGTGATCACCGGCACCGGGGACGTGGTCACCCCGGGCGAGCAGGCGGACCGCATCCAGGAGGTCTGGCCCGAGGCGAAGCGCATCGACGCCTTCGGCTCCGGCCACATGGTCGTCCTCGAGGCGCCGGCCGTGGTGAACAAGGCCCTCGACGTGCTCGTCGGGGCCCTGCCGGAGCGGCGGGCCCCGGCGAAGTAGACCGGCCCGCGCCCTATCCGTGCCCGCCGCGGCCGGCGGAGACCAGCTGCAGCGAACTGGTGGCCAGGGTGCCGACCACGGTCACCAGCGGGCGGCCCGGCTCCGGGGCGGCGACGTCCATCGTCGAGGACGCCCCGCCCAGCTCGCGGGCGCGCAGCACCGCGCGCGCCCCGCGGGGCACCACGATCTCGACGCGCGAGCCGACGACGTCGAGCTCGACGACCGCCGAGGGCGCCTCGAAGTACGCCTCGGACATGTCGAGCAGCAGGTGCGAGGCGCGCACCTGCCAGCGCGAGTGCACCGGCACCGTCCACGCACCCGCACGTCGCACGGACCGGGGCGGAGGCGCGGGCGTCGGAAATCGCGCCGCAGGACGCGCGGGGTCGAGCGCCGGCGCCGCGGCACGGGTGGGGATGCCCAGGCAGGCGTCGATGTAGGCCGCGCGCGAGGGCACGCCCGGGCCCGGAAAGCCGCCGCCGGGGGCCGGCGGGTACAGCGCCGCGGGCGGGACCGGGCGGCGCGGCGGCGGGGGCGGGGCGATGTAGCGGGCCCAGATGGCGCCGAGCTCGGCGGCGTCGTCGGTCTCCCAGATCCGGGTGACCACGCGGTCGAACTCGGCGATGTCCAGCCGACCCGCGCCCACGGCGCGGGTCAGCGCCTGCTGCATCCGTTCGCGCTCCCGGTCGGAGGGGCGCTGTGGGTCGAACTCCATGGGATACAGCTTAGGGCGAAGTCCCTAGGCCCGGGTCGGGTCGTCCAGGTGGAACTTCTCGGCGGCGTCGGCGGCCACGCGCACGTCGATCTCGCCCTCGCGGGCCAGGCCGGCGAGCACGGCGACGACCACGCTGGGCGCGTCCGTGTTGAAGAAGCGGCGCGCGGCCGGGCGGGTGTCGGAGAAGCCGAAGCCGTCGGTGCCCAGCACCGTGTAGTCGCCCGGCACGAAGGCGCGGATCTGCTCCTGCAGGTCCGTGGCGAAGTCGGAGACCGCCACGTACGGGCCGGCCGCCTTCTTCAGCTGGCTGGTGGCGAAGGGCTCCGGGGCCTTCTCCGCCGGGTGCTGCAGGGCGTGCTTGTTGATGCGCGCGCCCTCGCGGGCCAGCTCGACCCAGGAGGTCACCGAGAAGATGTTGGCGCGCACCGAGTACTCGGCGGCCAGGATCTTCTGCGCCTCCAGGGCGGCCTGCATGCCGATGCCGGAGGCCAGGATGGAGGCCTCGTGCTCGGCGCCGTCCGCGCCCTCGATCCCGGAGCCGTCCGAGTAGCGGTAGATGCCGCGGTGCAGGCCCTCGACGTCGAGGTCCTCCGGCTCGGCCGGCTGGTGGGTCGGCTCGTTGTAGATCGTCAGGTAGTAGATGACGTTCTCGCCGCCGTCCGGGCCGTACATGCGGTCGATGCCGCGGTGGACCAGGTGGGCGATCTCGAAGGCGAAGGCCGGGTCGTAGGAGACCACGGCCGGGTTGGTCGAGGCCAGGACCTGCGAGTGGCCGTCCATGTGCTGCAGGCCCTCGCCGGTCAGCGTGGTGCGCCCGGCCGTGGCGCCCAGCAGGAAGCCGCGCGCCATCTGGTCGCCCGCCGCCCAGATCGAGTCACCGGTGCGCTGGAACCCGAACATCGAGTAGAAGATGTAGATCGGGATCATCGCCAGGCCCTCGGTGGCGTAGCTGGTGCCCGCGGCGATGAAGCTGGCCACGGAGCCGGCCTCGCTGATGCCCTCGTGCAGGATCTGGCCGTCGGTGGCCTCGCGGTAGGACAGCATCAGGTCGTGGTCGACCGGCACGTAGTTCTGGCCGTGCGGGTTGTAGATCTTCAGCGTCGGGAACCAGGAGTCCATGCCGAAGGTGCGCGCCTCGTCCGGGATGATCGGCACCAGGCGCTCCTTGAGCGTCTTGTCGCGCATCAGGTCCTTGAAGGTGCGCACGGTGGCCATGGTGGTGGCCACCTCCTGCTTGCCGGAGCCCTTGCGCGCGCTCTTGAGCTTGTCCAACGGCGGGACCTCGAGCGGCTCGTACTCGGTGCGGCGCTCGGGCAGGTAGCCGCCGAGCTCCTTGCGGCGCTCCTTCATGTAGCGGATGACCTCGTCGTCCTCGCCGGGGTGGAAGTACGGCGGCAGGGTCGGGTCCTTCTCCAGGTCCGAGTCGGAGATCGGGATGTCCTGCTTGTCTCGGAAGAGCTTGAGGTCGTCGAGGGTCAGCTTCTTCATCTGGTGGGTCGCGTTGCGGCCCTCGAAGTTGTGGCCCAGCCCGTAGCCCTTGATGGTGTGGGCGAGGATGACCGTCGGGCGGTCCTTGGTCTCCATCGCGCGCTTGTAGGCGGCGTAGATCTTGCGGTAGTCGTGGCCGCCGCGGCGCAGCGCCCAGATCTCCTCGTCGGTCATGTCCTCGACCAGCTTGAGGGTGCGCGGGTCGCGGCCGAAGAAGTGCTCGCGCACGTAGGCGCCGTCGTTGGCCTTGAAGGTCTGGTAGTCGCCGTCCGGGGTGGAGTTCATGATCTCCACCAGGGCGCCTTCCTTGTCCTTGTCCAGCAGCTCGTCCCACTCGCGGCCCCAGATCACCTTGATCACGGACCAGCCGGCGCCGCGGAAGAAGCTCTCCAGCTCCTGGATGATCTGCGTGTTGCCGCGCACCGGGCCGTCGAGGCGCTGCAGGTTGCAATTGACCACGAAGGTCAGGTTGTCCAGGTTGTTCAGCGCGGCCTGGTGGATGGCGCCGCGGGACTCGGGCTCGTCCATCTCGCCGTCGCCGAGGAAGGCCCACACGTGCTGCTGCGAGGTGTCCCTCAGCCCGCGGTTGTGCAGGTAGCGGTTGAAGCGCGCCTGGTAGATGGCGTCCAGCGGGCCCAGGCCCATGGACACGGTGGGGAATTCCCAGAAGCCCGGCATGCCGTGCGGGTGCGGGTAGCTGGGCAGTCCGCCCTGGGGCCGGGAGACCTCCTGGCGGAAGCCGTCGAGGTCGTCCTCGGTCAGGCGGCCCTCGAGGAAGGCGCGGGCGTACATGCCCGGGGAGGCGTGGCCCTGGAAGAAGACCTGGTCGCCGCCGCCGGGGTGGTCCTTGCCGCGGAAGAAGTGGTTGAAGCCGACCTCGTAGAGGGGGGCGGCGCCGGCGTAGGTGGAGATGTGGCCGCCGACCCCGATCTCGGGGCGCTGGGCGCGGTGCACCATGATCGCGGCGTTCCAGCGGATCCAGCGGCGGTAGCGCTTCTCCACCTCCTCGTCGCCGGGGAACTCGGGCTCGGAGGTGGTGGGGATGGTGTTGACGAAGTCGGTCGACAGCATCGGCGGCAGCGGCACGCGCTTGGCCGAGGCACGCTCGAGCAGGCGCAGCATGAGGAAGCGCGCACGTTCGGGGGTGGCGTGCTCGAGCAGACCGTCGAGCGAGTCCATCCACTCGCGGGTCTCCTCCGGGTCGGAGTCGCTGAGGTAGGAGGCGACGCCGTCGCGGATGATGGCGAAGTTGGTGTCGTCGGCGCGTGAGCCGCCGAGGGGGCTGTCGGCCATGGGTTTTCCTCTTTCGGGTTTGGTACAACCTATTCGCCCCGAGCCTAGCGATTCCTCGCGCGCGGGCGCGGGAGCGAGCTCCGGGGGTGATGCGGGTGGGGCGCACCGGGCGTGTGGTGTTGCGGACTCTGCCGATCGGGGGTTCAGCCTGTATCCTGCGAGAAAAGACATTCCGCCCGCGCCCCGGCACGTCCGCGGTGTGGGCTCAACCACAAAGGAAGGATCTTCAACGGTGGCCGACGAGTACGCCCGCCAGCTCGACATCACCCGCGGGCAGGTCGTGCAGGAGGTGGGCTGGGACGAGGACGCCGACAGCTCCATCTCAGAGTCAATCGAGAGTGTTCTGGGGGAGAACCTGCTCGAGGACGACACCGACGAGATCTGCGACGTGGTGTTGATGTGGTTCCGGGACGAGGACGGCGACCTGGTCGACGGCCTGGTCGACGCCGTGCGTCCGCTCGACGAGTCCGGCCGCGTCTGGCTGATGACCCCGGCGACCGGGCGTCCCGGCGCGATCGAGACCGGCGTGATCGCCGAGTCCGCGCAGCTGGCCGGCCTGGTCCAGACCGCCTCGGAGCGCCTCGGCGACTGGCAGGGCTCCTGCCTCGTCCAGCGCGGCTCGACCCGCAAGTAGGGCGGGAGGGGCCCGTGTTAATCTCGACGGGTCCTTTCAGGCGCCCCTAGCTCAGTTGGGAGAGCACTCGGTTTACACCCGAGCGGTCGGCGGTTCGAGTCCGTCGGGGCGCACCAGTTGAACGCCTAGAACCGTTCCTCGTCGCGGCGGGCGAACTTCGCGTAGTCGTCGTGGCGCGCCCCGCCGTAGCGGTCCGCCACGCTGCGCGAGTGCTCGTGCGTCTTCGTGTCGGCCGGCGGCTCCGAGAGATCGTCGTCGTCCCAGAGCATGTCGTTGAAGCGCGCGCGTGCCCCGCGCCGCGTCCGCTTGCCGACGTCGCGCCCCTCGCCGTCGCCGCCGTCCGCACCGTCGGCGTCCGGGCCTGCGCCTGCGGCGCCGGCCATCTCGGACTCCTCGTCGTCGACGCGGCGGCGTTCCTTGAGCTCGGCCCAGATGAAGTAGCCCAGGCCGGCCGGGGCCATGATGCCGAAGGCGATCCACTGCAGTCCGTAGGACAGGTGCGAGCCGCGGTCCAGCTTCGGGATCGGCATCGGATTGAGCACGCCGGGCTGGTCCTCGTCGGACAGTTGCACGAAGTCCCGGCCCAGTTCCACGTCGGTGGCCTGCGAGATCTGGCCGGTGTCGATGCCGTAGACCTGCAGGTGGCCCTCCCCCTCCATCGGCGCGCGGTCCGGGGTGGCCTCGTTGCGCCGGGCCACGGCGGTGACGGTCACCTCGCCGTCGGGGGCGGCGGAGAAGTCGGGGACCTCGGCGCCGCGGGCCTGCTGCCAGCCGCGGTTGACCAGCACGAGGCGGCCGTCGTCCATCTGCAGCGGGGTGAGCACCTGGACGGAGGGGGTGCCCTCCACCGGGCGCATGCGCAGCACGGTCTCGGCGTCGGGCACGTAGTGCCCGGTCACCGTCACACGGCGCCATTCGTCGTCCTCGGCGACGGCGCCGTCGGCGTCGAAAATCTCGTCGTAGGGCACCGGGTCGGTGTGGAAGGCGGTCTCGATGCGCTCGTTGCGCTCGCCGATCGCCTCGTTCTTGCCCAGCTGCCAGGGCGCCAGGAAGGTGAAGGCGAAGTAGGAGAAGGCGATGATGAGCACGGCGGCGAGGAACCACCCGGGCTTGAGGAAGGCCGAGAGGGCGGAGCCGCGGCGGCGTCCCCGCGGCGTCTTTCGGTCACTCGTCGTGCTGCTCACGGTCCCCGAGCCTACCCGGGGTACGCGCCCGCCCCGATTCCGAGGCGGCTCAGTCGTCGAGGCGGGCGCGGGCCCAGTCGAGGATGCCGGGCACGGCCGCGGTGATCTCGTCGTAGGTGACGGTGAAGCCCTCGGGCCCGCCGTAGTAGGGGTCGTCGACGGACGCGTTCTCGTCCGCGGCGGGGTCGAAGGAACGCAGCAGGCGGATCTTCGACGGTTCCGCGCCGCGGGCCTTGAGCTCGGCTCGGTGGTTGGCGGCCAGGGCGACGATGAGGTCGGCCTCCGCGTCCGCCGGGCCGAACTGGTGGGCCCGGAAGTCCTCCGAGTCGTGTCCGTGGGCGGCCAGCTCGGCGCGGGCGCGGTCGTCGGCGTGCTGGCCGATGTGCCAGCCGCCGATGCCGCAGGAGTCGACGCGCACGCGGTCCGCGAGCCCGGCCTCGGCGAGGGCGTCGCGGGTGATGATCTCCGCCATGGGGGAGCGGCAGATGTTGCCGGTGCACACGAAGGAGATGTGCAGGGGCTTCTCATCGGGTGTGGTCATGGACGATCCTCTCCAGGTCAGCGGGGTCGGCGGCGACGGCGTTGGCGTGGGCGCGCTCGGCGTCGGTGCCGTAGCCCCAGGCCACGGCCACCGAGTCGATGCCGAAGGCGCGCGCGCCGTCGAAGTCGTGGATGCGGTCGCCGATCATCAGCGCCGGCGGGTTCGGGCCCTCGAGCCCGAGGTTGGCCAGGGTGTGCTCGAGCACGGCGGTCTTGGTGCGCCGCGGCCCGTCCTCCTGGGCGGCGCCGAGGAAGTCGATGTGGTCGAGCAGGCCGAAGTGCTCCAGGGTGATGCGGGCGAAATGCTCGCCCTTGGAGGTCGCGGTGGCCAGCACCAGGCCCTCCTCGTGCCAGCCGGCCAGCAGCTCCGCGACGCCGGGGAAAGGGCTGGCCTCAAGCCACCCGCCGCCGGCGGCGTAGTCGAGGTAGGCCTTCAGGCCCGCGGGCACCTGCTCTGCGGGCACCCCGGCGGCGGCCAGCGTCTCCTCCATCGGGGGACCGGCGATGCCGGCGAGGAAGGCCTCGTCCGGGTGCGGGTGGCCCAGGGTGTCCAGGGCGTGCAGGAGACCGGCGCGCACCCCGGGGAAGGTGTCGACCAGGGTGCCGTCGAGGTCCAGCAGCAGATGGCTCACGCGTCTCACGGGTCTCCAGCATGGCAGAAACCCCACGGCGGCGTCGTTCGGGGCGGTCGCGGGGCACCGCTAGACTGGCCACGGAATCCGGAGGGCCGCCCGGAACGGACGGGCCGGCCGAGGACACAGACAGGGAGGACGCAGACCATGGCGACCACGGCAACCGTCGAGACGATCCGCGCGGTCCTCGACGAGGCCTACCCGCCCCGGCTCGCCGAGAGCTGGGACCGGGTCGGCCTGATCTGCGGCGACCCCGGGGCGAAGGTGGACAAGGTCGCCTTCGCCCTCGAGTGCACCCAGGAGGTCGCCGAGCGTGCGGTGGCCATCGGCGCGGACATGCTGGTGGTCCACCACCCGCTGCTGCTGCGCGGGACGAGCACCGTCGCCGCCGACACCCCCAAGGGCAAGGTGCTGCACACCCTCATCCGCGGCGGGGTCGCGCTCTTCGCCGCCCACACCAACGCCGACTCCGCCCGCCCCGGCGTCAACGACCGCCTCGCCGAGCTGCTCGGGGTCCACCCCGGCGCGCCGATCGTCGCGGCCGAGGACGCCGGCGGCGCGGCCCTGCTCGACCACTGGGGCGTGCACGTGCCGCCGGCGGACCTGAAGAAGGTCACCGACGCGCTCTTCGCCGCCGGTGCCGGCGAGGTCGGCGACTACTCCCACTGCGCCTTCGCCGTCGAGGGCACCGGGCAGTTCCGCCCCGAGCAGGGCGCCGACCCGACCGAGGGCGAAGTCGGCGAGCTCCACTCCGCGGAGGAGACCCGCGTGGTCTTCACCGCGCCGCGGGCGCGCAGGCGTCAGCTGATCACCGCGCTGCGCGCCGCGCACCCCTACGAGGAGCCGGCCTTCGACATCGTGGAGATGGCCCCGACCGGCGACCCGGAGAAGCTGCCCGGCCTGGGCCGCGTCGGCGAGCTCGACCGGCCGATGCCGCTCAAGGAGTTCGTCCAGCGCGTGGCCGACCGCCTGCCCGAGACCGTCTGGGGCGTGCGCGCCGCCGGCGACCCCGAGCGGATCGTGCGTCGGGTCGCCGTCTCCTCGGGCGCCGGCGACAGCTTCCTCGACGCCGTGCGCGGGCTCGACGTGGACGTCTACGTCACCTCGGACCTGCGCCACCACCCCGTCGACGAGTACCTGCGCGCCGGGGGCCCGGCCGTGGTGGACACCGCCCACTGGGCCAGCGAGTTCCCCTGGACCGGCCAGGCCGCCGAGCTGATCGCCGGGCGCACCGGGGTGGCCACCGAGATCATCGGCCTGCGCACCGACCCCTGGACGCTGTCGGCGCACCCGGCAAACCCGGAAGCCTAGGCCCGGGCCCGCGCCGGACTGGACCGGCAGGTAACCCAAGTAATTCCAAGTATCCGAGAAACCCACAACCCGCAGAAAAGGACCACACTGACCGTGAAACTCGACCCCGCCGCCCAGCAGCGTCTGCTCCAGCTGGCCGATCTCGAGCGCCGCATCGCCGCCGGCGGCGACGCCCCGCAGCAGACCGAGGAGGACAAGGAGCTGGCCAAGCTCACCGAGCGCCGCAACCGCGCCCAGCGCTCCGCCGCCTCGGCCAAGCTGGCCGTCACCGACATGGAGGCGGAGATCCTGCGCATCCAGGAGGACGAGCGCCGCCTGCGCGCCCGGGAGCGTGACGACAAGCGGCAGCTGACCGCCGAGACCGACAAGGAGAAGCGCCGCGACCTCGAGCACGACCGCTACGCGGCCAAGTCGCGCATCGCGGACCTGATGGGCGAGCTCATGGAGTGCCACAACGAGGTCCACGCCCTGCGCGGCAACTACGACCGCCAGGTCCAGGACCTTCAGGAGCTGGAGAAGAAGGTCGCCGAGGCCGAGGCCGCCGCCGGCGCCGCCCCCGCCCCGGAGGACCCCTCGGCCCGCGTCGACGAGCTGCGCGAGGGCCTCGACGCCGAGGTGCTGGCCGCCTACGACTCGCGGCGCGCCGAGAACAACGTCGGGGTGGCCCGCTTCAACGGCCGCTCCTGCTCCGGCTGCTACATGGTGCTGCCCGCCGCCGACCGCTCGCGCATCGCCGCCGCGCCGGCCGATGAGCTCCCCGAGTGCCCGAACTGCGGCACCTACCTCGTGCGGGGCGTCGCCTGATGGCCGCGGACCTGCTGCGGGTCCAGGCCGACGGCGGCTCCCGGGGCAACCCCGGCGTGGCCGGCTGCGGCTCGATCGTCTCCGACCCCGCCACCGGTGCGGTGCTGCGCCGCATCGCCTGGGTGGTGGGCAAGAAGGCCAGCAACAACGTCGCCGAGTACCAGGGCCTGATCAACGGGCTTTCCGCCGCCGCCGAGCTGGGCGCACGGGCCGTCGAGGTGCGCATGGACTCCAAGCTCGTCGTCGAGCAGATGTCCGGGCGTTGGAAGATCAAGCACCCCGACATGAAGAAGCTCGCCATGGAGGCGAACCGCATCGCCGCCGGCTTCGACTCGGTCAGCTACACCTGGGTGCCGCGCAAGGAGAACGCCGAGGCCGACGAGCTGGCCAACAAGGCCATGGACGCCGCCAAGGCCGGCCACGCCGTCGGCGAGATCGCCGCGGAGTCCACCGGCGGGGCCGGGGCGGGGGAGCAGCCCGCGCCGGAGGGGGCCCCCAGCGGACCCGAGCGCTGGCGCGCGCCGGGCGGGACGACCACCCGCCTGATCCTGCTGCGCCACGGCCAGACCGCCTACTCGGCGGCCGGCTACTACTCCGGGCACGCCAACCCGGCCCTGACCGAGACCGGCCGCAGGCAGGCCGCCGCGGCCGCCGAGCTCATCCGCGCCCGCGGCGGGATCGACGCCGTCGTCTGCTCGCCGCTCGAGCGGGCCCGCGAGACCGCCCAGTTCTGCGCCGACGCCCTCTCGCTCGAGGTGGACGTCGACGAGGGCCTCATCGAGGTCGACTTCGGTGACTTCGAGGGCCTGACCTTCACCCAGGCCCACGAGCGCGCGGGCGAGGTCCACACCGACTGGCTGGCCGACCCCACGATCGCCCCGCCCAACGGCGAGTCGCTGGCCGACCTGCACAAGCGCGTCTCGCGCTGGCTCGACGGCGTGCTCGAGAAGTACGCCGGGCAGACCGTGCTCGCGGTCTCGCACGTCAACCCGATCAAGTCCGTGCTGGCCAACGCGCTCGGCGGCGACGCGCACACCTTCGGCCACGTCTTCCTGGACCTCGCCGGGGTCTCGGTGGTCGAGTTCACCGACGGCGCCGGAACGGTGCGCGCCGTCAACGTCACCGGCGGCCTGCCGCGGTGAGTGGCGCGCGGCGTCGGAAATTGACGACGTCGCGTCGCGCCGACGTCGCGCGCAACCGCCCCCGGGTGCGGCGCGCGGCGTCGGAAATTGAAGAAGAAGTGGGGCGAATGAGCCGGCCGGTAAGCCGGATTCTGTCGTCCCCCGCCTGACGGCGGGGGCCGCGGGAACCATCCATCTGGGTCGACCGTCGCCGGCCGCCTCAAGCAGCTACCTGCGGACTCGGGCGAGCAGCCCTCGAACGTCCGCTCCCGGCCCACCCGAAGGTGGGACCTCGGTGCCTTGCTCCCGGTGGGGTTTACCTGGCCGGGCCAGTCACCTGACCCGCCGGTGCGCTCTTACCGCACCCTTTCACCCTTACCGCGCCGGCGAACCGACGCGGCGGTCTGCTCTCTGTTGCACTGTGCCCTCGGGTCACCCCGGGTTGCCGTTAGCAACCACCGTGCTCTGCGGAGTCCGGACTTTCCTCGACGTGTGCGCCTGACCGGTGAAACCGGCCGGTTCGCTGCGCCGCGGCTCCCGTGGGCCGACTCATTCGCGGTGAACCAGAGTACCCCCGCACCCGGCCGCGGACCGCATCCGGGGCTCGGGGGCGCGACGGCACAGGTGAGGCGGGCCTTCCCGCGAAGGGTTTGCGGTCATTGTGCAAACCCTTTACCATTGCGCCGTACGCCGGTTTGCGCTCATTGTGCAAACCCCTCCATCGGCTGCAAGAGGCGGCCGTGGGGGAGGGCAGGACCGGGTAACCGACTTTTCCGAGAAGGACACGCATGTCGAAATTCCTCTACAAGGTGGGCCGCACGGCCTACCGACTGAAATGGCCGTTCCTGGCCGTGTGGCTGATACTCCTGGTCGCCGTGGCCGGGCTGGCCGGAGCCTTCGCCAAGACACCGTCGGACAGCTTCAACATCCCGGGCCTGCAGGCCGTCGAGACCCAGGAGAAGATGCAGGAGTACTTCCCCGAGGCCGGCGACGCGATCAACGAGCCCACCGGCTCGGTCGTCATCAAGGCCGAGGACGGAACCCTCGCCGACCCCGAGAACTCCCGGGCCGTCGACGCGCTGATCGAGGATCTGCGCGACACCGGTGCCCTGCACGAGACCGAGGACCAGCCGATGGTCAACCCGGTCATGGCCGACGCGGGCATGCGTCAGCAGATGACGCAGCAGCTGTCCGCCCAGGGCGTGCCCGAGCCCAAGATCGAGAAGGACATCGCCGCGGTCAGCCCGTTGAGCCCGGACAAGACCACCGGCACCATCCGGGTGGCCTTCGACGCGGAGTCCTCGATGGACATCCCCTCCGACGAGCTGCACAGCGTCATGGACGTGCTCAACGAGCACAACGGCCAGGACGGCCTCGAGGTCTCCTACAACGGCAACGCCTTCAACGGCGAGCGTGAGCTCGACATGACCTCGGAGCTGATCGGTCTGGCCGTGGCGGCCCTGGTCCTCCTGGTCACCTTCGGCTCCATGGTCGCCGCCGGCATGCCGCTGGTCACCGCCGTGGTCGGCGTGGCCCTCGGCGTGCTGGGCGTGCGCCTGTGCACCGCCTTCTCGACCGACATCAACGAGATGACTCCGACGCTGGCCTCCATGATCGGCCTGGCCGTCGGCATCGACTACGCGCTGTTCATCACCTCGCGCTTCCGCAACGAACTGATCGCCGCGGCCGGCGCCTACGACACCGACCCCAAGGGCGTGGCGAAACTGCTGCGTGGGCTGAGCAGGGACCAGCGCGCGCACGCGATGGGTGTGGCCACCGGCACCGCGGGCACCTCCGTCGTCTTCGCCGGCACCACCGTGCTCATCGCCCTGGCGGCGCTGTCCATCATCAACATCCCGTTCCTGACGGCGATGGCCCTGGCCGCCGCCGCGACCGTCGCCATCGCCGTGCTGGTCGCCGTGACCTTCCTGCCCGCCCTGCTGGGGCTCATGGGCACCCGTGCCTTCGCCGGTCGAGTGCCCGGGCCGAAGGTCCCGGACCCCGAGGACGAGAAGCCGACCATGGGTCTGCTGTGGGTGCGCAAGGTCCGCGCCCACCCGTGGCTGGCGCTCGGTGCCGGCGTGATCGTGCTCGGCCTCCTGGCCATCCCGGCGGCCAACATGCGCCTGGCGATGCCTACCGACGGCTCGGCGACGCTGGGCTCGCCGCAGCGCACCGCCTACGAGACCACGTCCGACGCCTTCGGCGACGGCCGCAACGCCCCGATGATCGCGCTGGTCGAGGCGCCGGAGGACGAGGGCGCGGACGCGGATGCCACCCAGAAGAACATGGCCGTCTACGGACAGGCCGTCGAGGACTTCTCCCGGATCGACGGCGTGGAGAACGCCCAGATCGTCGGCGTCTCCGAGAAGGGCGATGCCGCCCAGGTGCTGATCACGCCGACCGGTGGCGCCACCGACGAGGAGACCTCGCAGACTCTGGTGGACCTGCGCGCCCACGAGGCGGACTTCCACGGGGAGACCGGTGCCAGCTACGGCATCACCGGCGCCACCCCGATCTTCGACGACATGTCCGAGCGCCTCGCCGACGTGCTCATCCCCTACATCGCCATCGTGCTGGTGCTCGCCTTCCTGGTGCTCATGCTCGTCTTCCGCTCGATCTGGGTGCCGCTGATCGCCGCGCTCGGCTTCGGGCTGTCGGTGGCCGCGACCTTCGGCGTGACCGTGGCTCTCTTCCAGGAGGGCTGGGGCGGCATCGTCGAGGACCCGCAGCCGCTGCTGAGCTTCCTGCCGATCATGCTCATCGGGCTGGTCTTCGGCCTGGCGATGGACTACGAGGTCTTCCTGGTCACCCGCATGCGCGAGGGCTACCACCGCGGCAAGACCGCCGGCAACGTCACCGCCAACGGCTTCAAGCACGGCGCCCGCGTGGTCACGGCCGCCGCACTGATCATGACCAGCGTGTTCGCGGCCTTCGCCCTGCAGGACATGCCTTTCATCAAGACCATGGGCTTCGCTCTGGCGGCGGCCATCGTCTTCGACGCCTTCGTGGTGCGCATGATGATCATCCCCGCCACGATGTTCCTCCTCGGCGACCGAGCGTGGTGGCTGCCCAAGTGGATCGACCGCATCCTGCCCAACATCGACATCGAGGGCGAGGGGCTCAAGGACCTCGAGCCGCCGGTGGCGGCCTCCGAGGACGCTGCCGGGGCGGGCGAGGGCAAGCCCGGCGACGGTGGCAGCACCGCGGTCTCGGCCGGGGACGGGGGCACCGGCCAGCGCTGACGTTGTTACGCCCGCGTAGTATTGATGGTCACGTAAAACGGGCCCGGAGACGGGCCGGAGGAGGAGAACCGGCATGGCCGGACTGTGGGAGACCAAGAAAGCCGCGACGCGCGCCGCGATCATCGAATCGGCCGCACGCATCCTGTTCGAGCGCGGCACCGAGGCCCTGACCGTCGCGGCCATCGCAGAGGAGGCCGGCGTCTCGCCGCGCACCTTCCACAACTACTTCTCCTCCCGAGAGGACGCGCTCCTCGAGTACGTCGTCGGCCAGGTCACGCTGCTCATCGACGAGCTGCGCGGCGCCCCGAAGGATCAGCCACTGCTGGCGGCCCTGGAGGAGGCGACCGTCTGCGGGCTGACCGCCCGCGAGGGTGAGCCGGGGCCGCTGTCCGCGATCGTGCGCGTCAGCGAGGTGCTCAACTTCTCGCTGCCGGAGGATGCGCGCGTGCGTGTCCGCGAGCAGGTCGAACAGCCGCTGCTGGCCCTGGTCGCTGAGCGCGACCCGGAGCTGCCGGAGCTCGAGGCCCGCGTGCTCATCGGCGCCGCCGGTGCCGCCGCCGGCGCGGCGGCCCACACCTACACCGACCTGATCGAGGCCGGGAAACCGGCGGACCCCAAGCAGCTGGTGCGCCGCGCCTTCGCGATGCTCGGCTCGATCCCGGTGTAGGAAGGCCCGCCCGGCCCGGACACACCGGCGCCCGGTGTCACCTCCGCGTGGAGTGGCACCGGGCGCTCTCGTCTGTGCCGGCTACCTACTTCTCGGCGGCGTCATCCTCGAGCGCCGCCGGTGATCCGGAGCCCAGCTCGACGACGAGCGGGGAGCCCGTGGCGGCCCCGGTGAGCTTCGCGGCGAATTCCTCGACGCTCAGCGCGGACTCGCCCTCGGCGGGGAGCACCGCCAGGGCGGCCTCGTCGGTGGCCAGGCAGCAGACACGGGCCACACGTGCCCCGGCCGAGCGGGCGGCCGCCGAGACCCGGCCCGGCTCCGGGGCGGCCGAGTAACGCGAGGCCTGGTCCAGGTCGGACTCGGCGAGCAGCTCCAGGGCGTCGTCGACGTGCCGGGAGCGCAGGGCCGCGCCCAGGCGCAGGGCGCGGGCGGTCTCGCGCTCCCAGAAGCCCAGCCACTCGCGGGCCTCGTCGGTCTCCGGGGTGCCCTCGGTGCCGTGCACCTCGTGGACGGCGTCGAGCCAGTCGGCGGTGCGCGCGTTCGCGTCCGGCAGCCGGCGCAGCGAGTCGGTGCCGAAGGCGTGCGTGGCGTGGTCCAGGAAGCGGCGACGCGCCCGCACCACGGGAACGCCCTTGCCGCGGCGGGCGGGCGCGCCCGCCTGGTCGGCGACGACGACCGCGGTCAGCCCGCGGCTGAAGGGGGAGACCACCGGTGCGGCCGAACCGTCCGAGTAGTCGATGACCGTCAGGGAGTCGGCACGCCCGCGCAGCGCGACGGTGTGCCGGGCCCGCATGGCAGGAACCTCGGAGAACGTCGCCACACCCTGGGTGCAGGCCTCGGCCAGCTTCGCGCGGCCGGGCACGTCGTCGACGGCCTGCGCGTCGAGCGAGTGCAGCGTGAGGGCGAGCGCGACGTCGGCCGCCGAGAGCGCGCCGAGTCCGGCGTCGGCCGGGATGTCGGAGCAGACGGTGACGTCCAGCCCGGAGGTCTCGCGGGGGATCTGCTGGCGGTGCAGCAGGGTCCAGGCGACCCCGCCGAAGCGCACCGCGATGCCGCCGGAGGGAGCCGGCGGCTCGATCTCGCGGCCCTCCTCGTCGATCTCCGGCTCCTGCTCGGCGGCGAGCTTGTCCAGGGTCTCGAAGTCGGTGGCGTCGGTGACGGTGCCCTCCGGGCCGGTGTACTCCACGGTGACCTTGCCGTCACTGCGCGGGCTGACGGCCAGGCCGGCGCGCAGGACGGAGGTGGCGAAGACGACCGCGCCGCCGTAGTAGTCGGCGGCCTCGCCGAGCACCGGGAAGGTCCCCGGCGCCGAGGCGGTCGCCCGCGGGGCGGAGCCGGTGCGCGCGGTGTGGCGGCGGGCGGCCTCGGCGGCGAGCTCGGCGCCGCGCGGGTCGGTGCTGGTGAAGTCAGGTTCGTGGGACATCTACGGGGGAAGCCTCCGGGAACGGCGGTGGGGGTCGGGCCGTCCATGAGGCGGCGCCGGACCGGGACGGGTCCACTCTAACCGCGGGTAGGCTGGCGGCGGATCAACCCCGACGGAAAGGATCAGCCATGGCCGCCCAGGACGACAAGTTCTACTTCGATCCCGCCACCGGCGAGGTCACCCAGGGCAAGACCGGTTCCTGGGAGAACCGGATGGGCCCCTACGACACCGAGGCCGAGGCCCGTGAGGCCCTCAAGACCGCCGCCGAGCGCAACGAGGAGTTCGACGAGCAGGACAAGGCCTGGGAGGGCGAGGAGGACTGACGCGGAAACGCCGGCGCGCATCACGGGGGAGCGGGCGCGCCGGCGTCGGGGACCAGTCGGCTGAGCGTCAGCCGGCGATCGACTTCTTGAAGCGGCGGTAGGCCTTGCGGGTCTTGTCGCGGCGGGCGTCGGCCTGCTCGGCGACCTCGCCGAAGCGCTGCATCTCCGCCTGGTAGAGCACCCCGTAGCCGAAGGTGTCCACGCCCCGGCGGGCCGCCTGGCGGGCGCGGCGGTGGATGACCGCCGCGGTGTCGTCGGCCACGGCCGCCTGGCCGAGCACGGCGACCAGCTTGCCGGCCTGCTCCTCGAGCCGGCTGCCGCGGTAGGGGGTCAGGCGGCGGGCCAGCGTGGCCGCGGTCTGCAGCGTCTGGGTGGCCACGAGCATCTCGCCGAAGAGCTGCGCGAGCTCACGGTGCGTGCCCGCCGGGTCGTCGATGGTGTCCAGCGCGTCGCGGCGCAGGTTGCGGAACTCGATGTAGGCGCGCTTGATCTCGCGGACGATGATCGCCGTGGCCTTGATCCGCTCGGCGCGCTCGGGGGTCGGCGGGGCGGAGAGCACCTCGTCGAGGTCGTCGAGCACGGCCAGGTAGTCCTCCGACTCCAGGGCCGCGACGACGCGACCGCGCGAGCGGGTCAGCCGCGAGCGCGTCGCCTGGGTCAGCCTGCCCGGGGCGTCGTCGCCGACCAGGCCGGTCTGGTCCTCGTCGAGGAGCAGGCGCATGCGCTTGTCCACCTCGTGGGCGCGGTCGGCGTCCTCGAGCACGCGTGCCAGCGCCGCCAGACGTGCGGCGTCGTGCAGCAGGTGGTCCAGGCGCTCGTCGCCGGCCTCGGAGTTGACGAAGAGATCGGCGAACAGGCTGATCAGGCTGCGGATCTCGCGGGTGGCGGTCAGCATGTCACGCATCGCCGAGGCCCGGCCGGTGCGCGCGCCGGGATCGGCGGCCAGGAGACGGCCGCGGGCCTCGACGAGGGCGGTGAGGATGCCCGCGAAGGGGTCGTCCTCGGCGTTCGGGCTCTCGAACTCGGTCGGCCGCGGCGGCACCGGCGCGGTCTTCATGGTGGAGCCGAGGGCGCGCACCAGCTTCGACGGCGAGTCGGAGACGCGCGCGCCCACGCTGGCGAAGACCTCGGTGCCGGACTCGAGCACGCCGCGGCCCACGGCGGTGCCCGCCGTCTCCGAGGTCAGCTCGAGGTCCCACTCGCGCCAGGAGGTCGTCTCCCCGCCCTCGAGGAGCGCCTCGGCGTCGACGCGGTCGTCGCAGAAGTGGGCCACGGGGTGGCCGTCGGGGCCCAGGAGCACGGACTCGCGGCGGTGGTTGTCCACCTCGGCGACCGGGACCAGCGGCTGGGCGCGCACGATCGCGCGCACCCGCTGGACCAGCGAGTCCGGCACGGTCTCACCGTCGGGCGACTCGTCGAGCGCGGCGCCGATCTCCATGCGGCCCTCGCGGCCGGGCAGCTTGAGGTGCCAGCCGTCGTCGTGGCCGCCGGTGCGCCGGCGCAGGGTGATCTTCTCGCGGGCCAGGCGCAGGTCCGGGGTGTCGAAGTAGAGCGCCTTGAGGAAGTACTCGTCGGTGTCGCCGACGAGGTCGATCTCCGCGATGCGGGTCAGATCCGGCACCTCGGTCGCGGCCGGGGCCGCATAGGTCTGTTCGATCTCCAGGAAGGTGCTCACCTCAGCACCCACCACCTTTCCCGTCTCATGCGTGCGTCTGAATCTGAGTTCTCCGCCTCCGATGTTAGCGGCCCGGCGGCCCGCCGGCCCCGCCGCGCTCAGGCCGCCCGCGTGGACCCCGCCCCGGAGCCGGGGACGTCGTCCGGGACACCGCCGGGCAGCGCGTGCGGTCCGTGCACCCCGGCGGAGTCGCCGCCGAGCCGGCTGCGCTCGGCCGCCCGCCAGCCGTCGAGGTAGCCGGCGGAGTCCCGCGCGGACAGCGACATCGTCGACGTCTGCGGGAAGGCCTCGGTGCAGGCGTCCTCGGCGCGCCGGGCCCGGTCGGCGAGCACCGGCAGGGCGGCGGCGGTGTCGCGTCCGTCCACGGTGGCCTCCACGGTCACCTGCTTCTCGGCCTCGGCCAGCAGCTCGCCGATGTGGCGGGCGTAGGAGACCTGGAAGGAGCGTCGGTAGGCGGAGGTGGCCCGCCGGGCCGCGGCCGCCCGCGCGCCCGGGCCGGTGGTCATGAAGTGGGCGCGCTGCCGGTTGAGGCTGGCGAAGAGGTCGACGACGTGGTCGAGGTCGTCCGGGGCCCCGAAGACGGCGACGATGCCGCAGCGGTGCACCAGCACACACCGGCAGGAGCTCGCGGCGGCGACGTTGACCAGCAGCAGGAACTGGTGGCGCACCCAGGGCGAGTCCAGGTAGACCCGCGCCTCGGCGACCGCGGGGCCGTCCCCGCCGGAGCCGCCCGACCCGCCGGCACCACCGGAACCGCCGGCGTCGATCGAGTCGATCAGGTGGCGCCGGCGCAGCCGGTGGGCCGCGGCCGTCAGCGACTCGGCCTCGGCCGGGTAGTTCGTCGAGGCCGCCTTGTCCAGCAGGGCGCGCACCCGCCGGGCGATCTTCTCGGCGGCCGGGGAGAGTCGCCCGCCCGAGGGGGCGGTCGGCGCCGCGCCCAGGTGGACCTGGGTGCGCGTCAGCGCCAGGCGCAGGTCCTCTAGCGCGGGAACGCTCAGCTTCGGCTCGGCGACCGGTTCGACCTCGCGCAGCCACAGCTCGCGCATCGGCCAGGGCACCTCGACGCCGAGGTTGCCCGCGGCGACGAAGCAGAGGTGACCGACCTGGGGCCCGCACAGGTGGCGCAGGTCGCCGGGGCGCCAGCCGCGCGCCGCCGCGTCGCGCACCGCGTCCAGGCAGTCCTCCCACAGCCGCCAGCGGTAGCGGTCCGCCTCGTCGAAGAGGCCGGAACCGCCCAGGGGATCGAAGGGGTCGAAGGGGGAGGAGTCGAAAGAATCAGAGAAGGAGTCGAAGAAACCGGTGGGGTCGAAGTCGGCGGTGTGGTCCGTGTCGTCCGTGTGCATTTCTGCCTCGCTCGGGTGTTCGGTGGAATGTGCGGACAAGCCTCATTGAACTGCACGGGCGTGACATGCCACCCCCATGTGTTCGAACGGTGACGGGAACGCGTCGCGCACGCAGGCGCGACGTCGTCAAGCGGCCACCCCCGCGCACCGGGGGCCAGTAGGGTGGGGGACATGGACAGCCAACAGGAATTCGTGCTGCGCAAGGTCGAGGAACGCGACGTCCGGTTCATCCGGTTGTGGTTCACCGACATCCAGGGCTACCTGAAGTCGGTGATGATGTCGCCGTCCGAGCTCGAGGGCGCCTTCGAGGAGGGCGTGGGCTTCGACGGCTCCTCGGTCGAGGGCTTCGCGCGCCTCTCCGAGGCCGACACGATCCTGCGTCCGGACCCCTCGACCTTCCAGCTGATGCCCTTCGACCGGGACCAGCCGGAGATCCGGGCGGCGCGGATGTTCTGCGACATCTCCATGCCGGACGGCCAGCCCTCGCTCTCGGACCCGCGCCAGGTGCTGCGCCGCCAGGTGCAGTCCGCCGCGGCCGACGGCTTCGACTGCATGATCTCCCCGGAGATCGAGTTCTTCCTGCTCAAGCTCCCCGAGGGCCGCCTCGACCAGGCGCTGCCCACCGACAACGGCGGCTACTTCGACCAGGCCAGCCAGAACGAGGTGCCCAAGTTCCGCCGCGAGGCGATGGTGGCGCTCGAGTCGATGGGCATCGCCACCGAGTTCTCCCACCACGAGACCGCGCCCGGCCAGCAGGAGATCGACCTGCGCCACGCGGACGCGCTGACCATGGCGGACAACATCATGACCTTCCGCTACGTGGTCAAGCAGGTCGCCACCGCCAACGGGGTGCGCGCCAGCTTCATGCCCAAGCCCTTCAAGGCGTTCGCGGGCTCGGCGATGCACTCGCACATGTCCCTCTTCGAGGGTGAGGCCAACGCCTTCCACGACCCGGACGACGAGTTCTCGCTGTCGGTGACGGCCAAGCAGTTCATCGCCGGCATCCTGCGCCACGCCCCGGAGATCTCCGCGGTGACCAACCAGTGGGTCAACTCCTACAAGCGCATCATGTTCGGCAACGAGGCGCCCACGGCCGCGACCTGGGGTGTCTCCAACCGCTCCGCGCTGGTGCGCGTGCCCACCTACCGGCTGACCAAGGAGGAGTCGCGCCGGGTCGAGGTGCGCAGCATCGACGCCGGCTGCAACCCCTACCTGACCTACGCGGTGCTGCTCGGCGCGGGCCTGAAGGGCATCCGCGAGGAGTACGAGCTCGAGGACCCGGCGGAGGACAACATCTCGCTGCTCTCCCGCCGCGAGCGCCGCGCGATGGGCTACGTCGACCTGCCGCGCTCCCTGGACCACGCGCTGAAGAAGTTCGAGTCCAGCGAGCTGATGGCCGAGATCCTCGGCGAGCACGTCTACGAGTACTTCCTGCGCGCCAAGTGGGACGAGTGGCACCGCTACCAGGAGCAGATCACCTCCTGGGAGCTGTCCCGCCTGCTGGACTACTGAGGGAGGTCTTCGCGCAGATGGCGACCGAACGCGCCCGCACCCCGCGCGCCGCCGTGCTCGGGCTGACCGGCCCGCACGCGACCGAGGACCTCGCCGACCTCGGCTGGGACGACGGCGCCCACAACGACCTGCTCTGGGCGATGGCCGGCTGCGGCGACCCCGACCTCGCGCTCAACACCACCGTGCGCCTCGTCGCCGCGATTGCCGACGCCGCGGGTGACGCCGATGCGGCCCCTCCCGCGGGCGTGGACAGCGCCGGCGCCGCCGGCGCCCGTGAACTGACTGAGGCCCTCGCCGCCGACGAGGCCCTGCGCGTGCGCTTTTTCGCGCTGCTCGGCGGCTCGGCCGCGCTCGGCGACCACCTGGTGGCCCACGCCGCGCGCTGGCGCGAGCTGCTCGGTGAGCTGCCCGACCGCGCCGAGATGCTGCGCTCCATGCTCACCGCGGTCGACGCCCGCCCGGCCGAGTTCGCCGAGCCCGCCGCCGACGGGCGCGGGGACCCGGCCGCGGAGAGCCTGGAGACCGCCGGTACCTACCGCGCCGGGCTGACCGGACCGGAGGCCGGCCGCGCGCTCAAGGTGGCCTACCGCGACCTGCTCACCCGCGTGGCGGCCCACGACCTTGCCGGAACCTACCCGACCACCAAGCGCCACCCCGGCGGTCCCACCCTGCCGTTCACCACCGTGACCGGCCTGCTCAGCGACCTCGCCGACGCGGCGCTCACGGCCGCCCTCGCCGTGGCGGTGGCGAGCGTCTTCAAGGACGCCCCGCTCGACGGGCGCCTGGCGGTGATCGCCATGGGCAAGTGCGGCGCGCGCGAGCTGAACTACATCTCGGATGTCGACGTCGTCTTCGTCGTCGACGAGGTCACCCCGAAGCTGACCCGCCTGGCCGGCGAGTTCGCCCGCATCGGCTCGAAGTGCTTCTTCGACGTCGACGCCAACCTGCGTCCCGAGGGCCGCTCCGGCGCGCTGGTGCGCACGCTCGACTCGCACGTGACCTACTACAGGCGCTGGGCGGAGACCTGGGAGTTCCAGGCGCTGCTGAAGAACCGCCCGCAGACCGGCTACCTGCCGCTCGGCGAGGACTACCACGAGCAGCTCGCCCCGATGATCTGGGCGGCCAGCCAGCGCGACGACTTCGTCGACGACGTCCAGGCCATGCGCTCCCGCGTCCTCGAGTCGGTGCCCGCCGACCTGAAGGACCGCGAGCTCAAGCTCGGCCGCGGGGGCCTGCGCGACGTCGAGTTCGCGATCCAGCTGCTGCAGATGGTCCACGGCCGTTCCGACGAGTCGCTGCGCACCACCGCCACCGTCGACGCGCTCGGCGAGCTGGTCCGCGGCGGCTACGTCGGCCGCGAGGACGGCCACGACCTGCGCGACGCCTACGTCTTCATCCGCACCCTCGAGCACCGCCTGCAGCTGCACCGGCTGCGGCGCACCCACACCCTGCCGGAGCCCGGCGACCAGGACGCCTGGATCTGGCTGGCGCGTACGGCCGGCTTCGCCCCGGACGCCGACGGCGACTCCGCCGACCACCTCTCCCACGAGCTGCGGCGGGTGCGCCGGCTCGTCTCTGAGCTGCACTCGCGCCTGTTCTACCGCCCGCTGCTCAAGAGCGTGGTCACGCTAACCGTCGACGCGCTCAAGCTCTCCCCGGACGCGGCGAAGCTGCAGCTGGGCGCGCTGGGCTACAAGTTCCCGGGCCGCGCCTTCGAGCATCTACAGGCCCTGGCCGCCGGCTCCACGCGCAAGGCGAAGATCCAGGCGCTGCTGCTGCCGACCCTGATGGACTGGCTGGGCGACACCGCGGACCCGGACTCCGGCCTGCTCAACTACCGCAAGCTCTCCGAGGCCGCCTACACCCGCCGCTGGTTCCTGCGGCTCCTGCGCGACGAGGGCGTCGTCGGCCAGCGCCTCATGCACATCCTGGGCACCTCCCAGTTCACCGCGGACCTGATCATCGCCAACCCGGACATCGTGCGCATGCTCGGCGACGGGGCCGCGGGCCCGAAGCTGACCGACACCTCGAGCGAGACCGTCGCCCGCTCCCTGGTCGCCGCCTCCAAGCGGCACGCCGACCCGGACCGCGCCATCGGGGTCGCCCGGTCGCTGCGGCGCACCGAGCTGGCCCGCATCGCCGCGGCCGACCTGCTCGGCTTCCTCGACGTCCCCGAGGTGTGCCGGGCGCTCTCCGCGATCTGGGAGGCGGTGCTCGACGCCGCCATCCGCGCCGAGGTGCGCGCCCGGCTGGCCGCCGACGGGGCCGAGGAGCCGCCGGCGCGCATCGCCGTGATCAGCATGGGCCGCCTCGGCGGCGCGGAGCTGGGCTACGGCTCGGACGCCGACGTCCTCTTCGTCGCCGAGCCCGCCGCGGGTGTCGACGACGCCGAGGCCGTCAAGTGGGCCGTGGAGGTCTGCGACTCGATGCGCGCCCGGCTGGCCAGACCCTCCCAGGACCCGCCGCTGGACGTCGACCTGGGCCTGCGCCCGGAGGGGCGCAGCGGCCCCACGGTGCGCACGGTGGAGAGCTACCGGCGCTACTACACGCAGTGGGGCGAGGTCTGGGAGACCGTCGCACTGCTGCGCGCGGCCCCGGTGGCCGGCGACCCCGAGGTCGCCCGCGCCTTCCTCGAGGTCATCGACCCGGTGCGCTACCCCGAGGGCGGGGCCTCGCAGGCCACCCTGCGCGAGGTGCGCCGGATGAAGGCCCGCATCGACGACGAGCGCCTGCCCCGCGGCGCGGACCGCAGCACCCACACCAAGCTGGGTCGCGGCGGACTGACCGACGTGGAGTGGACCGTCCAGCTGCTCATCCTCGAGCACGCGCACGAGTGCCCGCGGCTGCACAACACCTCCACCCTGGAGTGCCTCGAGGTGCTCAAGGAGGAGGAGATCCTCGACGCCGCCGACGCCGACCGGCTGCGCGACGCCTGGATCGCGGCGACGCACGCGCGCAACGCCCTGGTGCTCGCCCGCGGCAAGCGCATCGACCAGCTGCCCCAGCCGGGCCCGCAGCTGGTGGCCGTCGCCGCGGCCGCCGGTTGGGCGCCCAACGAGTACCAGCAGTTCCTCGAGGACTACCTGAGGCGCACCCGCCGGGCGCGCAAGGTGGTCGACCGCGTCTTCTGGGGTGAGGACACCCTCGAGCCCTAGCGCGGCCGCCTGGAGCGGGGCGCCTCCGGGGCGGGGTGGGGGAGGACCCTGATCTTTCCCCGGTCGTCCGCTCACCGGCTGCCGGGGACTCCGGGCGCGGATACGCTCGGGTGCATGAGCCTCTCTTTGACCGTGGACCTGAACACCGCGACCCTCGCCGACCTCGAGGCGCTGGTCGCCGCCGCCCGAACCGCCGGGGTCTCCACCGGAGCCTCGGTGACCCTCGACGGCGACTCCCAGACGCTGACCGTCGTCGCCGACCAGCCCACCTCGGCCACCGGCTCCGCGCGCCACGCGGAGCGCCCGGGTGACGGGGAGAACTCCCGCGAGTTCCCGACGCTGACCGCGGACAACATCGGCGGCGTGGGCGAGGCCGCCGTGCGCAGCGTCATCGACATCCTCACCGGCCGCCAGGAGCCCCCGCGCCGCTGAAGTGCGGAAGTAGATTACCGCCTAGTCGTCGGACTGCTCGATGAAGCGGACCTCGCGGCCGGTGCCACCGGCCGGGGCGGCCGGGGTGCGGCGCGAGACCGCGATGCGCGATCCGAGCATGCCGATCACGCCGATGACCATGATGACCAGGAGCGCGATCCAGCCAACCTGGAAGTCGGCCCAGGTGTAGTCCTGGTGCCCGCCCGCGGAGTGGTCGAGCAGGAAGCCCATCGCCTCGGCGGCGACCATCGTGGCGACGAAGCCGCCCATGTTGCCCAGGCCGGTGCCGGTGGCGACCGCCTCACGCGGCATGCGCTCGCGGACGTAGTCGAAGCCGAAGTTGGACACCGGGGTGGTCGCGCCGAGCATGACGTTCATCAGGATCGCCGCGGTGAACCCGCGCGGGGCGTCGGAGGAGAACAGGTAGATCCAGAAGGCGAAGCTGACGGCCACCGCGATGAACACGGCGATGTCGCGGCGTGCACCCATACGGGCGGAGACCATGCCGTGGAACGGGCCCGCCAGGATGATCACGATCGTGTTGACCGTCAGGGCGGTACCGGCCTGGGCGCCGGAGAGGCCCATGCCCAGGGTCATCAGCGGCACACCCCACAGCAGGGTGAAGGTGGCCTGCGGGACCATCGAGGTGAAGTGGATGAAGAAGGCCTGCCAGCACACCGAGCTGGTGATCACGGCCTTGATCCGGGTCCGCAGCGAGGGGCCGTGGGCCTTGGTGCCGTCGGCGTCCTTCGGGCCGTGGGCGTCCTCGACCGGGTCGGGGCTGTCCGAGACGGCGACGGCCGCGGCCAGGCCGACCAGGACGGTGACCGAGCCCAGGGAGACGAAGGAGACGACCCAGCCGTCGCCGACCAGCAGCGCGAGGAAGGGCACGGCGGAGACGAACTGGCCCAGCTGGCCGAGGCCGGCGGAAAGCTGCGCGAACACGGGGGCGTGGCGCATCGGGAACCAGTAGGGCAGCAGGCGCATGACCGAGAGGAACGCCGTCGCGTCGCCGCCGCCGATGAGCACGCGGGCGATGATGGCCACCCAGTAGTTGGCCGTGACGCCCAGCAGCACCTGGCCCAGGCCCATGATCAGGGCGCCGGCGATGAGCAGGCGGCGCGGCCCGAACCGGTCGATCAACAGCCCGGTCGGGATCTGGGCGGCCGCGTAGACACCGACCTGAACGGCGGTGAAGACGGCGATGCGTGAGGCGTCGACCTCGAAGCGGTCGATGGCCTCCACGCCAGCCACACCGAAGGAGGTGCGGCTGGCGATGGCGGCGATGTAGACGGAGACCGCCGCACCCCAGACGATGAGGGCGCGGGCGGTGATCTTCTCTCTGGGGTGTGGACGGGTCCGGTTTTTCGCGGTTGTTTGTTGATCGGTCACGGTTCAATCACACTAGACCTTGACATCAGACGACAGACGCTTGGGGTGGCGGAAACGCTAATTGCCGCGCTCGGCGGGTATAGGTGTACCGAATATATCCCGCAGAGCATGAGTCTGCCGGGGGATCGTCGGGGCCAGACGGGGGAGTGGCGGAGGTTTCGTCCGGAAGTGTCGTGGGGGACGTGTTGTCCTGGTACCTTGTGACCCAAATAACTGCAAGAATATTAATACGTGGTTGCTGAGCGATGGTGCCGTCACGTCGGTGTCGGTTTACCGGAGCGGTGGGTTCGCGCTCACGGCGGCCGCGGGTTCATCCCCGGTGACGGGGAAGAATTCGCTCGACCCTGCTGAAAGGAAGGCCGGAGATGGCCCACTACAACCTCTACGAGTCGATCGGACTGGACCGCCGATGGTCCAGTGATCAGTTGGCGGCGGAGATATCGCGTCGTCTGGGCACGGGGATGGTCGGTAACCCAGGAGGTGCCGACGAGCTGCGGGTGGCGCTCGGCATCGTCGCCGACCCCTCGCGGCGTGCCCGCTACGACGCGATTCTCGACGACCCGGGGCACCCTGATCTGCGGATGGAGGATCTGCGGCGGCTCGCCTTCGGGGAGGCCGGCGGCGAGTCCGCCCCCGGTGTCGGCGGCCAGTCCGCTCCCGGTGGCGGATGGGAGGCGCGCCACCCGCAGGGCGGGGCCGGGCAGCCCCGGCAGCAGTGGTCGCAGCAGCCGCAGCAGCCTGGGGCCACAGACTGGTCAGGTCGCGACCGGTCCTCGTCCGCGGGGGACGCGGCCACGGCGACGGCGGCGAAGCCCCGCAAACGGCGGGCGATGTCCTGGCGCTCGAAGCTCTTGGCCGTCGCCGTGGTCCTGGCGTTGGTGTGCCTGCTCGTCATCGGGCTGATCCTGTGGATCGCCCGAGGCGGTGGCTCCGATGGCGGCAAGCCGGTGAAGATGACGGAGAAGCTGGTCTCTCAGGAGACGGACCGGGACCGCGTCGACTGGATCAACGAGAACTACGACGAGCAGCTCATTGCGGATTGGCGCGGCGAAAAGAACGCCCTGGACGCCGAGGATCTCAATGAAGATTACACCGAATATGTCGGTGACGGATCCGCCGTCGTCGTCGCGGACACGGATATCACGAATCTCACGAATCTCCTTTTCAAGGTCGACGGCGAGTCGTACATGGAGGCCGCCGAAACCGCGACCGGGGTGACCGAAATTCACATGGTCGGAGTGGGCGAGAGCGAAGACGGGGCGCCCGAGGCAATGGTCAGTTTCGGGAAAAAGGACGGCGAATGGTATCTCCTCGACATCGAAAAGGCCGTGGAAGGGCCGCTCTAGGCCGGTGGTGACCGGACACTCATGCGCCGGATTTGTCAGCAATCCCAAATAACCCCCTTTGTCCTTCGAGAGGAATTCCTGAGATGGCCCACTACAACCTCTATGAGTCGATCGGGCTGGACCGCCGGTGGTCCAGTGAGCAGCTCGCGGCGGAGATCTCCCGGCGCCTGAATAGCGGAGAGGCCGGCAACCCCGGCGGTGTCGATGAGCTGCGGGTGGCGCTCGGCATCTTCGCCGACCCGGCGCGGCGTGCGCGCTACGACGCGATTCTCGACGACCCGTCTCAGTCGGACCTGGGTATCAGCGGTCTGCGGCGGCTCGCCGCCGGGGACGCGGTCGGCCAGATCGGCCCCGGGGGCGGGGACGCCGCGCCGGGTCAGCCCGGACAGTCCCGGCAGCCCCGGCAACCGCAGTACGTGGGGCGGCCGTGCGGACAGCAGACTGAGTCTGTGGGGCAGAGCTCCGGTGCGGAGAGCGACAGGCCCCGGGGCGGGCGCAGCGGGTCCTGGCGCACGAAACTCCTGGTCGCCGCCGTGGTCGTCGTGCTGGTCTGTCTGCTTGTCCTGGGGTTGGTCCTGTGGGTCGCGCGAGGCGGCGGCTCGGGCGGCGGCAAGTCGGAGAAGTTGGCGGAGGAGCTGATCGCCCAGGAGACGGACCGCGACCGGGTCGACTGGCTCAGGGAGCACTACGACGAAGAACTGGCGCGCGACATTCAGGGGAAAGTCGCCGTCGTCCCGGACGCCGACGCGGTCAACGATCAGTATGTCGACCTGGCCGGTTCCGGTTCCATCGACATCCTCGGGGTCGAGGATTACGGTCCGTTCCTCAATGTGTCCCTGAACGTCGGGGGTCAGCCGGGGATGGAAGGTTTCGAATCAGAGTACGGGGTCACCGCCTACGACGTGGTGGGGCTGGGGGACGCTTCCACCGGTGAGCTCGAGGTCGTGCTCATCTTTGGGGAGAGGGACGGGGAATGGCGGTTATTCTCCGCGAGTGCGCCCGGGGAAGTCGGCTTCGGCGACGATTCCTCGGGTCTGCTTTTCTGACGGTTTCACGTCCAGGAGACACCCCGTCTTCGTGGGCTGACTGCCGCCGCGCGCTGCGACCGGATACTCGAGGGCTCGGACCAACCTGAGCTTCGCGTCGGCGGCCTCAGTACTTTCGCCCGGGGGTGGCGGTAACCCGGCGAGCGTCTGCATGCGTGGATTGTGACCGCGTGAGCTGTTAACCTGTGGCCCAAATCAAATTCCGCTGAAAATCTCCGACGTCCCCACTGTGGGGAGGACTCCGCACGCGGCAGGACATCGCGCCGGCACGGCCTTAGCGTCCGTAGATGTCAGCTCCAATGAACAACGCACTGCCCTGAAGGGAGAGCCGTCGATGGCCCACTACAACCTCTATGAGTCGATAGGGCTGGATCGTGCCCGACCCAGCGAGGAGCTTGCGGAGGAGATCCGGCGTCGGCTGAACGCCGGGGACACCGGCAACCCGGGTGGCGCGGATGAGCTGCAGGTGGCTCTCGACATCTTCTCCGAGCCGAGCCGGCGTTCGCACTACGACACGATTCTCGACGACCCGGATCAGCCCGAGCTGCGCATCAGCGGCCTGCGCAAGATCGCCGCCGAGGGCGGCTCCGGCGCTGCGGAGGCGGCCGGTGCCGCCTCCGGCAACGGTTCCGGGGCCGGCTCCACCGTGAGCCCGCAGGAATCGCAGCAGGATCAGCAGCAGGCCGCGTCGGGGCAGTTCCCGCAATTTGGCCAGTACGGCCAGCCGCAGCCGGGTCAGTACCAGCAGTTCGCCCAGCCTCAGGCGGGCCAGCAGTTCGGGCAGGCGCAACAGGGCCAGTACGGCCAGTTCGGCCAGCCGCAGCCGGGCCAGTACCAGCAGTACGGCCAGCCCCAGCAGGGCCAGTACGGCCAGTTCGGCCAGCCGCAGCAGGGGCAGTACCAGCAGTACGGCCAGCCGGGGCAGCAGCCCCGGCAGTCCGCGGTCGCGGGGGCGAAGAACGCCTTCTCCGGCGTCGGGCAGAAGCTGTCCGGAGCGACCGGCAACCTCAAGGGCGAGTACGCGCGCTCCTCTGGCAAGGCGATCGCCGTCACCGCCGTGGCGACTGCGTTGGTCTGCCTGCTCGTCTTCGGCCTGGTGTGGTGGCTCGTCGGCGGCAGCGGCACGGGCGGAGGCAAGCCCGTGAAGATGGCCGAGGAGTTCATCTCCAAGGGCACCGACCGGGACCGTGTCGACTGGCTCAACGAGCACTTTGACCCCGACCTGGCGGAAGACCTGTTCGGGGGAGAGGGCGGATGGGAGGAATCCCCGAGTTCCGAGGACTTCAACGATGTCTACACCGACGCCGTGGGGGCCGGATCGGTCCAGGTCGTCGGTGACGGTGACTATGGTTCTTCGATGAATCTCATGGGGTCGGTTGACGATAAGACGTTCATGGAGGCTGTCGAATCAGAGACCGGTATCACCGCGCTGCATGTGGTCGGTGTGGGTAACGGTGAGACCGACGTGCCCAAGGCCTGGCTGATGTTCGCTCAGGTGGACGGCGACTGGCGCGTACTTTTCCCTGCGGAGGCTCAGGAGGCTGACGACTTGGAGGACGTCATCGCCTTTTAGCTTCAGGGGATGCGCGTTCCCAGGCTGGTACCTGAGGGGACGGGGCGCGTGCTGATCTTGCGGCATTCGACTGCTGACCGGCAGCACAGATTTAGAGTCGCCTGCGCTTTCCGCCCTTTCAGAGGTGGGGACAGTTCCCCGTACCGGGAGGATTCCGGCCCGTCGGTTCTGTAAATTCCTGAAAAGCCAGTCCAAATGAATTGCTTGAATCTTTGAAAGGATGGCCAACGATGGCCCACTACAACCTCTATGAGTCGCTCGGTCTGGACCGAGCCAAGCCCAGCGAGGAGCTGGCGGCGGAGATCTCCCGTCGGCTGAACGACGGCGACACCGGGAACCCGGGTGGCGCGGATGAGCTGCAGGTGGCTCTCGACATCTTCTCCGAGCCGAGCCGGCGTGCCCGCTACGACGCGATCCTCGACGACCCGAGCCAGCCCGAGCTGCGCATCGGTGGTCTGCGCCAGATCGCGACGGAGGCCGGCGGCCCCGCCGCCGAAGACCCGCAGGGGCCGTCGCAGGATCCGCAGATGGGGCAGCAGCCCGCGTCCGGACAGTTCCAGCAGTTCGGCCAGCCGCAGCCGGGCCAGCAGTTCGGCCAGCCGCAGCCGGGCCAGCCGGGCCAGCAGTTCGGCCAGCCGCAGCCGGGCCAGCCCCAGCAGAGCCAGCAGTCCGGTTTCTCGGGGCAGGCCGCCACCGCCGCCGCCGGCGCGAAGAAGGCTTTCGCCGACGCAGGCGAGAAGCTCTCCGGCGCCTCCGAGAACCTCAAGGGCGAGTACGCGAAGTCCTCGCGCAAGGCGATCATCGTCACCGCCGTCGTGACGGCGGTGGCCTGCCTGCTCGCCTTCGGGCTCTTCTCCTGGATCACCGGTGGGTCCGGAGGCGACAAGCCCGTGAAGATGGCCAAGGAGTTCGTCAAGAAGGACACCGACCGGGACCGCGTCGACTGGATCAACGAGCACTTCGACGCCAGCTTCACCGAGAAGCTGACCGACAACGAGTACGACGCCGAGGAGCTCAACGACTACTACACGGACTTCGTCGGTGTCGGTTCCGCCGACGTCCTCGAGGACGTCGACTACGGCGCGTACCGGGAAGTCACCATGACCGTGGACGATCAGCCGTTCTTCGAGACCGCGGAGTCCGAGGCCGGGATCACCGAGGTGCACAGGGTGTCCGTGGGGGACAAGGACTCCGGTGTGCCGAAGGCCTATCTCACGTTCCTGAAGCGGGACGGCGACTGGTACTTTGCGAACGTGAACAAGGTCCGTGAAGCCGATGCCCTCTCCGGCAGAATCGACTAGGGTACCGCGCCGTATCGGCCTCTGAGCACCCTTAATCCAGAAAGTGACGGCCACGCATGAGCACGCACGACTACTACCGCAGCCTCGGGCTTGACCCCGCGGCCGACTCGGCGAGCCTGGTCCGGGAGATCGGCCGGCTCGAGTGGGGAGCCGACGCCCGCCGGCCCGAGCGTGCTCAGGAGCTGCATCAGGCCCGTCACATCCTCGGCGACCCCGACCGCCGCGCGCGCTACGACGCGCTGCTGGCCGAGGAACGCCGCCGCGCGGCCGCGCCCCGGGGCGGTGCCACTGCGGCCGGCGCGACGGCAGCGGGCGCAACGGCTGCGGGAACGCCTGCGGGCCAGGTTGCCGCGACCAACTCCTTCGCCGCGGCCCCACCCGCGCCGCACACCTCGCCCGCCCCGGAGCAGGAGAAAAACGAGGAGAAGAAGGAATCCAAGCGCCGCGGGCTGCTGCCCGTCATCGCCGGCACTGCGCTGGCCACCGCGGCCGTGTGCGCGCTCATCGGCGCCGGCGCCTGGTGGGCGACCGGCAGTGAGAGCGGCGGCGACGGCGAGACGGCCGCATCGGAGACGGTCACGGAGACGGTGACCACCACGGCGTCGCCAAGCGAGGCGCCGGACGACGCGCGCCTGGGTGAGGTGCGCGCGCTCGCCGAGGAGTTCGTGGGGCTGCGCGAACGCGATCAGATCGAGGGCTTCATCCGCGCCCACGGCGTGCCCAACCAGTTGGACAAGCAGGTCGACCACCACCTCGGCGAGGACAAGGACTTCTCGCCGGAGGCCGTCTTCGGCACGCCCGAGCCGAAGGTGCTCGACGTGGTCGACGCGACGCCGAACTTCGCCACCCGCTACGCCGTCGAGGGCGTGCCCGCGGCGCAGTCGCTCGCCGACCACGGCGTGACCGCGCTCTACCTGGTCACCGTCGGCAACGCCGGCAACGACCAGGAGACCGCCTCGCTGGCCTTCATGGAGCGCGACGGCGGGCTGCAGTACATCCGGGTCGGCCGGCCCGCCCAGACGTTCACCCCCGAGGACATGGACCACGTGTTCAGCGAGGACGGCGACCTCGGCGCCGTGGAGTTCTAGAGTCACGCGACGACGGCGGGCCGGCGACGCCGCCCGCGGAAGGACAGAGAAGGAAGCATGAGTCAGCAGGGATGGGGCCGCGGGCCGCAGGCCGAGGACGGCGGACCCGACGAGTGGCACAACACCACGCCGGCCCAGGACGCCCCGCCGACCGTGCAGGGGCCCGTCACCCCGCCCGAGGACCAGTTCGCCCGTGACCTGCGCGAGCGCGGCACGGTCATCCTGGACAAGATCGGCGAAGGCGGCATGGGCCGCATCTACCTCGGCCGCGACGAGAACCTCGACCGCAAGGTCGCCGTCAAGCGGCTGATCGAGGAGGTCGGCTCCGACGATGAGAACCGGCGCCGCTTCCAGCAGGAGATGCGCACGCTGGCCAAGATCAACCACTCCGCGGTCGTCGACATCTACGACGGCGGCGTGACCCCGCACGGCGAGGCGTACTTCACCATGGAGTACATCCCGGGCACCAACCTCAACGACCAGATCCGCAGCCGCAAGGAGTGGGACTCGCCGTTCACCGTCGCCGAGACGGTGCGGCTGCTGCGCCCCATCGCCGGCGCCCTGGACCACATCCACACCCGGATCAGCCCGCCGGTGATCCACCGCGACGTCAAGCCGGGCAACATCCTCATCCCCGGCGGCCGCGGGCGCGACGTGGCCAGCATGCTCACCGACTTCGGCATCAGCCTGACCCCGGAGTCGACCCGGGTCACCCAGCTCTCCGCGATCATCGGCACCGATGGCTACCTGGCGCCCGAGCTCTACCCGGGCAAGGAGGCCGGCCGCCAGGGGGTCATCCACCCGCAGCCCTCGGCGAACACGGACAACTACGCGCTGGCGCTCATCGCCTTCGAGATGCTCACCCTGGTGCAGCTCAAGGACACCATGACCCAGTCGCAGTGGCTCTACGACCGCAGCTTCCCGGACATCTCGGAGCTGCGCTTCGCCGAGAAGGAGGAGCCCCACCGCGAGGCCGTCCGCGGCGTCCTCGAGCGCGCGCTCTCCCAGGTCCCGGCCCGGCGCTACAGCAGCGCCGTCGAGTTCATCGACAACCTGGCCCGCGCCGGCGCCCAGGGCGGCGACTCCGCCGGCCAGCGCCGCTCGCGCAGCCCGCGTGCCTACCCGCCCCAGCACGACGTGCCCACCCGCATCGAGCCCGCCGTCGCCCCGGGCACCCGACCCGCGCCGACCGCGCCCGCGGCATTCACCGGCACCGCCCAGGCCGTCGGCCAGCCGCGGCGCAGGAGCGGCGCCGGAATCATCGCCGGCATCGCCGCGGTGGCGGTGCTGGCCGCCGGCGGCGTCGGCGCCTGGTGGGTCCTCTCGCACCCGAAGTGGTCCGGGCAGGACCGCTCCGTGGCCGCCGCCTTCGACAACATCACCGGCGAACGCGAGGGCCGCGGCGACTGGTCCGAGGTCAGCTGCCACAGCGCCGCCCCGGACGAGGGGCAGGCCGCGAAGATCGTCTGCTCCGGCGACGGGCTCGGCGTCACCCTGGCCGACTACGGCGACCAGAACACCCGCGACCGCTACGTCGAGGGCGAGGCCGTGCAGCTGGGCAACGACCAGTGCACCGTCGACGTGGTCGACGTCGACACCACCGACGGCAGCGCGTACGTGATGCTGCCGGGTGCGGAGCGCTCCCGCTTCCTGGCTATGGTGTGGGGTGACCGAGCCGACTCGATGAAGAACAGGATCCCCATATGCTGAGCAGCCAGCCCGCCGGCACGGAGAGCGCCGGCTCTCCGCTGCTGCGACTCGATGACCTGATCGGCCAGTCCACGGTCGTCGAGGCGCCGCAGGAACTCATCGTCGGGCGTGCCGGCAACTTCGTCGTCGGTGAGGACGACCAGTTCCTGCACCGTCGCCTGCTGCACTTCTGGTGCAGTGCGAACCAGTGGATGGTCAAGAACGTCGGCAGCCGCGTGCCCGTGGACATCGAGCCGCGCAGCCGCGGCAGCTTCGCGCGCACCGACCTGGGCCCGGGCGCGCAGACCCCGTTGGCCCCCGGCGCCTCCGCCATCGTCTTCTCCACCTCGGAGCGCACCTACGAGCTGCACGTCGACGTCTACACCCCCGGTGTCCACGGCCCCCGCTCCACGTACACGCCGGACACGGCCACCGCGACCGTCGGCAAGCACGTGCCCAACCAAGAGCAGCTCAAACTGATGCAGGCGCTGGCCGCGCCCCTGGCGCGCCAGCCCGGCACGGACGACTCCGCCATCCCGGACGTGGCCACCGTCGCCCGGCAGCTCGGCTGGACGGAGAAGAAGGTCAACTCCAAGATCGACTACCTGTGCCGCAGCATCGAGAAGTCCGGTCCGCCGATGCCCAAGCCCTACCGCATCTCGCTGGCGCGCTACGCCTACGAGATGGGCTACCTCAGCTAGCCCGGGACACAGAGACGCCGACACCCCGCACCGGATCCGGTGCGGGGTGTCGGCGTCTTTCCGGCAGGCGCTGGGCCGGGCCCGGCCCCCGGACGTGTGCCGGGCGGCTCAGGCGACGGCCCGGTCCGGGGCCTGCAGATGACTACTGGGCGTTGTGGTCCGAGGTCCCCTTGTCGTCGCCCTCGGCGACCTCACCGGAGACCGGCTTGGCGTCGGAGCCGCCGCGCTGCTGCGGCTGCTCGTAGAAGCCGTACTGGCCGCCCTGCTGGCCCTGCGGGGCGCCGTACTGGCCCTGCGGGGCGCCGTACTGCTGGCCGCCGTACTGGGCCTGAGGGTTGCCGTACTGCTGGCCACCGTACGGCTGGCCCTGCGGGCCGCCGAACTGCGCCTGCGGGTTGCCGTACTGGCCCTGCGGGCCGCCGTACGGCTGACCGCCGAACTGCGGGCCGCCGAACTGCTGCTGGGTGAATCCACCCTGCGGGTTGTACTGGCTGGCGCCGCCGGCGGCGCCGATGCGGTTCTGGAAGCCCTCGGTGTTGCTGCCGTAGGCCATGTCCCAAGACTGACCGCCCGCGGAGGCGGAGTAGATGATCTCGTTGGCCTTCTCGCGGAACTCCTCCAGGGTGGAGGCCTCGACGAAGGAGACGGTCGCCTCGGTGGTGCCGCCGCCGTTGTTGGTGATCTCCAGCGAGGAGAGCACGCTGTTGGCGGACAGGAAGCCGAAGATGAGGGCGAGCAGCAGCATCATCAGGGCGGCGCCCACGGACTCCTCGAACATGTTGATGGAGCCGAAGAGGAAGCACACGGCGACGAACGCGAAGAGGAGCAGGGGACCGACCTTGACCGTCCTGCTGGTGGTGGTGCCGGCGATGGCACCGATGGGCATCGAACGCTCCTGGAAGCCCATCGGGATGATCCCGAGGAAGGAGTTCGGGGCCTTGATCAGCAGGCGCTTGTTGGTCACCAGCATGGTCGACCTCAGCCAGTAAAACAGGAGGTTGGGGCGGAAGTCCCGGGCGTACAGGCCCTGCTCGCCGGGGGCGAGCTTGATGTTGTTGCTTACGCTCATATCGAGTCCTTTCGAGGTCGTCTTCGCGCGTCTGTGCCGTCGCGGGGCACAACAGCTGTCATCTCGTTGAAAACAGACTGAGTAGGAGTGTAGAGGGTGGTGCTTATCCGGGCGAACGGGCTACGGAACGGTCCCCACGTTGCGCCTTCACCGCGCCGCCCGCCTAGGGGTGCCGTCGCGGCGAACCACTAGACTCGGTGACGTGAAATACATCTCCACGCGTGACGCCTCCCGCACCCCCGCGACCTTCACCGACATCCTGCTCGGCGGCCTGGCCCCGGACGGCGGCCTCTACCTGCCGGCCGAGTACCCGCAGGTGGACGCGGAGACGCTGGAGAAGTGGCGCGCCCTGCTCACCGGGGACGGCTACGCGGCGCTGGCCGCGGAGATCCTCAAGCTCTTCGTCGACGACATCCCGGCCGCCGACATCGAGGCCATCACCGCGCGGGCCTACCGCACCCCCGTCTTCGACGACGAGGAGATCGTGCCGGTCACCCCGCTCGACGACGGCGTGCACCTCGGCCACCTCTCCCAGGGCCCCACGGCGGCGTTCAAGGACATGGCCATGCAGCTGCTCGGCGAGCTCTTCGAGTACGAGCTGGCCCGCCGCGAGACGACGCTGAATATTTTGGGCGCCACCTCCGGCGACACCGGCTCGTCCGCCGAGTACGCCATGCGCGGGCGCACCGGGATCCGCGTCTTCATGCTCACCCCGGCCGGGCGGATGACCCCCTTCCAGCAGGCGCAGATGTTCGGCCTGGACGACCCGAACATCTTCAACATCGCCCTCGACGGCGTCTTCGACGACTGCCAGGACGTGGTCAAGGCCGTCTCGGCGGACGCCGACTTCAAGGCCCGTCACCACATCGGCGCGGTCAACTCCATCAACTGGGCGCGCCTGATGGCCCAGGTGGTCTACTACTTCTCCTGCTGGCTCAAGCTCACCGACGGCCCCGGCCAGAAGGTCTCCTTCTGCGTGCCCACCGGCAACTTCGGCGACATCTGCGCCGGTCACATCGCCCGCCAGATGGGCCTGCCGATCGACCGCCTGATCGTGGCGACCAACGAGAACGACGTCCTCGACGAGTTCTTCCGCACCGGCCGCTACCGCCCGCGCTCCTCGGCGGAGACGCAGGCGACCTCGAGTCCGTCGATGGACATCTCGCGCGCGTCCAACTTCGAGCGCTTCATCTTCGACTTGAACGGCCGCGACGCCGGGCTCACCGCCGAGCTGTTCGGGCGACGTGTGCGCGAGGGCGGCTTCGAGCTTGACGACGCCGCGGTGCGCCGCGCGGCGGACGAGTACGGGTTTGCGTCGGGTTCCTCCACGCACGCCGACCGCCTGGCGACCATCCGCGAGACCCACGAGAAGCTGGGCGTGATGCTGGACCCGCACACCGCCGACGGCGTGCACGTCGCCCGCGGGCTGCGCGACGAGATCGACTCGCCGATCGTGTGCCTGGAGACGGCGCTGCCGGTGAAGTTCTCCGAGACGATCCGCGAGGCCACCGGGCTCGAGCCCGAGGTGCCGGAGCGTTTCGCCGGGATCATGGACGCCGGGCGGCACGTCACCGACATGCCCAACGACGCCGAGGCCGTCAAGAAGTTCATCGAGGACTCGATCGCCGCCCACGACGCGCGGTAGCGGCAGGGCAGGCGGCGTCCGGGCGGGTCGGTGGACCCGCTGCGGGGCGCGGCGGGCCCGTAGCGCCGCTGCCTGCGGGGTCCGCGAAGCCCGCGTGGGCGGGCGCGCGCCCCGGTAGGGTGGGCTGCCTGAAGGCCGCCGCGACGCGGCCGACGTCAAGCGAAGAGGAGAGGCGAGACCATGGCGCAGGAACGATTCGCAGGCCCGGAGTACTTCACCGAGTTCGACCCGGAGCGCTTCGCGGCGCAGCTGACCGGTGGGCTGCTCGGCCAGGACGAGCCCGAGACGCAGAACCCGGAGACCGCGGAGGGCGCGGGGGACGCCGGGGCCGCTGAGGAGTCCGGGGCCGATGGGGAGGCCGGCGCCGCGGAGTCCTCGGACAGCTCCGACGGCGAGGTCCGCGTCGGAGCCGACGGCGAGGCCCGCGTCAGCGGTGAGGACCGCGACGACTCCGGCGAGGCCGAGGTCGAGGACGGGGAGCGCGCCTGATGGCCCGGCACAAGGACACCGGGGCACTTGCTGATCTGCTCAGCGGGCTGGCCGCCGATGTCGACGGGCTGATCGGCGCCGTCGTCGTCGAGCTGTCCGGCTCCACCCGCCTGGCCGGCGGGGGAGAGGCCGAACCGGCCGCCGACGCCGTGGCCGCCCTGGCACGGGCGACGACGTCGGTGGCGCTGAGCACGGGAGCCGGCGAGCGCGTCGGGACAGAGCCGGGCGCCCCGGAGGTGCCGGAGCAGACGGTTGACGCCCTGGTGCGTGCCGGCGACCGTCTCACCCTCGTCGTACCGGCCGGCCGCGAGGTCGCCCTCGGCGTGGTGGTCGAGGCCGCGGCCGTGGACCCCGCGGTGCTGCGCTGGGTGGTCGCCCGGCACCTCGAGCAGACCCCGCTGGCCGAGGCCGCGGAAGCTGAGCTGGCCGCCGCCCCCGCGCGGGACCGGAGGGAGATCCCGCCGGCGGGGGAACCCGTGCCTGCACCGGGTGGTGACTACGAGTTCTCCGTGCCCCCGCGTCTGGATGAGGTGCATCCCACTGAGGAGGATTCGACGAAGGAGCCGTCGGGGGAAGAACACGAGACTGAATCCACGGCGCCGGTGAACTCCGGGTGGGGAACCGCGGGCGAGGCCCAGGGGAACGCGACGCCGCAGGTTGCGGCGGAGGAGAGCACGCCTGCTGCGGGCGGTGACGGCGCGCGGCTCGTCGAGCCCGAACCGCTGACCGAGCAGCGCGGCGAAAAATTCGACTTCGAGAGCTGGCTGGCCGACTACCGCGCCGGCGGCGAGAAAGAGGACTGAGCACGAATGGGAACTCCGGACTTCGTCGTGGAGCTGCGCAAGAAGATCGGGCACGACCACCTGTGGATGCCCGGTGTGACCGCGATCGTGGTGCGTGACGTGCCCGCGGGCGCGCCGCTGGGGGCGACGCCGAAGATCCTGCTGGTCAAGCGTTCGGACAACGGCCAGTGGACGCCGGTGACCGGGATCGTGGACCCCGGCGAGGACCCGGACGTGGCCGCGATCCGCGAGGTCAAGGAGGAGACCGGCCTGGACGCCAAGGTCGAGGCGCTGCTCGGCGTCGGTGCCGTCGGGCCCACCGAGTACCCCAACGGGGACCGTGCCAGCTACATGGACACCTGCCTGCGTCTCTCGGTCCCCGAGGACGCCGAGCCGGTGGTCGGGGACGAGGAGTCCACCGAGGTCGGCTGGTTCGAGGCGATGCACCTGCCGGTCACCAACCCGCGCCTGCGGATGGCGTGCGGCGACGCGGTGGCCCAGCTGCGCCACCCCGAGGGTTTCGAGACCCGGATCGGCTGGCACAAGCGCGGTCAGCCGGGGCGTACCGCCTACTGAGGCGGGCCCGCGTACCGGGACGGGCTCACGGCGGGGGTGCCGGGGCCGGCGAACCGGAAAGGTCGCGCATCGGGTGCGCCCGTCCTGCTCGCACGGGCGCGTGGATGATTCCTCGTTCTGGCCGCGCCATTTCGGGTCGGACCATTTAAGATAAGCGCACGGCACTGAATTTCGCGGTCCCCCTGCGGGGACCGTGTCCGTGAACCTCCGTCTGCGCAACGAAAGGTCCGAAACCATGGCGCGTAAGCACCTGTCCCGCACACTGGCCGGCGTGATCGCGGCGAGCGCGATCATCGCCGCCCCGACGGGCGTCGGCGCGACCGCCGTGGTGTCGGCCGAGGAGATCAGCGGTGCGGTGGGCGCCGGGGCGCAGGACGCCGGGAAGCCCTCGGCCGCCCCTGAGCCGGTCAGGTACGAGGATCTCCGGAAGGGCCCGGACACCGAGCGCCCCGAGCTGACCGTCGAGAAGGACACCCCGGCCGCGGAGATCGTCGTCAAGGTCGCCGGCGTGGAGAAGGGCGACTGGGTCGCCTTCAGCTACTTCCTGGACGAGGAGAAGGACGCGGAGGGGAAGGCCCCCGAGCACAACGTGCTCAGTGACGAGGACGAGGCTGCGCGGGCCGAGGCTGCACAGAACAGCGAGGGCATTGAGCCGGCCGGCACCTGGTGGCAGGCGGGCGAGAAGAACGAGATCCGGCTGCCGGCGGACAAGCTGCCGGAGACCGGCAAGTACACGCTCGTCGCGCAGGGGGCCAAGGACGCCGAGGCCCCCGAGCGGGAAAAGGCGGTCGGCTGGCACGAGGTGACCGCGGAGGAGCTGCCGGAAGTCCCCCGTGAGTCGGAGCCGAACACCCCCGACCCCGTCGCGCCGGGTTCCACCACGCCCACGACGACCACCGGGGAGGACGGTGGGGTCACCCCGGGAACCCTCGACGGCACCGTCGGGGCCATCCTCGAGATGTTCGGCACCGCGGTGGACTTCGGCCAGGAGATCAACTCGGCCCAGTCGCCGGAGTCCACCGCGAACTCGACGAAGAGCTCCAGGTCGACCGCGGCGAACGCGCCGGGTGACGAGACCCGTGCGGAGTCGACCTCCGGCGGCTCCGACCCGCAGGAGCCGGAGCCCGGCCGCGCCCGTGCGACCTCCGGCGGCTCGACGTCGGGCGGTCCGGCCTCCGGTGGCTCGAACTCCAACGGCTCGGCCTCCAGCGGCGCGGGCTCCAAGTCCTCGGGATCCGGCTCGAAGGCCGCCGCTAAGTCGGGCAAGTCCTCGAACTCCGGTAAGTCGGGCAAGTCCGGTAAGTCCGCCAAGGCGACGAAGGCGAAGTCCGGCAAGTCGACCAAGGCCGAGAAGGCCGGCTCCAAGCCGGAGAAGGCCGCGAAGAACCCGGTCGAGACCACCGACGAGCTCAAGAGCTCCAACGCCCACGGCGTCAAGGGCGCCCTCGAGGGCGACCGGATGCTGCTGACCGTCCCGGAGGCCGAGGCCGGCGACTGGCTCTACGTCTACGTCTTCAGCGACGACAAGGCCCCGGAGGGCCTGGGCTGGATGAAGGTCGACAAGAACAAGCAGATCAGCGTCGACACCTCGGACCTGGGGCCGGGCGTGCACAAGTTCGCCCTGGTCAACGAGGACGACAAGCTCGTCGGCTGGAACGGCGTGCAGTTCCCCGACGAGGCACAGGACGGCGCGGCCGAGAAGAACGTCGCCCCGCAGGCCGAGTCCGAGGTCATGATGGGCGCGTCCGACTGGTCCCTGATCGCCGGTTCCCTCGGCATCGTCGCGCTCTCCGCGTTGGGCGCCTTCGTCTGGTGGCGCACCCGCACCCTGGGTTAGCACCCGGCCCCGCCCGGTTCGGTCTGGTCCGACCCGGGCATCATCTTTCCCGCCGACACCGCGATCCCGACGCACAACCCACAACCAAGGAAACGAAAATGTACCGCTCAACAGGATGACTCCGCACCTCCGTCCCTCCGTCGCCCTCGGCGTCGTCACGGCGTCGCTCACCGCGGCCCTCACCGGCCCCGTCACCGCCGTGGCCTCGGCGGCCGAGGCGACGGCCTCGCCGGAGGGGATCCTGGCCGCGGACGGGGCCGGTCACTTCCCGGTGCTGGGGCTGACCATCGGTGCCTGCATCCTTGTCGTGGGCCTGGCGGCCGTGGCCGCGTTCGTCTACATCAAGCGCCGCGAGCTGCAGGCCGCTGAAAAAGCCGCGGCAGCGGAGCCTGACGGCTACCCGGCCGAGGAACTCGACGGCTACCCGGCCCCGGAGGACGGCGCCTACTCCGACGCGCACCCCGACGAACACCCGGGCGCCCACGGTTGGGCCGCCGAGGGCGGGGCGAGCCGCGTCGTGCCGCGCGACCCGGACACGACCCGGTTCGACAGCCCCGACGGGCGGTAGCGCGCCGGAACGCAGACGCGCGACGGTCCCGCGGTGCAGTGCACCGCGGGACCGTCGTCAATTTACCGGGGCTCTAGCAGTCGTAGTAGAGCTCGTACTCCAGCGTCGTCGGCCGCTGGCGGGCCGGCTGGATCTCGGTGTCGTACTTCTCCCGGATGTAGGTGTCGATGAGGTCCTCGGTGAAGACGTCGCCGTCGGTGAGGAACTCGTGGTCCTCGGCCAGGGCGTCGAGCGCCTGGGAGAGCGAGGCCGGCACCGTCGGGATGCCCGCGGCCTCCTCCGGCTCCAGCTCGTAGAGGTCCTTGTCCACCGCCTCGCCCGGGTCGATGCGGTTCTTGATGCCGTCCAGACCCGCCATCATCATCGCCGTCAGACCCAGGTACGGGTTGCCCGAGGGATCCGGCGCGCGGAACTCGATGCGCTTGGCCTTCGGCGCGGAACCGGCGGCCGGGATGCGGATGGCCGCCGAGCGGTTGCGCTGCGAGTAGGCCAGGTTGATCGGCGCCTCCGAACCCGGCACCAGGCGGTGGTAGGAGTTCAGCGTCGGGTTGGTGAACGCCAGCACCGCGCTGCCGTGGGCCAGCAGGCCGCCGATGTAGTGGCGGGCGGTCTCGGAGAGCCCGCCGTAGCCGTTCTCGTCGTAGAACAGCGGCTCGCCGTCCTTGTAGAGCGCCTGGTGGGCGTGCATGCCGGAGCCGCCGTCGCCGTCGAGGGGCTTCGGCATGAAGGTGGCCGAACGCCCGTTGCGCTTGGCGGTGTTCTTGACCACGTACTTGAACTTCTGCAGGTCATCGGCCGCGTGCAGCAGGGTGTTGAAGCGGTAGTTGATCTCCTGCTGGCCGCCCGAGCCGACCTCGTGGTGGGCGCGCTCGACGTCGAAGCCGATCTGCTCGAGCGTCTCCGAGATCTCGTCGCGCAGGTCCTGCAGGTGGTCGTAGGGGGCCACCGGGAAGTAGCCGCCGTTGGTGCGCACCTTGTGGCCCAGGTTGCGCGAGCCGTCCGGGTTGTGCTCCGCGCCGGTGTTCCACCAGCCCTCCTCGGACTCCACCTGGTGGAAGGAGGCGTTGGTCTGGGTGTCGTAGCGCACCGAGTCGAAGATGTAGAACTCCGCCTCGAGGCCGAAGGTGCAGGTGTCCGCGATGCCCGTGGCCGTAAGGTGCTCCTCGGCCTTGCGCGCGATGTTGCGCGGGTCGCGGGAGAACGGCTCGCGGGTGAACGGGTCGTGGACGAAGAACTGCATGTTCAGCGTCTTCGACTTGCGGAACGGGTCGATGACCGCGGTCGACAGGTCCGGCAGCAGCATCATGTCGGACGCCTCGATCGAGGTGTAGCCGGCGATCGAGGAACCGTCGAAGGCCACGCCGTTGTGGAGCGACTCCTCCGAGATCTGGTCGGCCGGCACGGACAGGTGCTGCTCGATGCCGGGCACGTCGGTGAAGCGGACGTCGATCCAGTTGACGTCGTTGTCACGGATGTAGGCGATGAGTTCTTCCGGTGTGGAGAAGTTCACGGTGATCAGTGCCCCGGTCGGGGGCTGCGTTCCTTTCGGGAAGCGTCGGGTGCAGGTGTGCTTATATCCACAGGCTAATGATGCGCGCCGGGCGAGGCCCCCGGTCGGGTGTGACGGGGCCTCACCCGGCGGGCGGGGAACGGGCCTCAGGAGAGGACCGGGTTCTCCCAGAGGTTGAGCTTGGTGCCGATGCCCTTCTCGAGCGCGTGCTCGTAGAGGTCGTGGGCCCACGCGACGTCCTCGACGGGCATGCCGCCGATGGAGTAGCAGAAGATCTGCTCGTCGTTCTCGCGGCCCGGGGCCTTGCCCTGGGCGATGTCGCCCATGTTGACCAGCTTCTCGGCCGGCAGCGTGCCCTCCTCGCACATGTCCCACCAGCGGTTGCCGGGGATGCCCAGCAGCTGCTCGTAAGTGACGTCCGGGCCGTTCTCGTGGAACCACTCGCGGTAGAGGCCGTCGAAGTCGAGCACCAGGTTGGCCTCGTCGGAGGTGATGAAGTCGTCGTCCAGGCGGGCGGCGGCCGGCATGAGCAGCAGCGCGCCCGGCTTGATCCACTCGCGCTTGAAGTAGGGGAAGCCCGACGGGCCCTCGTCCGAGGTCGACGTGCCGGCGATGACGATGTCCGAGCCCTCGATGGCGGCCTGCTCGCTGTCGACGATCTCGACGGCGACGTCCGGGAAGTTCCCGCGGAACCAGTCCGCCGCCCGCTTGGTCGAGCCCTCGCTGCGGCCCTTGATCTTGACCTTGTTGATCGACGGGCGCTGGGAGACCGCGGCGGCGAAGATCGTGCGGCTCATGACGCCGGGCCCGATCACGCCGACGGTCTCGGCGTTCTCGACGGCCAGGTGCCTGACGCCGACGCCCGGCACGGCGCCGGTGCGGTAGGCGGAGAGCAGGTTGGCGGACATGATGGCCTTCGGTGCGCCGGTGACGGCGTCGTTGAGCACGAAGACGTGGATGGAGCGCGGCAGGCCGTGCTCGCGGTTCTCCACGTTGGAGCCGTACCACTTCACGCCGGCGCTGCGGAAGCGTCCGCCCAGGTAGGCGGGCATCGCCATGAAGCGGCGGTCCGGGCCGTCGGCCGGCATGCCCTCGTGCTCGGGGTTCGCGGGGAAGTTGATCTGGGCGCCGTGCGAGTTCGCGGAGGCACCGGCCATCCGGTAGTCGCCGTTGGCCAGGAGGATCAGGACCTCCTCCATCGCCGACACGCAGGCCGCGGAGTCGGTCACGCCGGCCTCGATCATGTCGGGCTCGGAGAGGTAGAGGAAGTCGATGCGGGGAGCTTCGGGGAATCCAGAGGTCACGCGATAACTTTCCGTGGGTGCGGCAGGGCGCGACGCGCCTCGGCCGGGGTGTTATCCGGCTCGGCGGGGTCTCCGGTTTCCGGGGCAGCGCCTGCTCGGGCTCTCACCCGGGGCGCGCCCCGTCGGCCGTTCGGCGCGTGGCGTCCCTGCCTGATTGGCTAGTTCGTCCGCCGGACGATCTCTCAACCGCCGTCATTCACGTTAACGCATAAATCCAGTACACGTTTGTGAAAATTCGCTGATCGGGCGCTAACCCCCTGTTGAGGCATGAAATATATGCATGGTGAACGTATACCCATTAACGGGGGTGATTGGGCGTATCCGGCACCCTGGGGCGGGTTCAAACCCCGGGGGCGGGAGGGGTGATCGTGCTGAAACCGGCCCCGCGGCCCGCTTCGGGCGATAGGCTGTTGGCCATGCGTATCGGAATTATTGGCGCCGGCGCGGTCGGCGGCCTGTTCGCGGCCCGGCTGGCGGAATCGGGCGCGGACGTCGCCGTCGTCGCCCGGGGCGAGACCCTGGAACGGATCAACGGCGAGGGACTCACCCTCATCCACGGCGGCGGGGAGCTGACGGTCCAGGTTCCCGCGGCCGAGAGCTTCGACGAGCTCGGCGACGTCGACGTCGCCGTGCTCGCCACCAAGGTGCTGCCCGGGCAGGAGAAGTTCCCCGGCGTGCCCGAGGGGGTGCCGGTGGCGCTGACCCAGAACTCCGTCGAGGTCCCGCACCTGGCCGCCGATGCCTTCGGCGCCGGGCACGTGTGGCCGGGCGTGGTGCGCGGCTTCATGATCCACCGCGGCCCCGGCGTGGTCGAGCTTGCCGACGGCCCGTTGAACTACCACGTGGGTACCTTCGACGGGGAGCCCGACGAGCGCGTCGACGCACTCGCGCGCCTGCTCACCGACGCCGGCATCCCCGCCAAGGTTTACCCGGACATCTGGGTCGACGTGTGGACGAAGGCCATGTTCGTCACCCCGTTCGGCGCGCTGGGCGCGGCGGCCGAGCGCCCGCTGGGCTACGTGCGCACCGAGCTGCGCGACCAGTACACCGCGCTGCTCGAGGAGGCCGCGCGTGTGGCCTGGGCCAGCGGGGTGGACCTGCCCGACGACGCGGTGGCCCGCCAGCTGGGCTTCGCCGACTCGCTCGACGCGGAGGCCACGACCTCGATGCAGCGCGACTACCTCGCCGGACGAGTCAACGAGCTGGACTCGCAGGCCGGGGCCGTGCGCCGGCTCGGGGAGCGGTACAAGGAGCCCACACCGCTCTTCGACCAGCTGCAGGGAATCCTCGAGGCGCGCTTCGGGCGTGACTGAGGTTCTTCGCCGAGGCTCCGTGCCGGCGCGCGGGGCACCGGCCCCGCCCCCTCACGCAAACCGCGCGAGGTAGCGCCCCGTCGCCGAGTCCGCGTTCGCCGCGACGTCGCGCGGCGTGCCCTCGGCGACCACGCGCCCGCCGTCGGAACCCGCGCCCGGGCCCAGGTCGATGACGTGGTCCGCGCGCGTGATCACCGCCGGGTTGTGCTCGACGACGATCACCGTCGCCCCGGCGTCGACCAGCCGGTCGAAGAGTCCGACCAGCACGCCCGCGTCGGCGACGTGCAGGCCCGTCGTCGGCTCGTCGAGGACGAAGAGCGTGGCCTTCTCGTTGAGGTGCGAGGCCAGCTTGAGCCGCTGCCGCTCGCCGCCCGAGAGGGTCGTCAGCGGCTGCCCCAGGCGCACGTAGCCCAAGCCCACATCCACCAGATAGCCCGCGATCCGTGCCGCGGCCGGCACGCGGTGGTCGGCGTCGGCGAAGAACCCCGCGGCCTCGGCGGCCGGCAGGTCGAGGACCTCGGCGATGTCCAGCCCTCCGAAGCGGTGCTCGAGCACCGCCGCGTCGAAGCGCCGGCCCTCGCAGACCTCGCAGGGCACGTCCACGCCCTGCATGAAGCCTAAGTCCACGTAGACCACCCCGGCGCCGTTGCAGTTCTGGCACGCGCCGTCGGAGTTGGGGGAGAAGAGCGCGGGCTTGACCCCGTTCTCCTTGGCGAAGGCCTTGCGGATCGGGTCCAGCGCCCCGGTGTAGGTCGCCGGGTTGGACCGCCGCGAGCCGGAGATGGGCGACTGGTCGACCCACACGGTCTTCTCGTCCGGCTCGATCGCCGCCAGCAGCGAGGACTTGCCGGAGCCGGCCACGCCCGTGATCGCCGTCAGCGTCCCGCGCGGCACGTCCACGTCGAGGTCGTGCAGGTTGTTCGTCGCCGCCCCGCGGATCTCCAGCACCCCGTCGCCGGGGCGGCACTCCGCGTCGGCCTTGAGCTCGTAGCCGACGTCCATGTGCCGGCCGGTGACGGTGTCGGCGCGGCGCAGCTCGTCGACGGTGCCCTCGAAGACGATCTCGCCGCCGGCCGAGCCCGCGCCCGGGCCGAGCTCGACGACGCGGTCGGCGATCTCGATGGTCTGCGGGCGGTGCTCGACCACCAGCACCGTGTTGCCCTTGTCCCGCAGTCTGAGCAGCAGCGTGTCCAGGCGCTCCACGTCGGCCGGGTGCAGGCCCGCGGTGGGCTCGTCGAAGACGTAGGTGACGTCGCTGAGCGCGGAGCCGACGTGGCGGATCATCTTGATGCGCTGCGCCTCGCCGCCCGAGAGCGTCGAGGCAGGCCTGTCGAGCGTGAGGTAGCCCAGGCCGACGGTGACGAAGTTGTCCAGCGTCTCCCGGATCGCCCGCACCAGCGGAGCCGAGGACGGGGCGTCGAGCCCGCCGAGCCACCCGGCGAGCTCGCGGACCTCCATCGCGCACAGCTCGGCGATGTTCTTTCCCGCGATCCGCGACTCGAGCGCGTGCGGCGCCAGGCGCGTGCCGCCGCAGTCCGGGCAGGGCCCCATGGTCACCGCGCGGTCGACGAACTCGCGCATCGCCTTCTGCAGCCCCGAGCGCTCCTTGGTGAGCACCGACTTGGTCAGCTTCGGGATCAGCCCCTCGTAGGTGGAGTTGTGCCCCAGGTAGTTCATCCGTCGCGGCTCGGCCCACAGCAGCAGGTCGCGCTGCTCGTCGGTGAACTCCCCGACCGGCACGTCGGTGGGGTAGAGGCCGGAGTCGGCGTACTGGCGCAGGCTCCAGGAGCCGGGCTTGTAGCCGGGCACCTTCACGGCGCCGTCGTCGAGGGAGAGCGCCGCGTCCACCACCTCGTCGACGTCGAACACCCCCGCCCAGCCGGTGCCCTCGCACGTCGGGCACATGCCACCCGTACGCCGGAAGTTCTTCAGCACCTTCTTGCGCCCGCGGGCGTCGGTAATCGCGCCGCCGCCGCTGACGCTGGGCACGTTGAAGGAGTAGGCGCCGGGGCCGCCGGCGTTGGGCTCGGCGATGTGCGAGTAGAGCACGCGCAGCATCGCGGTGACGTCGGTGGCCGTGCCGACGGTGGAGCGCGGGTTGGCGCCCAGCTGCTCCTGACTGACGACGATCGCGGTGGTCAGCCCCTCGAGCGCGTCGACGTCCGGGCGCGCGAGCGTGGGCATGAAGCCCTGCACGAAGGTCGAGTAGGTGTCGTTGATCAGCCGCCGCGACTCGGCGGCGACGGTGTCGAAGACCAGGGAGGATTTCCCGGAGCCGGAGACCCCGGCGAAGACGGTCAGGCGCCGCTTCGGGATGTCCAGGCTGACGTGGCGCAGGTTGTTCTCGTTGGCTCCGCGCACAGAAATGAGGTCGTGGGCGTCGGCGGGCTTCGCGGGCTCATTCACCCGCGCGAGCCTACCGTCGCGCCACGACCTCCGCGCGCCGTCTAGCAGTCGAAGTACATCTCGAACTCCTGCGGGGTCGGCCGCAGGCGCACCGGGGTGATCTCGTTGTCGTACTTGTAGCTGATGTAGGTGTCCACCAGGTCCTCGGTGAAGACGTCGCCTTCGGTGAGGAACTCGTTGTCCTCCTCGAGGGCCTTCAGCGAGGCCTCCAGCGAGGTCGGCGCCTGCGGGATGGACTTGGCCTCCTCGGGCGGCAGCTCGTAGAGGTCCTTGTCCACCGGGGCGTGCGGCTCGATGCGGTTCTTGATGCCGTCGAGGCCGGCGAGCATCATCGCGGCCAGGCCCAGGTACGGGTTGCCCGAGGGGTCCGGGGCGCGGAACTCGATGCGCTTGGCCTTGGGGTTGGAGCCGGTGATCGGGATGCGCACGGCCGCCGAGCGGTTGCGCTGCGAGTAGACCAGGTTGATCGGGGCCTCGAAGCCGGGCACCAGGCGGTGGTAGGAGTTCAGCGTCGGGTTGGTGAACGCCAGCACGGCCGGGGCGTGGGAGAGGATGCCGCCGATGTAGTAGCGGGCGGTGTCCGAGAGGCCCGCGTAACCGGACTCGTCGTGGAACAGCGGCTTGCCGTCCTTCCACAGCGACTGGTGGGCGTGCATGCCGGAGCCGTTGTCACCGGCGAGCGGCTTGGGCATGAAGGTCGCGGCCTGGCCCATGCGGTGCGCGGTGTTCTTGACGATGTACTTGAAGGTCTGCAGGTCGTCCGCCGCGTGCAGCAGGGTGTTGAAGCGGTAGTTGATCTCCTGCTGGCCGCCGGTGCCAACCTCGTGGTGGAAGCGCTCGATGTCGAAGCCGGAGTCCTTGAGCACGCGCACCATGGCGTCGCGGGCCTCGGTGGTGCGGTCGTACGGCGGCACCGGGAAGTAGCCGCCCTTGACGCGGGTCTGCTGGCCCAGGTTCGGGGTGCCGTCCGGGTTGGTCTCCTCGCCGCGGTTCCACCAGCCCTCCTCCGAGTCGACCTCGAAGAAGGCCTTGTTGATCTCGGTGGAGTAGCGCACCTTGTCGAAGAGGTAGAACTCGGCCTCGAGGCCGAAGCTGCAGGTGTCGGCGATGCCGGTGGCGGCCAGGTACTCCTCGGCCTTGCGGGCGACGTTGCGCGGGTCGCGCGAGAACGGCTCGCGGGTGAACGGGTCGTGGACGAAGAACTGGATGTTCAGCGTCTTCGAGGTGCGGAACGGGTCGATCTTGGCCGTGGCCAGGTCCGGCAGGAGGTTCATGTCGGACTCGTCGATGGTGGTGAACCCGCGGATCGATGAGCCGTCGAAGGCGAGGCCCTCCTCGATCGCGTCCTCGTCGAAGAGGTCTGCGGGGATGGTGAAGTGCTGTTCGACACCGGGGACGTCGGTGAAACGGACGTCGACGAACTCGACCTCCTCGTCTTTGATGAACTTCAGGACGTCTTCGGTCGAATTGAAGGCCACGGTCTCTCCTTGCCAGGGATGTTCTGCGCTCTGCGGCGCAGGGCGGACGGTTCGTGGGCCCGAGTATAGGGGGTTAACTGTCGCGCGACTAAAAATTCTTCCGTCCGCGACGGGCTCACCCGTCCAGGGTATCGCGCGAACGTCGCGCACGGGGCACCGGCCACCCCCGCGGTTTCGGGCGTGCATTAGCCTGGTGGGCATGACTCAACCGCGCCGCAGCTGGCTCGACGGGCCGGCGATCCCCTCCGAGTACGAGAGCGAGTCCCGCGTCTCCGCCTACCCCGGCGAGCTGCTGGGACTGCCGGAGCACGGCCCGGGCGCCCTGGCGAGCGTCACCCGCCGCGCGGGCGGCGTGCTCATCGACTGGGTGATCTGCTGGATCCTCGGCGGCTTCACCCACATGTTCTCCGAGTGGCTGGGCACGGCGACCTACACCTACCTGTACTTCCTGCTGCTCGGCTTCGCCTCGTGCCTGTTCTTCGCGCGCACGCCCGGCCAGGCGGTGCTCGGCATGGGCGTCGCGCGCGTCGACGAGCCCGGCCAGCGCGTCGGCCTGTGGCGCTCGGCGGTGCGCGTGCTGATGACCGGCACGATCTTCCTGGCCGCCATGGTCGACTCCGACGGGCGCGGCGTCCACGACCGCGTCACCGGCACCGCGGTCATCCGCGGCTAGGCGTTCGCAGAAAAGATTGACGACGTCGCGCGGCGCGACGTGGCGAAGACCCCGCCGGGGGAGTGCTTCTCCCGGCGGGGTCTCCGTCTGTCTGGGGCCGCGTGAGCGGCGGACGCGCGTTACTTGTTCTTGTTGCGCTCCTGGGCGCGGCGGGCGCGGCGGTTCATGCCCGAGACCTTCGCGCCCTTGGGCAGCGGGCCCTTGGGCAGGCCGGCCATCGGGTTGGCCCCGGCGCCGTGGTTGTCCATCGCCTCGATGCGGGCGTTGATGGGGTAGACGTCGTTCTTCTTGTAGTTGCGCGGCAGCTTGATCATCTCGCGCTGCAGGCGCTTGAGCGGCACCTGGCCCTCGCCGTCGCCGACGAAGAGCTCGTAGACCGGCACGCCGCCGACCAGGCGGTTGAGGCGGCGCTTCTGCTGGGCCATCAGCGGCTTGAGGCGGTGCGGCTCGCCCTCGCCGACGAGCACGATGCCCGGCACGCCGACGACGCGGTGCACGGCGTCGAGATGGGTGGTCATGGCCACCGAGGTCTTGGTGAACCAGACGACGCCGACGGTGTTGCGCATGTTCTCCAGCGCCCAGCCGGCGGCGCCGGGGGAGTCCTGCGCCTTGTCGTAGACGGAGCTCTCGATGCGGCGGGTCATCACCCACAGCGCGGCGAGGACGCCGAGCAGCAGGCCGATGACGAGCATGAACCACCTGCCACCGGTGAACGAGCCGATGACGAAGAGCAGCACCGCCGGGACGACGACGGCCAGCAGCATCAGCGGGATCAGCCACTTGTCCTGCTTGCGCTGGATGTTGAAGGCCTGCCACAGCTGGGTGACGTTCTGCCTGCGCTTGGCGCGCTTGGCCTTCGACTCTTCCTTCTTCGCCGCCTTGTCCGCGGCCTTCTTCGCGTCTGCCATGCCCTCAACAATAGGGGATGGGCCCCGGCGCGAGGCCGGGGCCCATGGTCCGCGGGTTAACCGCGGGATCAGGCGCGCGCGTGCGCGTGGCGGCGCGACTCGGCGGAGACGACCGTGGAGTCGGCGTCCTCGGAGGGGCCGTACTTGTCCAGCAGGGTGCTCGCCTCCTGGGCGGTTGAGCCCTGCGAGGTCTCCTTGAGGTGGCTCAGGTTCTCCGGCAGCTCCAGGCCACGGGCCTCCATCGCCTGGGCGTAGAGACGCCCGGCGCGGTAGGAGGAGCGCACCAGGGGGCCGGACATGACCGCGCCGAAGCCCATCTCGTAGGCGGCGTCGGAGTAGGCGACGAACTCCTCGGGCTTCACCCACCGGTCGATCGGGTGGTACAGCGGGCCCGGGCGCAGGTACTGGGTGATGGTGATGATGTCGCAGCCGGCCGAGTGCAGGTCGCGCAGGGCCTCGATGACCTCGTCGTAGGTCTCGCCCATGCCCAGGATCAGGTTGGACTTGGTGATCAGCCCGAAGTCGCGGGCGGCGCGGATGACCTCCAGCGAGCGCTCGTAGCGGAACGCCGGGCGGATGCGCTTGAAGATGCGCGGCACGGTCTCGACGTTGTGCGCGAAGACCTCGGGGCGGGCCTCGAAGACCTCGGCGAGCAGGTCCGGCTTGCCGGAGAAGTCCGGGGTGAGGTTCTCCACGCCGGTGTGCGGGTTGAGCTCGTGGATCTGGCGGACGACCTCGGCGTAGAGCCAGGCGCCCTCGTCGGGCAGGTCGTCGCGCGTGACACCCGTGATCGTCGAGTAGTTCAGCTTCATGTCGCGCACGGACTCGGCCACACGGCGCGGCTCGTCGCGGTCCAGCGGCTCCGGCTTGGCGGAGTTGATCATGCAGAAGTCACAACGCCGCGAGCAGTTGGCGCCGCCGATCAGGAACGTCGCCTCGCGCGACTCCCAACACTCGTGGATGTTGGGGCAACCGGCCTCCTGACAGACGGTGTGCAGCTCGGCGCCCTGGACACGGTTCTTCATGTCCTGGTACTGCGGCCCGTTCTTGACCTGGTTGCGGATCCAGCGGGGCTTGTGCTCGATCGGGGTCTTCGAGTTGCGCGCCTCGATGCGCAGCAACCTGCGTCCTTCCGGTGCTGAAGTAGTCACGGACTCAACCTTACATATTTGTGGTCATGGTCAACATCGCCCCTCGCGTCAGTGGTGCGCGCGGTGGGCGTGGTTGCGGTGCGGCAGGCCCTTGGTGGGGTCCGGCGCGGATCCGAAGGAGTGGTCGGCCACGCGCAGCCGACCCTCGAGAGCGTCGACGAGGTCGCCGAGCAGCGGCTCGGTCATCTCCTCGACGCTGACGTCGCGGCCCAGCTCCTCGGAGAGCGTGGTCACCCCGGCGTCCCGGATGCCGCACGGGACGATGTGGTGGTAGTACTCCAGGGTGTTCGAGCAGTTCAGGGCCAGCCCGTGCATGGTCACCCCGTGGGTGACACGGATGCCGAGGGCCGCGACCTTCCGGTCCGGCCGGTGCAGCGAGGCACCCGCCCCGTCGCCGGCCGCTCTCGCCTCCGGTGCGGCCGCACTCCCGGGTGCGGATTCGTTCCCCTCCGGTGCGGGGGCGTCAGCGCCCGCACCCGTGGTGAGGATCGTGCCCGGCAGCGCGCCGGGTTCGGTGGAGACGTGCCCGCCGGCGTCGTCGGGGTCGGCGGGCACCCACACCCCCGAGCGGCCGTCGATGCGGCCCGCGCCCGGCACGCCCACGCGGCGCACCGTCTGGATGAGCGCCTCCTCGAGGCGGCGCACGTAGTCGACCACGTCGACGGGGTCGGCCAGCTCGATGATGGGGTAGACCACCAGCTGTCCCTCGCCGTGCCAGGTGATGCGCCCGCCGCGGTCGACGTCGATGACCGGCAGGCCGTTGTCGGGCAGGTCCTCCGGCTGCGTGCGCTTGCCGGCGGTGTAGGTGCTCGGGTGCTCGAGCACGAGGATCACGTCGCCGATCTCCCCGCGGTGGCGGGCGGCGGCGAGGTCGGCCTGCAGGTGCCAGGCCTCGAGGTAGTCCACCGTGCCGAGCCTGCGGATCTCCGGCGGCTCGGAGGAGGAACGGATGGAGCGGTCGGCGGGGAAGAACGGGTCACGTGGCGCGGTCATGATGTGTCTCAGGTTACGCGCAGGGCCCGACGCCGACGGCGCCGGGCCCTGCGGGGCAGAGGGTCGGGGAAGGCGTTACTCGACGCCGTTGTTGGAGGCGTAGGTCGCGGCGTCGACGAGCTCGCCGACCTCGTCGACCTCGACCTCGTAGAGCCATCCCTCGCCGAACGGGTCGTCGTTGATGACCTCGTAGTTGTCGTGCACGTCCTCGTTGACGGCGGTGACGGTGCCGGTGACGGGCGAGTAGAGGTCGGAGACCGACTTGGTGGACTCGATCTCGCCGCAGGGCTCGCCGGCGGTGACGGTGTCGCCGACCTCGGGCAGCTCGGCGAAGACGACCTCGCCGAGGCGCTCGGTGGCCACGGAGGTCACGCCGACCTTGACGGTCTTGCCCACCGCCTCGTCGGCGGCGGCGTCGATCCACTCGTGCTCGGCGGAGTAGGAGAAGTTCTCGGGCAGGGAGCTCATGGGAAAACCTTTCTGGTGGTGCCTGGAGGCAAGCTTATCGGTGCGCGGGCGCTCAGTTGCGCTTGCGGGAGTAGAAGGGGGTCTCGGCGACGGTGAAGGGGTACTCGCGGCCGCGGATGACCATGGTGACCTCGGTGCCGGGCTCGGCCAGCCCACGGTCGATGTAGCCCAGCGCGATCGGGTGGCCCAGGGTCGGGGAGGGCTGGCCGGAGGTCACGGTGCCCACCTCCTCGCCGTCGGAGTTGACCACGGTCGCGCCCTCGCGGGCGGCGCGGCGCTGCCCGGAGGTGAAACCGACGAGCACCCGGGCGGGCGGCGCGGCGTCGACAAGCACGCGCCCGAAGAAGTCGCCCTCCTTCTTCTTGCTCACCAGCACGCCGAGCCCGGCGGCCAGCGGGGTCACCTCGCGGGAGAGCTCGTGGCCGTAGAGCGGCATGGCCGCCTCGAGGCGCAGCGAGTCGCGCGCGGCCAGGCCGCAGGGGGTCAGCCCCTCGCCGCCGGCGGCGACGGCCGCGTCCCAGACCTTTTCGGCGTGCTCGGCGGGGAAGATCAGCTCGAAGCCGTCCTCGCCGGTGTAGCCGGTGCGCGCGACCAGGACGTTTTCCACGCCCGCCACGGTCAACGGCACCCCGGCGTAGTAGCGCAGCTCGGCGACGGCGGCGTGGTCGGCCTCGGCCACGAGCCGGCGCACGATCCCCTCGGAGTCCGGGCCCTGCACGGCCACCAGGGCCGTCGCCTCGGTCTCGTCGGCGATCTCCACGTCGAAGCCCTCGGCGCGCTCGGCGAAGGCGGCCGCGACGTGCGGGGTGTTCGCGGCGTTGGGCACGACGAGGAACTCCTCCTCGCCGAGGCGGTAGGTGATCAGGTCGTCGATCACGCCGCCGTCGGCGTCGACGACCATGGAGTACTTCGCCTTGCCGACCTTCATCGCCGAGAGCTTCGAGATGAGCGCGTAGTCGAGGAACTCGGCGGCCTGGGCGCCGCGCACGCGCAGCTCGCCCATGTGGGACAGGTCGAAGATGCCGGCGGCCCCGCGCACGGCGCGGTGCTCGTCGAGCTCGTTGCCGTACTTCAGCGGCATCTGCCAGCCGCCGAAGTCGGTGAAGGTGGCGCCCAGCTCTTCGTGCCGGGAGGCCAGCGGACTGTGCTTGGACTCGGTCATTGCTCTCCTCGTGGTGGTTCGGGTGGGTCGGTGCGCGTCAGGCCTCGGCGTCCTCGTCGCCGGAGACGTCGAAGGCCTCCGGCGGCGGGCAGGAGCAGACGAGGTGGCGGTCGCCGTAGGCCTCGTCGATGCGGCGCACCGGCGGGAAGTACTTGTCGCGGTACAGCGAGTCGACCGGCCAGGCCGCCTGGCGGCGGGTGAACGGGTGCGGCCACTCGTCGGCGCCCACGGCCGCGGCGGTGAACGGCGCCTGGGCCAGCACCGACTCCTCGTGGGAGACCTTGCCGTCGATGATCTCCTGGATCTCGGCGCGGATGGAGCGCATCGCGGTGATGAAGCGGTCCAGCTCGCCGAGGTCCTCGGACTCGGTCGGCTCGACCATCAGCGTGCCGGCGACCGGGAAGGCCAGGGTCGGCGCGTGGAAGCCGTAGTCGACCAGGCGCTTGCACACGTCGGCGGCCGTGACCCCGGAGGCGTCCGTCAGCTCGCGCAGGTCCAGGATGCACTCGTGGGCGACGAGCCCGGAGGGGCCGGTGTAGAGCACCGGGAAGGACCCGTGGAGCTCCTCGGCGACGTAGTTGGCCGCCAGGATCGCGTGCGCGGAGTTGCGCCGCAGGCCCTGGGTGCCGCTCATGGCCAGGTAGGCCCAGCTGATCGGCAGCACGCCGGCGGAGCCGAAGAGGGTGCCCACCATCGGCACACCCTCGTCGACGGCGGCCGGGCCCACCCCGGCGGTCGTCGGGTCGGTCGGCAGGAAGTCGACCAGGTGCTCGGCGACGCCGATGGGGCCCACACCCGGGCCACCGCCGCCGTGCGGGATGGAGAAGGTCTTGTGCAGGTTCAGGTGGCTGACGTCGCCGCCGAAGCGGCCCGGGCGCGCGATGCCCGACAGCGCGTTCATGTTCGCGCCGTCGATGTAGACCTGCCCGCCCACGCCGTGGACCAGGTCGCAGACGTGGGTGACGTTCTCCTCGAAGACGCCGTGCGTCGACGGGTAGGTGATCATGATCGCCGCGACGTGCTCGCCGTGCTTGTCCAGCTTGGCCTTCAGGTCCTCGACGTCGATCGAGCCGTCCTCGGCGCTGTCGACCACGACGACCTTCAGGTGCGCCAGCGCCGCCGAGGCCGCGTTGGTGCCGTGCGCGGAGGAGGGCACCAGGCAGATGTCGCGCTCGTGGTCGCCGCGCGAGACGTGGTAGCGGCGGATGGCCAAAAGCCCCGCCAGCTCACCCATGGAGCCGGAGTTGGGCTGCAGCGAGACCGCCGCGTAGCCGGTGATGTCCACCAGCCAGCCGGTCAGCTCGTCGATGAGCGCCTTCCAGCCGGGCGTGAAGCGCGCCGGGGTGTAGGGGTGGACGTTCGCGAAGCCGGGCCAGGAGATCGCCTCCATGCCGGCGGCCGGGTTGAGCTTCATGGTGCACGAGCCCAGCGGGATCATCGTGCGGTCCAGCGCGAGGTCCTTGTCGGAGAGCCGGCGCAGGTAGCGCATCATCTGCGTCTCCGAGTGGATGGAGCGGAAGATCGGGTGCTCCAGCGTCGGCGTGGTGCGCCGCAGCGACTCCGGGATGCTTGCCGACGTCGCGTCCGCCCCCGCGGCGGTTCCGGCACCCTCGGCGCCGTCCCCGGCGCCGTCGCGCGGCGACGGCGCGCCAAAGGCATCGGCGAGCACCGCGACGTCGGCAATCGTGGCGGACTCGCCGAAGGAGACGGCCACGGCGTCGTCGTCGAGCGGGCGCACCAGGTAGCCGGCCTCGGCCAGGGCGTCGGTGACGGCGTGGGCGCGACCGGGCACCTCGACGGTCACGGTGTCGAAGAAGTCGGCGTGGCGCACGGTGGCGTCCTCGGCGGCCTCGATCGCGGCGGCGAAGGCGACCGCACGGGCGTGGACGTCCCCGGCGATGGCCTTGAGCCCCTCGGCGCCGTGGTAGACGGCGTACATCGAGGCGGTCACGGCCAGCAGCGCCTGGGCGGTGCAGATGTTGCTGGTGGCGCGCTCGCGGCGGATGTGCTGCTCGCGGGTCTGCAGCGCCAGGCGGTAGGCGGGCATGCCGGCGGCGTCCTTGGACACGCCGACCAGGCGGCCGGGCATCTTGCGCTTGAGCTTGTCGGTGACCGACATGAAGCCCGCGTGCGGTCCGCCGTAGAAGAGCGGCACGCCGAAGCGCTGGGAGGAGCCGACGGCGATGTCGGCGCCCAGGGTGGCCGGCGACTCGGTCAGCTGCAGGGCCAGCAGGTCGCAGGCCAGGGTGACCAGGCCGCCGCGGCCGTGCATCTCCTCGATCGCGCCGCGCGGGTCGACCAGGTCGCCCTCGGTGCCCGGGTAGGCGATCACGGAGCCGGCCCAGCCCTCGCCGACCAGCGGGGCCGTCGCGTCGCCGACCTCGACCTCGAGGGCCAGGGCGCGGGCGCGCTCGGCGGCCACGGCGAGCACCTGCGGGTGCAGGCGGGAGTCGAGCAGCACGCGGGTGCCCTTGCGCTGGGCGCGGGCCATCAGGCCGACGGCCTCGGCGACGGAGGTCGCCTCGTCGAGCAGCGAGGCGTTGGCCACGGGCAGGCCGGTCAGCTCGGAGACCATCGTCTGGAAGTTGAGCAGGGCCTCAAGGCGGCCCTGGGAGATCTCCGGCTGGTAGGGCGTGTAGGCGGTGTACCAGCCCGGGTCCTCGAGCACCCCGCGGCGGATCACTGGCGGGGTCAGAGTGTCGGAGAAGCCCTGGCCGTAGAAGGCGCGCAGGACCGTGTTGGCCTCCGCGTAACCGCGCAGCTTGGCCTGGGCGTCCGCCTCGGAGAGCGGCTCGCCGATCTCCGGGACCGTGTCGGAGTTGTCGCGGCCGACGGCCGCGGGCAGGGCCGCACTGATCAGCGCCTCCAGGTCCGGTTGGCCCACCGCGGCCAACATCGCCGCGGTCTCCTTCTGGTCGGGGCCGATGTGGCGGGAGGTGTAGGCGCTTGTCATGGCGGTCTGAGGGCTCCTTCGCGACGTGCGGTGACGCGCGCCGGGCGGACCGGACGGGCGGACCCGACGGCCCGCGGGGCGCGGCGTCGTGTGGACTGGTCCGAATTCTACCGCCGTGGAGTGTCACCGGGAGCACGTTTCAGTCACGGGTGTGGGCGCGGTCCCGGTGTGCGGTCGGGCTTTCCGCCCCGTGCGCTGGGGCGGGGACGCCGGGCGTCGTGGGGTGCGCCGTGTGCGGGCGCCGGGCACGGGGCACCCGGGTGTGGGGGAGTGGCGGGGCGGAGACGCGGAACGCCCGCCGGGGACGCGCCCCTCCGAGGTGGGGGCGGTCACCCGACGGGCGTCAGGTGCCTCGCGCGGGGGCGCCGGTGGGCGCCGGCCGCGCGGTGCGGTGGATCAGAGGTCGAGGTCGCCCTCGAAGTCCGCGGTCTCCAGGCGGTCCTTGACCGTGGTCATGAACCGGCCGGCGTCCGCGCCGTCGACCAGCTGGTGGTCGTAGGTCAGCGGCAGGTAGGCGACCTGGCGGATCGCGATGGAGTCCAGGCCGTCGTCGGAGACGACCACCGGGCGCTTGGAGATCACGCCGGTGCCCATGATGCCCGCCTGCGGCGGCACCAGGATCGGGGTGTCGGTCAGGGCGCCCTCGGAGCCGATGTTGGTGATGGTGAAGGTGCCGCCCGACAGGTCGTCCGGGCGCAGCTTGCGGTTGCGCGCGCGGTCGGCGATGTCGACGATGGCCTTCGCCAGCTCCGGCAGGCTCAGCTTCTCCGCGCCGTGGATGACCGGGGAGAGCAGGCCCTGCTCGGTGTCCACGGCGATGGAGAGGTTCACGCCGTCGTGGTAGGTGATCTCCTTGGTCTCCGCGTTGTAGGACGCGTTGACGTTCGGGTGGGCCACCAGGGCCTCGACGACGGCCTTGGCGAAGAACGGCAGGTAGGTCAGGTTGACGCCGTACTTCTCCTGGAAGGCCGGCTTGCTGGCCTTGCGCAGCGCGGCCACGTCGGTCATGTCGACCTCGTGGACCTGGGTGAGCTGGGCGGTCTGCTGCAGGGCCTCCACGGTGCGGGCCGCGGTGACCTGGCGGATGCGGTTGGCCTTCTGGGTGGTGCCGCGCAGCTTGGCCTTCTCCGGGTCGACGGACTTGGTCGAGGCGGCCGAGCCCTTCTTCTCCGGCTTGGCCTCGCCGGCGTCCTCGCCGCCCTCGGCGGCGGCCAGCACGTCCTGCTTGCGGATGCGGCCGCCGATGCCGGTGCCCTCGACCGTGTTCAGGTCGACGCCGTGCTTCTCGGCCAGCTTGCGCACCAGCGGGGTGACGTAGGGGACCTTGCCGGAGGTGGCGGACTTCTTCTCGCCCTTGTCCTCCTCGGTCTCCTTCGCCTCAGCCTTCTCCTGCTTCGGCTCGTCCTTCTCCCCGGACTTCTCCGCCTTCGGCTCCTCCTTCTTCTCCTCCTTGGGTGCCTCCTTCTCCTCGGGCTCCTCGGACTTGTCGTCGTCGGAGTCATCGGAATCGTCGGAGGCCGGGGCGGCGTCGGCGTCGCCGACGCGGGCGATCACGTCGCCGACGTCGACGGTGTCGTCCTCCTCGGCGAGGATCTCGAGCAGGGTGCCGGAGACCGGGGAGGGGACCTCGGTGTCGACCTTGTCGGTGGAGACCTCGAGCAGCGGCTCGTCCTCCTCGACGGTGTCGCCGACGTTCTTGAGCCACTGGGTGATGGTGCCCTCGGTGACGGACTCGCCGAGCTCGGGCATGGCGACGTCGGTGGCGTCGCCGGAACCGGAGGACTTCTTCGGCTCCTCCTTCTTCTCCTCCTTGGGCTCGTCCTTCTCCTCGGGCTCCTCGGACTTGTCGTCGTCGGAGTCATCGGAATCGTCGGAGGCCGGGGCGGCGTCGGCGTCGCCGACGCGGGCGATCACGTCGCCGACGTCGACGGTGTCGTCCTCCTCGGCGAGGATCTCGAGCAGGGTGCCGGAGACCGGGGAGGGGACCTCGGTGTCGACCTTGTCGGTGGAGACCTCGAGCAGCGGCTCGTCCTCCTCGACGGTGTCGCCGACGTTCTTGAGCCACTGGGTGATGGTGCCCTCGGTGACGGACTCGCCGAGCTCGGGCATGGCGACGTCGGTGGCGTCGCCGGAACCGGAGGACTTCTTCGGGGCCGGCTTCCCGTCGGCGTCGTCCTTGCCCTCGGACTTGTCCTCCGCGGGCTCCTCCTTCTCCTCGGCCTTACCGGAGTCGTCGGAACCGGAGGGCTCCTCGCCCTCCTCACCGATGACGGCGATGACGTCGCCGACGTCGACGGTGTCGTCCTCGTCCGCCTTGATCTCGAGCAGGACGCCCGCGGCCGGCGACGGGATCTCGGTGTCGACCTTGTCGGTGGAGACCTCGAGCAGCGGCTCATCCTCGGCGACGGTGTCGCCGACGTTCTTCAGCCATTGGGTGATGGTGCCTTCGGTGACGGATTCGCCCAATTCGGGCATCTCTACGGAGAACGCCATGTTCTGTCAGACTCCTCGGAAAGTCGTGTGGTTCATGCTGTGACTAATACCCTTTACCGTACCCGGTCACCCACAGGGGTGTTGTGTGACGGCCCCACCAGGGCGCGGTGGGAGGTAGGCGCAGTCGCCTACAATCGTAGGTCGTGTTCAACATCTTCGGCCGCTCGCGCCGCTCAAGCAGCCTGCGCCCGCCCCGCGCCCCCGGCGACACGATCCGGAAGGCCGACGCCGACCGCCTCGTGGCCTGGTGCCGGGGCCGCGGGCCGGTCGAGGCGTTCGTCGAACCGGAGACGATGCTCAACGAGATGTCGGTGGTCCTCGTCGCCCCCGACGGCGAGTTCACCCGCCGCCCGATCGGCGGGCCGAAGGGCATCGACGCCGTGTCCAAGCTGCTCGGGGTGCCCGTCTGGGACGTCGAGGAGACCGGCTACCCGCAGCGCATGCGCGAGCGCATCGAGCGCGACCGCATCCTGCGCAAGCGGGCCGAACAGCGCGAACGCCGCGCCCGGTTCGAGCGCGGCGAGGACCCGGGGGCTCCCTGACCGGGTGGGATCCGACCCGGGCCCGGCCGGGCAGGGCCTGACGGGGCGAGACCTCCCCGGGCGAGCCCGGACGGGCCCGGCCCCGGGGGCCCGAGACCGGTCAGCGCGCGGCGAGCTCCTCGGCCAGCGCGATGAAGGTGCGCACCGGGGTGCCGGTGGCGCGCTTGGGCGTGTAGCCGTGGGGCGCGCCGGTGTTGTACGAGGGGCCGGCGACGTCCACGTGCGCCCACTCGAGGCCCTCGGGGACGAAGCGGGAGAGGTACATCGCGGCGTAGAGCATGCCGCCGTCGCGCGAGTTGGGGGAGTTGCGGATGTCGGCCACCGGCGAGACGACGGCCTCCTCGTGCTCCTCGAGCAGCGGCATGGCCCAGGCGTTCTCGCCGATCTCGCGGCCCAGGGCGGCCACGCGGTCGCGCAGCTCCTCGGTGCCCATCACACCGGCGGTGCGGTTGCCCAGCGCGACGATCTGCGCGCCGGTCAGCGTCGAGGTCTCCACCAGGTAGTCCGGCTCGCCCTCGGCGGCGCGCGCGATGGCGTCGGCCAGGACCACGCGCCCCTCCGCGTCGGTGTTGATGATCTCGGAGGTGATCCCGCCGTAGTGGGTGATCACGTCGCCCGGGCGCGTCGCCGAGCCCGAGGGCATGTTCTCCGCCAGCGCCACCGTCGCGGTGACCTCGACGTCGAGGTTGAGCCGGGCGGCGGCGAAGACGGCGGCGGCCGCGGCGGCCGAACCGCCCATGTCGGAGATCATGTTCTCCATCGTCTTGGCGGGCTTGAGCGAGATGCCGCCGGTGTCGAAGGTGATGCCCTTGCCCACCAGCGCCAGCTTCGGGGTGGACTTCTTCTTTTTCTTCGGCTTCCAGCGCAGCTCGACCACACGCGGCTCGCGCGCCGAGCCCTGCCCGACGGCCAGCACGCCGCCGAAGCCCTGCTTGCGCAGCGCCTTGGCGTCGAGCACCTCCGCCTTGACGCCGTACTCCTCGGCGGTGGCCGCCAGGATGTCGGCGTAGACGGCGGGGTAGAGGCGGTTGGCCGGGGTGTTGACCAGGTCGCGCACCAGGACCGCCGACTCGGCGGTGACCTGGCCGGCGACGAACTCCTTCTTCGCGCCCTTCCAGTCGGCCACGAAGGTCACGCCCGGCGCCTTCGCGCCCGCGGCCTTGAAGCCGGTGTAGCGGTAGGAGCCGAGCAGCCAGCCCTCGACGGCGGCGCGCAGCCCGAAGTCGCCGAGCGTGGTGGCCACCGCGGAGAACTCCGGCTCGGCGGCGGTCAGGGTGCGGGCGACGGTGCCGGCCGCGCGGCGCAGCACCTCGTCGTCGAGCTCGTCGGCGGCCCCCAGGCCCACCGCGATCACGGCGGCGGGCAGCGCGGCGTCGTAACCGGTCTCGCCCTCGGCGGGGGCGGCGACGCGGGTGACCTCGCCGGCCTCGCCGGTGGCGCCGACGGCCTCGATGCGGGCGAGCAGCGCCTCGAGCGTCTCGGCGCCGAGGAACTCCGGCGCGGGCAGCTCGACGGTCTCGCCGGCCGCGGCGACCGGGGCCTTCTCGGCCTCCTCCCGGTCGCCGTCGGCCTCGGCGTCGGCCGGGGCCTCGCCGCCGGCGCGGAAGAGCGGCAGCACCAGCGCCTCGGCCTTCTTGGGGACCTTCTTGCCCTGACGGGGCGCGGCGACGGCGCCGGTCGCGGGGAGAGCGGAATCGGACACGGGGTGACCTCCGTTGATTGTCGACGTCTCGTGGGTCACCCCAGCCTATCCGGCGTGGCGTGGGCGCGTTTTCGGCGTCCCTGTTGTTCCACTGGATGGGACGGGGCACCCCCTTTTGTCCCACCGCTGGTGAGCGTGCCGAAAGCAGGGGAGTACGGTGACCGTATGGCTCTCGAATTCAGTATTCACCGCACCGAAAACCCCACCCCTGACGCCGAGCGCGAGAAGATCCTCGAGGATCCCGCCTTCGGTCAGGTCTTCACCGACCACATGGTCCACATCCAGTGGACCGAGGACAAGGGCTGGCACAACGCGGAGGTCGTCCCCTTCGCCAACTTCTCCATCTCCCCGGCGGCCAACGTCCTGCACTACGGCCAGGCCATCTTCGAGGGGCTGAAGGCCTACCGTCTGCCCGACGGTTCCATCGCCACCTTCCGCCCCGAGCAGAACGCGCGCCGCATGCAGAACTCCGCGCGCCGCCTGAACATGCCGGGCCTTCCGGAGGAGGACTTCCTGGAGGCCGTCCGCCTGCTCGTCGACGTCGACCGTGACTGGGTCCCCGCCGCGGGCGGCGAGGCCTCCCTCTACCTGCGCCCGGTCATGTTCGCCACCGAGCCGACCCTGGGCGTCCACTCCTCGAAGTGCTACTCAATGTACTTCATCGCCTCGCCCTCGGGCGCCTACTTCACCGGCGGGGTCAAGCCCGTCAGCGTCTGGATCTGCGAGGACTACGTCCGCGCCGCCCCGGGCGGCACCGGCGCGGCCAAGTGCGCCGGCAACTACGCGGCCAGCCTGCTGGCCCAGACCCAGGCCGCCGAGAAGGGCTGCGACCAGGTTGTCTGGCTGGACGCCATCGAGCGCAAGTACATCGAGGAGATGGGCGGCATGAACCTCATGTTCGTCTACGGCACCGAGGCCGAGGGCAACGTCCGCGTGGTCACCCCGGCGCTGTCCGGCTCCCTGCTGCCGGGCGTCACCCGTGCCTCGCTGCTGCAGGTCGCCGAGGACCTGGGCTACGAGACCTCCGAGGAGCGCATCACCGTCGACCAGTGGCGCCAGGACGTCGCCGACGGCAAGATGACCGAGGCCCTGGCCTGCGGCACCGCCGCCGTCCTGACCCCGGTCGGCCGCGTCCTGTCCAAGGAGGGCGAGTTCGACGTCAACGACAACGAGGCCGGCGAGGTCACGATGAAGCTGCGTGAGGCCCTGACCTCCATCCAGCACGGTGAGGCCGAGGACACCCACGGCTGGAGCTACGAGCTGGTCCCCGCCGACAAGTAGCCCGCGCAGAATCGGCGGAAAGACTGAACCGGCGGAAGGACCGAGGCCCCGGGTCACACTGATCCGGGGCCTCTTCCGTGTCTCTTGCGTGGCCGTGTTTCTTCCGCGGCGCGGGACGCCCGCGAAGGTCGAGCGCGGCGCGGGGCGCGTGGACGTCGGCCCCAGTACCCCGGCGCCGGTCGGTCACTCGGGGGAGCCCGGACCACCCGGTTCCTCGAGCTCTCCCGGCTCCCCGGCCCCCTCGGGCTCGGGCAGCTCGCAGCCCGAGGCGATCCGCGCGGCGGCGCGCGCGACGGGGAGCGTCTGCAGGGCCGCGGTGCCCAGCCCGAGCGGGGCGTTCATGGCGAAGAGCGCCTGCAGACCCAGCCGCCGCAGCGCCAGCAGGTGTGCCGGCGCGGGCGTGAGCCTGCCGGCCAGCAGCCACTCGCGGGTCCCGGGGGCCAGCGAGTCGGCGCACACGGCCGCCACGGCCGAGGCCGTCGTGTCCAGGATGACCGGGGTGCGCCGCACCGCGGCCTGCGCGATGAACCCGGCGGCGGCCACCAGGTCGCAGCCGCCGGCCACGCGCAGCACGTCGCCGACGGAGTCCGCCACCTCGCGCGCCCGGAACATCGCGTCGCGCAGCACGGTGACGTTGCGCGACCAGCGCCGGTCGTCGGTGCCGGTGGCGCCGAATCCGAAGAGTGCCACCGGCTCGGTGCGCGTGACGGCGCCCAGCACGGCCAGCGCCGCGGTCTCCGCGCCCACGCCCAGCACCGCGGTCGAGAGCACCCCGCGGCCGCGGTCGACGGCCTCGTCGGCCAGGTCGCGGCCCAGCTCGAGGGCCGCCTGATACTCCTCGGCGGTCATCGCGTCCTCGACGTCGATGAACCCGCAGCCGTTGCGCACGCGCTCGCTGGCGTCCACGCCGTCGACGGTGCCGCGCAACGCGACGTCGACGAGCCGGACGTGGCAGCCGGCGGCCTCGGCGAAGACGGTCGTCGGCGAGGCGCCCGCGGCCAGCGTCTCGGCCAGGCGGCGGGTCGCGTCGGCGCGGTGCCAGGCGCGGAAGCGGTCGGCGACGCCGTGCTCGGCGGCGAAGACCACGAGCTCGGCCTCGCCGATCTCACCGGGCGGGACCTGACCGGAGCAGGCGGCGAAGAAGGCGGCGACGTCGGCGAGCCGACCCAGCTCGTCCACGGTCACCGGGGAGGCCGGGGAGGCGGCGTTGCGCAGCAGGCGCCGCATCCGCCGGTAGGCGGCCGTGTCGGGTGCGGTCACCTCGCCGAAGGTCACCGGGCCCGCGGCGGAGGCGGAAGGGACCTGGCCGGTGGAACCACCGGGGGCGTCGGAAATCGGGTCAGCCACGCCAGACTCCTAGACGTTCGCGCCGATCTCCACGCGCGGGCGCGGGGTGCGCCAGCGCCGCGGCTGCGTGGCGCGCGAGTAGGCGTACATGCCCAGCCCGAAGCCGGTCGCCGAGGTGCCGGGGAAGCGGTCGCGCACCGCGGCGTTCGCGCGGCGGCCCAGCCAGACGCCCTCGAGGAAGAAGATAACGATGAGCGCCATGGCGAACAGCGAGGCCGCGGCCGCGATCTTCGGAGCGGCGTTGGAGATCAGCATGAACACCAGCAGGATCAGGGCCGCGGGCATGACGTAGTTGTTGGCGAAGCGCCGCGCGTCGACCCAGTCACGCACGAAGCGGCGCTCCTCGCCGCGGTCGCGCTCGAGCAGGTAACGCTCGTCGCCGGCGTCCATGCGCGCCTGCGCCTCGCGCTGGCGGGAGCGGTTGGCCTCGCGCTCCTTGCGCTTGTGCTCCTTCCACTCCTCCTTGGTCATGGACGCCTTGAGCTTCTTGCGCTCGGCGCGGGCCTGCGCCGGAGTCGTCGGCGCCATGGACTCGCCGCGGATCACGCCACGGGCGAGCTCCTGGTCGCGACGCTTCGGGGTCGCGTGCCCCTTCTTCGGGGTGTAGCCGGGGTCGTGCTCGGCCTTCTCTGCCTGGGCCGCGGCCTCGTCGGCGGCGTCGGCCTCGTGGCCCGCCTCGGCGGCCGTGGCGCCGGTGTCGTCGTTCTTCTGCCAGGGGAATTTCACGCCCACCAGGTTACAAGCCGCGCACGGCGAAGTGGCTGCGGGGCCGGGACGGTGTTTTCTCCGGGTGGAGACGGGTATGGTTTAGCGCAGTGGGGCCGCCGCCCGGCCCGGCACCCGGACCAGCGCCCGGGTCACCGCCGGAGTCGGAGCACCCGCCGGGCAGGGACCGGCCCCGAAGTGAACGTCTTCCAGTTTTCCAGGAGCTTGCCATGACTGCACCGTCCACCGAGACCGGCGTGACCCTGACCGACGCCGCCGCCGCGAAGGCGAAGGCCCTGCTCGAGCAGGAGGGCCGCGACGACCTCTCCCTGCGCATCGCCGTCCAGCCCGGCGGTTGCGCCGGCCTGCGCTACCAGCTCTACTTCGACGACCGCACCCTCGACGGCGACAAGGTCGACGTCTTCGGCGGCGTGAACCTCGTCGTCGACCGGATGTCCGTGCCCTACCTGGCCGGCGCGACCATCGACTTCGCCGACACCATCGAGCAGCAGGGCTTCACCATCGACAACCCGAACGTCGGCGGTTCCTGCGCCTGCGGCGACTCCTTCCACTGACATGTGCCCGCGCGGCGTCGTCAATTGACGACGCCGCGCGCCGACGCCGGGCGGTACCGCCCGGCGTGGGTGGATGCGCGCTGCGCGCGCGAAAAACCCGGCGTTCCTGTGACGGGGCGCCGGGTTTTTGTGTGCCCTGGCCCGGACCCGGCCCGGGGTCGGTCGGGGCCGGGGGAGCGGGTCGGGACCCGGCGGGTGCCGGGCCGGGGGAGCGTGCAGCTAGATGTCGACCGGATAGTCCGGGGTGTCGATCTGCGGTTGGATGCGGTCCTCGACGAAGATGCCGTGCCAGATCATGAAGGCCAGCACCGTCCAGATGCGCCGCGAGTGGTCGGAGACGCCGTCGCGGTGCTCCTTGAGCATCTCCAGGACGGCCTTCTTGTCGAAGATGTCCTCGGTCTGCGAGGCGTTGATCTGGTCCTGCGCCCAGCCGTAGAGCTCGTCGCCGGCCAGCCAGTGGCGCATCGGCACCGGGAAGCCCAGCTTGCGGCGGTGCAGCACGTGGGCCGGGACGATCTGCTCGAGGGCCTTGCGCAGCGCGTACTTGGTCGTGCCGTGCGAGACCTTCAGGTCGTAGGGCAGCGACTCGGCCACCCGGAAGACCTCCTTGTCCAGGAACGGCACGCGCAGCTCCAGGGAGTTGGCCATGTTGATCTTGTCGGCCTTGACCAGGATGTCGCCGCGCATCCAGGTGAACAGGTCCAGGTGCTGCATGCGCGCGACCGGGTCCATGTCCTGCGACTGCGCGTAGATCGGGCGGGTGACCTCGCGGTGGTCCCACTCGCGCTTCGCCCACGGGATCACGCGCTGCATCTGCTCGAAGTTGAAGGAGCGCGCGTTGCCGTAGTAGCGGTCCTCCATCGGCATGGTGCCGCGCTCGAGCAGTGACTTGCCCTTCATGCCCTCGGGCAGCACGGTCGAGAGCTTGCGCAGCCCCTTGAGCAGGGGAGAGGGCATCTTCTCGAAGGGCTTCAGGGAGAGCGGCTCCTTGTAGATGGTGTAGCCGCCGAAGAGCTCGTCGGCGCCCTCGCCGGAGAGCACGACCTTGACGTGCTTGCGCGCCTCGGCGGCGACGAAGTACAGCGGCACCAGGGAGGGGTCGGCGACCGGGTCGTCGAGGTACCACATGATCTTCGGCACTGCGTCCGCGTACTCCTCCGGGGAGACGATCTTGACGTGGTGCTCGACGCCGATGGCCTCGGCGGACTCGGCGGCGACGTCGACCTCGGAGTAGCCCTCGCGCTCGAAGCCGGTGGTGAAGGTCAGCAGGTCCGGGTTGTGGCGCTTGGCCAGCGCGGCGATCGCGGTGGAGTCGATGCCGCCGGAGAGGAAGGAGCCGACGGTGACGTCCGCGCGCATGTGCTTGGCCACGGAGTCCTCGAGCACGTTGGCGATGCGGTCGAAGACCTGCTGCTCGGAGTCGTGGGCGACCGGGGTGGTCTTGAACTGCGGGCGGAAGTAGCGGCGCTGGACCAGCACGCCACCCGGGGTCAGCGTGGCCGAGCAGCCCGACTCGAGGCGGCGGATGCCGGTGTGCAGGCTCTCCGGCTCCGGGACGTACTGCAGGTCGACGTAGTGCTCGACGGCACGGCGGTCGATGCTGAGGTCGGTGCCCATGTCCTCGGCGAGGGCGAGCAGGCACTTCTTCTCGGAGGCGAAGGCCGTGCCGGCGGGCGTGGTGGCGAAGAACAGCGGCTTGATGCCGAACTGGTCGCGGGCGAGGAACATCGTGCGCTTGCGGGCGTCCCACACCGCGAAGGCGAACATGCCGCGCAGGTGCTCGACGACGTCCTCGCCCCACAGGTGGTAGCCGGCGACGATCGTCTCGGAGTCACCGGTGGTGTGCAGGGGCAGACCGGCGGCGGCCAGCTCCTCGCGCAGCTCGATGTAGTTGTAGATCTCGCCGTTGAAGGTGAGCGTGTAGCGCTGCGGGTCGTCCTCGGGGCCCCACACCAGCGGCTGGTGGGAGTGCTCGAGGTCGATGATGGACAGCCGGTTGAACCCGAAGACGACGTCCTCGTCGTTCCAGGTGTCCGTGCCGTCGGGCCCGCGGTGGCGCATGCACGGCAGCGCCTCCCGGACGGCGTCGACATGGGTCGCCGCCGACCCGTCGGAGGTCAGGAGGCCGAGCAGACCGCACATAGGGCAATGGTTCCTTCCTGAGGGGGACAGGTTCTTTCCGTCCGATGATGGCACGAGGGCGCGACGCGGGCCTAAAGGCGCGCCCGCCCGGCCCGCCCGGGCCGTGCAGTTCCGCCCGGAGTCGCGGGCGGTCCCGGACGACCCGGGACAGGGGTGCTGAAACTTTGAGGTGGCCCGGCTACACCCGAAAGGATCCCCACACGGGTGCAAACTTCCGATTGATCTCTGCCTACGTCCCCCAGATGTGCGCGCGCGGCGTTAGGCCTGACACCTGTGCAATCGTCTCACCTGTGCAAATACCGGCATTCTCACGGTCGGGCATCAGCGTGGTTTCAGCTCGGGTATCGACTATCCTCCTGATTAGGAACGTTGAGATGTGTCCTCTACAGCTGCGTAGAAAAGAAAGGCAGACACACGTGGAACAGCGAAACAGGCGGGGTCTCGGCCGGAAGGCCGCGGTCGGCGCGCTGATCGGCGCCGCCGGCATGACTCTCGCGGGCTGTGACGTCCAGCCCCCGGAGCCGGTCTCGAACCTCCTGCACATGGGGTGGCCGGAAGGCATCACCCCGGAGGCTCACGAGATGTACAACTTCTGGATCTGGGTCTGGGTCGTCGCCTGGACGATCGGCATCATCATGTGGGGCATCTTCCTCTGGGGGATCTTCCGCTGGGGTGCCAAGCGCGCCGAGAAGAACGGCAAGGGCGAGTTCCCGAAGCAGCTCCAGTACAACATCCCGCTGGAGCTCGTGCTGACGGCCGTGCCGATCGTCATCGTCATGGCCCTGTTCTTCTTCACCGTGCAGACCCAGCAGAAGGTCGTCGCGATGGACAAGGACCCGAAGGTCGCCGTCGACGTCACCGGCTTCCAGTGGAACTGGAAGTTCGGCTACGCCGAGGTCGCCGCGGACCTCTCGCCGACCGGCCAGGACTGGGACGGTACCGACGAGGAGCGCCAGGCCCAGGCGGACGCCAGCGAGTACGACCGCGACGAGAACGGCGAGATCAGCACCGAGCACGGTGACAACCCGATCCACGGCCGTTCGAAGAAGGACCTGTCCTACCTCGACTACGACACCGTCGAGACCCTCGGCACCACCGAGGAGGTCCCGGTGCTGGTCCTCCCGACCAACACCCCGATCGAGTTCCGACTCGCCTCCGGCGACGTCTCCCACTCGTTCTGGATCCCGGAGTTCCTCTTCAAGCGCGACGTCTACGCGCACCCGGACGCGAACCAGCAGCAGCGTGCCTTCCAGATCGAGGGCATCGAGCAGGAGGGCGCCTTCGTCGGCCGTTGCGCCGAGATGTGCGGCACCTACCACGCCATGATGAACTTCGAGCTGCGCGCCGTGTCGCCGGAGGACTTCACCGAGTACATGAAGTTCCGCACCGAGAACCCGGAGGCCCCGAACTCCGAGGCCCTCAAGCACATCGGTCAGGAGCCGTACGCGACCTCGACGCACCCGTTCAACTCGGACCGCACCGGCACCCGCGAGGGTGACAACGCCGTCGACCACAACCAGAACGCGTAAGGGGCGAGGAGAAGAGCAATGAAGGCTTCAGCAAAGATCATGTACGGGCTGTCGGCGTTCCTGCTGCTGATGCTCGTGATCTACATCTTCGCGACCATGTACGTGCAGGACGACGGCTACGTCCGCGGCCTCGAGTGGGCCGGCGTGGTCGCCCTGACCCTCTCCTTCGGTCTGACCACCATGCTCGGCGTCTACCTCCACTTCACGGAGCGTCACGTCGACGTCCTCCCCGAGGACTGGGAAGAGGCCGAGATGGAGGACGGCTCCGGCGTGCTGGGCTTCTTCAGCCCGAGCTCGATCTGGCCGCTGGCCATGACCGGCGCGATCCTCGTGCTGGGTCTCGGCATCATCTACATGCACTACTGGATGATCGCCCTCGGCGCGGTGCTGCTGATCTACACCGGCGCCATGATGAACCTCCAGTACGGCGTGCCGAAGGAGAAGCACTAGAGGCCTGACGCCCGGGCGGGCACCCGCCCTGGCACGGCCACGCAGCTGTCGGCCCGGCACCCGTCGCCGGGCCCCGAGGACCGGGCCCCGGTTACCGTGACACACGGAGACCGGGGCCCGGTCCTTTCGCTTGCCGACGTCCCGTCGGTCACCGTCGCCGGCACCGTGCGGGTGGGCGTAAAGGCCCGGGCGTTGTCGCGTGACGTTTCGATGGCACGGATGCGCGCCGGCGGTGTACGTCGCGCAGTGTCGTCGGCAATCGGGGTGGCGGCGCGGACGGTGAGGATGCGCGCCTGCGCCGTTCCGCGCGCGGCGTCGGCAATTGGGGCGCGGGCGCCGACGGTGAGAATTCGCGCGCGCCGTTCCGCGCGCGGCGTCGGCAAGCGGGGTGTGGACGCCGACGGTGAGGATGCGCGCCTGCGCCGTTCCGCGCGCGGCGTCGGCAATTGGGACGGCGGGGGAGGAGAGAGGGCTGACGTCACGCCCGGACGTGCACCCGTCGTGGTGGCTCCGGGGGACTGCGGGACCCCTCGGGAAAGCCAGACGGCCCGGTCAGGGGCGCAAAAGAGGTCCGGGCGGAAAGGATGAGACACGGGGTTGGGCACGTGCTCGTCTGAAAGAATGATAAGCGGGGGTTAGCCGAAAGTAGGAGAACCCCGAACCAGTTCCCGAAAAAACTATGAGGTATATCACGCTGTAATGGCTTGCGGAACGGGTGCAAATCTGAGGCCTGAAAAGCTCAAACTGGTTTCCGGGTGGGAAACTCCCGGCCGGGTCCGGAATGTTCGTTCATGACCTGCGTCGATGAGTGGTCGGATGCGGGGACGAAGAAGTTCCCGTCGGCCCCGATGAAAAATTTCCGGGCCCGCGGGTCGTGTCAACCTGAAAACGCCCTGTGAGGGAGGTCCGTGGAGTGGGGGATACGACGTGACTGGCCCGTGGATTCCAGCCATACTTGAGGGCGTGACGAGCGCAATTTCTAACCCAGGTGCGACGGAACGCGAGCGCGTGCCGGCGCTGAACCGACCGAACATGGTCAGTGTCGGCACCATCGTGTTCCTTTCGCAGGAACTGATGTTCTTTGCCGGACTGTTCGCGATGTACTTCACCGCGCGCGCCAACGGCCAATCGGGTGACTGGGAGTACCAGACCAGCCACCTGACCGTGTGGTACGCGGCGGTCATCACGATCATCCTGGTCTCCTCCTCGGTGACCTCGCAGTTCGGCGTCTTCGCCGCGGAAAGGGGTGACGTTTACGGACTGCGGCGCTGGTACGCCGTGACGATCCTCCTCGGCGTGATCTTCCTCTGCATGCAGGGCTACGAGTACGCCGAGCTGATCATGGAGGGCGTGACGATCCCGAGCAGCGTGTTCGCCTCGGTCTTCTTCATCACGACCGGCTTCCACGCCGCCCACGTGCTGGCCGGTGTGGTCGCCTTCGTGGTCGTGCTGCTGCGCGTCGCGAAGTCGAAGTTCACGCCGGCGCAGGCGACCGCCGCCATGGTGGTCTCCTACTACTGGCACTTCGTCGACGTCATCTGGATCGGCCTGTTCCTCATCGTCTACGTGATCCAGTAGACGGGGCCGCCCCGGGCGCCTTCACTGCGGCACCCGCGGCCCCCGCCGAAATCAGCGACCAAGACTCTGAAAGCTAAAGGGAAACGATGGATACCACTCCCAAGAACCCCGCGCAGGCCGCGGAAGCGCCCGCGCCGGCGAAGAAGACGCGCTCGCGTCGTCGCGCGCGGCGGGCCGTCGGCGGTGCCCTCGCGCTCACCATCGGCCTGACCGGCGCCGGCGTCCTCGCCAGCGCCCTCACCCCGGACGCGCAGCAGGCCACCGCCCAGCAGGATGATCAGGCGATCATCCAGGAGGGCAAGGACATCTACGACGTCGCGTGCATCACCTGCCACGGCGCCAACCTCCAGGGTGTGCCGGACCGCGGCCCGTCCCTCATCGGCGTCGGCGCCGGCGCGACCTACTTCCAGGTCCACTCCGGCCGCATGCCGATGATGTCGAACGACGCCCAGGCCGAGCGCAAGACCCCGCGTTACACCGAGGACCAGGCTCTGGCCATGGCCGCCTACGTCGCGGCCAACGGCGGCGGCCCCGAGCTCGTCTACAACGAGGACGGCTCGATCGCCATGGAGGAGCTCCGCGGCGCGAACTACGACGGGCAGATTCAGCCCGAGGACGTCGCGCGCGGCTCCGAGCTCTTCCGTCTGAACTGCGCCTCCTGCCACAACTTCACCGGTCGCGGCGGCGCGCTCTCCTCCGGTAAGTACGCCCCCGAGCTCGACCCGGCCAACGAGCAGGAGATCTACCAGGCCATGCTGACCGGCCCGCAGAACATGCCGAAGTTCTCGGACCGCCAGCTGTCCGCCGACGAGAAGAAGGACATCATCGCCTTCATCAAGTCGGCCAAGGAGACCCCGAACCCGGGCGGCTGGTCGCTGGGCGGCCTCGGCCCGGTCTCTGAGGGCTTCTTCATGTGGTTCGTGGGCCTGATGGTCCTCATCTCCGCTGCTATCTGGATTGGAACGCGCTCATGAGCGACAAGAACAACACCTACACGGAGCGCGAACTCGAGGCGATGAGCAACGACGAGCTCGCCCGGCTGGGCACCGAGCTCGACGACGTGACCGTCGCCTACCGCAAGGAGCGCTTCCCGGTCGCGAACGACCCCGCCGAGAAGCGGGCCGCGACCCTGCTGAACGTCTGGCTGACGATCGCGATCGTCTCCGGCCTCGCCTTCCTGGCCGTCTACCTCTTCTGGCCCTGGCACTACAAGGGCCACGGGGACGAGGGCCTGTGGATGTACACCTTCTACACGCCGCTGCTCGGCCTGACCGCCGGTCTGTGCATCGTGTCGCTGGGCATCTACCTCGTCCAGTTCCAGAAGAAGTTCATCCCCGAGGAGATCTCGGTGCAGCGCCGTCACGACGGCCCCTCCGACGAGGTGGACCGCCGCACGATCACCGCGCTGCTGAACGACTCCTGGCAGACCTCCACCCTGGGCCGCCGCAAGGCGATGCAGGGCCTGCTCGGCGTCGGCGCCGTGGTCGCCGGTCTGGTGATCATCGCCCCGCTGGGCGGCATGATCAAGAACCCGTGGAAGCGCCGCGAGATGGACTACCACGGCGACGGCACCCTGTGGACCTCCGGCTGGACGCTGCACGAGAAGGGCGTCAAGCTCTACCTCGGCCGCGACACCGGTGCGGTCGCCGAGGAGCACACCTCGGACACCGGCACGCACATGACCACCCAGGGCATCTCCCGTCTGGTCCGCGTCCGCCCCGAGGACCTCGCCGCCGGCGGCATGGAGACCGTCTTCCCGCTCGCCGAGGAGGACGTCAACGACGGTGACAAGTACGACAAGAAGCGTGACGTCTACGAGCACCACATGCACTCCATCCACGGCCCGCGCAACGCGGTCATGCTGATCCGTCTGCGTTCCCAGGACGCGGCTCGGGTCATCGAGCGTGAGGGCCAGGAGGACTTCCACTACGGCGACTACTACGCCTACTCGAAGATCTGCACCCACATCGGCTGCCCGACCTCGCTGTACGAGGCGCAGACCAACCGCATTCTCTGCCCGTGCCACCAGTCGCAGTTCGACGCGCTGCACTACGGTAAGCCGGTCTTCGGTCCGGCCGCCCGTGCGCTGCCGCAGCTGCCGATCACCGTGGACGAGGAAGGTTACCTCGTCGCGGAAGACAACTTCGCCGAACCTGTCGGCCCGGCCTTCTGGGAGCGTGAGTCCTAATGAGCAACAAGCTCGCCGAAATCGGCAACAACATCGACTCGCGGTACACAGCCGCGGCCGGCATGCGCCGGCAGATCAACAAGGTCTTTCCGACGCACTGGTCCTTCCTGCTCGGTGAGATCGCCCTCTACAGCTTCATCGTCCTGCTGCTGACGGGTGTCTACCTGACGCTCTTCTTCGACCCGTCGATCACCAAGGTGATCTACGACGGCGCCTACCTGCCGCTCAATGGCGTCGAGATGTCGCGCGCCTACGAGACCGCCCTGAACATCTCCTTCGAGGTGCGCGGTGGCCTCTTCATCCGCCAGATGCACCACTGGGCGGCCCTGCTGTTCATGTTCTCGATGGTCGCGCACATGCTGCGCATCTTCTTCACCGGTGCGTTCCGTCGCCCGCGTGAGGCCAACTGGATCATCGGCTGCACCCTGCTGATCCTCGGCATGGCCGAGGGCTTCATGGGCTACTCCCTGCCGGACGACCTGCTCTCCGGCGTCGGCCTGCGCATCATGTCCGCCATCGTCGTCGGCCTGCCGATCATCGGCACCTGGCTGCACTGGCTGATCTTCGGCGGGGACTTCCCCTCCGAGCTGATGCTGGACCGCTTCTACATCGCCCACGTGCTGCTGATCCCGGCCATCCTGCTCGGCCTCATCGCCGCGCACCTGGCCCTGGTCTGGTACCAGAAGCACACCCAGTTCCCGGGCGCCGGCCGCACCGAGAACAACGTCGTCGGCATCCGCATCATGCCGGTGTTCGCCGTCAAGTCCGTCGGCTTCGGCCTGCTGACCTTCGGCGCCCTGGCCCTGATGGCCGGCCTGACGACCATCAACGCGATCTGGAACCTGGGGCCGTACAACCCCTCGCAGGTCTCCGCTGGTTCGCAGCCTGACATCTACATGCTGTGGACGGACGGCGCGGCCCGTGTCATGCCGGCCTGGGAGCTCTACCTCTTCGGCTACACCATCCCGGGCGTGTTCTGGGTGGCGCTGCTCGCCGGCGCCATGGTCGTCCTGCTGATCGCCTACCCGTTCATCGAGAAGAAGACCACGGGCGACGACGCGCACCACAACCTGCTGCAGCGTCCCCGCGACGTCCCGGTCCGCTCGGGCCTGGGCGCCATGGCCCTGACCTTCTTCATCCTGCTGACTCTCTCGGGCGGCAACGACCTGATCGCGTTCCACTTCCAGATCTCGCTGAACGCGATGACCTGGTTCGGCCGCATCGGCCTGCTGGTCCTGCCCCCGATCGCCTACTTCGTCACCTACCGGATCTGCATCGGTCTGCAGCGTTCCGACCGCGAGGTCCTGGAGCACGGCATCGAGACCGGCACGATCCTGCAGATGCCGAACGGTGCCTTCATCGAGGTCCACCAGCCGCTGGGCCCGGTCGACGAGAACGGCCACCCGGTCCCGCTGCCGTACGCCGGCGCCAAGGTGCCGAAGCAGCTCAACCGCCTCGGCTTCGCCGACAGCGAGACCACCGGCATCTTCTCCGCGGACCCGGAGGACATCCAGCGCCGCAAGCGCGAGATCCGCAAGGAGAACGAGCGCGAGGAGCACCAGATGCTCGAGCGCCTCAACGAGGCCAACCGCGAGGCCGACCGGTCCCGCGGCGAGGACGTCGACCACTAAGCGTCGAGCGCCCGTCACCGACCCCGTCACCCGCCTTTCCGGCGGGGGACGGGGTTTCCTCGTGTGTGGGGGAGGCGGGACCTGTCGTGGCAGTGGGGGCCGATGTCGGTGCATCCGGCGGGCAGGTGGTCTCTCCGGGTGTGGGCGAGGGGTGGGGTTTGGCGTGAGGCGGGGACGGTGGATTGTCCTGTGGTGCGGGGATGGGCTCGGGATGGGGGTGGGGTGCGGCGGGGAAGTGAGCTCAGTTCTCAGGGGCAACGGGGCGGGGATGAGCGTGTGGGGGCGGTCCGCGTCGGGTATCGGCGGCGATGCCTATGCGCGGATGGGACACGTGGTGTCGTTCTATCCGGGTATGCGCTGGTAGAAGCTGATCTGTCGAAAACACTTGCGATCGAACGTACGTGCCTGTAAGTTGGTGGGCAGACAAGGACAGTTCGGGGGAATTCAATCGGTCGCAACGCGGCCGCCCCCGGTATCGAGGCCCCGGGAGGTGACCCCGATGACCGTGACCGCTTCTACTCTCGCCGGTGCCGCCCGTGCTGGGCGGGAGACTCCGCGTGTCCGGCGGGTCGCCTCTCTGGTGGAGACGATCTCGGGAGCCTACGAGGAGCTCGCGGACCTGATTGACCCGTCCGTGGAGGCCCGCGAACTCACCGCGATGCTGCCCTCTCTGATCGACCTGGAGAAGACGCAGGGGTCCAAGGCCGCTGTGGATCACGCCGTGGCCCATCTCGCCGGTCTGTATCACGCGGGCAACCTGACGGGTACGCGGCGCGTGGACCTCTTTCTTGCGGAGATCTTCGACCTGACCCGTCGCGAGGCCCGTGCTCGCGTCGACGGAGCGGAAAACATCTACGGTCCGGCCCGTCCGGCGGGGCCCGCTCCGGATCAGGGGACTGATGGTCCGGATGCGGCCGGCTCGGCCTCGGAACCGGGGTCGGATGCCTCCGGGCCGGATGAGGCTTGGGGATCGGGCGAGGATCCCGGTCCGGGGGACCAGCCGGGATCCGCCGGCGCGGCCGGGGCCGGGAATGCCACCGAAGACGACGCCGCCCCCGGTGGGGCCGGCACGGACGCGGAGGACGCCGCCGAGCGTGCCCGCAAACAGCGCGAGGAACGCGAGCGCGCCGAGCGGGAACGAGAAGAAGCGGAGCGGGCTGAGCGCGCACGTAAAGAGAAGGAAGAGGCCGAGCGGAAGAAGGCTGAGCGACGGGCCGCAGAGGAGCGCCGGCGCAAGGCTGAGGCCGACCGCCGGGAGGCCAACCGTCGGGCCCGTGAGAAGAAGCTCGCGACCGAGAAGCTGCGCATCATCAACAACGAGCTGCGCAGCCTCAGGGACGGCGCCGGCGTCGGCGCGGAGGAACTGCGCCGCCTCGCTGTGGAGGAGGCCGACAAACGCGGACCGGAGGATCTGCGCGACTGGCTGCGTGCCCGAGTCGCCGAGGCCAACGGTGCCTTCCGTGATCCGCTGACCGCCTACATGGACCGTTGGCTCTGGATGTCGGAGCCCGACGCGGACGGCGGCGCCTGGATCAAGGGCTACATCCCGCCGGCCACCGTGGCCGTCCTCAAGCACCTCTTCATCAAGGCGAGGCCGGGCTTCGACCGACCGGGCGAGGGCGATGAGACCGTGGATCTCTCCGGACTGTCCATTCCGGGCCTGCCCGGCGTCGCCGCTAAGCACGGCCCCGGCCGCGCCGAGCGTGGTGTGCCGGACCGGCGCACCCCGGGCCAGCGCAGGGCGGACCTGTTCCTGCACATGGCCACCGCCTACGCGTCGGGCCAGACCCGCAACACCGGGTGCGCGAGCATCGTCGCCTCGCTCGTCGCGGAGGACCTCACGAACATCGACATGGCCGCCGGCACGGCGGTGACGGATCCGCAGGCCGCCAGCCGACTCTGGGGGACGACCTTCCCGACGAACACCGGGGTGAAGGTCAGCCTCTTCGACCTGATGGCTCTCAAGGCAGGGGCGCACGACTTCGTGGTCCTGCACGGAACCGACGGCAACCCGCTGATCGCGGGTAGGGCACGAAGACCGGCGAGCTTCGTCCAGAAAGTCGCGGTACTCGCCAGAGACCAGGTCTGTTCCTATCCGGGGTGTACTGCGTCAGCCGACGAGTCCGAACTTCATCACCTGGTCGCATGGTTGAACGGCGGGCGCACCGACATCGAGAACCTGACGTTCCGATGTAAGGACCACCACGGAGACAATAACGACAAGCGGGACAGGTATGCCTCGCGCGGCTGGGCCGAGCGGGACCCGGAGACCGGGCGAGTGGGGCACACCCCACCGGCCGCGTCCTCGGACACGACCAACGTGATCGTCAACGAGACCGAGAGGGCGTCGACATCCGCCGGCGAGCGGATCAGGAGGAAGCACCAGAAGAAGTCTGTCTTCGACGAAGGAGAGGCGTGGATGGCCGACTACGAGGACTATCTCGCCGAGAAGGACGCCGAGGAGGCGGGAAAGGACGCGGCCGGCGACTACGGGGCGGGTGCATCCGGATGGTCCGGTGGTGCCGTCAGGCGGCTCTACGGAGAGAATGACAACTTCGACGACGCCGGCCCCGAAGACGGGGAGCGCGGCGGGGGAGCGCCGGGCAGCGGAGGCCGTGGCCCGGACGACGGGCAGCCGACCCCCTTCAGCGCCTGAGGCTCAGCGTCTGAGGAGGGGTCGCGTCGTGGAGCGCCCGGAATGCGACAGGATCCAACGCGACAGGATCCAACGCGACAGGATCGGACGGCATCGTTGCGTAACCGGAGGAGGGGCTGCAAGCGTCGTGGGGAGTGCTCCCCGAGGCGGCCGAAAAGGTCCAGTTTGAAGCCCTGCAGGACATGTGTGACGAAGCGCACAATATTCGTTTGGATGCATGCCCGCACAATTTCGCCGACGCGCATGTGTGCGCGGCGTCGTCAATTTTCCACGCCGTTAACGCAGTACACGGGCCTATTTCGCTGATGTGTCAGCGGAAGTGGGGTCTGCGGCCGGGTTCGGTATAGGAAGTGTCGCGGTTTGGTAACGGACCGATAACGGCTTCAGGTTTGCGTGTCGGTTGGACACGACTTGTTGCCGTTTCGTAACCTGATCGAGACCTTGCCGCCGGGGGAACGCCCCGGATGCATGAAACGAACGAAGAAGCCAAGCCGCGCTCCGCGAAGAACCAACAACCTTCGGGACCGGTACGCGAGAGCAAGACTTGAGATTGGGAGAATCATTCGTGGCTAAGCACCGTCGGCAGAACAAGACCACCCGCCGTATCGCCATCGCCTCCACCGCCGTCGCGATGGGCGCCACCGCCATCAGCCCCGCCGTCGCGGGCGCCGCTGAGGTCCAGATCCCGGAGACCGGCTACACCGTCGACGTCCCGGGCCTCGAGAACGTTCCGGGCGTCCAGGATGTCCCGGGCTACAGCGACTACGTCGTCCAGAACAACACCGCCGGCGGCTCGTCCGCCCCGGCCGCTCCGGCCTCGGAGGGCCAGCGCATCGTCGAGATCGCGCAGTCCAAGATCGGCGCGCCGTACGTCTACGGCGCCTCCGGCCCGAACGCCTTCGACTGCTCCGGGTTCACCTCCTGGGTCTACGCCCAGGTCGGCAAGCAGATCCCGCGCACCTCGCAGGCCCAGGCCTCCGCGGGCACCCCGGTCGCCTACAACGACCTGCAGCCGGGTGACATCGTCTCCTTCTACGGCGGTGCCTCCCACGTGGGCATCTACATCGGTGACGGCAAGATCATCGACGCCCTGAACTCCGGCACCCCGGTCGGCGTCCGCACGCTCGACTACATGCCGTTCAACAACGCGGTCCGCTTCTAAGAATCAGGACCTTGCGTCACTGACGCCGCCGGTCGAGGCAAGCGACCGGAAGGCGTCCGGCAGGCCCCCGCATCCCGGGTACATCCCGGGGCGCGGGGGTTTCGTGCTGTCCGGTGTCCCGCGCCCTGGAGGCGCCTTGTCCGGTTGCCGTCGGTCCATGCCGCGAGCGCGCCGGCCGTGTGGCGGGGTCCCGGGTGTTCCTTCGGCGCACTCCTTATGCTCCCGGTGCCCCTCGACGCACCACTCCGCAGCGCCTTGCAGCACTCGCCCCGCAGCACGGACGGGGTCGCCTGCACCACCCCTCTGACCTCAACTTTCACACGGGTCACGACGTTGCAGTTCCCGTTAACGATATGGGACTTCGCAGGCTATAGTCTCTATTTGTTCACGCATAGGGTCCCCGCCCCGGAACTGCCGGAGCCCGGCCGCCGCAGGTGGCCCGGTCGACCACGGCGGACCCGCGTGCCCCTAGTTTTCATTCCGCCTTCCCGGAGGTAGCCCCGTGAGCTCTCACTTCATTCGACGCGGCCTGTCCGTCGTCGGCGTCCTCGCCGTCCTCGGCGGCTCTGCCCACGTCGCCCAGGCTGACGAGGTCGACGACCTCCTCGCCGAGATGGACGAGCTCTCCCAGGAGGCCTCCGCGAAGAACGAGGAGGTCAAGGACCTCGAGGGCAAGGTCGAGGAGTCCCGCCGCAGCCTCGGCGAGCTCGACGGCAAGGTCGCCGCGACCCGTGAGGCCGCCGACCGTGCCCAGGCCGCCGAGCGGGACGCCCGCAACGGCGTCGACCTGGTCGCCGGCTCCCGTTACCGCGGCAGCTCCACCGGAGACGCCGTGAGCGTGCTCGGCGCCGACAACCCGCAGATGGCCCTCGACCGCTCCGCCTACCTGTCCACCCTGGGCCGCCAGGCCGAGAAGTCGGTCAAGGCCCTCGAGGACGCCACCGCGACCGCCGACCGGGAGCGCGACCGCGCCGCCCGCGCCCGCGCGGAGGCCGAGTACCGCAGCAACCGCCTGGCCAGCCAGCTCGAGGACCTCAACGAGGAGAAGGAGCAGCTCGACGCGCGCACCGCCGAGCTCACCGAGCGCATCGACGGCCTCGACGAGGAGGCCCGCGCCCGCTGGGAGGGCAAGTACGGCCCGCTCGCCCCGATCCTCGACCCGGCCGCCGCCGAGGGCGTGGTCGGCGCGGCGCTGAGCAAGCTCGGCGCGCCCTACAGCTGGGGTGCGGCCGGTCCCGACGCCTTCGACTGCTCCGGCCTGATGTTCTGGGCCTACCAGCAGCAGGGCAAGTCGATCCCGCGCACCTCGCAGGCCCAGATCGCCGGCGGCACGCCCGTCTCGCGCGCGGACCTGCAGCCCGGCGACATCGTCGGCTACTACCCGGGCGTGACCCACGTCGGCATGTACATCGGCAACGGCCAGGTCGTCCACGCCTCGGACTACGGCATCCCGGTCCAGGTCGTCTCCGTCGACTCGATGCCCTTCGCCGGCGCCGCCCGCTACTGACCCGAACCCGCTCCGGAGGCTCGCACAGACTGCATGTCCAAGGTCCTGCTGGTCACCAACGACTTCCCGCCGACCGTCGGCGGCATCCAGTCCTACCTGCGTGACTTCGTCGAGCATCTCGGCGCCGACGAGATCGCCGTCTTCGCCTCCACCCAGGACGCCGAGGCCGCCCGCGCCCACGACGCCGCCGTCGGCTACCGCGTGCACCGCTGGCCCCGCCGCGTCATGCTGCCCACCCCGGCCACCGCGCGCGAGATGGCCCGTGTGATCGCCGAGGAGCGCGCCGAGACCGTCTGGTTCGGCGCCGCCGCGCCCCTGGGTCTGCTTGCCGACGCCGCCCGCAACGCCGGCGCCCGCCGCGTCGTCGCCACCACCCACGGCCACGAGGTCGGCTGGTCCATGCTGCCGGGCGCGCGCCAGCTGCTGCGCCGCATCTTCCGCCGCGCGGACGTGGTCACCTACATCTCCGACTACACCCGCCGCCGACTCGCCCGCCTGCTGCGCGGCGCCGAGCTCGTCCACCTGCCCTCCGGTGTGGACACCGGCCTGTTCCACCCGATTGACGACGCCGCGCGCGCCGACGTCCGCGCCGACTTCGGCGTCGGCGTCGATGCGCCGTTGGTGGTGGTCATCTCCCGCCTGGTGCCGCGCAAGGGCCAGGACCAGCTGATCCGTGCGTGGCCGGCCGTGCGTGCGCAGGTGCCCGGCGCCCGCCTGCTCGTCGTCGGCCGTGGCCGCTACGAATCCACCCTGCGGGTGCTCGCGCGCCGCGCGGGCGAGGGCGTGGAGCTGACCGGCCCGCTCGACTTCGACCGCATGCGCGCCTTGCTCGCCGCCGCGGACGTCGCGGCCATGCCCGCGCGCACCCGCTTCGGCGGCCTCGACGTCGAGGGCCTCGGCATCGTCTACCTCGAGGCGCAGTCCAGCGGCGTGCCCGTGCTCGCCGGGCGTTCCGGAGGTGCCCCCGAGACCGTCACCCCGGAGACCGGGGTCGTCGTCGACGGCCGCGACCTGCCCGCGATCGAGGAGGCGCTCGTCGGGCTGCTCTCGGATCCGCATCGCCGCGCGCGGATGGGACGGGCCGGTCGCGCCCACGCCGAGGGTGCCTGGAGCCGCGGTGAGATGGACCGTCGTCTGCGCCGGGCGTTGGGGCTGGGGGAGGGCCCTGGCCTATAATTTCCACTTTGACCGAACGCGACCCCGCCCGCCGCGGGATCCGGAGGCGAACGGAAACCCTGACCCGACCGGAAAGGCCGACCCGCACATGACCGCGAGCCCGCGCACCGACGCCCAGGCCCTCAAAGGCCTCACCGTCGGCTTCGACATCGGGGGCACCAACCTGCGCGCCGCCGTCGTCGACGCCGCCGGCCGCATCGTCGACTCCGCGGCCATGGCCTCCTCGGGGACCGCCAGTGGCCTCGAGGACGGCATCGTCCGCCTCGTCGACGAGCTCTCCGCGCGCAACCGCATCGAGGCCGTCGGCGTCGCGATCGCCGGCTTCCTCGACGCCGAGTGTGAGACCGTGCGCTTCGCCCCGCACCTGCCCTGGCGCGACGCCCCGGTGCGCCGCACCCTGGCCGACCGCCTGGGCCTTCCGGTGCGCCTCGAGCACGACGCGAACTCCGCGGCCTGGGGCGAGTACCGCTTCGGCGCCGCGAAGGGGGTGCGCGACTGGGTGCTCTTCGCCGTGGGCACCGGCATCGGCACCGCCCAGATGCACGACGGCGAGATCTTCCGCGGCGCCTACGGCACCGCCCCCGAGCTCGGCCACCTGACCGTGGTGCCGGGCGGGCGGCGCTGCCCCTGCGGCAAGCTCGGCTGCCTGGAGCGCTACTGCTCGGGCACCGCGCTCGTCGTCAGTGCGGTCGAGATCGTCCATTCGCACCGCTTCCACGGCTCCGAGCTGGCCGAACACGTCCGCCGCGACCCCGCCGCGGTCACCGGCGAGCAGGTCATGGCCGCCGCCCGCGCCGGCGACCCGGCCGGCAAGGCCGTCGTCGACGACTTCTCCGACTGGCTCGGCCAGGGGCTCTCCGTGATCGGCGACCTCTTCGACCCGGAGCTGATCCTCCTCGGTGGCGGGGTCTCCCGCGACGCCGACCTCTACCTGCCCGAGTCGATCGAGTCCTTCGAGTCCGGCGTGGTGGGCACCGGATACCGGCCCACCGCACGCGTGGCAGTCGCGGAGCTGGGCGCCGACGCGGGTATGATCGGTGTGTCCGATCTGGCGCGTCGCGCCGCGCGACCGTGACCTGGTTCGTGCGACCATGTGGCCAACGCGGCCGCGTCGCAGGAGCACGGGGCCGCGCGGGCACGTGACCCAAGGAGCGCAACGCGTGCACTCCGACCGCCGAAACCCCCGCGCCGGCGCGGGGCAACGAGGGAGAGCTATGCATAACAAGTGGTACTGGACGTTCAAGTACATCCTGATGGGACCGTTCCTGCGGGTGTGGAACCGTCCGGTCCTGGAGAACGGCCAGAACATCCCGGAGGAGGGCTCCGCGATCCTGGCCTCCTCGCACCAGGCGGTCATGGACTCCTTCTACTTCCCGCTGCTGTGCGACCGCCAGCTGACCCACCCGGCCAAGAAGGAGTACTTCACCGGCAAGGGGATCAAGGGCGCCGTCAAGCGGTGGTTCTTCACCACCGTCGGCCAGGTCCCCGTCGACCGTCAGGCCAAGGACGCCGGCGAGACGATGGCCGCGGCCGCCCAGAAGGTCTTCGACCGCGGCGACCTGTTCTGCGTCTACCCGGAGGGCACCCGCTCGCCCGACGGCCGCATCTACAAGGGCCACACCGGCATGGCGCGCATCGCCCTGGCCACCGGCGAGATCATCATCCCGGTCGGCATGGTCGACACCCGCAAGGCCAACCCGATCGGCACCACCTTCCCGCGGCCCCACAAGGTGCGCGCGATCGTCGGCGCCGGCATCGACCCGCTGGCCTGGGCGCGCAACCGCCGCATGGACCCCGCGGACCATGAGACCGCCCGCGCGCTGACCGACTACGTCATGCACACGCTCTCCAAGATCACCGGCTACGAGTACGTCGACGCCTACGCCTCCGAGGTGCGCGCCTCGCTCGAGGCCGGCAAGGGCTACCCCGCCGGCACCGAGCCGAAGGGCGACCCGGCCGCCCGCCGCCCCGGCCACTACCCGAAGAACGGCGAGCACGCCGCCCGGGACGCGGAGAAGGCCGCCGAGAACGGCGCCGAGAAGGACGCCGACTAGGGCGCACCGGCCACGCCGGTGCCGGTCACACCACCCACGCCGGCACCGGAGCGGGCGGTGGGGAACACTCCCCACAGTGACGCGCACGAGGCCCCGCACCGGCCCGCGCACCCCGCCCACCAGGGCGTTCGCCCACGCGGATAAAGCGGCCCGCATGCCCCGGGCCCGCCGAGCCGTTTTCCCCGCAAGGGTTCCTGCGGCTATCCTGTGACCCACGCACGGCGCCGCATGCGCCGCCGCATGTCCAGCACAGCCACCTTAAGGGGAGCCCTCATGATCCACGCGTCCCGGCCCGCCACCGGGCCCTCCGCAGTGGCTCCTGAGCGCAAGAAAGTGCGCCTGGCCTGGCCGGACGTGGCCAAGGGGCTGTCGATCATCGGCGTGGTCGTCCTGCACGTCTGCCTCGAGGTCCCCAACGGCATGGAGACCGCGCTCGCGGGCGTCAACCACGTCCTCGACCCGCTGCGGATGTGCCTGTTCTTCCTGGTCAGCGGCCTCTTTTCGGCGAAGGTCATGCGGATGTCCTTCAGCGAGCTCTTCTGCCGCCGCCTCTGGTTCTTCATCGTGCCCTACGTGCTGTGGACGCCGGTCGAGATGTCGCTGAAGCGCCGCCAGTGGGAGCTCCTCTTCGACCAGGAGATGCCCGGGCCCTGGACCTATGTCGGGGCGGTCTTCTCCAGCGAGAACATGTACTGGTTCCTCTGGGCACTGATCGCCTTCAACATCTTCCTGTGGGCCACCCGCCGCCTGCCGCGGTGGGCCGCCCTCGCCCTGACGCTGACCCCGCTGCTGATCCTGCCGCTCAACCAGGAGTTCACCGCGGTCGCCCAGGCGATCATGTTCCTGCCCGTGTTCATGGTCGGCGTCCACTTCAGCCTGGCCATCCGCCAGTTCGCCACCGAGCCGGTCGCCCCGGTCAAGGTCGTGGCCTCCGTCGCGCTCTACATCGCCGGCTTCGGTGCCTACGCGGTGTGGCGCCTGGTCGCCGACTTCGGCCTCGACCCGGTGGCCTGGCCGCTGTGGCCGGGCGCGTTCGTCCGCCCCGACGAGATGTGGATCGTCGTGCGTGCCGTCGGCCAGATGCTCATGCTCCCGGCCGCGGTCCTCGGCGCGCTCGCGCTGTCGAAGATCCCGTTCGTCTCGGGCTTCCTCCAGTTCGTCGGCCGCCACACCCTGCCGATCTACCTGGGCCACCCGATCGCCCTGACGCTGGTGTTCACCCCGATGTTCCTGGCCACCGACGGCATGGAGATCGGCACCGGCGGCGGCGAGTTCGCCACCCGCACCGGGGTGTGGCTGGCCGTCGGCATGGTCGCCGCCGCGGTGGGCTCCTTCGCCCTCTGGGCGCTGGCCCGGGTGCCCGTGATCGGCTGGTCGCTCAAGCCGCCGGCCATCGAGCCACTGCGGCAGCGTATCCTCGCCCGGGCGCACCGGCACCACAGCGCCCGGGAGGACTCCGCGGGCACGCAGCGAATCGGACAGTCCACCGGGAGGCGGGAACATGACTGACAAGGCCAAGAGGATCCTGATCGTCCGGCTGGCCCTCGTCGTGGTCTTCACGCTGGCCTACGTCATCCTCGCCGCCCTCGAGTTCCACAAGGAGCTCGTCGGCTCGGTCGCGGTGGTCCTCATCATCGCCGCGATGTTCGTGCCCGTCCCCGGCGAGCGCACCCGGGAGAGCTGAATCCCCGCAATTGACGACGCCCGCGGTGGTCACCGCGGGCGTTTCCCTCGCTCTGGGCGCGTCGTGCGTGCCCGTCGGTGTCGCCATCCGGCTCCACGTGGGGGTGCCGGGCCTGCGTCGCCTGCCGGTTACGCGGTGGGTGCCGGGCCTGCGTCGCCTGCCGGTTACGCGGTGGGCGCCGGGCCTGCGTCGCCTGCCGGTTACGCGGTGGACGCCGGGCCTGCGCCGCCTGCCGGCTACGCGGTAGGCGCCGGGCCTGCTCCGTTTACCGGTTACGCGGTGGACGCCGAGCGTGCGGCGTCTGCCGCCTGCTCGCCGCGAGAGGCCCCCGGCCGGAGCAGCACGCGCGGGCTGAGCAACGCCAGCACGATCAGCGCCACGGCCAGCAGCAGGTAGCTGGAGCCGGCCAGGTGCTGCCAGATCGACCAGGTCATCTCGACGTTGTTGCCGCGCGGCAGCCAGGTGTGCGGCTGCACGGCCATGGCCAGCACGGCCAGCCCGGCCCAGACCCGCCCGGCCGTCGTGCCCGAGAGCGCGGTGACGAGGGCGGCGGGGATCAGCCACACCCAGTGGTGCGACCAGGAGACCGGCGAGCACACCAGCGCGACCAGCGAGACGAGCACGAGCGTTCCCGGGGCCGCCCCGCCCGGCACCGCGCGCTCCGCGGCGGCGTCGCCATCGGCGCCAACGTCGGCGGCACCGGCGCCGGCGTTGGCAGCACCGGGGTCGGCGTCCGCCGCGATCCCGGCCCCGGGCACAGCCGCCGTCGCAGGGCTCGCCGCAGCGCTCGCCCCAGCGTTCCGGGACCGACGGGCGAGAAGAATCCCGGAGACGGTGACCGCGGCGATCGTGGCGGCCACGGCCACCAGCCACACCCCGGTCTGCTGGTCGCCGGTCAGCCGCACGATCGCGCCGGTGGCCGACTGGTTGGTCGAGTACGCCAGCCCGCCGATGCGCTCCGGGGAGCCGAGCGCGGAGAACCAGTACTCCCTCCACACCGCGAAGTTCGGCAGCGCGGACAACAGCGTCAGCGCCACGGCGGTGGCCACCATGCGCGCCGCGGCGGCCCAGTCGCGGCGCAGCAGGAAGTACAGGCCGAACACGGCGGGGGTCAGCTTCACCGCCGCGGCCAGACCCGCCAGCATCCCGCGCGGCACGCGCCCGGGGCCCAGGGCGTCATAGGCGACGAGCCCCATCAGCAGGATGTTGATCTGACCGAAGTCGAAGGTCTGCGAGGCGGGCTCCAGGAACGCGCACACGGGCGCGGCGACCAGCGCCCAGCGGCGCGACGCGACGTCGGAAAGCGGGGTGGCGGAACGCAGGAACAGCGCGATGACCGCCCACAGCACCACGGCGCTCGCCAGGTTCAGCAGCGCGCCGCCGAGGCCGACGGGCAGCAGCCGCAGCGGAGCGAACAGCGCGGCAGCCAGCGGGGGATAGGTGAAGGGCAGCACGATGTCCTGGGTCTCGAAGCCCATCGAGTAGATCGGCAGGCCCTCGGCGTAGGCGGCGCCGCCGCCGCGGTAGACGCCGAAGTCCACCAGCCGGCGCCACACGAGCCCCTCGCCGCCGCGCAGCGCGCGCATGTCGGTCATCCAGTAGACGGCGACGATGACGGCGGCGACCGTACCGGCGGTCAGCAGCCCACGCGGCGGCCCGGCGATGGGGTGGTCGCGGCGGGCGGTGGGCTTGGGGGCGGGAACGGTGCTCACCAGGGTGAGTATAGGGCGAACGCCGGCGTCCGACGACGCCCCGGGTCGGCGTCCGACGACGTCTCGGCCCGGCGGGGCCGCGTGCCGGACCGCGGACCGATCGCGCGCCTCGTCGTCCACGCACCGGGACGCGGCCGCTAGACTGTGAGCACGGCCATCGTCTCCGGCCCCGCAGCGGGGCGGGTGGAGCGGCCGAGCCGCCGAGACGAGACACGGACGACGAGTAAAGGAAGCGGGCGGGCCGTTGCGGTACTTCTACGACACCGAGTTCCTGGAGGACGGTCGGGTCATCGAGCTGGTCTCCATCGGTGTGGTCGCCGAGGACGGCCGCGAGTTCTACGCCGTCTCCACCGAATTCGACCCGTCCCGGGCCAACCCGTGGGTGCGCGAGCACGTGCTGCCGCAGCTGCCCCCGCCCGAGGACCGCGCGTGGCGCCCGCGCGCCCGCATCCGTAATGACCTGATGGAGTTCCTCACCTCCGGCGAGGGCGTGCCGCGCCGCGAACGGCTGCACCCCGAGCTGTGGGCCTGGGTCGGCGCCTACGACCACGTCGTGCTTGCCCAGCTGTGGGGTGACATGTCCGGGCTGCCGCGCTCGATGCCGCGCTACACCCGCGAGCTCAAGCAGCTCTGGGAGATGGCCGGCCGGCCCAGCCTGCCCGACCCGCCGCGCGGCACCCACGACGCCCTGGTCGACGCCCGGTTCAACCTGGTCAAGTTCCGCCGCTGCGTGGCCGCCCTGCCCCTGGGCGAGGACAACCGGGTGCTGCGCGGGGGCGCGCACCCCGGCCACTCCGGACAGGCCTGAGCGGGACAGGCCTGAGGCGGACACGCCTGAGCCACCGTGGCGGGCCTGAGCCGCCGGGGCGGGCCCTCGGGCACACCCGCGGGGGCGGCGCCGGGTGACGCGGTTGATTCCTTTCGGGGCCAACATGCTTTAATGAATCGCGTGAGCTGGACTGTAGACATCCCCAAAGAAGCCCTGCCGGATCTGCCGCCGTTGCCGGACGGCATCAGGGAGGCGTGGGAGGACGTCATCTCCCGCGAGGCCCACCAGCAGCCGAGCTGGGACCGGCGCGACGCCGACCAGGTGCGCAAGATCCTCGAGTCGGTGCCGCCCGTGGTCGTCGCCCCCGAGGTCTACGGCCTGAAGAAGCAGCTGGCCGACGTCGCCAACGGCAAGGCCTTCCTGCTGCAGGGCGGCGACTGCGCCGAGACCTTCGAGTCGAACACCGAGCCGCACATCCGCGCCAACATCAAGACGCTGCTCCAGATGGCGGTCGTGCTGACCTACGGCGCGTCGACCCCGGTCATCAAGGTCGCCCGCATCGCCGGCCAGTACGCCAAGCCGCGTTCCTCGGACCGCGACGCCAACGGGCTGCTCAACTACCGCGGCGACATCGTCAACGGCGTGGCCCCCACCGAGGAGGCCCGCCGCCACGACCCGGCCCGCATGGTGCGCGCCTACGCCAACGCCGGCGCCGCGATGAACCTCGTGCGCGCCCTGACCGCCTCGGGCACCGCGGACCTCTACCGGGTCACCGAGTGGAACCGCCAGTTCGTCGCCAAGTCCTCGGCCGGCGCGCGCTACGAGGCGCTGGCCAAGGAGATCGAGCGCGGCCTGCGCTTCATGCAGGCCTGCCAGGTCGACGACTCCTCGCTGCGCACCGCGGAGGTCTTCTGCTCCCACGAGGCCCTGCTGGCCGACTACGAGCGCGCCATGCTGCGCCTGCACGAGGACGAGGAGGGCCACCTGCGCCTGTGGGACCTCTCCGCCCACCAGCTGTGGATCGGCGAGCGCACCCGCGGCCTCGACGACTTCCACATCAACTTCGCCGCCCTGATCGCCAACCCGGTCGGCCTGAAGATCGGCCCGACGATCACCCCGGAGGAGGCCGTCGCCTACGCCGACCGCATCGACCCGAACTACGAGCCCGGCCGCCTGACCTTCGTCTCGCGCATGGGCTACGACAAGGTCCGCGAGGTCCTGCCGGGCATCGTCAAGGCCGTCGAGGAGTCGGGCCACAAGGTCGTCTGGCAGTGCGACCCGATGCACGGCAACACCTTCACCGCCTCCAACGGCTACAAGACCCGTCACTTCGACAAGATCCTCGACGAGGCCCAGGGCTTCTTCGAGGTGCACCGCAGCCTGGGCACGCACCCGGGCGGCCTGCACATCGAGCTGACCGGTGAGGACGTCACCGAGTGCCTCGGCGGCGCCGAGGACATCACCGACGTCGACCTGCCCGGCCGCTACGAGTCCGCCGTCGACCCGCGCCTGAACACCCAGCAGTCCCTCGAGCTGGCCTTCCTGGTCGCCGAGATGCTGCGTCGTTAGGCGCGGCGGGCCCCGCCCCGTCGTGTGGGGCCCAATTGACGACGCCGGCGGTGCGCGCGTGTGCGTGCACCGCCGGCGTCGTCGCGTCCGGGGTGCCTGGGGCACCCCGGAGGTGTCCTAGTCGCCGGTGGTGGATAGGTTGACCGTGTCGTCGGGGGAGGCGGTGCCGCCGGCGCGCGGCGACTGGCGGTAGACCCGGCCGCCGCCGGAGGCCGGCGAGGGCTTCAGCCCCGCCTCCTCGATCGCCTCGCGGGCGTCGGCGGCCTTCTTGCCCACCACGCGCGGCACCTTCACCTTGCCCGGCAGCGTCACGGTGACCTGCGGGTCGGCCGGGTCGACAAGGTCGCCTGCCGAGGGGGAGACCGCCAGCACCTCGTCGGCGCTGTCGGCGGTGCGCGAGTCGTCGCGCTCGACGTTGACGGTCAGCCCGGCGTCGGCGAGCTTCGTGCGCGCCGTGTCGATCTTCTCGCCGACGACGTCCGGGACCTCGACGGCGTTGGAGACCGTCAGCTGCACCGAGGACCCGCGCGTGGTGGCGGTGCCCGTCGGCGGGTCGGTGGAGATGACGTGGCCGGCCGGGGTCTCCGCGTCGAACTTCTCGGTCATCCCGGAGACCTTCAGCCCCGCGCCCTCGAGCACGTCGGTGGCCTGCCCGGTGGACATGCCCGCCACGTGCGGGACCTCCACCGGGGCGGGGCCCTTGCTCAGGTGCAGCGTGACCGTCGAGCCGACCGGCACGGCGTTGCCGGCGGCCGGCTCGGTCCTGGCCAGGTCGCCCTCGGCGACGTCGTCGGAGTGGACCTCCTCGCCGTACTCCCAGTTCAGCGTGCGCTCGGTGAGCAGCTGCTGGTAGCGCGCCGGGTTCGCGCCCTCCTGGATCTCGGGCACGGTGGGCCGGCCCTGGGAGACGAGCACGGTGACCTCCCGGCCGCGGACCTCGCGGTCGGGGAAGTCCGGCTCGGTGCCCGTGGAGAAGTCGACGGGGATGTCGTCGTCGTAGACCTCGCGGGTGACCGCGGAGAAGCCGGCCTGCTCGACCTGGGCGACCGCGCTCGAGCGGTCGAGCCCGATGACCTGGGGGATCTCCCCGTAGCGGCCCGAGCCCAGCCACCAGCCGCCCAGGGCGACGGCGGCGAGGATGACCGCGACCACGGTCAGCCAGGCGGCCAGCCGCCAGGGCGAACGGTTCGACAGCGGCTTCTCCGCGCGCGTCGCCCGGCCCTCCTCGTCGGGGAGGGCGTCGTCGTGGTCCGCGGGGAGGTCGCCGGCGTAGCGGTCCGGGTGGCGGTCGTCGTAGGGGCCGCCGTAGCCGTCCGCGCCGGCCGCGGGGTAGCCGGCGGTGCCGTGCTCCGGGTAGCCGGGGCCGCGGCCGTCGGCGCCGTAGGGGTCGCCGGCCGCCGGCAGCAGCGCGGTGCCGTAGCCGCCCGGACCCGGGCCCACCGGTCCGCCGGGCGCGTCGGGGCCGCCCCAGTCCGCGTCGCGCGGATCGCGGGAGTCGCGGTCCCCGGGGCCGTGCCCGTCGGCGTCGTAGCCGTCGGGGTCATAGGTCTCGGCCCTGTAGCCCTCCGCGTCGTAGCCCTCGGCGTCGAAGACCGTCTCGTCGCGCCCGCCGAAGCGGTCGTCGTCCAGGGCGTCCTCGTCCGCGCCGTCCCCGCCGTCGGCGGCGAGCAGCGTCGTGTCGTCCTCGGAGCCCGGGGCCCGCCTGTCCGGGTCACGGAAGCTCAGCACACTGGTCGGGGCGAGCACCCCGGCCAGCCCGGTGGTGTCCGTGGGCACGGCCGCCGCGCGGTGCGCGGCGGCGTCGTGGGGCACGGGCACGCGGAAGGTCGGCAGCGACAGCTCCCGCGCGACGTCGTCAAGCGCCTCCAGGAACTCGGAGGCGTCCCGGAAGCGCTGCTCGGGTTCGCGCACGGTGGCGCCGGCGACGAGCTCGTCGAAGAGCCCCGGCACACCGCTGATGCGGCTGGACGGGGCGGGCACGTCGTCGTCGAGACGTGCGTAGGCGTGCTCGAGGGCCGTCCCGCCGCTGAACGGCGTGGTGCCGGTGAGCAGCTCGAAGAGCATCACGCCGGCGGAGTAGACGTCGCTGGCCGGGGTCAGCTCGTCGCCGCGCACCTGCTCGGGGGAGAGGTAGGCGGCCGTGCCGACGATCTTGTCGGTGCGGCCGGTGGCCACGCTCGCTGCGCGCACCAGGCCGAAGTCGGCGAGCTTGACCGAGTGGTCCGCGCCGATGAGCACGTTGTCCGGCTTGAGGTCGCGGTGGATCATGTCCGCCGAGTGCGCGGCGGCCAGCCCCGTGAGCACCGAGCGCATCACCGCGGCGGCCGCGTGCGGGGGCATCGGCCCGCGCTCGGCGAGCAGCTCGCGCAGGGTGCCGCCCGTGATCAGCTCCATGACCAGGAAGATCACGTCGCCGTCGGAACCGAAGTCGTAGACGCCGACGAGGTTGGGGTGCGTCAGCTGCGCCATCGCGCGGGCCTCGCGGCGGAAGCGGTGGCGGAAGACGGGGTCGTCGACGTAGCGGTCGTCCATCACCTTCACGGCGACCGCGCGTGCGAGGCGCATGTCCACGCAGCGGTAGACGGTGGACATGCCGCCGCGCGCGATGGGGTGGTCGATGCGGTACCGCCCCTCGAGCATGTCGCCGATCTCGAGATGACTCATGGCTACCAGTATGGGGGACGGCGCCGCCGCGGCAAACACCGGAGGCGGGCCGCGCGGCGGGCGCACAGTTTAGAATCGGTGCCGTGAGTATCCAGACAACCTCCCGTGACGCCCTGCCCGCCGACGAGCCGTTGCTCCTCCTCGAGGAGGCCGCCGAGCGCCTCGACGTGCCGGTCACCAGGGTCATCGACCTGCTCAAGGAGCACAAGATCATCGCCGTGCGCGCCGACGGCGCCACCGCCGTGCCCGAGGCCTTCTTCGACGCCGAGCGCGTCAACAAGTTCGTGCCCGGCGTCATCGCGCTGCTCTCCGACGGCGGCTACGACGACGAGGCCATCCTGCGCCACCTCTTCACCGAGGACGACACCCTGCCCGGGCGCCCCGTCGACGCCCTGCACGGGCACAAGGCCCGCGAGGTCATGCGCCGCGCCCAGGCGATGGCGTTCTAGCCTCGCCTCAGCCCTGGCCTAGCGTGCGCCGGCGTCGGTCTTCCCGGCGCCGGTTTTCCCGGCCCCGGGTCGGGCGGGGGCCTGCTTTCCGACGCCGCGCGTCGGCGCGGCGTTGACGGGGGAGCGGTCCGGCACCGCGAGCGCACCCACGGCGACCCAGGCGCACAGCGCGGCGATCGCCATGAAGGCCACGTTGTAGAGCTGGTGGTTGCCCGAGCCGGTGAAGGCGACGGCGAGCACCACCGAGACACCGGCGGTCCACTGCACCAGCGCGCGCGGCACCGGGGTGACCGCGATGAGGGTCAGCAGGCTGGCGTAGTACCAGGGCAGCGAGACCGCGTTGAAGACGAAGGCGACCGCGTAGGCCACGGCGATGCCGCGGACGGCCTGTCGGTCGGTCTCGCGGAAGAGCCACCAGACCACGACCAGGCCGAGCAGCATCAGCACGCTGCCGATCGTGCGGAAGACGCCGAGCGGCGCGTTGAAGGTGAACGAGTCGTCGAGCACGCGCACGCTGTCGGTGACCAGGCCGGCCAGGAGCGACGGCAGGCTCAGCGGGTTGATCACCTTCGAGTTGCCGGAGATCTCCGCGAGCCAGCCCCAGGACGCGCCCGAGGCCCAGGTCACCAGGGAGATCACCGCGACAGTGCCGGCCGTGCACGCCGCGCCGGCGCCGAGGAACGCGCCGAAGGCCCGGCCGCGCGGGATCGCCGAGAGCGGCAGGTCGGCGACGTCGGGGTCGGTGGCGGTGTCGGGGGAGGACGCGGTGGTGCTGTCGGTGGTGTCGGGGGCGGTGGAGTCCGGGCCGGTGGCGCGCCGGGCGGTGTCCGAGTCGGTGACGCGCCGGGTCAGCCTGGTGCCCAGGTGGCGGGTGGCCAGCCAGACGACGAAGGGCAGCGCGATCGCGGCGGTCGCCTTCAGCGAGACTGCCACGGCGATCAGCGCCACGCCGGCGACGAAGCGCCGGTCGAGCGCGGCGACCAGCCCCAGGCTGACCAGCCCGACCATCAGCGACTCGTTGTGCATGCCGCCGACCATGTGCAGCACCATCACCGGGTTGGCCGCGCCCAGCCAGGTCGCCAGCGCGGGGTCGGCGCCCAGCCGGGCCGCGATGCGCGGCACGGCCCACAGGATCGCGGCCATGCCCACCACGGAGACCAGCTTGTAGAGCACGACGCCGGCCGTGATGTTGTCGCCGACCAGGCGCGTGATGCCCTCGCCGAGCCACAGATGCAGCGGCCCGTAGGGGGTGGTGGTGTTGCGCCAGTCGTGCGAGACCTCGAGCAGCATCGGCCCCGGGTTGGCGGCCGCGCCCTGCGTGTAGGGGTCGAAGCCGTCGCGCAGCATCGCGCCCTGCATCAGGTACGAGTAGACGTCGCGCGAGAGGATCGGGGCCGCCAGGAGCAGCGGCAGCGTCCACGCCGTGGTGGCGCGCACCACCGCGCCCAGGCGGCGGTCGTCGGCGAGCGGCCCCAGGAAGGTGCGGGCGAGATTTCCGACGCCGCGCGCGTCGCCGTCGGCTGCGTCAGCGCCGGCGTCTGCGCGCCCGGCGAAGACGGTGCGCCGCCCCGCGAGGATCCAGGCGGGGACCAGCAGGAAGATGCCCAGCCACAGGATCGAGCCGCACACCCCGGCCGCGTGCCCGTAGGCGAGCACGTTGAGGCCCAGGGCGTCGAGCACCCCGCCGCGGTTGCGGATGGCGCCCGCCCCGAAGGAGGACGCGGCGATCAGCACGGTGGCCACCGTGCCGAGGATCATCGGCGAGGGCAGGCGGTCCAGGAGGGCGCCGAAGCGTGCCGGCACGCCGACCGGCGAGGCGCTCACCGGTGGCGGGCGGTGGCGCGCACCGCCAGGTCGGAGAGCACGTCGCAGGTCTCGGCGGGCAGGCCGTCGAGGTGCGCGAGGCCGGACTCGAGCAGCGCGCCGATGCGCTCCTCGACCTGCTCGCGCGCGCCCGTGGCCGCGATCGCGTCGGTGACCCGGGCGATGACCTCGGGGTCCGCCGAGCCGATGCCGGCGCGCAGCCGGGCGGCGGCCTCCGGATCGGAGGCGTCGGCGCTGACCAGCGCCAGGGCCAGCAGCACCGTGCGTTTGCCCTCACGGATGTCGTCGCCGGCCGGCTTGCCGGTGACCTCCGGGTCGCCGAAGACACCGAGGAGGTCGTCGCGCAGCTGGAAGGCGACGCCGACGTCGCGGCCGTAGCCGCGCAGCTTGTCGACGGTCGCGTCGTCCGCCCCGGCGAGTGCCGCACCGAGGTGCAGGGGGCGCTCGATGGTGTAGGCCGCCGTCTTGAAGCGGTTGACGGCGTCGGCGTCGGCGGGGTCCTCGCTGCCCAGCGCCTCGAGGGCGATGTCGAGCAGCTGGCCGCCGATGACCTCGGTGCGCATCGCGCGCCAGGGCTCGCGCACGCGGCGCAGCGCGGCGTCGGAGAGCCCGGAGTCCTGCAGCATGTCCTCGGCCCACACCAGGGCGAGGTCGCCGGTGAGGATCGCGGCAGACTCGCCGAAGTGGCCGGCGTCGCCGAGCCAGGCGCCGTCGTGGTGGCGGCGCTCGACGGCGCGGTGCACCGTGGGCGCGCCGCGGCGGGTGTCCGAGGCGTCGATGATGTCGTCGTGGATGAGCGCGCAGGCCTGGATGAACTCCAGGGAGCTGACCGCGCGCAGCACGACCTGCGGGTCCTCGTCGCCGGCGAGCCCGTCGGCGGCGGTGAAGCCGACCCAGCCGTAGAGGGGGCGCACGCGCTTGCCGCCGCCGAGGACGAAGCGGCTCAGGTGCCCGACGGCGCGGGCGACCGGCTCGCCGACCTTCGCGGCGTCGGGGGTGCGGGCGGAGATGTACTCGCGCAGGACCTCCGTGACCGCGGCGGGTACCTCGGCGGGCCGGAGAGTGCGGGCGTCCGGTGTCGTCATGGCTTTCAGCTGCCGTCCTTTCCCGGGGGAGCCGCCACGCGGGGCGTCAGCGGCGGGGTTGGTCCGCCCCCAAACTTACCGGGTGACCCGGCAGGGGCAGCGGAGCCCCCAGCACGGCGAAGCGGCGCGAGTCTCCGTCGAAACGGAAGTCGCGCAGCACGTCGCTGAAACCGGCCGAGCGGTAGAGGTGGAAGGCCGCGTTGGCCTCGTTCTCCACCTCCGGGGTGGACAGCAGGACGTGCGGGTGCGGCTGGTTCCACACCAGCTCGCGCAGCAGCCCGCGCCCGGTGCCGCGGGACTGGCGGCGCGGGTCGACGTGGATCTCGGCCAGCTCGAAGTAGTCGCGGCCCAGGTCCTCCAGGCCGCGGGGCTTCAGGCCCCGCATCACCTGGCGGTGCCACCACACCCGTGGGGTGCCGGAGAAGCCGTAGGCCATGCCGGTGATGAACTCGCCGCGCTCGGTCCTCTCGGTGGCGATGACGCTGGTGAAGCCAGCCAGGCGGCACTCCTGGCGCCACACGGCGATACGCCCGGAGCGGATGGCGGGGTCGTAGCCCATCGCGTCGATGTAGATGTCCACGAGTTCGGGGGCGAGCAGATGGAACTCGGGAACCGTCAGGCGGCGCAGGGATACGGTCATGGGCCCATGCAACCACGGCCGGCGGCCCCGCGGCACGTGAGGGGGTGGGGGAGGCCGGGGTGGCGGGGTGTTTATTCGAACGGAATCGAACATGTGTGTGAACTCGCGGGCGGCTGTGTCGCGGTGGGGGAATACCGTCTACGACATAAGGAAAACCGCAGAAGAGAGCACGAAAGAAAGCGACGAGGTGACCCACGATGCCGCAGCTGATCTCCGCCACCGCCTACCGTTCGAACCGTCCGTCGCGCTCGGCGCTGTTCCTCGCGAAGGCCTCCCGCCTGATGGCCCAGGCGGCCCGCGAGCGCGCCGCCGGGCGCCTGCGCGAGGCTCTCGAGTACGCCTACCAGGCCGGCCTGCGGGCGGCCGGCGCCCGGGTGGCCGACTCCCCGGTCGCCGGGCGGCGCCGCCTGCCCACCGGGGCCTGGGACCGGCTGAGTCTGGTTGGGCCGGGGGAGAAGGTGTGGGCCAAACGTCTTTCGGGGTATTCGACATTGCGGTCCCGTGTGCTCTCGGGGCTAGAATCGGGGGTGGACAAGGTCGTGGTCGACGAGCTGATCGCCGCGGTCGCTGACTTCATCGCCGAGATCGAGTACGGCGAGGGGGATCTCGCCGCCGCCTGAGACTCATCGGGCGCGGCGGGAACTTTCCACCTCGGTCGGGCGTTGTGTCCAGTGACCGACGTCCCGGCCAAGAACTCACGTGGAGGAATTGTGGCGCTTTCTGAGCAGGAACAGCAGACGCTGCGCGAGATCGAGGAGTCACTGCTCGCCGACGACCCCAAGTTCGGGTCGTCGGTCGGTGACGACTCCGGCTTCACCGGGGGTGCCCCGGGTGGGTCGATCACCCTGCGCGGTGTGGCTCTCGGCGTGCTCGGACTTCTGATGCTGCTCGGCGGCGCGATGCTCGCCCAGCAGTCCCTGTGGTTCATCGCGCTGAGCGTCGCCGGCTTCCTCGTGATGCTCGGCTCCGGCATCTGGATGCTGCGCGGCGGCGGCGCGGGTGGCCGCGCGCGGACCTCTTCGCGTTCTGGGGCCCGCTCGCGCACCCGCGCGGCCACGGGCGGGGGCCGGCGCGGCTCCGGTTTCAGCCAGCGCATGGAGGATGACTTCCGCCGCCGCTTCGAGGGACGCTGACCCCTTAGAGCTTCCTGGAGCTTCCCGTCCGTTCATGAGGACGGCTTTCCTGACTGGTCGATGACGAGATGTTATCGGCCGGTTTTTTTCATGCGTTGAGGTGCCGGCCGTCCGGGGCGCCCGCCGCCCGGGGCGCCGGCTGCCCCGGATGCCGGCTGCCCGGGGCGCCGGCGGTCGGGGATGTCGGGCGTTCGGGGATGCCGGCCGTCCGGGGCGCCCGCCACGGAGCTCTCGGCGCTGGTCGCGGCCGCGCCCCACTTCGCCCCACCCGGATCCCCCACTTTGCCCCACCTCCCGCTCCTCGCCGGCGCGCGTGACGTCTCGTGCGTCCGGGTTTCCGGCCCGCGCCGCCCCGATCGACGGCTTTCCTGGGCTTTTGGGCCATGCAATCTGTTGTGGAAGCTGGCTCGTGGGGATTTTTGACGGCAGTGGGGGAGTTGGTGCGAGACCGAGCGCAATGTGTCGATGTTAAAGATGCGGCTAATGTGACTGAAGTGATTTGAGGTGACGCGCCCGCCCCACTTCGATTTACATACTCCTAGCTGCAGCTACGTTAAATGACGTCGCTGTAGTTCGCGCTCCCTCTCGTTCTGGTGGGGGGAAGTGGGTTAAAGTGGGGCCCAGCGGTTGGTGGTGGTCGATCCGACTCCGCCTCCGTGGAAGAACAACCGGATCCTCTTTATCGGCGAGCGAAGGCAGGTGGTGCCGGGATGTTCCTCGGTACCTACACGCCCAAACTCGACGACAAAGGGCGGCTGACCCTGCCGGCGAAGTTCCGTGACGAGCTCGCCGGTGGGCTGATGATCACCAAGGGGCAGGACCACAGTCTCGCGGTCTACCCCCGCGAGGAGTTCGCGGCCCGCGCCCGTAAGGCCGCCGCGGTCTCCCGTACGAGCCCCCAGGCCCGTGCATTCATCAGGAACCTGGCCGCCAGCGCCGACGAGCAGCGCCCGGACGGGCACGGGCGGATCACGCTCTCGGCGGCGCACCGCGAGTACGCGGGCCTGACGAAGGACTGCGTGGTCATCGGTTCGGTCGACTTCCTCGAGATCTGGGACTCCGAGTCCTGGGCCGCCTACCAGCGGGAGACGGAGGACGCCTTCTCGGCCGCGGACGCCGACGACGTCCTCGGCGGCCTGCTGTAGACAACTGCACACCGACCCGCGGAGCGCGTGCACGGGCTCCGTCCGGGGTCGACCGGCTCTGGTGTACTTCCCCGACATCAGAACGGTCCCCCGGGCGGGGCCCTGGACGCACCCCGCGAGCCCCGCGGCCCAGGCGACCACACCGCCACAGCCACCCACCACCACCAAGAAACTTCAGCCGACCAGCACGGACAGCAACCGAGTCCACGGACATCCGTGGCCCGGACCCGGGAGAGGGGGAGAACGACCATGACGAAGCACCACGCCGCCGGCACCGACACGGCCGGGGCGCACGAGACCGACGCGGAGGACTACGCCGCCGCGCTGACCGCCAACCGTGGTCACGTCCCCGTGATGATCGACCGGATCACCGACCTGCTGCGCCCCGCCGTCGAGGCGGCGGGCGCGGACGCCGTGCTCGTCGACGCCACCCTCGGCGCCGGCGGGCACACGCTGCGCCTTCTCGAGGAGTTTCCGCAGCTCAACATCATCGGCCTCGACCGCGACACCCAGGCGCTCGGCGAGGCGTGCGAGCGGCTAGCCCGCTTCGGCGCGCGCTTCGAGGCGTATCACACCCGCTTCGACGGGCTCGGCGAGGTCGCCGACGGTCTGCGCGGCCCGTGGCTCCCGGGGGAGATTGACGACGCCGCGCCGGAGGACGTCGCCGCTCCCGGCCCCGTGGCGCGCATCGCCGCCGAGCACGGCCTGGCCGGCGTGCTCTTCGACCTGGGCGTGTCCTCCATGCAGCTGGACCGCCCCGAGCGGGGCTTCGCCTACCGGGTCGACGCCCCGCTCGACATGCGCATGGACCAGAGCGGCGGGATCACCGCCGCCGACGTGCTCAACACCTACGACCACGGTCGGCTGGCCCACGTGCTCAAGACCTACGGTGACGAGCGCTTCGCGGGCAAGATCGCCTCGGCGGTCCTGCGCGAGCGTGAGCGCGAGCCCTTCACCACCTCCGGCCGCCTGGTCGAGCTCCTCTACGAGACGATCCCGGCGCCCGCCCGGCGCACCGGCGGTCACCCCGCCAAGCGCACCTTCCAGGCCCTGCGCGTCGAGGTCAACGGTGAGCTCGACGCCCTCGAGGCGGCCATCCCCGCGGCGACCGACCGGCTGCACCCCGGCGGCCGTGCGGTGCTCATGAGCTACCAGTCCCTGGAGGACCGCATCGTCAAGCACGCGGTGCGCGAGCTGACCACGTCCACGACCCCGCCCGGGCTGCCCGTCGACCTGCCGGGCACCGCCCCGGACTTCCGCGCCGTCACCCACGGCGCTGAGAAGGCCGACGAGGCGGAGACCGCCGCCAACCCGCGTGCCGCCTCGGTACGCGTCCGTGCCCTGGAACGCCTCAACCCCGAGGGAGAGACCCGATGAGCCCGACTTCCGTCACGTCGCGTCCCCGTACCGCCGCCGGCACGGCGTACGCGCCCCCGCGGCCCCGCCACGACGAGCGCCCGCGCCGCACCGTCCCGGCCCCCGAGCCCAGCCCCGGGCGTCGCGGGCGCCTCGACCGGCACGGCGCCACCCGCCGGCCGTCCGGGCGTCTCGGCTCCCGCCAGGTCGTCTCGGTCCGCGGGCGGCGCGTGGCCACCCAGCGTGCCGACCCGCGCTGGTGGCGCATGGTCACCCTCGCGTTCTGCATGCTCATCGCCGGCGTCGGCGTGTCCATGTGGCTCTCAGGGCTCAGCACCCAGCAGACCTTCGAGATCCAGCAGCTGACCGCCCGGGAGGCGGAGCTGGACAACCGGATCGAGACCCTGGACCGCGACCTCGAGGACGCCCGCTCCACCGCGGGGCTGGCCGAGCGTGCCGCCGGCGAGAAGCTCGGCGTGCCGCTGCAGGCCGGGGTCCTCGCCGTCGACGAGAACGGAGAGGTCTCCGAGCGTCGCCCGGCGGAGCAGGAGACGCGGCCTATCATTGACGTCAACGGGGACAGCCCCCGCGGTAAGGCCGCCTCCAGCAGCCCGGACAAGACGCAGGGGCTCTCCGAGAACCTCGCGCCGGTCCCGCAGGGGCAGACCCCGGGGCAGGCCGAGGCCGGCGACAACCCCGCCGCCCGGTCCAACCCGGTGCCGTACCAGGCGGGCATCGCCCGCTGAGGGGCGCGTCGCGTCCATTCCGACAGAGGACCATCGAGTAGGCCGAGTGAGGTGACCAAGGGGCTGTGACGTCCTGGGACACGCGGGGAGGCCGCCGCCGACCGGGCCGGCCCCGCACACACAAGGCGGCGCTGGACAAGCGCCTGATGTGGGCGACCGTCGCGGTCGTCGTCGCGGTTCTCGCGCTGATCGGCAGGCTCGCCTGGGTGCAGGTCGTCTGGGGCCCGGCCCTGGCAGAGCAGGCCCACGAGCAGCGCGCCCGCGTCTACGTCGAGCCCGCCCGCCGCGGCGAGATCACCGACCGCTCCGGGACCCCGATGGCCTACACCATGCAGGCCCGTTCGCTGACCGTCTCGCCGGACCTGCTGCGCAAGGAGCTGCGCGAGCAGGACTTCAACGAGATGCGTGCCGCCGGCGCGACCGAGGGGGTCAGCGAGGAGGAGGTCGCCCGCCGGCTCGACGACTCCGTCGAGAAGACCCTGCGCGAGATGGCGGACCAGATCCCCGAGATGATCGCCGCGAGCTCCTCCGACGACGCCGAGACGCCGGGAGCCGCCGACCCGGACGACCGGGACTCCGACGAGAAGGACCCGGAGCGGAACTCCGACCGGGACGACAAGTCCGACCGGGACAACAAGGACAAGGACTCCGAGAAGAAGGGCTCCGAGAAGGACGACGAGGCCTCCGGCGAGGTCGACCCCGACGAGATCCTCGACAAGCTGCACGCCGACACCCACTACGAGGTGCTCGTGCGCAACGTCGACCCGGACGTCGCCACGGAGATCGCCGCGCGCTTCCACGGTGTGGCCGCCGACCACCAGGACGTGCGTCAGTACCCGAACGGCGCGGTGGGCGACAACGTCGTCGGCCGCGTGTCCATGGACGGCCAGGGCCAGTTCGGCCTCGAGGCCTCCGCGGACGCGACGCTGACCGGCATCAACGGCCGCACCACCGAGGACGTCTCCACCGACGGCCAGGTCATCCCCGGCACGCTGCGCGACGCGGTGCCCGCCGAGGACGGCGAGAGCGTCTCGCTGACCCTGGACCTCGAGCTGCAGACCTACGTCCAGCAGCTCCTTGAGCAGGCCAAGGCCAACTCCGGGGCCAAGTCCGCCGAGGCCGTCGTCCTCGACGCGCACACCGCGGAGATCCTCGCGATGGCCAACACCGGCACCATCGACCCCAACGGCGACGTCGAGAAGCAGGTCGAGCAGGGCAAGGACTTCGAGAACCCCACGATCTCCGCGCCCTTCGAGCCGGGCTCGGTGGCCAAGATCATGACGGCCGCCGCGGCGATCGAGGAGGGCGAGACCACCCCGGACGAGGTCCACCAGGTCCCCGGGACCATCGACATGGCCGGCGTGACCGTCCGCGACGCATGGGACCACGGCACCGTGCCCTACACGACCACCGGCATCTTCGGTAAGTCCTCCAACGTGGGCACGCTGATGCTGGCCCAGCGCGTCGGCGAGGACAGGTTCGCCGACTACCTCAACCGCTTCGGCATCGGCCAGCCCACCGGCGTCGAGCTGCCCAACGAGTCCGCCGGTCTCCTGCCGACCCGCGAGCAGTGGTCGGGCGGCACCTTCGCCAACCTGCCCATCGGCCAGGGCATGTCCGTGACGGCACTGCAGATGGCCGGCGTCTTCCAGGCGCTGGCCAACGGCGGCGAGCGCGTCGAGCCGCGGATCATCCGCGAGGTCACCGGCCCCGACGGCCAGGTCCGCGAGCAGGAGGCCCCGGCCACCACCCGCGTGGTCAGCCCCGAGACGGCCCGCACCGTCATCGACATGTTCCGTGCGGTCACCCAGGAGGACCCGTCCGGCAACCAGCAGGGCACCGGCGCCAACGGCGCGATCGAGGGCTACCAGACCTCCGGCAAGACCGGCACCGCCCAGAAGATCGACCCGGACACCGGCGCGTACTCGATGTCGGACTACTGGATCACCTTCGGCGGCGTCGCCCCGGCCGACGACCCCCGCTACGTCATCGCGGTCATGGTCGACGACCCGGACCGCGGCGTCGAGCCCGGCGGCTCGGGCGGCCAGTCGGCCGCCCCGATCTACCGGGACATCGGCTCCTGGCTGCTCAACCGGGACAACGTCCCGCTGTCCAAACCCATGGAGGGCAGGCTGGTACTGCAGGCCGGCTGAACCGGCTACAATTTCCGCGCCCCGAAACCCCGGGCACCCGCCCCAAACCAATTCGTCCCGTCAGATACACACCCGGATCGTCTGGAGGAAGACCGTGGCAGAAACCCTCACCCGCATAGCCGAGACCGCCGGAGCCGTCATTCACGCCCCCGGCGGCGCGGAGGTCTGCGGCGACGTCGAGGTCTCCGGGGTGGACCTGGTCTCGGACCGGCTCAACGAGGGCGACCTCTTCGCCGCGCTGCCCGGCACCCACACCCACGGCGCCGTCTTCGCCGCCGAGACCCCGGCCGCCGCGATCCTCACCGACGCCGCCGGCGCCGGGATCCTCCGCGAGGCCGGCGAGACCCGGCCGGTCCTCGAGGTCGCCGACGTCCGCGCGGTCCTCGGCGACGTCGCCGCCGAGCTCTACGGCCACCCCTCCCGCGGCTTCACCGTCATCGGGGTGACCGGCACCTCCGGCAAGACCACCGTCAGCTACCTCGTCGAGGCGGGCCTGATGGCCGCCGGCGCGAAGGTCGGCCTGATCGGCACCACGGGCACCCGCATCGACGGCCGCAAGATCCCCACCTCCCTGACCACCCCGGAGGCGCCGACCCTGCAGGCGCTCTTCCGCCGCATGGCCGACGAGGGCGTGACCCACCTGGTCATGGAGGTCTCCAGCCACGCGCTGGCCCTGCGCCGCGTGCTCGGCGTCGACTTCGACGTCGCCGGCTTCACCAACCTCTCCCAGGACCACCTCGACTTCCACCCGACGATGGAGGACTACTTCCAGGCCAAGGCCCTCCTCTTCGACCCGGCCTCGCCGATGTCCGCCCACCGCGCCGTCGTCTGCGTCGACGACGACTGGGGCGCGCGCATGGCCGGCCTCTGCCCGGACACCCTCACCGTGGCCACCCACGGCCAGGCGGGCGACGTCACCGTCGGCGAGGTCACCGCGGCCGCCGACGGCTCCCAGGACTTCGAGCTGACTATTTCCGACGCCGCGCCCCGCGGCGTCCACCTGCCCCTGCCGGGTGCGTTCAACGTGGCGAACGCGTCGCTGGCGATCGCGCTCGCCGAGCGCTGCGGCGTCGACCTCGACCGCTTCATCGCCGGGCTGGGCGGCGTCTCGGTGCCGGGGCGCATGCAGCGCGTCGACCGCGGCCAGGACTTCATCGCCGTCGTCGACTACGCCCACAAGCCGGGCGCGCTGGCCGAGGTGCTCGACACCCTGGACCACCAGGTCGACGGCCGGGTGGCCGTCGTCCTCGGCGCCGGCGGCGAGCGTGACCACTCCAAGCGCCCCCTGATGGGTGCGGAGGCGGCCAAGGGCGCCGACCTCGTCGTGGTCACCGACGACAACCCCCGCGACGAGGACCCCGCGCCGATCCGCGCGGCCGTCGTCGAGGGGGCGCGCGGTGTCACCGGCGGCCGGGCCACGGAGATCCGCGAGATCGGCTCGCGCCGCGAGGCCATCCGCGCCGCCGTGGCCTGGGCCCGGCCCGGCGACGCCGTGATCGTCGCCGGCAAGGGACACGAGACCGGACAGCTGGTCCGCGGGGTGACCCACCCCTTCGACGACCGCGAGGAACTCGCCGCCGCGCTCGAGGCGCGCGCGGACGGGACCCGCGCGGATGAGACCCGCGCGGATGCACCGGATGCCGCGGGTAGCGCGGATGCCCCGGACGCGGCTGATGTAAAGGAGAACGACCGATGATCGAGCTGACACTCGCCGAGGTCGCCGACGCCGTCGGCGGCACCCTCCACGACGGGGCGGACCCCGAGGCCCGGGTGACCGGGCCGGTGGAGTTCGACTCCCGCAAGATCGCCCCCGGCGGGCTCTTCCTGGCCCTGCCGGGCGCGCGTGTCGACGGCCACGACTTCGCCGCGCAGGCCGTCAACGAGGGCGGCGCCGTCGCCGCGCTGACGGCCCGCCCCGTCGGCGTACCCGCGGTCGTCGTCGAGCCGAAGGGCCCGGGCGACGCCACGGCCGAGGCCTACGCCAACGACGCCGACGGCTCGGCCACCGCGGTCATCGACGCCCTCGGCGCGCTGGCCCGCCGCGTCGTCGACACGCTCGCGAGCCCGGAGCGCCCCGCATCCGAGCGCCTGACCGTCGTCGGCGTGACCGGCTCGGCCGGCAAGACCTCCACCAAGGACCTCATCGCCTCGGTGCTGCGCCGCTCTGGCTCCACCGTGGCACCCCCGGGCAGCTTCAACAACGAGATCGGCCACCCCTACACCGCACTGCGCTGCACGGAGGAGACCCGGTACCTGGTCGCCGAGATGTCCGCGCGCAACATCGGCCACATCGCCCACCTGGCGCGCATCGCCCCGCCGGCCGTGGGTGTGGAGCTCAACGTCGGCACCGCGCACCTCGGCGAGTTCGGCTCGCGCGAGAACATCGCCCGCGCCAAGGGCGAGCTCGTCGAGGCGCTGCCGGCCGCCGACGCCGGGGGAGTGGCCGTGCTCAACGGCGACGACCCCTTCGTCGCCGCGATGGCCCCGCGCACCCGGGCGCGCGTGGTGACCTTCTCGGCCTCCGAGCCGCCCGCCCCGGGCGCGGTCTACACCGCCTCCGACATCACGCTCGACGACGTCGCGCGCGCCTCCTTCACCTTCGGGGTGCGCGGCGCCGACGGCACCGTGGAGAGCCACCCGGTGCGCCTGCGCGTCTTCGGCGCCCACCAGGTCTCGAACGCCCTGGCCGCCGCCGCGGTCGGCGTCGAGTCCGGCATCGCGCCGGCCGAGGTGGCCGCCGCGCTCAGCGAGCACGTCACCGCCAGCGCCAACCGCATGGACGTCCACACCCGCGCCGACGGGGTGACACTCATCAACGACGCGTACAACGCCAACCCCGACTCGATGCGCGCCGGCATCGCCGCCCTCGCCTACACGGCGGCGGCCCGCCCGGAGGCGAAGAGCTGGGCCGTGCTCGGCGAGATGGCCGAGCTCGGCGGCGACGCCCTGACCGAGCACGCCCGCATCGGCGAGGAGCTCGAGCGCTACCGCGTCGACCACCTCGTCACCGTCGGCGACTCGGAACCCGTCGCCGAGCTCGCGCGCGCCGCCCAGGCGCGCGGCATCACCACCCAACGGGTGGGGGACGCCGAGGCGGCGGCCGCGGTCGTCGGCAAGCAACTGCGCCCGGGCGACGTCGTGCTCGTCAAGGCGTCCAACTCGCAGGGCCTGTGGCACGTGGCCGCGGCCTTGCAGGGACCGCCGGAAGCCCCCGGCGGCGGCGCTGCTAAGACTATTGACGGCAAGAACTAGCTAGACGAGAAGGTTTACCCGTGACCCAGATCATCATTGCGGCGACGATCAGCTTCCTCGTCTCGATATTCACCACCCCGGTGCTGATCCGCTACTTCAGCTCCGAGGGCCTCGGCCAGGAGATCCGCGAGGAGGGCCCCGCCTCCCACCTGCGCAAGCGCGGCACGCCCACGATGGGCGGCATCGCCGTGCTGCTCGGCATCGTCTGCGGCTACTTCGCCACGGCGATCTACGGGCTGGCCACCGGGCGCGACGCCGTGACCGCCAGCGGCCTGCTCGTCCTCGGTCTGACGCTGGCGCTGGGGCTGGTCGGCTTCCTCGACGACTTCATCAAGCTCTTCCGGCACCGCAACCTGGGCCTGAACAAGACCGCCAAGCTCACCTCGCAGATCGCCATCGGCGTCATCTTCGCCGTGCTGATCCTGCTCTTCCCGGACGAGCAGGGCATCACCCCGGCCAGCACGAACCTGTCCTTCATCCGCGACATCCCGACCGCCGACATCGCCTTCGGCGGCGGCGTCGGGCTGGTCGTCTTCGTCATCTTCATCCTGCTGCTCACCGCCGCCTGGTCGAACGCCGTCAACCTCACCGACGGCCTCGACGGCCTGGCCGCCGGCGCCACGAGCCTGGTCATGGGCGCCTACACGATCCTGACCTTCTGGCAGTACCGCAACTCCTGCGGCGAGACCGTCGTGCCCGGCTGCTACGTCGTGCGCGACCCGCTGGACCTCTCGGTGCTCGCGGCCGCCGGCCTCGGCGCCTGCATGGGCTTCCTGTGGTGGAACGCCGCGCCGGCCAAGATCTTCATGGGCGACACCGGCTCGCTGGCCCTCGGCGGCCTGGTCGCCGGGCTGTCGGTCGCCTCGCGCACCGAGCTGCTGATGGTCGTCATCGGCGCCCTGTTCGTCATGGAGGTCACCTCCGTGGTCATCCAGGTCGCCGTGTTCAAGACCACCGGGCGCCGCTTCTTCCGCATGGCGCCGTTCCACCACCACTTCGAGAACGGCGGCTGGGCCGAGACGACCGTGACGATCCGCTTCTGGCTGATCGCCGCGATGGCCGTCGGGCTCGGCATGTCGATCTTCTACGGCGAGTGGCTCAACGCCGCCGGCGAGGGCGGCCTGATCGACGCCCTGGCCGTCGCCCCGACCGCCTGGGGAGTGGTCTAGATGCTGCCCCGCCACGTGCTCGTCGCCGGCGCCGGGGTCTCCGGGGCCGGCGCCGCCCGTCTGCTCGCCGGCATCGGGGTGGCCGTCACCGTCGCCGACGACAACGCCGCCGCCCGCGAGCGGCTGCTCGCCTCGATTGCCGACGTCGCGCCCGGCGACGGGCGCGCACAGGTGCGCGCCTGCGCCCTGGACGAGGCGCGGGACCGCTTCGCCGAGTTCGACCTCGTGGTCACCTCGCCGGGCTGGCGGCCCGACTCGCCGCTTTTGGTGGCGGCCGCCGAGGCCGGCCTCGACGTCATCGGCGACGTCGAGATGGCCTGGCGCCTCGACCGCGCCGGCCACTTCGGTGCGCCGCGGCGCTGGCTCGCGGTGACCGGCACCAACGGCAAGACCACGACGACGGGCATGCTCGCCGCCTGCATGCAGGCCGCCGGCGAGCGCGCCGTGGCCGTGGGCAACATCGGCGTCGCCGTGGCCGACGCGCTGGACGGGGAGGAGCGCGTCGACGTGCTCGTCGCCGAGCTGTCCAGCTTCCAGCTGCACTGGGCGCCGACGCTCACGCCGGACGCCGGGGTGCTGCTCAACCTCGCCGACGACCACCTCGACTGGCACGGCAGCTTCGCCGCCTACGCCGCGGCGAAGGCGCGCGTGCTGCGCGGGCCCGTCGCGGTGGCGGGTGTCGACGACGCCCACGTGCGCGAGCTGCTCGCGGGAGACGCCGGCGCCTCTTCTGCCGACGCCTCTCCCGCCGCACCCGCAGACGCTGTGTCCGACGCACCGGCCGCCGATGCCGGCGACGCACCGCGCCGCTTCATCGGCTTCACCCTCGCCGCGCCCGAGCCGGGCCAGGTCGGCGTGGTCGACGGCCGCATCGTCGACCACACCGGCGCCGAGCCCGTGGACATCGCCCCGACCGAGGGCATCGACCCGCCCGGCCCGGCCGGCGTGCTCGACGCGCTGGCCGCCACCGCCGTGGCCCGCAGCCAGGGGGTCGCCCCGGCCGCGATCGCCGAGGCGCTCGCCGGCTTCCACGTCGCCCGCCACCGCGGCCAGACCGTGCTCGTCGCCGACGACGTGCGCTGGGTCGACAACTCCAAGGCCACCAACCCGCACGCCGCGGTCGCCGCCCTCAAGGGCGTGGACCGGGTCGTCTGGATCGCCGGCGGCCAGCTCAAGGGCGCCCACGTCGACGACATGGTCGCCGCGCTCGCCCCGCACCTCGACGCCGCGGTCCTCCTCGGCGTCGACCGGGCCATCCTGGCCGAGGCCCTGGCGCGCCTCGCCCCGCAGGTGCCCGTCGAGACCGTGGCGACCACCGACCCCGAGGCCGCCATGACCGAGGTCTGCCGGGCCGCCGCCCGCCACGCCCGGCGTGGCGGAACCGTCGCGCTGGCGCCCGCCGCGGCATCCTTGGACATGTACACGGGCATGGGCCAGCGCGGGGACCTCTTCGCGGCGGCCGCCCGCCAGGTCACCGGGAAGGACGGGCCCAGATGAGTCTGACGAAGAAGGTCTCCGACGGCCTCTCCGCGCTGGACAGCCGGCCGGGTCTCGACTACCTGATGATCCGGCTGACGGTGCTGCTGCTCACCGGCATCGGCGTCGTGATGGTCATGTCCAGCTCGATGACCTGGTCGGTCATCGAGGGTTCGTCGGTCTGGGGCGGCGCGGCCCGCCAGACCGCGATGGTCTTCGCCGGCCTCGTGGCCTTCTGGGCGATGCTCAAGATTCCGCCGCGGCGCCTGCGTTCGGCCGCCTGGTGGCTGCTCGGCATCGCCGTCCTGCTGCTGGTGGCCGTGCTCATCCCGGGCCTCGGCACGGGCCGCGAGGAGGTCGGCTCCCAGTCCTGGCTGGTCCTCGGCCCCCTGCGCCTGCAGCCCTCGGAGGCCGCGAAGATCGCCGTGGCCATCTTCGGCGCCCACCTGCTGGCCGACCGCCGCCCGCGCGGGCTCGGCCTGCGCAGCCCCTTCACGATCTTCATCGCCATCGGCGTCGGCATGACGCTGCTGATCATGGCCGAGGGCGACCTCGGCATGGCCGTCGCCTTCGCCCTCGTCGTCGGCTTCGTGCTGATCTTCGCCGGCGTGGACAAACGCTGGCTGATCGGCCTGATCGGCGCCGGCGCGCTCACCATGGTCGCCGTCTTCGCCGGCGGCGGCTTCCGCTCGCACCGCTTCCACGTCTACTTCGACGCCCTCTTCGGCCGCTTCACCGACACCCGCGGCACGGCGTTCCAGTCCTACCAGGGCTTCCTCTCGCTGGCCGACGGCTCCGTCGGCGGCGTCGGCCTGGGCCAGTCGCGCGCGAAGTGGTTCTACCTGCCCGAGGCCCGCAACGACTTCATCTTCGCCATCATCGGCGAGGAGCTCGGTCTGTGGGGCGGCGCGCTGGTGATCATCCTCTTCGGCACGCTCGGCTTCTTCGGCCTGCGCACCGCGCTGCGCGCCGCGGACCACTACCAGGCGCTGCTCGCCGGGACGCTGACGGCCACGGTCGTCAGCCAGGCCTTCATCAACATCGGCTACGTCGTCGGCGTCCTGCCGGTCACGGGCATCCAGCTGCCGCTGATCTCCGCGGGCGGCACCTCCGCGATCATCACGCTGGCGGCGATGGGCATCCTCGCCAACATCGCCCGCCACGAGCCGGCCGCCGTCTCCGCGATGCAGTCCTACGGCCGCCCCGTCTTCGACCGCCTGCTGTTCATCAGCGAGCCCGACACACCCGCCGCCCGCCGCGACGGTTCCCGACGCCCGCGCCGCACCCGCGGCGAGGCACTGACCTCCGGCCGGCGCAGCCGGATTGACGACGCCCCGGTGCGCGCCGGCGCGCGCACGGGCTCCCGCTCCGGCGCTGGTTCCGACGACGCCGGAGCCGCCCGCGCCACGCGCTCCCGTTCGGGCCGCTCCGGCCACTCCGGTGCCGCGGGCGACGCCCGCGGCACGCGCGGAGGGCGCGGTCGGTCGGGCACGGGCGACCGACGGGACGTCGGCAATCGAACGCGCAACGCACCCACGAGCCAAAGGAGATACCACCGATCATGAAGCACGTCCTCGTCGCCGGCGGCGGCACCGCCGGGCACATCGAGCCCGCGCTGGCCGTCGCCGACGCGCTGAGCGCGCGCGGGGCGACCGTCGAGGCGCTCGGCACCACGCGCGGTCTGGAGACCGACCTGGTGCCCGCGCGCGGCTACCGGCTGCGGCTGATCGACCCGGTGCCCATCCCGCGCAAGCTCTCCGCGGACCTGTTCAAGGTCCCCGGGCGCGTGAGCAGGGCCGTGCGCCAGACCCGCGAGATCCTGCGCGAGGGTGACTTCGACGCCGTCGTCGGCTTCGGCGGCTACGTCGCCGCGCCGGCCTACATGGCCGCGCGCACGCTGAAGATCCCGTTCTACGTCCACGAGGCCAACGCGCGCGCCGGCATGGCCAACAAGCTCGGCGTGCGCCTCGGCGGCGTGGGCTTCAACGCGGTGGCCGACTCGGGCATGCCCGGCGAGGTCGTCGGCATCCCGGTGCGCCGGGACCTCACCGGCGACCGCAGCGGCGAGGCCGCCGCGCGCGGGCGTGAAAAGTGGGGCCTCGACGAGGAGCGCTCCACGCTGCTGGTCACCGGCGGTTCGCAGGGCGCGGTGCACCTCAACGCCGCGCTCGCCGACGCGCTGCCGGAGATCCTCGGCGAGGGCTTCCAGGTGCTGCACGCCTACGGCAAGAAGAACGACGCGCCCGAGCCCGCCGAGCACTACACGGCCGTGCCCTACATCGAGGACATGGCGGCGGCCTACGCGGTGGCGGACCTGGTGGTCTGCCGCTCGGGCGCGATGACCGTCGCCGAGGTCACCGCCGCCGGGCTGCCGGCGGTCTACGTTCCGCTGCCGCACGGCAACGGCGAGCAGGGCCTCAACGCCGCCGACGTCGTCGCCGCGGGCGGTGCGCGCCTGATCGCCGACGCCGACATGACCGGCGAGGTGCTCGCCGAACAGGTCAAGGAGATCCTCGGCCGACCGGACATCTACCAGGACATGCGCAACGCCGCGCACGCCACCGGCGAGGAGGGCGCGGCCGACCGCATCGCCGCACGCGTGCTCGCCGACCTCGGGGCGGCGGAAGGGAAGGACGCTTAAGACATGGCCGAACACCACGACATCTCCCGGGTCCACTTCGTGGGCATCGGCGGGGCCGGCATGTCCGGCCTGGCGCACATCCTCCTCGAGCGCGGCGGGGTCGTCTCCGGCTCCGACCGCTCCGACGGGGAGAACCTGCGCTGGCTGGAGTCCCTCGGCGCGCACGTGGCCGTGGGGCACTCCGCGTCGAACCTGGAGCTCGCCGGGCAGGCGCCGACGGCGGTGGTGACCTCCTTCGCCGCCATCCCGCAGGACAACCCCGAGCTGGTCGCCGCGCGCGAGCGGGGCATCCCCGTGCTGCGCCGCTCCGACCTGCTGGCCGAGCTGCTGGCCGGGCACAACCAGGTGCTCGTGGCCGGCACGCACGGCAAGACCTCGACGAGCTCCTTCGTCGTCGCCGCGATGACCGCCGCCGGGCTGGACCCCAGCTTCGCCGTGGGCGGGGTGCTCGGCTCGACGGGCACGAACTCGCACCAGGGCTCGGGGCCGGACTTCGTCGCCGAGGCCGACGAGTCGGACGCCTCGCTTTTGAGCTACCGCCCGGACATCGCGGTGGTGACCAACATCGAGCCGGACCACCTGGACTACTTCGGCGACGCCGCCAGCTACTTCCAGGTCTTCGAGGACTTCTGCGACCTGCTCGGCCCCGAGGGCACCCTGGTCGCCTGCCTGGACGACCCGCACGCCGGGGGACTGGCGGCGCGCCGCCACCACCAGGGCGTGCGCGTGGCCGCCTACGGCACCGCGCGGGCCGCCGCCGAGCACCCGCACGTGCCGCGCCTGGCGCGCATCCTGGCCACCGAGCACACCGCCTCGGGCACGCTGGCGCGGGTGGAGCTGGACGGCACGACCGTCGAGTTCACCGTGCACACCCCGGGCGAGCACATGGTGCTCAACGCCACCGGCGCGCTGGTCGCCGGCTACCTGTGCGGCGGCGAGCCGGAGAAGCTGGCCGCCGGCATCACCGCGTCCTCCGGGGTGCACCGGCGCTTCGAGTCGCACGGTGTGGTGCCCTCCGGGCGCTGCGCCGGCGCCGAGGTCTTCGACGACTACGCCCACCACCCGACCGAGGTCGACGCCGTGCTGCGCGCCGCGCGCGCCCGGGTCGAGGCCCGCGGCTCGGGGCGCGTGGTCGTGGCCTTCCAGCCGCACCTGTACTCGCGCACCGCGGAGTTCGCCGACGAGTTCGCCGAGGCGCTCTCGCTGGCCGACGCCGTCGTCGTCCTCGACGTCTACGCCGCCCGCGAGGAGCCGGTCGACGGTGTGGACGGCGGGCTGATCGCCGGGAAGGTCGACGGCGCGGTCTTCGAACCGGACGCCGCGGCCGTGCCCGCGCGCGTGGCCGAGCTGGCGGGCCCGGGCGACGTGGTGATCACCATGGGCGCCGGCTCCGTGACGAAGCTGGCCGACCCGGTCTACCGCGCGCTCGCTGGTGAGGGCGCCGGTGAGGAAGCCGGCGCGGCGGGTGCGACGGCTGCCGCCGACGCCGACGCCGACTCCGCCGGGGCCGCTGGCTCCGGGGCCGGCCACGACGTCGCCGACACCGACTCCGCCGGGGCCGCTGGCTCCGGGGCCGGCCACGACGTCGCCGACACCGACTCCGCCGGAGCTGCCCGGTGAGGCGCCGGGTGACCCTGATCGTCGCGGCCGTGGTGGCCGTGGCGGTGCTCGCGGGCGTGGCCGTGTGGGCCTTCCCGGTCTTCACGGTGCGCGACATCGAGGTCGAGGGCAACACGAACGTCGCGGCCGAGCAGGTCGTCGAGGCCACCGGCGTCGGTGAGGGCGAGAACCTCGTGCGCGTGGACACCACGGCCGCAGCCGGCGGCGTGGCTTCCCTGCCGTGGGTGCGCCAGGCCACCGTGGGCCGCCACCTGCCGGGGACGCTGAAGGTCACGGTCGTCGAGCGCACGGCCGTGCTCAAGAGCGGCGACAAACTCATCGACGACCAGGGTGAGGAGTTCAGCGTGGACAACCCGCCCGAGGGGATCCTCGAGGCCGAGGGCGAGGCCGCCGCGGCCCCCGAGGTCGCGGAGGCCGCCGTCGCGCTCGACCCGGAAACCCGCGGGCAGATGGCCAAGGTCTCGGCCGCCTCGCCGGAGGAGATCACCTTCCACACGAAGGACGGCCGCGAGGTCTACTGGGGCTCGGCCGAGGCCGCCCACGACAAGGCCCTGGCCACCCGCACCGTGCTCAAGCGCGAGGGCCAGCACTGGAACGTCTCCAACCCGCAGCTGGTCACGGTCCGCTAGCAGCAGGCGCCGGAGATGGGCCGTCGGGGGAGGGGCGCGCACCCCCTCGCGGGCACCGCGCCGCACGCCGCGGCGGCGCGCAACACGCTCCGCACCCGCCCCGCGCCTGCCCCGCACCCACGCCGCGCGGAACCGCGCACCTGCACGGACGGGACGTCGGAAAGCGGCAGGGTACAACCCTCAAGTAGTCATTGAGGGTAGCGACACGCCCACGAAATGTCCCCCAATTTCGCCCCGCTATCGCGGAAGATGGGGAGCGAACCGCCGGACGTCTTTGGCCGGCCGAGAAGCGTAGTCCCGAAGAATTAGCGAAAGGCGAGCCAGAAGCACATGACCTCTCCGAACAACTACCTCGCCGTCATCAAGGTCGTCGGCGTCGGCGGCGGCGGAGTCAACGCCGTCAACCGCATGATCGAGGAGGGCCTGAAGGGCGTCGAGTTCATCGCCGTCAACACGGACTCCCAGGCCCTGATGTTCTCCGACGCGGACGTCAAGCTCGACATCGGCCGCGAGGCCACCCGCGGGCTCGGCGCCGGCGCAAACCCGGAGGTCGGCCGCGGCTCCGCCGAGGACCACAAGAGCGAGATCGAGGAGTCCCTCAAGGGCGCCGACATGGTCTTCGTCACCGCCGGCGAGGGCGGCGGCACGGGCACCGGCGCCGCGCCGGTCGTCGCGGGCATCGCCAAGAAGATGGGCGCGCTGACCATCGGCGTGGTCACCCGCCCGTTCAAGTTCGAGGGCAAGCGCCGTACGCGCCAGGCCTACGACGGCATCGACAACCTGCGCGAGGTCTGCGACACCGTCATCGTCATCCCGAACGACCGCCTGCTGCAGCTCGGCGACGCCTCGCTGTCCATGATGGAGGCCTTCCGCGCCGCCGACGAGGTCCTGCACAACGGCGTCCAGGGCATCACCAGCCTGATCACCACCCCGGGCGTGATCAACGTCGACTTCGCCGACGTCCGCTCCGTGATGGCCAACGCCGGCTCCGCCCTGATGGGCGTCGGCTCCTCGCGGGGCGACAACCGCGTGATGGCCGCCGCCGAGCAGGCCATCAACTCGCCGCTGCTCGAGTCCACCATGGACGGCGCGACCGGCGTGCTGCTCTCCATCGCCGGCGGCTCCGACCTGGGCATGATGGAGGTCAACGAGGCCGCCAGCATGGTCCAGGAGCAGGCCGACGACGACGTCAACCTGATCTTCGGCACCATCATCGACGACAACCTGGGCGACGAGGTCCGCGTGACCATCGTCGCGACGGGTTTCGACGCCGCCAACAACCAGGTGGCTGAGGGCGGCGCGGCCGGCGCCGGCGCGGCTGCTTCGGGTGCCGACGCCGCGCAGCACGGCGCGGGTGCTGCCGGTGCGGCCGGCGTTGGTGCCGGTGCTGGCGTTGGTGCCGGCGCGGGCGAGTCCCGCCCCGCCGCGGACCCGACCCCGGCCCCGCGCGGCTCGCTCTTCGCCGACCGCGGCCGTCACCACCGCAGCGACGAGGGCATGTTCACCGGCTCCGACGACTGGCAGGCCCCGCGCCGCGAGGAGCGGCCCGCCGCCCGCCCGGCCGAGCCGGCCGACGAGGACGACCTGGACGTCCCGGACTTCCTGCGCTGAGTCGCAGCCGCCGAGCCGTTGAGCCGCTGACGCCATGCTGAGGCACCTGTTCACCGCGCGCGCCGGGGGTGTCTCCGCGGCGCCGTACGACTCGCTCAACCTCGGCCACCACGTCGGCGACGACCCGGCGGCCGTGGCCGCCAACCGGGCGCGCCTCGGGGTGGACCCGGAACGCATCGTGTGGATGGACCAGGTCCACTCCACGACGGTGCGCGTCGTCGACGCCCCGGCCGCCGCGCCCCTCCCGGCCACCGACGCCGTGGTCACCGACCGCCCGGGCGTGGTGCTCGCCGTGCTCGTCGCGGACTGCGTGCCCGTGCTGCTCGGCGACGCCGAGGCCGGCGTGGTCGCCGCCGTGCACGCCGGACGCAAGGGCGCGGCCGGCGGCATCGTGCCCGCCGCCCTGGAGACGATGGTCTCCCTGGGCGCGCGGCCCGAGCGCGTGACCGCCTGGCTCGGCCCGGCCGCAGGGGGCGCCAGCTACGAGGTTCCCGCCGCGATGGCCGCCGACGTCGAGCGCACCCTGCCCGGCTCGCGCTCGACCACCTCGGCCGGCACGTGCGGGCTGGACCTGCGCCGCGGCCTGGCCGCCCAGCTGCGCGCCGCCGGCGTCGCCGAGATCCACGTAGACTCCGCCGACACGATCACGGACGCGCGTTACTTCTCCCACCGGCGTGAGGGCACCACCGGCCGGCAGGCGGGACTGGTGTGGTGCGAGAGAGGACTGCAAGATGACCGAGATTGACGACGTCGCGCCCGAACGCGCCGCAGAGCTGCGTGCGGCGTTGGCGCGGGTGAAGGACCGTGTCTCCGACGCCGAGCGCGCCGCCGGGCGCGAGCCCGGCTCCGTGCGCCTTTTGCCGGTCTCCAAGTTCCACCCGGTCGGCGACATCGCCGCGCTGGCCGCGGCGGGCGTGGAGTCCTTCGGCGAGAACCGCGAGCAGGAGGCCCGCGAGAAGGCCGCCGCGCTGCCCGGGGTGAAGTTCCACATGATCGGCCAGATCCAGACCAAGAAGGCCAACTCGGTGGCCCGCTGGGCGGCCGTCGTCGAGTCCGTGGACTCGGTGCGTCTGGCCGGGAAGCTGGACCGGGGCGTCGCGCTGGCCGTCGAACGCGGCGAGCGCGCCGAGGGCGAGCTGCCCTGCCTGGTGCAGTGGTCCGCCGACGGCGACCCCGAGCGCGGCGGCGTTCCCGACGCCGACCTGGACGCGGTGTGCGCCGCCGTCGCGGACGCGGCGCACCTGCGCCTCGCGGGGCTGATGTGCGTGCCCCCGTTGGGCGCCGACGCCGAGGAGACCTTCACGCGGGCACGCGCGATCGTCGATAATTTGGGCGACGGGATGATCCTGTCGGCCGGCATGTCCGCGGACCTCGAGGCCGCGGTCGCGGCGGGCAGCGATCTCGTGCGTGTCGGAACCGGCATCTTCGGGCCGCGCCCGTTAGCCTGAGAACCGACCAATCGCCCTGCCAGCGAGAACAACCAGAAACCCGACCAGAAAAAGGGGAGAAGATGTCGATCATCAGGAGCGCCCGGGAGTTCTTCGGCCTCACGCCGATGGACGAGATCGCGGACGACGAGTACTACGCCGACGAGCCGCGCGAGACCGAGCGCGAGCACTACTCGGCGCACCGCGAGCCGGCCGCGGCCTACGAGCCGCGCCGCTACGACTACCAGCGCCGCGTCGCCGTGGTGCCGGTCGTGCTGACCTCCTACCGCCAGGCCTCCCGCGTCGGCGAGCCGTTCCGTGACGGCGACGCCGTCGTCTTCGACATCTCCGGCATGGAGCAGAAGGAGGCGACCCGCATCGTCGACTTCGCCGCCGGCATCTGCTTCGCCCTGGAGGGCAAGATGGTCAAGATCGCCCCGCGCGTCTTCGCCGTGACGCCCAAGGGCGCCGACGTCGACCAGGCCGAGCTCGAGCGCGCGGCCCGCGTCCGCTGACGCGGACCGATCGCTGATAGGGTGGCGCCTCGTGGAAACCGTCGGAGTGCTGCTGCTGTTTTTGATCGGTCTTTTCCAGCTGGTGCTGGTGGTGCGGATCATCATCGAGATGATCCACTCCTTTTCCCGGCAATTCGCCCCGCCGCGCTGGTTTTACCCGGTCGCTGAACCGATGTTCCGGATCACCGATCCGCCGGTGAAGGCGCTGCGCAGAATTATTCCCCCGCTGCGTATGGGTGGGGTGGCGCTGGACATTTCCGTCATCGTCCTTTTCATCATCCTCCAGCTGATTACCTTGCTGGTGAGGCTGATCTTCTTCCCCGTCCCGGGAATCACGGCCTAGCTTTCGCGTGGCCTCCGGGCGGCGTGTTGGTTGGCGAGACGGGTCAATATCAACTAAAGATTAAAGGGGAAGCCCCTGCTTTCCCACTGTTGCCGACGGTACACTGTCGGGGTAGACACGTAAGATATTCACAAACAACCGGTGCGGGCCTGGCAGCTTGCACTCCGTGAACCGAAGGGAACGCCCATGCCGCTGACACCAGCTGATGTGCACAACGTCGCTTTCAGTAAGCCGCCGATCGGCAAGCGTGGCTACAACGAGGACGAGGTCGACCAGTTCCTCGACCTCGTGGAGGACACCCTCGCCCAGTACCAGGACGAGAACGAGGACCTCCGTCAGCGGGTGAGCGAGCTGCAGTCCGGCGAGGGCAAGGGCGCCGCCGCGACCCCGACGCCGGCCCCGGCCACCAAGGCCGAGGACAAGGTCGACGAGGCCGCCCTGCGCAAGGAGATCGAGCAGAAGCTGCGCGCCGAATACGACACGAAGCTCGCCGACGCCAAGAAGGCCGCCGACCAGGCCAAGGCCGACGCCGACAAGGCCCGCAAGGACGCCGAGGAGGCCCGCAAGTCCGCCGCCTCCGCCGGCGAGCAGAAGGCCGCCGCCCCGGCCGCCGCTGCCGCTCCGGCCGCCGCCGGCGCCGCCGGTGGTGCCGCGACCGCGGAGACCCACATGCAGGCCGCCAAGGTCCTCAGCCTGGCCCAGGAGATGGCCGACCGCCTCACCTCCGAGGCCCAGGCCGACTCCTCCTCGATGCTCGAGGAGGCGCGCACCTCCGCCGAGAAGCAGATCTCGGACGCCGAGTCCCGCGCCAAGACCCTGGTCTCCGACGCCGAGAAGAAGGCCGAGCAGACCACCTCCGAGGCGAACTCCCGCGCCCAGGCGCAGATCCGCCAGGCCGAGGAGAAGGCCGCGTCCCTGCAGAAGGACGCCGAGCGCAAGCACAACGAGATCATGACCACGGTCAAGCAGCAGCAGAACGCGCTGGAGACCCGCATCGCCGAGCTGCGCACCTTCGAGCGCGAGTACCGCACCCGCCTGAAGACCCTGCTGCAGTCCCAGCTGGACGAGCTGGACTCCCGCGGCAGCGCGGCCCCGAACGCCAACGAGGGCGCCGAGAACTAGCGCACGCCTCGCTCTGCGGCCCGGCAGGTGGATGTCCACCGCCGGGCCTTCGGCGTGTTCGGGGGTATCCCGTTTCCTCCGGGGGAATGGTGCCGGGTCCGCAGTGCGTGGGCGTGCCAGGCCCGGCAGGTGGATCTCCATCGCCGGGACTTCGGCGTGACCGCGGCAGTGCGGTCCCGCGCGGGCGGTTTGCGGTCCCGTGGCTGTCTCCTGTCTTCCGGTCCGACGCGGCGCTTGCGCCACGGCAGTCCGTCCGTACGCCGCGTGAGCGGGTCCATCGCGCTAATCTCGAGGTAGCCCCGAAATACCGCCGAACACCCCGAGGAGAGGCCCCCGATGACGAGCGTCGTGCTGCTTTTGGCCTGCATTTCATTCGTGCTCTTCGTCGCCGTCGTGGCCACCAACAACACCGTCCTCGTGGTGCTGATGTTCATCTCCCTGGCCGCCGCGGTGGCCCTGTGGCTCGTCGACCTGATCAGGGTGCGCCGTAACCGGCCCGGCCGGAGCGCCCAGAGCGCCCAGAGCGCCCGGAGCGCCCGCGCCGCGAGCAGCTCGCGCAACGGCGGCGAAACCGGTCACTGAAGCCAACGCGGAGCCTGCCGCGCCCGAAGCTCCCGGAGCGGCGCTGAAGCCGGCCGCTGAGGCCACCGCGGATCCCCATGCACCCGCCGCCGGCCACCCCCGGCGGCGTCGAGGACGGCGATCAGCCCTCCATGGGCTACACTGTTCGCCATCACGGGCAGTGAGCCGGCCATCACCGGGGAGCCTTCCGGAAGAACGTCCGCGCCGCGCGAGCGGCGCAGGCAAGTAGAACCGGACGGGTGGGAACCGTCATCTTCCTCCACAAACGAAGCGGCCGCACCACGGTGCGGCAAGCGGGGTGGTACCGCGGGCCGCACACGGCCCGTCCCCGCGGTCGTCGGAAAGCAATGTGGAGGAAGCGATGAGCAAGCAAGACGTGGGGCACGCCTACCCCAAGGTCGACATGACGGACGGGTCCACCCGCTTCGCCGAGATGGAGACCAACGTCCTGGCCTACTGGGACAAGGACGACACCTTCCGGGAGTCGCTGCGCCAGCGTGAGGGCCAGCCCGACTACGTCTTCTACGACGGCCCGCCCTTCGCCAACGGCCTGCCGCACTACGGGCACCTGCTCACCGGCTACGTCAAGGACATCGTCCCGCGCTACAAGACCATGCGCGGCTACCACGTCCCGCGCGTCTTCGGCTGGGACACCCACGGCCTGCCCGCCGAGCTCGAGGCCGAGAAGCAGCTCGGCATCACCGACAAGGGCCAGGTCGAGGACATGGGGCTCGCGGAGTTCAACGACTACTGCGCCAAGTCCGTGCTCGCCTACACCGACGAGTGGCAGGAGTACGTCACCCGCCAGGCCCGCTGGGTCGACTTCGAGGGCGGCTACAAGACGATGGACCTGAGCTACATGGAGTCCGTCATCTGGGCCTTCAAGCAGCTCTACGACAAGGGCCTGATCTACCAGGGCTTCCGCGTGCTGCCGTACTCCTGGGCCGAGCACACCCCGCTGTCCAACCAGGAGACCCGCCTCGACGACTCCTACAAGATGCGCCAGGACCCCACCCTGACCGTCACCATGCCGCTGACCGGCGCCTGGGAGGGCACCGCCGGCGTCAAGACCTGGGCCGAGCACCCGGAGCTGCACGACGCAGCCGCCATCGCCTGGACCACCACCCCCTGGACCCTGCCGTCGAACCTGGCGCTGGCCGTCCACCCCGAGGTCACCTACGAGCTCGTCCGCGTCGGCGAGAAGACCTCCGTCGCCGAGTTCGCCGGCGCGAAGCTGCTCGTCGCCGCCGAGCTGCGCGACTCCTACGCCAAGGAGTTCGGCGGGGACGCCGAGGTCCTCGGCAGCTTCACCGGCGCGGACCTGGTCGGCCTGACCTACAAGCCGGTCTTCGGCCACTTCGCCGATCGTGCCGAGTCGGGCGCCTTCCGCGTGCTGGCCGCCGACTACGTCACCACCGAGGACGGCACCGGCATCGTCCACACCGCCCCGGCCTTCGGTGAGGACGACATGAACGTCTGCAACGACAACGACATCGACCTGGTCATCCCGGTCGACATGGACGGCAAGTTCACCTCGATGGTCCCCGAGTACGAGGGCCAGCTGGTCTTCGACGCCAACAAGGAGATCATCCGCGACCTCAAGGCCGCCGGCCGCGTGCTGCGCCACCAGACCATCGAGCACTCCTACCCGCACTCGTGGCGCTCCGGCCAGCCGCTGATCTACATGGCGCTGCCGAGCTGGTTCATCTCCGTGACGAAGTTCCGCGACCTGATGGTCGAGCTCAACCACGAGCAGATCGAGTGGATCCCGGACCACGTGCGCGACGGGCAGTTCGGCAAGTGGCTCGAGGGCGCGCGCGACTGGAACATCTCGCGCTCGCGCTACTGGGGCTCGCCGATCCCGGCGTGGGTCTCGGACAACCCGGAGTACCCGCGCGTGGACGTCTACGGCTCCCTCGACGAGCTCGAGGCCGACTTCGGCGTGCGCCCGACCTCGCTGCACCGCCCCTACATCGACGAGCTGACCCGCCCGAACCCGGACGACCCGACGGGCAAGTCCACCATGCGCCGCGTCACCGACGTCCTCGACGTCTGGTTCGACTCCGGCTCCATGCCGTTCGCGCAGAAGCACTACCCGTTCGAGAACAAGGACTGGTTCGAGACCCACTCGCCGGCCGACTTCATCGTCGAGTACATCGGCCAGACCCGCGGCTGGTTCTACGTCATGCACGCGCTGTCGACGGCGCTGTTCGGCCGCCCGGCCTACAAGAAGGTCGTCGCCCACGGCATCGTGCTGGGCAACGACGGGCTGAAGATGTCGAAGTCGAAGGGCAACTACCCGAACGTCAACGAGGTCTTCGACCGCGACGGCTCGGACGCCATGCGCTGGTTCCTGATGAGCTCGCCGATCCTGCGCGGCGGCAACCTGATCGTCACCGAGCAGGGCATCCGCGAGGGCGTGCGCCAGGCGCTGCTGCCGATGTGGAACGCCTACTCCTTCCTGCGGCTGTACTCCTCGAAGCCGGCCGAGTGGTCCGTGGACTCCACCAACGTGCTGGACCGCTACATCCTGGCCAAGCTCCACGACGTCGTCGCCGGCGTGCGCGACGCGCTCGACGCGACGGACATCTCGCGGGCCTGCGACGAGGTGCGCTGGTTCTGCGACGCGCTGACGAACTGGTACGTGCGCCGCTCCCGCGACCGCTTCTGGGCGGGCGACGACGACTTCCCGGAGGCCTTCAACACCCTGTACACGGTGCTGGAGACCCTGACGCGCACCGCGGCGCCGCTGCTGCCGATGGTCTCCGAGGTCATCTGGCGCGGCCTGACCGGCGGGCGCTCGGTGCACCTGACGGACTTCCCGGACCCGGAGAAGATCCCGGCCGACGCCGACCTGGTCGCGGCCATGGACGCGGCCCGCGCGGTGTGCAGCGCGGCGTCGTCGATCCGCAAGGCGCACAAGCTGCGCAACCGTCTGCCGCTGGCGAAGCTGACCGTCGCGCTGCCGGACACCGCGGCGCTCGAGCCGTTCGCCGACGTCATCCGCGACGAGGTCAACGTCAAGAACGTCGAGTTCACCGACGACGTCGACTCGGTGGGCTCCTTCCAGGTCGTCGTCAACGCGAAGGTCGCCGGCCCGCGCCTGGGCGGCGACGTGCAGAAGGCGATCAAGGCCGTCAAGGCGGGCAACTACACCCGCGAGGGCGGCGACGTCATCGCCGACGGCGTGCGCCTGAGCGGCGACGAGTACACCGAGCGCCTGGTCGCGGAGAACCCGGACTCCACCGCGCGCGTCGAGGGACTCGACGGCCTGGTCGTGCTCGACATGGAGCTGACCGAGGAGCTCGAGTCCGAGGGCTGGGCCGCCGACGTGGTCCGCGGCCTGCAGGACGCGCGCAAGGCCGCCGGGCTCGAGGTCTCCGACCGCATCTCGGTCGAGCTGGCCGTGCCGGAGGAGAAGGCCGAGTGGGCGCACCGCCACGAGTCCTGGATCGCCGAGGAGGTGCTGGCGACCTCGTTTGAGGTGGTCACCGGCGGTATCGGCGAGGACGCGCACGAGGTCATCGACGGCGTCTCCGCGGCGATCGCGAAGGCCTAGCGTCGGCTTGAGCGCAGCGCCTTAAGTGCAATGGCTTAAGCGCAATCGCCCGGAGCCGAGGCCGGGCGCTCCGGCAGGGGCGCTCCACTGACGGGGCGGGATGTTGCTGTGAACATCCCGCCCCGTTTTTCAATTGCCGACGCCGCGCCTTCCGCCACTTGGCGCCCGACTCCCGCCGGGTGCGATGGGGCGTGGCGCGCCACCTGCGGCGCGCGGCAACGGGCGTGATGCCGCTCGCAGGTCGCGCTGCCCGCGCAACGCAGGCCGCGCCGACCGGAGCGCAACGCCCTCCGCAACCGGGGGCGCCGGGCGGGGCGTACGGGACGTCGGCAATCGGGGGAGTGAATATAACTGCGCCCAAAATAGACTGCTTGGTACGTCTCGGGGTGATAATCGCAGGCATGACAGTCTCCAGTCGACCAGGCGTCGCACCCGCGCGCGACGAACACGCAGCGGAGACCGCGGGCTACCGCCGCGACCTCAAGCACCGCCACATCCAGATGATCGCCCTGGGCGGGGCGCTCGGCACGGGGCTCTTCCTCGGCGCCGGCGGCCGCCTGCACGCCGGCGGGCCCGGGCTCGCGATCGTCTACGCCGTGTGCGGGCTCATCGGCTACCTGATGCTGCGCTCGCTCGGCGAGATGGTCGTCCACCGGCCGACCTCCGGGTCCTTCGCCAGCTACTCGCGCGAGTTCCTCGGCGACAAGGCGGCGTTCTTCGCCGGCTGGATCTACTTCATGGCGTGGGTGACCGTCGGCATCGCCGAGCTGACCGCCATCGCCGTCTACCTGCGCTACTGGCCCGTCTTCCAGTCCGTGCCGCAGTGGGCGTTGGTGGCCGTGGCACTCGTCGTGGTGGTCGGGGTGAACCTCACCGGGGTGAAGGTCTTCGGTGAGGCGGAGTTCTGGTTCGCGTTCATCAAGGTCGCCGCGCTCGTGGTCTTCATAGTCGTCGGCGTGGCCGTGATCGTCACCGGGCACCACGTCGGCGGGCACGAACCCGGGCTGGCCACGCTCGCCGAGGGCGGCGGATGGTTCCCCAACGGGGTGGTGCCGCTGGTCGTGATGACCCAGGGCGTGATCTTCGCCTACGCGGGCATCGACATGATCGGCGTGGCCGCCGGCGAGACCGAGAACCCCGCCCGCGAGATCCCGCGCGCGATCAACACGACCGTCTGGCGCATCGTGCTCTTCTACGTCGGCAGCGTCTTCCTGCTCGCCGTGCTGCTGCCCGCGGAGGTCTACTCCGGCGACGAGAGCCCGTTCGTCACGTTCATGACCGCGCTCGGGGTGCCGGGCGCCGGCGACATCATGAACCTGGTCGTGCTCACCGCCGCGCTCTCCAGCGTCAACGCCGGGCTCTACGCCACCGCGCGCATCCTCAAGCCGCTGGCGCACACCGGTTCCGCGCCGGCGTTCCTGGGTCGCATGTCGCCCACCGGTGTGCCGCGCAACGGCGTGTGGCTGACCGCCGGGCTGATGGTCGCGGGCATCGTGCTCAACTACGTCGTGCCGCACCAGGCCTTCGAGATCGTGCTGAACCTGGGCTCGGTGGGGATCCTGGGGATGTGGCTGATGATCGTGGCCAGCCACGCCGGGATGATGCGCGACGTGCGCGCCGGGCGGCTCGAGCGGCCGGCCTTCCGCAACCCGCTGGGCACGGCGAGCGACGTGATCGTCGGCGCCTTCCTGCTCGGGGTGGTCGTGCTCATGGGCTTCGACTACCCGGTGGGCACGTGGACGCTGGCCACGGCCGCCGTCGCGCTGCCGCCGCTGTTCGCCGGCGGGTGGTGGGCGCTGCACCGGCGGCGGTGACGCGGGGCGTCCGCGGCGGTCCAGCCCGCCCCGGGCCCCGCGCCCGTGCGCCCCTCGGCCGCTTTCCGGATCAGGCGCGCCCGACCTGCTCGAGCAGCGCGTCCACGGTCGCCGCGGTGCCCTTCTCGTGCAGGGAGGTCAGCGCCCGGGAGTAGGCCTCGGTGAACCGCGGCTCGTCGACCAGGTCCCCGAAGACCTCGCGGTCGCGCAGGAACGCCAGGACGTCCTCGTGGTTGTGCTGGGCGGTCTCGTGCAGGCGGTCGGCCATCCGGTCGACGATGGTGATCTCGTCGCCCTCCTCGTCGACGCCCTCGGCGTAGCGGGCCCAGCTGGCGACGATCGCCGCGGAGAGCTCGATCGGGCGGTCGGCCGCGAGGTTCTCGCGCACCACCGGCAGCAGCCACTTGGGGATGCGGTCCGAGGACTCGGCGCACAGGCGCGCGACGGTGTCCTTGACGGCGATGTTGCCGAACCGGGAGATCAGCTCGTGCCGGTAGGCGTCCAGGTCGACGCCCGGCAGCGGGCGCAGCGACGGGGTGCCCTCGAGCTCCATGTAGGCGAGCAGGAACTTGGGGAAGCGCTCGTCGTTCATCACCTCGTGCACCAGGCGGTGGCCGGCGAGGTAGCCGAAGTAGCACAGGCCCTGGTGGGAGGCGTTGAGCAGGCGCAGCTTCATCAGCTCGTAGGGCACGACGTCGGAGACGACCTCGACGCCCACGTGCTCGTAGGCCGGGCGCCCGTCGACGAAGTTGTCCTCGAGGACCCACTGGGTGAAGTCCTCGCAGACCACGGGCCAGGCGTCCTCGTAGCCGTGCGTGGAGACGACGTCGGCGCGGTCGCCGTCGGTGGTCTCCGGGGTGATGCGGTCGACCATGGAGTTCGGGAAGGGCACCTCGGCGTCGATCCAGGTGGCGAGGTCCTCGTCGACCGCGCGGGCGAAGGCCTGGAACATGCGCTCGGCCATGTGCCCGTTGCCCTGGATGTTGTCGCAGCTCATCACGGTGAACGGGGTGGTGCCGGCGGCGCGCCGGGCGGCGAGCGCGGCGGTGACCAGGCCGAAGAAGGTGCGCAGGTGGCCGGTCTCGCCGCGCTTGAGGTCCGCGATGTCGGCGGCGACGTGCTCGTCGTCGTAGTCGAACTCGCCGTGGACGTGGTCGAAGTTGTAGCCGCCCTCGGTCACGGTCAGCGACACGATGCGGATGGCGGGGTCGGTGAGCCGGTCGACGGCGGCCTGGGGGTCGTCGGGTGCGAAGACGTAGTCGATGATCGAGCCGATGACGCGGGCGTGCTCGCCGCCGTCGGGGGCCTTCTCGGTCAGGGTGTAGAGGTGGTCCTGGCCGGCGAGGGCGTCGCGCATCTTCGAGTCGGAGGGCATGACGCCCATGCCGACGATGCCGAAGTCGAGCGCCTCGCCCTTGTTCATCAGCTCGTCGAGGTAGCGGGCCTGGTGCGCGCGGTGGAAGCCGCCGACGCCGAAGTGGACGATGCCGGGGGTGACGGCGGAGCGGTCGTAGCCGGGCACGTCGATGCCCTTGGCGGCGAGCTCGGGGAGCAGGGCGTTGGAGAGGCGGGGGGTGTTCATGTGGATTGACTCCTCAGGAGTTCTGGTGGGGTTAATTGGCGACGTCGCTCAGCTCGGCGTCGGCGGGGACGCCGTCGAAGCCGGGTTGGGTGCCACGCAGGGCGTGGCCCATGAACGCCGAGATGACGTAGAGGACGACGAAGATGATGACCAGGCCGGTGTTGCCCACGAGCGGGTGGAAGACCGCCACGAGCGCGGGTCCGGCGGCGACGGCGGCGCCGATGCCGAGGTTGTAGGTCGACATGGCCGCGCCGGGGCGCTCGGGCATCAGGGAGACGGCGATGGCGGACAGGGGGACGAAGCCGGCCAGGGCGACGCCGAAGAGGGCGCCGGCGACGAGGGTGGCGCCGAAGGCGACGGAGTCGGCGACGCCGGCGCGGGTGAGCGACAGGGGCACGAAGTAGACCAGGGCCATCGTGACCGCGCAGAAGACGGAGCCGGACCACACGCAGGTCCGCGACCAGCCGATGCGGTCGCCCAGCCGGCCGTTGACCGGGTTGAAGGGCAGGTTGACCGCGTAGATCACGGTGGTCAGCAGCAGGAACCAGTGCAGCGGCCAGTCCAGCACCTCGGTGAAGTACGCGGGGAAGAAGATGGCCATCGCGTAGGTGGGGATGGAGTTGATCGTGCGGATGTAGGTCACGAAGCGGGCCCGACGGTCGCGGGCGAGCAGCCGGAACCCGGCGCCGAGCGTGGCGGCGGTGTCGGAGGGGTCGTCGACGAGCGGGTGCCGGCCGATGCGCTCGCGCACGCCGATGAGGGCGCACAGGGAGCCGATGATGACCAGGCACAGCGAGACCCACAGGGTCTGGTAGAAGTCCAGGTCGAACATCTGCATCGAGATCGTCGCCGTCAGGGCGCCCAGGGTGGGCAGGCCGGCGGAGAAGGCGACGTAGAACCAGCCCACGCCGGTGCCGAGCTGGCGGGCGGGTGATACGGCGGTGATCCAGACCAGGAACCCGTAGGCGAACAGCGGGTAGCCGAAGCCGCGGATGCCGTAGGTGAGGAAGATCAGCGCGGTGTTCGAGCTGGTCAGCGCCAGGGTGAGGAAGGCCAGCTCGAAGACGACCCAGATCGAGGCGCCCAGGGTCATGACCTTGCGCGGTCCCCACAGGTCGGAGAGCGCCGCGGCGAAGAACGCGGCGATCGCCACGGCGACGCCGTAGACGGTGACCAGGGTGCCTGCGCTCGAGACGGTGAATCCGTGCTCGGAGCTGAGGAAGGGTTCGAGGATGTTTGTCTCGACGCCGTCGCCGATCATGAAGATCGCGAGGCCGACGAAGCCCCAGACCAGGGGGCGGGGGAGCCCGAGCTTCTCGAGGACGCCGCCGTCGGCGGGTGTCTCCTGGCTCTGGGCGGAGATGGGTTGCGCCATGTTCTGCTCCGCGGTGTGTTCCGGTGGATGGTGTTGTGTGCGCTGCGCTAGGGGTCATCGTGCCACGTTCATCACAAAAGTCAACATCCGAGTAACAGAAAATGTGGGAAACCGGTGGTGAAGTGTTGAAAAGATGAGTGAATTTGTGGAAGGGGTGTGGTTCGCTGTGACTGTGGTGTTAAATGGGGACAGGAGGTTGTACGCAGTGACCAAACCCTTGACCGGACCCGAGGCCCGCCGGGCCGAGATGGTCGACCGGATCAACGCCGCCGGTGCGATCCGCGTCGATCAGCTGGCGGACCTGTTCCAGGTCAGCGCCATGACGGTCCACCGCGACCTGGAGGCCCTCGACGCCTCGGGCCAGGTCGAGCGTGTCCGCGGCGGCGCCCGCGCCGTGTCCGGGCAGTTGACCGAGCGCGACGTGGCCCAGCGACGCACCCTCAACGTCACGGCCAAGCAGCGTCTGGCCGAGGCCACCGCTGAGCTGATCGGGGAGGGGGAGGTGATCGCGCTCGACGACTCGACCACGGTGGAGGCCCTCGGACCGCTGCTCGTGGACAAGGCGCCGTCGGCCGTGATCACCCACTCCCTCGGACTGATCACCTACTTCGCGCACCAGGCCCCCCAGGTGCCGTTGATCGGGCTCGGCGGCAGGTACGTCGCGGGCACCGACTCGTTCCTCGGCCAGGCCACCGCGCGCCAGACGGAGGAGCTTTCGGCGGATGTCTCGGTGGTCTCGACGACGAGCGTCCGCGGCGGCGGGCTCTACCACCCGGACGAGGACGCCGCTCTGACGAAGGCCGCTTGCGTGCGGCTCGGCCGACGGCGGATCCTCGTCGCGGACGCCTCCAAGTTCGGCGCCGCCGGACTCTACTTCGTGACCGGCCTGGACGCCTTCGACGACGTGGTCGTCGAGGACGACCTCACCGACCGGGCCGCCGAGATGCTCGCCGCCTCCGGCGCGAGGATCCACCGCGTCCCGGTCCCGACCGGCCCTGACAGACCGTGACCGACCCTGACCACCGCCAGGTCCTGCGTACCTCCCAAACCACCTCCCGGGAGCGGGACCGGAACGCCACCGGACGGTCCCCGGACCGCGACCGTGACCGGGCCGCGACCGTGCCCGCCGCGGACCACGCTTGGCCCATTGCCGTACCGCCCGGGCCACGCCCGCCGCGGACCGTGACCGTGACCGTGCGCGGACCGTGCCCCGCCGCGGACCGCGCCCGCCCCATCGCTGTACCGCCCGGGCCACGCCCGCCAAGGACACGGCCCCGCACAATTGAAGACGACTGACCCACCGCCCCTCCCAAGACGACCAAGGAACCAGTGATGTCCAGCTACGTTCTCGGAATCGACTCGTCAACCCAGTCCTGCAAGGCCCTCCTCGTCGACGTGGACACCGGCCAGGTCATCGAGGAGTCGCGCGCCGCGCACCCCGAAGGCACCCAGGTTGATCCCCGCGCCTGGGTCGACGCGATGAAGCAGGCGGCCGGCCCGCTGCTCGACCGCGCCGACGCCGTGGCGGTCGCCGGCCAGCAGCACGGCATGGTACCGCTCGACGCGGACGGCGAGGTCGTCCGGGACGCGATGCTGTGGAACGACACCTCCTCCGCCGCCCAGGCCGAGACCCTCGTCGAGGAGCTGGGCGGGCCGGAGGCCTGCGCGGACCAGACCGGCAGCGTGTTCGTCGCCTCGATCACGGGCACGAAGCTGCGCTGGCTGCGGGACAACGAGCCGGACAACGCCGCGCGCACGGCCGCCGTGCTGCTCCCGCACGACTATCTGACCTGGCACCTCGGCGGGTGCGCCGAATACACCACGGACCACGGCGACGCCTCCGGCACGGGGTACTACGACACCCGCAACCGCCGCTTCGTCCCGGAGCTCGCCGAGCGCTACCTCGGCCACGCGATCGACCTGCCGCGCATCGCCGAGCCCTCGGAGCAGGTGGGCACCACCGCCTCGGGCGCCGTCGTGGCGGCCGGCACCGGGGACAACATGGCGGCCGCGCTCGGGCTCGGGCTGCAGCCGGGCGACGTCTGCGTCTCCCTCGGCACCTCGGGTGTGGCCAGCGCCGTCGTCGACGACAGCGTCCACGACCCGACCGGCATGGTGACCGGCTTCTGCGACGCCACGGGCCGCTACCTGCCCCTGGCCTGCACGCTCAACGGTGCCCGGGTGTTCGACTTCGCGGCCCGCACGCTGGGTGTGGGCCACGAGGAGCTCTCGGAGATGGCGCTGGCGGCCGAACCCGGTTCGCACGGCGTGGTGCTGCTGCCGTACTTCGACGGTGAGCGCACCCCGAACCGGCCGAACGCGACCGGTGTCTTCAGCGGCCTGACCACGGCCACCGGCCGCGAGGACATCGCCCGGGCCGCGTTCGAGGGCGTGCTGTGCTCCATGCGCGACGCGGTCGAGGCCCTCGCCGCGGCCACCGGAACCCCGACCCGCCGCATCCTCCTCATCGGCGGCGCCGCCCGCGCGGCGGCCGCCCGCCGGATCGCGCCCGCCGTGTTCGGCGTGCCCGTCGTGGCCCCGGAGCCGGCGGAGTACGTCGCGCTGGGCGCGGCGCGTCAGGCGGCGTGGGCGCTCACGGGCGCCGAGGAGCCGCCGCGGTGGCGGACGTTCGAGGAGAGCGTCTACGAGGCGGAGCCGGACGAGGCGACCTTCGCCCGCTACGCCCGGCTGCGGGAGGCCACCGCCGGCTGGTGACCCACCCCCGCCCCGATACCCTGGGGGCATGCAGCGCTGGGTCCTCCACATCGACATGGACGCGTTCTTCGCGTCCTGCGAGCAGCTGACCCGGCCCACCCTGCGCGGCCGGCCCGTCCTCGTCGGCGGGGTGTCGGGCCGCGGCGTGGTCGCGGGCGCGTCCTACGAGGCCCGCCGCTACGGCGCCCACTCCGCGATGCCGATGCACCGGGCCACCGCGCTGGTCGGTGCGAAGGCCGTGCTCGTCGCCCCGCGCCGCATCGTCTACTCCACGGCCTCGCGCCGCGTCTTCGCCACGGTGGCGCGCTTCGTGCCGGCCGACAAGATCGAGCAGCTGTCCATCGACGAGGCCTTCCTCGAGCCGCCCGCCCTGGTCGGCGCCACGGCCGAGGAGGTCACGGAGTGGGCCGAGCAGCTGCGCGCCGCGATCCGCGAGGAGACCGGCCTGCCGGCGTCGGTGGGCGCGGGCTCGGGCAAGCAGTTCGCCAAGATCGGCTCCGGCGAGGCCAAGCCCGACGGCCACCGCGTCATCCCGCACGCCGAGGAGCTCGACTTCCTGCACCCGCTCGCCGTCGACAAGCTCTGGGGCGTCGGCCCCGTGACGGGTGCGAAGCTGCGCACCGCCGGGGTGGAGACGATCGGGGACCTGGCGGCGATGTCGCGCCGGGAGGTCGAGCTGACCCTGGGTGCGACCGTGGGCGTGCAGCTGTGGGAGCTGGCGCGCGGCCACGACGACCGCCCCGTCGAGCCGCGCGCCGAGGCCAAGTCCGTCTCCGCCGAGCACACCTACCCGCGCGACCTGGTCACGCGCGCGCAGGTCGACGCCGCGGTGGAGAGGGCCGCCGAGGACGCGCACCGTCGCCTGCTCAACGACGGCCGCGGGGCGCGCACCGTCACGGTCAAGTTGCGCATGGCGGACTTCCACATCGAGTCCCGCTCAGCGACGCTGGGCCACGCCACCGACGACGAGGCGACGCTGGGCGCGGTCGCGCGCCGGCTGACGCGCTACCCGGACGAGGTCGGCCCGGTGCGCCTGGTCGGGGTGGGTTACTCCGGCCTGGAGGACGCGCGCCAGGACGTGCTCTTTCCGGAGCTCGACGAGCTGCTGGTGGCCACGCCGGTCAGCACCTCGGCCACGGACGACTACGAGGTGGGCGCGGCGGCCCCGGCCGACGGCGCCGGCCTGGAGATCACCGTGGAGTCCGAGGCCGCCGAGAGCGGCTGGCGGGCCACGGAGGACGTGGTGCACAGCGAGTTCGGCCACGGCTGGGTGCAGGGCACGGGCTCCGGGGTGGTCACGGTGCGCTTCGAGACGCGCGCCTCGGGGCCGGGCCGGGCGCGCACCTTCGCCGTCGACGACCCGGACCTCGCCCCGGGCGACCCCCTGGACTCGCTGGACTGGGGTGACTGGCTCGCCGCGCAGGAGGAGCAGGAGGAGTGAGAGGCGAAAATATCTTCATGCGTCACTCGCGTGTACCCTGTTAACGGAAATCTCCCCGGTGGCGCCGCCGGGGAAGGACTGAACCGAGGAGAGATCTTGAAGTTTTCCACGATCACCGCCGCGGCCGTCGTCGTCGGACTCGGCCTGACCCTGAGCGCCTGCTCGGACGACTCCGACAACGGCGAGTCCACCTCGTCGTCCGAGGCCACCTCGTCGGCGACGCAGGCCAGCGTCGAGCCGCCGACCGCCGAGGAGCTCAACGCGGTGCTGCAGCGTGCCACCGACCCGAACGTGCCGCTGGAGGAGAAGACCCAGACCGTCCAGGGCGGCGAGACCGCCCCGGAGCTCTTCGACGTCATGACCGCCTCGCAGCAGGACTCGGGCGCGAAGTTCACCGTGGTCGACCCGATCCTGCCGGGCTACACCCCGGAGTACGTCATCGCGAAGGTCGTCTTCAGCGTGCCGGACCAGGAGGACCAGGTCGCCGAGGACGTCGAGTTCGTCCACGAGGACGGCGTCTGGAAGCTCTCCCAGTCCTGGGCGTGCATGCTGATCTCCAACACCGTCGAGCCGGAGCAGGTCCCCGCGATGTGCCAGGGTGACGCCCCGGCCGAGGACCCGGTCGACGGCCCGGTCGAGGGCGCCCCGGAGGGCGAGGCCCCCGCGGAGGCCCCGGCCGAGGGTGCCCCGGAGGGGGCTCCCGCCGAGGAGGCCCCGGCTGAGGCGCCCGCCGAGGCTCCCGCCGAGGAGGCCCCGGCGCAGTAGTCACCGCCCCGCCACGTCGTCGCTTGCCGACGTCGCGTCCCACCCGGCCCTGCGTACCTTGCGGTACGCGGGGCCTTCGGCGTTTTGCGCTGTCCCGGCTTCAGAGACCCCCGGGCACAGCGTCTTCTGGCTTAGAGCCCCTGGCTTCTGACGGCCGTGACGGCGACAGGGCGCCATGCTGGGGGGGTGTCCCTATGTCAGGTGTCAACTCCGGCGCCGACTCCACGATGTGATGTTGTGTGGGCTTTGGGGGTGCCGGTTTTCGGGCACGCCTAGGCGCCGGACCCCTGGGGCCCGGCGGGGCTCGGCATGATCAGGAGTGGCTCAAGCCGCTATCTGCTCATGACGTGGTGGGATTTCGCGGAAGTATTCCCGGTTTTTCAGCATCGCGAAAATGACGTTGCACCGCCTGCGTGCAAGACACATCACCGCTGCGTTGTGGCGTTTTCCTTCTGCGCGTTTGCGTTCGTAGTACTGGCGTGAGGGCCTATGGCTTCGTAGTGAGGCGAACGCCGAGTAGAACAGTGCGTTCTTGAGGGTCTTATTGCCGCTTCGTGCGGGGTGTTCTCCCCGGATCGACGAGCCGGATATTCGACTGACCGGCGCAATACCGGCGTAGGCAGCCAGGTGTGCAGCATCCGGGAAATCCGATCCGTCGCCGACGGTCAGGAGGATTTTCGCGGCTGTCTTGATGCCGACGCCGGGCATGGACATCAAGACCTCAGCTAAAGGGTGGTCGGCGACCATCTCCTCGACTTCTGCTGCGATGGCGGCTCGTTGCTCCAGAAGGGACTGGATGTGGTGCGCGAGTGCCGGAAGCACGGTTTCAGCGGCTTTCGTCCCGGGAACGGTGACTGTCTGTGCATCCAGGGCAGTGAAGATCTGGTCGACCAGATCACTGACGTCCTGCTTGCTGCGGGCGGCAAGCCACTTTGCCACACGTGCTGGGCCTGCCTTCTTCAATCCTGACGGTCCCCGATAGTGCGCGAGGAGCTGGAGGATGAGCGGATGAGCCAGCTTCGGGCCTATGACCTGTTCCAGTGGCGGATGGATCTGTGTGAGAAGTCCACGTGCGCGGTTGCGGGCTCGGGTGGTGTCTTTGGCAAGGTCTTCGTCGAAGCCGGCGAGGACTTTCAGGGCGCTGAGCATTTCGTCGTTGTGGTCGACGGCCCTCAGCGTGTGAGGCATGCATCGGGCGGTGTCAGCGATGATGAATGCGTCCTTGCGGTCAGTTTTTGACTTTCCGCCGTAGAGGTCAGCGGCTTTTCGCATGGCCAGGCCGGGAAGGTACGCCACATCGACGTTGCAGTCGCGGGCTACAGCGACGGGAAGTGCGCCGATGGTGTTGGGCTGGTCGACGATGACGAGGACTCGACCGTATGTGTCTTTGAGTTCGGTGAACAGCGACCTGAGTGCTGATTCGTCTTGTGCGAGAGCTTTGTCGTAGATCTTCGTGCCGTCGGTGGTGAGGCCGCAGGCGTGGTGGGAGGTTTTACCGACGTCGATTCCGAGGAAGACGTCGGCAGGTGAGCCGGCCATGATGGTCTTTCCGGTCGTTCGGATAGTGCCGGTCGCCGGTCATGACGTCTGCAGCAGGCACCCACGTTACGTTGAGACCTCGATACCGACTGGTGAAAATCGGTGGGCCGTGTCCCTATTAGCTGTCGGCAGATGTCTCTGTCCCCGGTGGCAACACCCCCCGGATCATGGAGGTGACAGGGGCGGATAGCCATGCCGGGTCCAGCGACCATCCCCATTATCGGGGACAGTCTCAAGGTAACGGGGGGGGGGAGAGAGAGAAGCAGGGGCGAAGCGGGAGTCAGGCGCGGCCGTCGACCGGCTCGAGGTGCAGCACCTTGCCCTGCCAGCGGCGGCGCACCCAGCGGTCGTGGGTGGCCATGAGCACGGTGCCCTCGAAGTCGGCGAGCGCGTCCTCGAGCTCCTCGGCCAGGGCCAGCGAGAGGTGGTTCGTCGGCTCGTCGAGAAGCAGCAGGTCCGGGGGAGAGGCGAGCACCGCGCCGAGGGCCACGCGGCGGCGCTGACCGAAGGACAGGGCCCGCAGCGGGCGCGCCGCGTCCTCCTCGGAGAGCAGCCCCAGCTCGGTCAGCGTCGGCGGCGTCTTCGCCCGCTTCGACCGGCCCCACGGCCCCTTGGCGACCTCGCGCTCGAAGGCCACCGCCGCCGGCAGGTCCAGGTCCTCCCAGTGGTCGTCCTGGCGCAGCCGGGCGATCGTGACCTCCTCGGGGATGCGCACCTCGCCCGCGGTCGGCGCCACGGTGCCCTCGATCACCGAGAGCAGCGTCGACTTGCCCGCCCCGTTGGGCCCCTCGATCAGCCAGTGCGCGCCGGGCTGCACTTTCAGGTTCACCGGCGCCAGCCGCCCGGCCACCGCCACCGAACGCGCCGTGACCGCCGGCTCGCCGAGGCTGGCCAGGTGACTGTCCGGCACGCCGCGGAAACGCAGCCGCTCCGGCGGCGCCGGGATCTCGTCGCGCTCCAGGTCCGCCAGCCGCGACTTCGCCGAGCGCACCCGCGCCCCGACCGTCTTGGCCGCCCGGTCCGCCTGGAACTTCGCTGCCATGCGCACCTCGGACTTGGCCACCTGCGAGTGGAAGACGTCCTCGCCGGTCTGCCGCGCGCGCGACTCGAGCCGCTCGCGCTCCTGCTCCTGGGCGTTGTAGCGCTCCCGCCACAGCCGCCGCGCCTTCTCGCGCGCCTTCAGGTAGTCGGAGAACCCGCCGCCGAAGAGCGTGTCCTGGCGCGTCAGCCCCTCCTCGGCACGCCCCTCCGGGTCCAGCGAGGGGTCCATGTCCACGATGGAGTCGGCCACCTCGTCGAGGAAGTAACGGTCGTGGCTGGCCACCAGCACCGGCCCGGGGAAGGCCCGCAGCTCGTCGATGAGGAAGTCCACCGCGTCGTCGTCGAGGTGGTTCGTCGGCTCGTCGAGCACCATCGCGTCCAGCGGCCGCAGCAGCAGCGCCGCCAGCGCGAAGCGGCGACGCTGCCCGCCGGACAGGTCGCCCAGCGGCGTCTTCAGGTCGACGCCGGCCAGGCCCAGCCCGGCGAGCACCTCGGCGATGCGGGCGTCCAACTCCCACACACCCGCCTCGGCCGCACGGGCCAGTGCGGCGTCGAAGGCCGCGGCGTCGTCAATCCCGGCGGTGCCGGCGGCCATCGCCTCGGACAGCCGCGTGATCTCGGCCTCGATGCCGCGCAGCTCGGCGACGGCGGCGTCGATGAGCTCGTGCGCCGGCGCGGTGGCCGGCAGCGAGGTCTCCTGCTCCATGAAGCCGGTCACCGGTGGGCGCACCACCGAGCCGGTGTCGCGGTGGCGCTGCTTGCTGATCAGCGAGATCAGCGTCGACTTGCCGCTGCCGTTCTCGCCGATCAGCCCGATCACGCGGCCGGCGGGCACGGTGAACGTGACGTCCGTGAGCACGCGGTGGGTGGGGTAGGAGAAGCCCACCCCGTCCAGCTTGATGTGGTGGTACCTGGTCTCGGTCACGGTTCCTGCCGTTCTAGCCGAAGGAGAGGGCGGTGGTGGTGTCCTGCATGACCCGGGCGTCGCCGTCGCCGCCGTAGGTCACGCGGGTGGTCGCGGCCACGGTGCCGGCCACCGGCAGCGGGCGGGTCAGATCGACGCTCAGCGAACCACTCGAGGACGTGTTGGAGTGCAGCACCCGCAGCTCGCCGTCCGGGGCGTCGGGCACCCCGGACATGTCGAGCGCGCCGACGGCCGGGCGCTGCTGGACGGCCACGGACAGCTCGACGCGGTCGCCGTCGACGGAGTCCAGCGTGTAGGTCGTCGTCTGCAGCAGCGTCGACTGGCCGGTCACCCGCGAGTCGACGGTCCAGGAGGCGCCGGGGCCGACGGGGTCGGCGGGGAAGACGACCGGCAGCGAGACGATGCCCATCACGGCGTCCTCGGCGGCGGCGCGGGTGTCGTCGTCGGCGTCGACGGGCGGGGCGAGGCGCACGGTGGAGACCTTGCCGGAGGCCTCCGCGGTCCAACCCGCCTCGAAGCCGGCCGCGCCGGGCAGGTCCTCGGTCTCGCCGAGGCGGAACTGGACGCGGCGGGAGCCGTTGTCCTCCGCGGCGGCCTCGGTCGTGGCGGCCGTGAGCGGCAGGGCGGTCGTCTCCAGGCCCTCCGCGTCGAGGCCGTCGGGCGCGGCGGGCGCGGCCGGGTCGGCCTGTTCGGCGGGGGCGACCGACTGCGCGAAGCCGCGTGCGACCGTCGCCGTCGTCTCCTGCGCCGGATTGTCGACGTCGCGGAACTCCAGGTTGGCGCGCGGCTCGGCGCCCGCGTCCTGGACGGTGACGCGCACGGGGTCGACCTCGAGGCCGACGGCCTGCTCGGTGCGGGTGTCGTCGTCGGGCAGACCCGCCTCCGAGCCGCAGCCGGCCAGGGCGAGGCTCAGCGACGCCGCCAGGGCGACCAGGGCGCGACGGCGCGGGAATTGCGGTCGAGAGGTTTCAGACACGGTGACTAATTTACCGTGCGTGCCGGGTGCGGTTGGCCACGGGCGCACCGCGGCGGTGATAATGGTCGCGTGAGTACGAAGCCGAGAGAGAACGGGGGCGGATACGCCGCCATGATGGCCGCGGTGGTGGTCGCCGTCGCCGTGGTCGACCAGTTGGTCAAGACGCTGATGCTCGGGTGGCTGGAACCCGGGCAGCCGGTGGCGGTGATCGGCGACTGGTTCCGCTTCACGCTCCTGTTCAACTCCGGTGCGGCCTTCTCCATGGGCAGCGACTCGACCTGGCTGTTCACCTGCATCCAGATCGCGTTCGTCGTCGGCGTGGCCGTCGCCGCGCCGCGGGTGCACGACCGCTGGACGGCGGTGGGGCTGGCCCTGATCGCCGGGGGAGCGGCCGGCAACCTCGTCGACCGGCTCTTCCGCGAGCCCGCGTTCTTCGTCGGGCACGTCGTCGACTTCATCTCCGTGGGCGACTTCGCGGTGTTCAACCTCGCCGACTCCGCGATCACGGTCGGCGTGGCCGTCTTCGTGCTGGGCATGTTCTTCGGCGAGCAGGCCGGCGAGCATCCGGACGGTGTGGACGAGGACGCCACCGCCCCCGCTGACACCGCCGATGACAATGACGCCGAGGGAGAGGAGCCCGCCCGTGCGTGAGGTCCGCCAACTTCCCGTCCCCGAGGGCCTGGCCGGCATGCGCGCCGACGCCGGCGTCGCCCGCCTCTTCGGCGTCTCACGCGCCGTCGCGGCACAACTCGCGGAGGACGGTGATGTGCTCGTCGAAAATTCCCCCGTGGGCAAGTCCGCCCGCCTGACCGAGGGCGCCTGGCTGGAGGTCACCCTCCCGGAGCCGGCGCGCCCGCTCGAGGCCGAGACGCCGCGCGAGGTCGAGGGCATGGACATCCTGTACTCGGACGCGGACGTCATCGCCGTCAACAAGCCGGTGGGCGTGGCCGCGCACCCGACCGTCGGCTGGGACGGGCCCACCGTCACCGGCGGGCTGGCCGCGGCGGGCTTCCGCATCTCCACCTCGGGTCCGCCGGAGCGCAAGGGCATCGTCCAGCGCCTGGACGTGGGCACCTCCGGGGTGATGGTCGTGGCCGCCAGCGAGCGCGGCTACTCGGTGCTCAAGCGTGCCTTCCGCGAGCGCACGGTCGCCAAGACGTACCACGCGCTGGTGCAGGGCCACCCGGACCCGTTCAACGGCACGGTCGACGCGCCGATCGGCCGCCACCCGAAGGCCGGCTGGCGCTTCGCGGTGGTCTCCGACGGCAAGCCGGCGGTCACGCACTACAAGACGCTGGAGGCCTTCCCGGAGGCGACGCTGCTGGAGGTGCACCTGGAGACGGGCCGCACGCACCAGATCCGCGTGCACATGTCGGCGCTGCGCCACCCGTGCGTGGGCGACCCGATGTACGGCGGCGACCCGAAGCTCGCCGAGCGTCTCGGGCTGAACCACCAGTGGCTGCACGCGGTGTGCCTGGGCTTCGACCACCCGGCCGACGGCCGCCGCATGGAGATCACCGCGCCGTATCCGGAGGATCTCTCCCGGGCGCTGGAGATGGTCCGGCGGTGAGGCGGGGCGTCGTCGCCGCGGCGGTGCTGGCGCTGATCGCCCTGGCGGTGGTGCTGCTCGCGTCGCGTTCGGACCTGACCGACCGCCCGGACCCGGTCAACGGAGACCAGCTGGGCATGGAGTCCTACGAGTCCGCGGCGGACTACCGTTCGCGGGCCGCCGACTCGCTTGCCGAGGCCCCCGCCGACCAACCCGTGTGGGCGCTGGTGACCTTCGCCGCGCCGCTGGACGCGCGGGCCGCGGACGAGGCGACCCGTGGGCTGGACCGGGTCTCGGCCGTCGTGGCCCACGAGGCCGGACTGATCGAGGTCCCCGAACCCGTCGCCGGCGCCACCCGCGCCGACGTCTTCGCCCGCGAGCTGGCCCGCGCCCCGTTCGAGGCCGACCGACTGGACGGCGTCGTCGCCTACGACGACGGTTCCGCGTTGCGTGCGCTCACCCGGATTGACGACGTCGCGGTGGTCGAGGCCCTGCCCTCCGATGCGGCGTGGGGCCGCATCGGCGTGCGCCCCGTCGTCCTGCACTGACCGCGCTGCGCTGACCTCGCTGCACTGACCGCGCTGACTGTGCCGGCTGACCGCGGTGCTCCGATTGAGCCGGTTGGCTGTTCGATGCCGACTGAACGCGCTGGCTGGGTGCGCTGACCTCAGCGACGTTTCGGTCCCGGGGATGGGCCTGTAGGTGCGCCGATTGCAGGTACACTGAACCCCGGGGCCCGTACGGAAGACCCGGTCTGGAGATCTGCCGTCAAGTGGGGTCGAGGCGTCAGCGCCGGATTACGCCTCTCCGGGAGAGCTGCGCCTGCCTTGGAAGAGGCACCGATTCCGGGCAGGCGGGGTTCCCGTCCCCCCCCCTGAAAGAACCGGTGCGGGTGTCTGGGCTCCGCGCGGCTGACGCAGGGCTGGCTGGCGCACTGCGCCCTGTGGCCCTGTCAGCGCAAGTTCTTGCGGCTCCGCGCGCCGGGAGTGGCTGACTCCAGTCGGTGCGCCGGGGGCTGCTGACTCCAGTCGGTGCGGCCGGCGCGGCTGGCTCCAGCAGGGGCGGGCTGGTGACTTCGGGCGTGCCGGATTCCCGGTTCTCCGTCGTGGAAGAGCCGGTCCGGGTGTCTGCGCTCGGCGCGGTTGACGCAGGGCTGAGTGGCGCACTGCGCCCTCCGGACCGGTCAGCGCAAGTCTTTGCGGCTCCGCGCGCCGGCCGTGCCGGGCGCGGCTGACTCCGGTCGGTGCGTCGGGTACGGCTGGCTCCGGTCGGTCGCCGGGCGCGGCTGGTGCAGCTGACTCCGGCCGGTGCAGTCGGCGCGGCGGGTCAGGCGGCGGCGAGGGCCTCGGTACGGGCATTCAGGATTCGGCGCGCCATCGTCGGCGTGTCGTCCCGCTGCCGCCTCCCGCCGGGCAGCCGCCGGTAGACGTCGAGTCCGTCCGACTCGATGCGGCCGTGCCGGGCGGGGGCGTCCGGGTCGTCGTCGTTGGCGGCGTTGTGCCAGGGGCACAGCAGCACCAGGTTGTCCAGGTTGGTCATCCCGCCGCGGGCGAAGCTGTCCTTGTGGTGCGCCTCGCTGTAGACGCCCGGCCGGTTGCACTCCGGGTGGGCGCAGACCCCGTAGACCTGCTGGAGGATCTCCCGTTGCTTGGGCGAGGCGAAGCGCTCCAGCCGGTAGAGGTCGACCGGCCCTGACACCGGGTGGACCAGCACGGCCCGGTCGACAACCGCGCGGTCCCGGAGCATGAGCCGGACGAACTCGGAACCGGTCATCCGGGCGCCGTCGGAGGCGAGCAGTTCGACGTCGTCGCCGTCGCCCCCGAGAATCCGGGTGTGCTCGTCGAGCACGATGCCGACGCCCGCGTGGTAGACGGTCTCCGGGACCCCCTCGGCGAGGACCTCCACGAAGGCCTCGCCGAGAGCGAACCGGTCGATCCGGTCCTCCTCGGTGCGCTCGTCGGGCCGGGCGTCGGCCTGCCCGTCAGCGTCGGCAGCGGTGCCGGTGGCCGCAGCTGTGTTTGTGGCGGCGCCGGAGCCGTCGCCCCGGGTACCCGGCTGAGCACCCGGCTGGGCGTCCGACCCGGCCGTGGTCCGGGCGAGGTTCCGGCGGGCCTTCTCGACTGCCGCCCGGTAGACCCCGGCGACCTGGGTTGAGGAGCCGTGGAAGATGAGCCCGGGGCCGCGCGTCCTCGAGTTGATCAGGCGCAGTGACGGGCGTCGCTCCGGCTCCGGGGCATCCGGCCCGTTGAACTCAAGAAGCAGGCGTTCGCAGGCCTCCTTGACCGCCTGGTGGTTGCCGGCCGTGCCGCAGGCCCGGGTACGGAATCCCCAGGCCCGGCGCTGGTCGGAGACCCTGCGCGCGTAGTTCTCGATCATGTCGAGGGTGGCCAGGGAGTGGCGGTTCTCGCGGGCCGCGGCGATCGCCGGGGAAGTGGTCCGGTTCGCGGGGAAGTAGACGCCGGCGATCCGCGCGATCTTCTGCGCGTCCGCGGGCACGACGCCGAGGTCGATGAGCCGGTGCCGGCTCAGGCCGGCGGCGGCCTCGGCGACGGCGATGCCCCGGCCGGTGACTTCGATGTATTGGTCGAGCGGGTTCATGGGACCCAGCATCCCGGCCGCGGCCCCGCCCCGCGAGAGCGCGGCTGCGCGGCTGTGGAACACACGCGGGCATCCACACCCCGGCCAGCCCCGCACTGGCGGCGCCCGGCTGTCTCAGCTAGAAGAGGGCGAGGGACGAGTCCAGGGAACCCGCGAGCCGGATCGCCGGAACTCGGAGGCCCGAAAGCCGCAGGGCCCGGCGACAGTCCGTCAGCGGCTCTTACCCCCACCGCTTCTACTCGGACAGGGACGCTCACACAGGCATTTCGCTGCGGCGTCCGTGTCTGCTGTGTCTGCGTGCGGCCGACGGCGGTGTGGACACCTGTGGTGCACGCCAGGAGAAGCAGCGGTGCGGAAAAGACCGGCGGCTTCCGCACAGCGGCGCTGGGTCGACGTGAGCGCGGAAACAGAGAGATGAGGCAGGGGCGCGAAGGTCTGCGCGAGAAGGAGGAGGGGCCTTAACTCGGGCGCGCGGTGTCGGCACGCGCGGCGTCGTCAATCGGGGCGGCACCCGCGCGCCGGGTGCGTCGGGCACGACGGGCGGTGCGCGCGACGTCGGCAATGAATACGGCGACGGCCACCCAGATGATGACGAAGCCCGCCCAGCGCGCCGCGCTGAGCTGCTCATCGACCACGAACAGCGCCCACAGCATCTGCATCGTCGGCGTGAGGAACTGCAGCATGCCGATCGTCGCCAGAGGCAGGCGGTGCGCCGCCGCGCCGAAGAGCAGCAGCGGCAGCGCCGTCACCACGCCGGAGACCGCGAGCAGCACCGCATTCGTCGCACCCGCGTTGCCGAACGTCGCCTGCCCGCCCACGGCGAGCACCGCCAGATACACCGCCGCCACCGGCGTGAGCACCAGCGTCTCCGCCGTCAACGACGCCGCCGACGACACCGTCACCTTCTTCTTGATCAGCCCGTAGCAGCCGAAGGTGAGCGCCAGGCCGACGCCCATCACCGGCGGCTGCTCGCTGAGCACCGCCAACCACACCACACCGACCGCAGCGATGCCCACCGCCGCCGTCTGCGCCGGCCGCAGCCGCTCATTGAGGAAGAGCACCCCCAGCAGCACACTGACGATCGGGTTGATGAAGTAGCCCAGCGCGGCGTCGGCGACGTGGCCCGAGTTGACCGCGATGACGTAGATCAGCCAGTTGCCCGCCACGACCACACCCGCCAGCGCCATGCGCGCCCACTGCGCCCGTCCGGCCGCACGCAGCTCGCGCCACCCGCGCGTCACCGCGAGCACCAGCACCATCAGCAGCGCCGTCCACACGATGCGGTGGGCGAGGATCTCCAGCGGCCCCGCGGGCAGCAGCAGCGGGAAGAAGGCCGGGAAAATGCCCCACAACAGGTAGGCAAGGACACCGAAGAGCATGGCCGTGATCGTACTTGCGCGCATCGATACACTGGCTGCCATGGTCAAAAAATCGGGCTTCGTCCACCTGCACAACCACACCGAATACTCCATGCTCGACGGCATGGCGAAGGTGGACATGCTCGCCGAGGAGGCCGTCCGCCAGGGCATGCCCGCGGTGGGCATCACCGACCACGGCAACATGTTCGGCACCGACAACTTCTACCGCACCATGACCAAGGCCGGGATCAAGCCGATCATCGGCATCGAGACCTACATGGCCCCCGAGAGCCGCTTCAACAAGAAGCGCATCCGCTGGGGCGAGCCGCACCAGAAGTCCGACGACGTCTCCGCCTCCGGCGCCTACCTGCACCAGACCATGCTCGCCGAGAACGCCACCGGCCTGCACAACCTGTTCAAGCTCTCCTCGCTGGCCTCCTACGAGGGCCAGCTGGGCAAGTGGCCGCGCATGGACGCCGAGCTGATCGCCGAGCACGCCGAGGGCATCATCGCCACCACCGGCTGCCCCTCCGGCGACGTGCAGACCCACCTGCGCCTCGGCCAGTTCGACGCCGCCGTCGAGGCCGCCGCCAAGTGGCAGGACATCTACGGCAAGGACAACTTCTTCCTCGAGCTGATGGACCACGACCTCGACATCGAGCAGCGCGTGCGCCGCGAGCTCCTCGAGGTCGGCCGCAAGCTCAACCTGCCGCCCCTGGTGACCAACGACTGCCACTACGTGCTGCAGTCCCAGGCCGGCCCCCACGAGGCCATGCTCTGCGTCCAGACCGGCAAGACCCTGCACGACCCGGACCGCTTCAAGTTCAACGGCCCCGAGTACTACCTGAAGACCGCCGAACAGATGCGCGAGATGTTCGACGACATCGTGCCCGACGGCTGCGACAACACCCTCTGGATCGCCGAGCGCGTCGGCGACTACTCGGAGCTGTGGGAGGAGCACCCCCACGACCGCATGCCGATCGCCGACGTCCCGGAGGGCTACACCCCGACCTCCTGGCTGACCGAGGAGGTCATGCGCGGGCTGGCCAACCGCTTCCCGGGCGGCGAGGTGCCCGAGAAGTACACCGAGCGCGCCAAGTACGAGATCGGCGTCATCGACATGAAGGGCTACCCGTCCTACTTCCTCATCGTCGCCGAGCTGATCAAGCACGCCCGCAAGGTCGGCATCCGCGTCGGGCCGGGCCGTGGCTCGGCCGCCGGCTCCCTGGTCGCCTACGCGCTGACCATCACCAACATCGACCCGATGGAGCACGACCTCCTCTTCGAGCGATTCCTCAACCCGGAGCGCCCCTCCGCACCGGATATCGACATCGACTTCGACGACCGCCGCCGCGAGGAGATGATCCGCTACGCCGCCGACCGCTGGGGCGCCGACAAGATCGCCCAGGTGATCACCTTCGGCACCGTCAAGACCAAGCAGGCGCTGAAGGACTCCGCGCGCGTGCAGTTCGGCCAGCCCGGCTACCAGATGGCCGACCGCATCACCAAGGCCCTGCCGCCGGCGATTATGGCCAAGGACATCCCGCTGCACGGCATCACCGACCCGGAGCACGAGCGCTACGCGGAGGCCGGCGAGGTGCGCAGCCTCATCGAGTCCGACCCGGATGTGCGCAAGATCTACGACACCGCCCTCGGCCTCGAGGGCGTGGTCCGCCAGGCCGGCGTCCACGCCTGCGCGGTGATCATGGCCTCGGTGCCGCTGATGGACCACATCCCGATGTGGCAGCGCCCGGCCGACGGCGCGATCATCACCGGCTGGGACTACCCGGCCTGCGAGGCCATCGGCCTGCTGAAGATGGACTTCCTGGGCCTGCGCAACCTGACCGTGCTGGGCGACGCCGTGGAGAACATCAAGAAGAACCGCGGCGAGGAGATCCACCTCGAGAAGCTGGTCACCGACGACCCGAAGGTCTACGAGCTGCTCGGCCGCGGCGACACGCTCGGCATCTTCCAGCTCGACGGCGGCGGCATGCAGGAGTTGCTCAAGCGCATGAAGCCGACGGGTTTCAAGGACATCGTCGCCTCCCTGGCCCTCTACCGCCCGGGCCCGATGGGCGTCAACGCCCACTTCGACTACGCCGACCGCAAGAACGGCCGCAAGCCGATGACCCCGATCCACCCGGAGCTCGAGGAGCCGCTGCACGACATCCTGGAGGAGACCTACGGTCTGATCGTCTACCAGGAGCAGATCATGCGTATCTCGCAGAAGGTGGCCAACTACACCGCCGGCGAGGCCGACAACTTCCGTAAGGCCATGGGCAAGAAGAAGCCCGAGGTCCTGGCGAAGCAGTACGAGAAGTTCGCCGGCGGCATGAAGGACAACGGCTACTCCAAGGACGCCATCGACGCGCTGTGGGGCACCATCGAGCCGTTCGCCTCCTACGCGTTCAACAAGTCCCACGCCGCGGGCTACGGCCTGGTCAGCTACTGGACGGCCTACCTGAAGGCGAACTACACCGCCGAGTACATGGCCGCGCTTCTGTCCTCGGTGGCCAGCAACAAGGACAAGTCGGCCCTCTACCTCTCGGACTGCCGCCACCTGGGCATCCGCGTGCTCTCCCCGGACGTCAACGAGTCCGAGGACGACTTCATGGCCGTCGGCGAGGACATCCGCTTCGGCCTCGGCGCGATCCGCAACGTCGGCCACGACGTCGTCGCCGGCATCGTGCGCGCCCGCCAGGAGAAGGGCGCCTACCGGGACTTCTCCGACTACCTGGAGAAGATCGACCTGGTCGCCTGCAACAAGCGCGTCACCGAGTCCCTGATCAAGGCCGGCGCCTTCGACTCGATGGACCTGCCGCGCAAGGGGCTGGCGCTCATCCACGAGGACGCCGTCGACGCGGTGACCTCCACGAAGAAGGCGGCCGACCGCGGCCAGTTCGACCTCTTCGCGGGCCTCGGCGGCGGGGAGGAGGCCTCGGCGGTGGACAACGTCTTCGCCGTGGACGTCCCCGACGAGGAGTGGGACCGCAAGCACAAGCTCGCCCTGGAGCGCGAGATGCTGGGCCTCTACGTCTCGGGCCACCCGCTCGACGGCTTCGAGGAGGCGCTCAACGCGCAGACGGACACCCCGATCACGAAGATCATCTCCGGGGAGGTCCACGACCGCCAGGAGCTGGTCATCGGCGGCATCATCTCGGCGGTGGACCGGCGCTTCTCCAAGAAGGACGGCTCGCCCTGGGCGATCGTCACGGTGGAGGACCACAACGGCGCCTCGGCCGAGATCCTGGTGTTCAACAAGGTCTATTCGCTGGTGGCCCCGCAGATCGTCGAGGACAACATCATCCTCGCCCGCGTGCACGTCAACGTGCGCGACGACCGCATGAGCCTCTTCTGCGACGACCTGAAGGTCCCGGACCTGGGCGCAGGCAACGGCCGCGGCCTGCCGCTGCGCCTGACGATGCGCACCGACCAGTGCACGCTGACCAACATCGCGAAGCTCAAGCACGTGCTGCAGCGCAACCCCGGTGACAGCGACGTCTACCTCAACCTGACCAACGGCTCGGACAGCGAGCTGCTGGTGCTCGACGAGCACCTCCGCGTCGAACGCTCGACCTCCCTGATGGGCGACCTCAAGGCGTCGATGGGCCCCGGCATCCTCGGCTGACGCTGAATTGCCGACGCCCCGTCGGTCGCCGTGCGCGGTCCGGCGCGGCGTGGGCGTCGGGACAACAAGAAGCGGGCGCCCCGGGTGGGGCGCCCGCTTCCGGGCTCTCAGGCTTTCAGGCTCTCAAGCTTGGAGAGGCGTGGGCCGGTGGATCGGGGGCGGGGAGCAGGGCGTTGCCGGCCCCGGGCGCTGGGCGCTGCCGGGCCGGTGGTGCGCTGCCGGCCCCGGGCCCGGTGCCCACGGCGGCTCCCGGCCTCCGCGCGCGGCGGCGCCAGGCTCCCGCCCGCGGTACCCCGCAGCGACCCGTGCTTACGTGCCTACTTGCTGGTGTCGGGCTCGGCGTTGACGTCGAACTTCGCCTCGTCGAGGCCCAGCGCGTCGCGCACCGTGAAGAAGAGGTCGGTCTGGTCGGTCAGGCCGGTCACGTTCGCGGCACCGGGGCCGAAGGCGGCGATGCGCAGCTGCGCGCCGGTGTGCGACTGGTCGGTGACGTCCAGGTTCTCGCTGGTGGCGTAGCCGACGGTCATCTCGGCGCCGTCCTTGGTGACGAGCTTGCGTGACAGGCCCGGGTAGACCGCGGCGCGGACCTCCTCCTCGGACTTGCCGGACTCCTCGGCCATCTCCTTGATGTCCTCGTCGGAGACGTTGCCGATGACCTGGCTGGTGTGCGCGTGGTCGGCGGTGACGACGACGAGGGTCTCGCCGTCCTCGGCCGCGAAGTTCAGGGCCTCCTGCACGGCCTCGTCGAGGTCGACGGTCTCACCGATCTGGCCGCAGGGGTTGGCGGCGTGGTCCTGCTTGTCGATGCTGGCGCCCTCGACCTGCAGGAAGAAGCCGTTCTCGTTGCCCTTGAGCAGGTCGATGGCCTTGGAGGTCATGTCGGCCAGCTTCGGGATGTCGTCGGTGCGCTCCGGGTTGTCGGTGCACTTGGCGGCCTCGTCGAGGTAGCCCTCCTTCTCGGCCTTCGGGCCCTCCCAGCGCACGGGCATGTTGCCCTCGGAGAACAGGCCCAGCACCGGGGAGTCCTGGTTGGCCTCGGTGATCTTGTCGAGCTCCTCGGCGTTGGTCGGCAGCTGGTAGCCGCGCTCCTCGGCCTGCTCGCGGAGGGTCTTGCCCTCCCACTCGCCGGCCTTGGCCTTCTGGTCGAAGCTCTCGGAGCCGCCGCCGAGCACGACGTCGGCGCGGGTGTTGAGCATCTGCTCGGAGATCGAGCCGCGGCCGCCCTTGTCCAGCAGGTCGTCGCCGCACTTGTCGGCGTCCTCCGGGCCGTAGCACTTGCGCTTCTCCACGTGGGCCAGCTGGACGGCCGGGGTGGCGTCCTGGATCTCGGCGGTGGAGACGTCGCCGGTGGCCAGGCCGTTGGCCTTGGCGATCTCGAGCAGGTTGGCCTGCGGGTTGTTGTCGGCGTCGACGGAGATGGCGCCGTTGAAGGTCTTGGTGCCGGTCGCCCACGCGGAGCCGGAGGCCGCCGAGTCGGTGACGTAGTTCGGCGTCTTGTCGTCCTTGTTCAGCGAGTAGTGGGTGTACTGGCCGGTCACGGGCAGGGTGTCGATGCCGGCGAAGTCGCCGCCGGCGCCCTCGGCGTAGTTGCGGGCCACGGTGATCTCGGAGTCGCCCATGCCGTCGCCGATGAGCAGGATGACGTTCTTGGCGTCCGACTTCTCGATCGCCTTCTGCAGCATGGCGGCCTGGTCGCCGTCGATGCGGCGGGCGCCGCCGTGGGTGGCGATGTCGCCGTCGGCGGAACGGTCGGCGAGCAGCTCACCGGCCTCGCCCTCGCGGGTGTCCGCGACCTGGGCGCCGGAGGCGTCCGTGCTCCCCTCGGACCCGGAGTCGTCCGCGCAGGCGGTCAGGGTCACGGCCAGGGCGGCGGCCGACAGGCCGGCGAGGGTCGTGCGCAGGGTCTTGTGCTTCACTTGTGCTCCCGTTCGATTCAGATTCTGGAGGTCTCGGCACGGGCTGGGTGCAACGGGTGCACCCGGTCTTCTGCCTCATTACACGGTGAACCCCCGCTGTGAACGCTTACTGAAAGTAAATTGAAAAGCCAGTGAACTTCGCGGCTACACTGTGGCTGCGTAACCTGCGGCACTCACGGCGCCCACCGGGACGTCGGAAATCGCCCGCACCCGAAACGGAGAGGAACTCGCCCTTGACCACGCGCATCCGCACCACCCACGTCGGCTCGCTGCCGCGCACCCCGCAGCTGCTGGAGGCGAACAACCGCCGCCACGCCGGCGAGATCGGCGACGAGGAGTTCCAGGAGATCCTGCAGGCCTCCGTCGACGAGGTCGTCGCCCGCCAGGTCGAGCTGGGCATCGACATCGTCAACGACGGCGAGTACGGCCACATCACCTCCGGCGCCGTCGACTACGGAGCCTGGTGGAACTACATCTTCTCCCGCCTCGGCGGTCTGACCATGACCGAGGAGGACCGCTGGGCCAACCAGGACGTCGTGCGCTCCACCCCGGGCAACATCAAGCTGACCAGCTTCGCCGACCGCCGCGACCGCGCCCGCTTCAGCGAGGCCTACGCCGACCCGGACTCCGGCATCTTCACCGGCCGTGCCAAGGTGGGCAACCCCAAGTTCACCGGTGAGATCACCTACGCCGGCGGCGACGAGGTCGCCCGCGACACCTCCCTGCTGCGCCACGCCGTCGACGCCGCCGGTGCCCAGGCCGGCTTCATCGCCGCGATCTCCCCGGGTGCCGCCGCGCGCCTGAAGGACGAGCACTACGGCGACGATACCGCCGTGGTCAACGCCTGCGCGGCCGCCCTGCACGAGGAGTACAAGGCCATCACCGACGCCGGCTTCACCGTGCAGCTCGACGCGCCGGACCTGGCCGAGGCCTGGGACCAGATCAACCCGGAGCCGTCCGTCGAGGACTACCGCGCCTGGCTGCGCATCCGCATCGACGCCATCAACGACGCCCTGGCCGGCCTGCCCGTCGAGCAGACCCGCCTGCACATCTGCTGGGGCTCCTGGCACGGCCCGCACACCACCGACGTGCCGTTCGCGGACATCATCGACGAGATCCTGCGCGCGAAGGTCGGCGGCTACTCCTTCGAGGGCGCCTCGCCGCGCCACGCCCACGAGTGGCGCGTCTGGCAGGACCACGAGCTGCCCGAGAACACCCTGATCTACCCGGGTGTCGTCTCGCACTCGATGAACGCCGTCGAGCACCCGCGCCTGGTCGCCGACCGCATCCTGCAGTTCGCCGAGCTCGTCGGCCCGGAGCGCGTCGTCGCCTCCACCGACTGCGGCCTGGGCGGGCGCCTGCACCGCCAGATCGCCTGGGCGAAGCTGGAGTCCCTGGTCGAGGGCGCGCGCATCGCCTCCGAGGAGCTCTAGAAGCCCGTCAATTGCCGACGTCCCGTCGGTCGCCCGGGCGCGTTCCGCCGCGCTCGGGTGCTGGGCTGGGCGGGGCGGCGCGAGGCTGCGGCTTCGCGCCGGTGATGCCTGTCCACGGCTTGGACGGGCGTGCCCCGGGCATGACGGCTGATCCGCACAGCAGAAAGGCGCGGAGCGTTTCGCTCCGCGCCTTCTGTGTGTCTGTGGGCCGTCGGTCCGGGCCGACGGCCTCCGGGGTGTCCTAGATCTTCAGGGCGCCCTTGATGTCGTTGATCAGGTTCGGGTTCAGCTTGAAGATGAACCCGACGACGCCGGCCACCGCGGTCAGGACGGCGAGGACGGCGTTGAAGATGCCGAGGCCCTTGTCGAACTCGGGCGAGGGGAAGATCCAGTTCTTCATGTCGCCGTTCTCGCACACCTTCCGGGCCGACTCACCCTTGTAGGCGTTGCCGTTGATCGTGACCGACTTCCCGGCGAATTCCGAGGCGGCGAACTCCTCATCAGACATTCCCTGAGTTGCATCGCAGAACGCCTTGAACTCCGGGTTCGCCTCGAAAGCGGTCTCCGAGGAGCTGGAGTTGGAGGAGCTGTCGCCCGGGGCCGGGGGCTCGGGGCTGTTGGTCGGGGTCGGATCACCGGCCGGCTTGCCGTTCTCTCCGGAGGAGGTGGCGCCGTCGGCCGGGTCGCCCGGCTCCGAGGTGGTAGAGGTGGCGGCGGTCGTCGTGGAGGCGGTCTCCTCGGCGGAGCTCTGCGCGGTGGCGGCGACGGGGCTGAGCAGCGAGCAGGCGGTCACGGCGGCGGTGGCCAGCGCGAGGCCGGTGCGGCGGCGGAAGTTCTTCACGGTGGTGGTTCCTCTCGAAGGTGTCGTGGTCGCCGGCTTTCGCGGTGACTCGGGGTCCGGCTCGGTCCGCGGGGCACGCGGGCGGCTCCGCCGGGGGCTGGTTCCGGAGAAGCACCCTACCAGGGTTCTCCTAAGCCATAAACAGGAAAGATCATTCCCCCGGAAACGCTCCCCCGGGAACTAAAGGTGGGCCTGCGACCCCCGTGCGCGGGGGCGCGGTTAGAATCTCCTCCATGACTGAGACGCGCACCACTGACGAGACCCCGGCCTTCGACCCCGTCCACGCGGCCGACATTCAGCAGGCCCAGGCGCGCATCTCCGCGGTCATCGCCCCGACCCCGCTGCAGTACTGCCCGCGCCTGTCGGAGGCCGTGGGCGCCCAGGTCTTCCTCAAGCGCGAGGACCTGCAGGACGTGCGCAGCTACAAGATCCGCGGCGCCTATAACGCCGTCAGCCAGCTCAGCCCGGAGGACCGCAGCGCCGGCATCGTCGCGGCCTCGGCCGGCAACCACGCCCAGGGCGTCGCCTACGCCTGCAAGGCGCTGGGCATCCGCGGCAAGATCTTCGTGCCGGTCCAGACGCCGAAGCAGAAGCGCGACCGGATCCGCGTCCACGGCGGCGACGCCGTGGAGCTGGTGGTCACCGGCAACAACTTCGACGAGGCCGCCGACGCCGCGCGTGCCGACGCCGCCGAGCGCGGCGCCGTGGTGGTCGAGCCCTTCGCCGCCCGCGACACCGTCATCGGGCAGGGCACCGTCGCCGCGGAGATCCTCTCCCAGCTCTCGGCCCAGGGCAAGACCCTGGACACCATCTACGTGCCGGTCGGCGGCGCCGGTCTGCTCGCGGGCGTGACCAGCTACCTGGCCGACATGTCGCCGCGCACCGGCGTCGTCGCCGTCGAGCCCTCCGGGGCGGCCAGCCTGACCGCGGCCCTGGCCGCCGGCCACCCGGTCACCCTCGAGGCCGTCGACCCCTTCGTCGACGGTGCGGCCGTCAAGCGCATCGGCGACATCAACTTCGGCATCGTCGAGCGCAACCTCTCCCGCGTGCACGTCACCGACGTCTCCGAGGGTGCGGTGTGCACCGAGATGCTGGACCTCTACCAGAACGAGGGCATCATCGCCGAGCCCGCCGGCGCGCTGTCGGTGGCCGCCCTCAAGACCGTCGACGTCGCCCCGGGCGCGACCGTGGTCTGCATCATCTCCGGCGGCAACAACGACGTCCTGCGCTACAACGAGGTCATGGAGCGCTCGCTGGTGCACCGCGGACTGCGCCACTACTTCCTGGTCAACTTCCCGCAGGAGCCCGGCCAGCTGCGCCACTTCCTCAACGAGATCCTCGGCCCGGACGACGACATCACCCGCTTCGAGTACCTCAAGCGCAACAACCGCGACACCGGCGCCGCGCTCGTCGGCCTGGAGCTGGGCCGCGCCTCCGATCTGGAGGGCCTGCTCGAGCGCATGGACGAGTCCCCGATCGACTGCCGGCAGCTCCACCCGGGCACCCCGGAGTACTCCTTCCTCATCTGAGGAACGCCACCGGGGAGGAATGACCGTCCCCCGACCGGGCTCGAACCAGCGCTTGGTCGAGGAGCTCCCCGGGGGAGGCGGCGGCGCCGAGCTCGCGAGGCGCCACCGCCCTCAGCGCAGCAGGACCGCGAACTCCCAGGGTCCGAGCCGGGTCTCCTCCGCGCCGACCTCGGGCTCGGTGAAGGAGTAGCGCAGCTCGCCGCCGAAGGGCACCGTGACCGGTTCGGGGGAGAAGTTGCCCACGAGCGTCCACTCGCGCCCGTCCGGCGCGGTGCGGTGCATGGCCACCCACCCGTGCTCCAGGGCCACGGCCTCGGGCGCAGCGTCGACGGCAGCCCCGGCACCCGCGCCCGAACCGGCGCCTGCGCCGGCAGCGGTCGCGTCGCCCGCAAGCCGCACGGTGGCCGTCACGGCGTGGTCGACGCGCACGTCGGAAAGCACGCCCGAGGCGCAGCCGAGCTCGCGTCGCAGCCGCAGCAGCTCGCGCACGGCGGCGACGATGCCCCGCTGGGCGCCGTCAAGCTCCCAGTCCAGCTTCGCCGAGGCGAACGTCTCCTCGGCGGCCGGGTCGGCGATCGTGTCCGGGTCCCAGCCCGAGGAGGCGAACTCGCGCATCCGGCCGGTGCGCGTGGCCTCGAGCAGCCCCGGGTCGGTGTGCGAGGCGAAGAAGGGGAAGGGCTGGCGCGCGCCGAACTCCTCGCCCATGAAGATCATCGGCGTGAACTCCGAGAGGTAGACGAACGCGCACTTGAGCAGGTGCTGCGTCGGGGTGATGCGCTCGGCGGCGCGGTCGCCGGCCGCCCGGTTGCCCGTCTGGTCGTGGGTGGTGGTGTAGGTGACGAAGCGCGCCCCGGGCATTCGCGTGCGGTCGAAGCCGCGGCCGTGCGAGCGCCCGCGGTGCAGCGAGTAGTCGCCGGTGAAGCGGTACGCCTCGCTCAGCGTGCGCGCCAGGTCGCCCACGCGCCCGTAGTCGCGGTAGTAGCCGTACTGCTCGCCCTCGGTCAGCGTGTGCAGGCAGTGGTGGACGTCGTCGAGCCACTGCGCGTCGAGCCCGTAGCCGAGGTCCTCGACCGGGGTGATCAGGCGCGGGTCGTTGAGGTCGCTCTCGGCGATGACGCAGCGCGGCACGCCGGTGCGCGCGGCGACGTCGCGCGCGACGTCGGCGATCTGCTCCAGCACGGAGACCGCGCCCCGGTCGTCGAGCGAGTGCACCGCGTCCAGGCGCACGCCGTCGACGTGGAACTCCTCGAGCCACTGGCGGGTGGCGTCGAGGATGAAGCGGCGCACCTCGTCTGAGCCCGGGCCCATCAGGTTGACCACGTCGCCCCAGTCGGTCGCCGCGCCCGTGGTGTAGGGCCCGAAGAAGCCGGTGTAGTTGCCGTCGGGGCCGAAGTGGTTGAACACCAGGTCCATGACCACCGCGACGCCCTCGGCGTGCGCGGCGTCGACGAAGGCCTTCAGTCCCGCCGGCCCACCGTAGGCCTCGTGGACGGCGAACCAGCTGACCGGGTCGTAGCCCCAGTTGCGCTCGCCGCCGAAGGGCTGGACGGGCATCAGCTCCACCGCGGTGACCCCCAGCTCGCGCAGGTGCGCGAGCTTTCCGACGGCCGCGTCGAAGGTGCCGTCGGCGGTGAAGGCGCCGACATGCAGCTCGTAGAGCACCTGGCCGGGCAGCGGGCGGCCGGTCCAGGCGTCGTCGGTCCAGTCGAAGTCGGCGGCCACGACCTCGGAGAAGCCGTGCACGCCGTCGGGCTGGCGGCGCGAGCGCGGGTCCGGCAGCAGGATGGACCACTCGGGCTCGGGTGCTACGGCGTCGGCCGGGGCGGTGGCGGGCGCCGGCGTGGACTCCGCGGCGGCGGGGGAGGCCGGGTCCGCGGCGTCCTCGGCACCGGCCGGCTCGGTGGCGACCTGGAAGGCGTAGCGGCGCCCCGGGGTCGGCGCGGGCGCGTCGGCCGGCGGGACGAACCAGTCGCCGGCGGCGCGCTCGAGCTCCACGCGCTCGCCGTCGGGGTCGTCGAGGACCAGCCGGACGCGGTCGGCGTCCGGGGCCCAGACGGAGAAGATCGGGTGGCGGTCGGGTGCGGTGGGGCGGCTCATGGGCTCCACCCTAAAAGACCGCGCCCGCCGGGTGTGGCGGGCGCGGGGACGCCGGGCGGGAAAGTGCGGCGGACCGGGGTCGGTCCGGGCCCGGAAACGCCGAGGCCCACCCGGTCTGCGTAGGCCGGTCCGGGCGCGGGCGGCGCGAGGCCCGGACACGCCGAGGCCCACCCCGTCTGCGTAGGCCGGTCCGGGCGCGGGCGGCGCGAGGTGCCGTCCCGGGGCCGCCGGCCCGGCAGCCCGGATCAGCTGTTGGCCAGGGCGGCGGTGGCGGCCTTGTCGATGCGGCCGAAGTTGTAGTACGCCGCGCAGGCGCCCTCGGGCGAGACCATGCAAGTGCCGATCGGGGTGTCCGGCGTGCACGCGGTGCCGAAGACCTTGCACTGCCAGGGCTTGATGCGCCCGGTGAGCACGGAGCCGCACTCGCAGGCGACCGGGTCGGCCACGCGGTCGTCCGGGACGTCGAAGATGCGCTCGGCGTCGAAGTCGGCGTAGGCCTCGGAGATGCCGAAGCCCGAGTTCGGCAGCCAGCCCAGACCGCGCCACTCGAAGGAGTCGCGCACGGTGAAGACCTCGTCGAAGAGGCGCTGGGCGGCGACGTTGCCCTGGCCGGTGACCACGCGCGAGTACTGGTTGCCCACGCTGGCCTCGCCGCGGGCGACCTGCCCGGAGACGAACTGCTCGAGCAGCATGGCCACCGACTGCAGGATGTCCAGCGGCTCGAAGCCGGCCACCGCGACCGGCAGGTTGAACTCCTCGGCCAAAAAGTCGAAGGCCTTCGTGCCCACGATGGTGGCCACGTGGCCGGGCCCAATGAAGGCGTCGACCTCGGTCTCGCCGCCGTCGGCGATCGCGCGCAGCGGCGGCTCGATGGTGACGTGGTTGGAGAACACCGAGAAGTTCTTCACCCCGCGCGCCTTGGCGGTGCGCAGCGTGACGGCAGTCGACGGCGCGGTCGTCTCGAAGCCGACGGCGAAGTAGACGACCTTGCGGTCCGGGTTCTCCTGGGCCAGCTTCAGCGCGTCCAGCGGCGAGTAGACGAAGCGCACGTCGCAGCCGCGGGCGCGGGCCTGCAGCAGCGACTCGTCGGAACCCGGCACGCGCATCATGTCGCCGAAGGTGGTCAGCATGACGTCGTCCTGGCGGGCCAGCCACAGCGCGTCGTCGACGCGGCCCATCGGGATCACGCAGACCGGGCAGCCCGGCCCGTGGACCAGGTCGATGTTGTCGGGCAGGAGGTTCTCCAGCCCGTAGCGGTAGATGGTGTGGGTGTGGCCGCCGCAGATCTCCATGATCTTGATCGGGCGGTCCAGCTTGGCCGCGTCGTGCTCGATGCGCTTGAGCAGGGCGCGCGCCGCGGCCGGGTCGCGGAACTCGTCGACGAACTTCACTTGCAGTGCACCTTCCTGGAAAGGGGCGGAAACGGGAAACGGTGGGGCGCCGGGGCGCGGGGCCGCCCGGCGGGGGGGCAGGGCCTGCGGCGCATATCGCGCCGCGGGGCGTCGGACCCCGGGGCGCCGGCCACGCACCACGGGTGCGGGGCGGCGACGGGGAGGGGCGCGACGTCGGAAAGCGGGCCGGATGGAGGGTCCGGCCCGCGGGGTCAGTCGATTCTGGATGTCGAGAACGAGTCGAGCTCGTCCTCGTAGGTGTTGGCGCCGAGCTGCCGGATCTGCTGCAGCGTCGTCGTCGCCTCGTCCTCGTCGATCTTGCTCAGGGCGAAGCCGACGTGGACGAGCACCCATTCGCCGACGTCGAGGCCCTCGTCGACGAGCAGATCAGTGGAGATGACGCGGTTGACGCCGCCGATGGTGACGGTGGCGCGGCCGGGGTCCTTCATCTCGACGATCTGAGCGGGCACTCCGAGGCACATGTGCAACCTCCTCAAGGTTTTCTGGACTACCGTCGAGCCTAACACCGAACCCCGTTATCTCCCGAGAAAGGCCGTGAGTAAGCGTGGAACCGAAAAACCGCATCAACCAGGACGAGGAGCGCGTCAACGACAACATCGCGCGGGTGCGGCGTCACCCCGGCCGGCTGAAGGACGACCACATCACGCTGTCCCACGGCGCGGGCGGCAAGCAGTCGACCACGCTGCTGGACCGGCTGTTCTTCGACGTCTACGGCAACGAGCTGCTCGACCAGGGCGGCGACTCCGCGGTCGTGGACCTGCCGGGCCTTCTGGCCGACGCGCAGGCCGAGGGCGCCAAGCTCGCCTTCACCACCGACTCCTACGTGGTCAACCCCATCGAGTTCCCCGGCGGCTCCATCGGTGAGCTCGCCGTCAACGGCACCGTCAACGACCTCTCGGTCGCCGGCGCGGACCCGAAGCTGATCTCGGTGTCCTTCATCCTCGAGGAGGGCCTCGAGGTCGCCACGCTGCGCCGCGTGGCCGAGGCCGTGCGCGACGCCGCCGCCGAGGCCGGCGTGACCATCGCCACCGGTGACACGAAGGTCGTCCCGCGCGGGGCCGCCGACCACCTCTACATCACCACCGCGGGCGTGGGCGTGATCCCGGCGGGGCGCGACACCGGCTTCGGCAAGGTGCAGGTCGGTGACCGGATCCTGCTGTCCGGCCCGATCGCGGACCACGGCATGGCCGTGATGATGGCGCGCGGCGACCTCGCCCTGGACGCGCCGATCGCCTCCGACACCCGCGCGGTCAACAAGCTGACCGCCGCGCTCCTCGAGGCCGTGCCCGACACCCGCTGGATGCGCGACGCCACCCGCGGCGGCGTGGCCACCGTGGCCAACGAGCTGGCCGACGCCACCGGCCTGGGCGTCGCCTTCGAGGACGAGGCCATCCCGGTGCGCGACATGACGCGCGCCGCCTGCGACGTGCTGGGCATCGACCCGCTCTACGTCGCCAACGAGGGCACCTTCCTGGCGGTGGTGCCGAAGGACTCCGCCGACGCCGCCGTCGAGGCCGTGCGCGCCGCCGGTGCGCCCGAGGCCCGCCTGGTCGGCCGCATCGTCGAGGAGCCCGCCGCCTCCGTGGTGCTGGTCACCGGCTTCGGCGGCGCGCGCATGGTGGACAAGCTCGCCGGCGACCCGCTGCCGCGCATCTGCTGATTGTGCTTGACGACGCCCGCGGTGCGCGCCGGTGCGCGGTGCCGTGCGGCGTCCGGCGGCGTGATTGCCGACGCCCGCGGTGCGCGCCGGTGCGCGGTTTCGTGCGGCGCGGCGGGGTGCCGCGCCCGGTGGCACGTCAGCTGAGGCGGGCGAAGTCGTCCACGCCGGCGCGGGCGGCGGCCGCCTGGCCCAGTGCGAGCCCGCCGTCGTTGGCGGGCACCGTGCGGTGCTCGAGGAGCTCGAGGCCGCGGGCGGAGAGGGCGGCGGCGAGGTTGCCGACGAAGAGCCGGTTGAGTGCGCAGCCTCCGGTCACACCGACGACGCGCGTGCCGGCCTTCTCGGCCGCGGCCGCAAGACGCGCGGCGAAGAGCTCCGCGAGACCCCGGTGGAAGGCCCGGGCGCGTTCGGCGACGGGCGTGGAGCGTCCGGCCACCGCCGCGAGCAGCGCGGCGACGGCCTCGCGGTCGTCGTCGGGCGTGCGGTCTGCGCGGGCAGGGGAGTGGGCCGGTGCGTCTGCCTGGTTCCCGGTCGCTTGGGGCGCGCCGGGCTCCGCCGGCTCGGCGCCGGGCCGCGTGACGCCGTCCTCCGCGGCCCCCGCGCTGTGCGCCTGTCGGGCGAGGGCCTCGAACTCCATGGCCGCCTGGCCCTCGTGGGTGACCGGGCCGGTGAACGCGCCCGAGAGGAACGCCGCGGCGTCGAAGAGCCGGCCCGCCGAGGAGCACTCCACCGTCCCCGTGCCCGAGGCCAGCTGCGAGTCGACCAGCCGCAGCTCGGCGGCGTCGACCCCGGCGAAGCAGTCGGCCTCCGCGACCGCGGCGGCCAGGCGCCTGCGGGCCGTGCCTGCCGTGCCGTCCGTGCCGTCCGCGCCGTCCGTTCCGCCCGCGTCACCCGCTCCGCCGGCGTCACATACCTCGGCGCCGTCACCGGCGCCGACACCGGTACCGCCGGCCAGCGCCGCGACGAGCCCGCGGGCCAGCCGCCACGGGTTGCGCACCGCCTTGTCGCCGCCGGCCATCCGGAAGACCGGCAGGTGCCAGGCGCGCGACCAGTCCGGCCCGCCCGCGTCGACCGAGAGCACCTCGCCGCCCCACACCGTGGCGTCCGTGCCGAAGCCGGTGCCGTCGACCACGGCGACCACCGCCGGGCCGGTCACCCCGTGCTCGGCCAGCAGCGAGCGCGCGTGCGCGTGGTGGTGCTGCACGCCGATCAGCGGCACGTCGTGCTCCTCGGCGAAGCGCTCCGCCCGCGCCCGGGTCGAGTAGCCCGGGTGCAGGTCGCAGGCCACCGCCGTCGGGGCGGCCCGCTGCATGGTCAGCATGTCCGCCGTCGAGGCGTCGAAGGCCCGCCGCCCGGCCAGCGAGGCCATGTCGCCCAGGTGACCGGCCACGTTCGCGCGCTCGCCCACGGCGAGCGTGAAGGCGTTCTTCAACTCCCCGCCCACGGCGAGCACGCACGCGACGTCGGCCGGCGCGGCGTCGTCAAGCGGCAGGGTGAGCGGCAACGGGGCGAACCCACGCCCGCGGCGCACGGGGCGGGTGCCGCGGAAGACGGAGTCCTCGACGGGCAGGTGGATGGGGCGGTCGTGCAGGACGAAGAGGTCGACCAGGCGGGAAAGCTTCGCGCGCGCGGCGTCGTTGGTGTGGCAGACCGGCTCGCCGGGCACGTTGCCGGAGGTCGCGATGACGGGGCGGTCGACCAGCAGCTCGTGCAGCGGGGAGTAGGGACGCATCACGCCGACCTCGCCCAGGCGCGGGGCCACACCGGGGGCCAGCGCGCCCAGGTCGCGGCCGATGACGATGGGTGCGGCCGGCGAGTGGACGAGCTCGAGCTCGGCGTCGGTGAAGCCGGCGACCTCCTCGGGGCGCGGGGCCATCACGGCGAAGGGCTTGTCCGGGCGGTGCTTGCGCTCGCGCAGCAAGGCGACCGCCGCGGGGTTGCGGGCGTCGGCGAGCAGGTGGAAGCCGCCGATGCCCTTGACCGCCAGCACGCCGCCGCGGTCGAGCTCGGCGCGGGCGAGGTCGAACAGCTCGTCCGGGTCGCCGTCGCGGCGGACCCCGTCGCGCTCCAGCCACATCGTCGGTCCGCAGTCCGGGCAGGCGACCGGCTGGGCGTGGAAGCGGCGGTCGAGCGGGTCGGCGTACTCGGCCGCGCAGCGCGGGCACATCTCGAATCTCGCCATCGTCGTGTTCGGCCGGTCGTAGGGCAGGTCCGTGATGATCGAGTAGCGCGGCCCGCAGTTGGTGCACGTGATGAACGGGTGGTGGTAGCGGCGGTCGGCGGGGTCGTGCAGCTCGGCCAGACAGTCCGGGCACGTCGCCGAGTCCGGGGGGATGAGCGTGCGCTCGCCGGCGGTCCGCTCGGACGCCACGATGCGGAAGATCTCCTCCCCCTCAACGGGGGAGACCGGGGTCTCACGCCGGCCTGTGATCTTGGCCAAGGGGGGTAGTGCCCCGAGCGCCTCGTCGAGGAAGGCGTGGACCGCCTCACGCGTGCCCTGGGCCTCGATGAAGACCTCGCGGTCGTCGTTGCCCACCAGTCCCGTGACCGGGTGGCGCGCCGCCGTGCGCGCGATGTGCGGGCGGAAGCCCACCCCCTGCACGACGCCGGTGACCAGGGTGCGGACGCGGATGATCTGGGCCATGGTCCCCGAGCCTAGCCGGGGCGTGCACCCGCACCCGGGGACGGCCGATAGGGTCTGGGGCGTGCATGAAGTCGCGTTGAGCAACCAGCTGGCGGGGGTGGTCCGCCGCGCCGCGGGCGGGCGCCGGGTCACCGGCGTGCACCTGAAAATCGGCGCCCTGCGGCAGGTCGTGCCCGAGACCCTGCGCTGGGCCTGGGGCTTCGTCATCGACGGCACCGACCTGGCCGACGCCGAGCTCGAGGTCGAGTGGATCCCGCTGGTCATCGAGTGCGCCAACGGGCACGTCACCGAGGTGACCGGGCAGCTCGACCTGACCTGCCCGGAGTGCCCCGCGAAGACCACTATCGTGGGCGGGGAAGAGTTCACCGTCGTGGACATCGAGGTCGCCTGAGACCCCTGCGAAGACGTCACCGGCGGGGACTGCCAACTCAGAGGTCTTTGGGCGCCCCGCGCCCGGGAGGGATGTTTTCCATGGGACGTTTCCACCGCCACGCCGACGGCACCGTGCACGAGCACCACCACGACCACGGCCATGACCACGGCCACGCTCACGATCACACCCACGACCACGACCACGACGTGATCGTCCACCACGACGACCACCGCGACGTCGGCGACCACTCCGGCTACGAGACCGGCCGCGAGCGCATCGACGTGCTCGAGGACATCTTCTCGGAGAACGACCGGCTGGCCGCCGCCAACCGCAAGGCCTTCGACGACAACTCGGTGACCTGCGTGAATCTGATGAGCTCGCCGGGCGCGGGCAAGACGACCCTGCTGCGCCACACCCTGGCCGCGGCCCAGGACCGCCTGCGCGTCGGCGTGATCGAGGGCGACATCGAGACCGACATCGACGCCGAGAAGCTCGGCGGCTTCGGCGCCCAGGTCTCCCTGCTCAACACCGGTGCCGGCTTCGGCGGCGAGTGCCACCTGGACGCGCCCATGGTCGCCCACGCCCTCGAGGGCCTGGATTTGTCCACCCTCGACCTGGTGCTGGTCGAGAACGTGGGCAACTTGGTCTGCCCGGCGGAGTTCGAGGTCGGCGCCCACCGCCGCGCCATGATCGCCTCCGTGACCGAGGGCGAGGACAAGCCGGTCAAGTACCCGGTGATGTTCCGCTCCGTGGAGGTCGTCGTGGTCAACAAGATGGATCTCATGCCGCACCTGGACTTCGACATGGAGCTCTTCCGGGCCAACCTGGAGAAGGTCAACCCGGGCGTGCAGGTCATCGAGTGCTCGGCGCGCACCGGCGAGGGCGTCGACGAGTGGCTCGCCTGGCTCGACCCGCGCCTGGCGCAGTAGCCACGGACCGGGGGGGGGCCGGGCGGCACCCGGGCGGGCTCCGGACCGGGCCCCGGCCACACCGGCCCGGACCCGGCGCTCCCGGGCCGGGTCGCTGACCGCAGTTTCTTAGGACACCCAGCCCAAACTGCGTATCTTCGGTTCTGTCAGAACCTATCAACGCTGATAACCTGGGTTTGTGTATGTGCGGTTACCGCACCCCCTGTTCGGGGGCGGGCGGTCTCACCGCGGTTTCCCCACAACAGAATGAGGTTCGCAACATCATGGATCTTGCACACGTGTGGCGGGGCGGAACCCTGCTGGAGAACCTGGAGCGGCAGGGGGTGAAGCGCCGCAACTTCATGCAGCTGTGCGCCGCCATGGCGGGGCTGTTCGCGGTGGGCCGCCCGGACCCGGCCTACGCCAATGAGGAGGAGACGGACAAGATCGCCGAGGCCCTCGGCGGCGCCGACAAGCCGCTGGTCGCCTGGCTGCAGCTGCAGGAGTGCACCGGCTGCATGGAGTCCCTGCTGCGCTCGGGCTCGTCGACCGTCGAGGACCTGGTGCTCAACCAGCTGTCCATGAACTACAACGAGCTGATCATGGCCGCCGCCGGCACCGCGGCCGACGAGGCGCTCTACGACATGTTCAAGGAGCCGCACATCCTGGTGGTCAACGGCTCGGTGCCCACCAAGGAGAACGGCGCCTACTGCACGATCGCCGGCAAGTCCGCCGAGCAGATCCTGCTCGACGCCGCCGAGAACGCCACCGTGGTGCTCGCCGTGGGGGCCTGCGCCGTGTGGGGCTCGGTCCAGGCCGCCAACCCGAACCCCTCGGGTGCCGTCGGAGTGGACCAGATCATCAAGGACAAGCCCGTCATCCAGGTCGCCGGCTGCCCGCCGATCGGCGAGGTCATCACCGCGACCATCACCTACCTGCTCACCTACGGCCGGCCGCCGGAGGTCGACAGCCAGGGCCGCCCGAAGTTCGCCTACGACCAGCGCATCCACGACTCCTGCGAGCGCCGCCCGCACTTCGACGCCGGCCAGTTCGTCCGCGCCTTCGACGACGAGGGCGCCCGCAACGGCTGGTGCCTCTACGAGGTCGGCTGCAAGGGCCCGTCCACCTACGCGCCCTGCCCGATCGTGCAGTGGAACATGAAGACCAGCTGGCCCATCGGCGCCGGCCACCCGTGCATCGGCTGCACCGAGAAGGACTTCTTCGACAAGTTCACCCCGTTCTACGAGGTGCTGCCGAATATCCCGGGCCTCGGTGTCGAGGCCTCCGCGGAGAAGGTCGGCCTGGGCCTGCTCGGCGTCGCCGGCGCGGGCGTGGCCGTCCACGGCGCGATCACCGCCTTCAAGTCCATCGGCGTGCGCCGCGAGTCCGGCGAGGTCGAGCTGCTCGCCGCCTTCGGCGAGGAGAACGGGAAACAGCCCGCCGGTGCGACGGCGAACACGATTGACGACGCCGCGTCGCCCGACGCGGGCGGTTCCGGCGCCCACGGCGTGGGCGGACCCGACGGTGTGACCGGCCCCGGCAGCGACGGCGCGAAGTAGAGGAGACCCGAGAACAATGGCAGAACGCATCGTCGTCGACCCGATCACCCGCATCGAGGGCCACCTGCGCATCGAGCTGGAGACGGAGAACGACAAGATCACCGACGCGTGGTCCGAGACCACGCAGTACCGCGGCATCGAGGACATCTGCCGCGGGCGCGACCCGCGCGACGTCTGGGCCTTCGTCGGCCGCATCTGCGGCGTGTGCACGGCCGTGCACTCGATCGCCTCGGTGCACGCCGTCGAGGACGCGATCGGCTCGCGGCCCCCGGAGCAGGCGCAGCTCATCCGCGACATGGTGCTCAGCTCCCAGGAGCTGCACGATCACGTCGTGCACTTCTACCACCTGCACGCCCTGGACTGGGTCAACGTGGTCGCCGCCGCCGAGGCGGACCCGAAGAAGACCGTCGAGTTCGCCCAGTCGATCGGCTCGAAGTGGAAGCTGAACTCCGAGGAGAAGTTCACCCAGGTCAAGAACACCCTCCAGGAGATCCTGGACTCCGGCCAGCTGTCGGTGTTCACCAACGGCTACTGGGAGCACCCGGACTACCGGCTGCCCCCGGAGGCGAACCTGATGGCCGTGTCCCACTACCTGGACGCGCTGCAGTTCCAGCGTTCGATCATCCGCATCAACACCGTCTTCGGCGGCAAGAACCCGCACCCGAACTTCCTGGTCGGCGGCATGGCCTGCTCGATCGACACGGAGAAGTCCGAGACGGTCAACCAGGTGCAGATCGACAAGATCCGCCAGTGGATCGAGGAGATCCACGAGTTCGTCAACGACTGCTACCTCCCGGACGCCCTGGCGATCATGGGCGTCTACAAGGACTACTTCGACATCGGGGCGGCGGCCCCGAACTTCCTGGCCGTCGGCATGGCCGGCACCGCCTACGTCGGCCACGACCTGCAGCAGCCGGTCTCGCTGGGCGACGACGGGGTGCGCCCCGGCGTCATCCTCGACGGCGACTACTCCAAGGTCCACCCGCTGGATCCGGACCTGATCAAGGAGTACATCTCCTCGGCCTGGTTCAGCTACGAGGAGGGCAACGACGTCGGCCTGCACCCCTCGGTCGGCGAGACTACGGCCGACTACACCGGCCCGGAGCCGCCCTACGAGTGGCTCGCGCACGCCGACGACGGGCGCTACACCTTCTCCAAGGCGCCGCGGTACGACGGCCGCCCCACCCAGGTCGGCCCGATCTCGCGCGTGCTCAGCGCCTACATCCAGGGCCACAAGCGCACGAAGGAGCTCGTCGACTCCGCGCTCAAGAAGTACGACATCAAGGTCTCCCAGCTGAACTCGACGGCCGGGCGCACACTGGCGCGCGCGGTGGAGTCGGTGACGGCCGCCGAGAAGCTGCGCGACGAGATCTTCCCCAAGTTCATCGACAACCTGCGCGGCGGGGACTTCGACGTCTTCGACAAGACCCACTGGGAGCCGAGCTCCTGGCCCGAGGAGGCCGACGGCTTCGCCATCGTCGAGGTCGCCCGCGGCTGCCTGAGCCACTGGGTCACCGTCAAGGACAAGAAGGTGGCCAACTACCAGGCCGTCGTGCCGACGACCTGGCTGGCCGGCGGCCGTGACCCGGAGGGCAACCGCGGCCCCTACGAGGAGTCGCTGGCCGGCGGCCACCCGCTGGTCGACCCGAAGCAGCCGCTCGAGGTCCTGCGCACCATCCACTCCTTCGACCCGTGCATGGCCTGCGGCGTCCACCTGCTGGACCCGGAGGGCAACGAGATATTCCAGGTGATGACAGAATGACCTCCTCGCTGCGCCGGGCGGCCTCGGACGCCCCCGCGATCCGCGTCTACCAGGCCTTCGCCCTGTCCCGGCTGGCGCCCACGGAGGTGCTCGCCGCCGCGGCCGCCGCGCCGGCGGGCTCCGACGACCCGGTCGACCGGGCGCTGGTCGGCTCGCTGCGCGCGAACCGTCAGGGCGTGGAGCCGGAGATCGTCCCGGACGACAAGTTCACCCCGGCGACCCCGGAGCGGCGCTACTCGCGCGCCGACATGGAGGACCGCGTGATCCTGCGCGGCGACCTCGAGTCGGTGGCCGAGGTCGCGGAGATGACCGGCGCCCAGCGCCGCCTGCTCAACCGCAACGTCCGCTCGATGGGCCGGATGGGCCGGCGCTGCCTCGGCGTGGCCGTGGCGGAGAAGGACCTGCTGGGCAACGTCGGGCCGATGCAGATGCAGGGCTTCGTGGCCATGTCCGTGGTCAAGGAGTCCGAGCTGGCCCGCGCCGTGGACAACAACACCCCGGAGTGGGTGCGCGTGGAGGTCTGGCCGACCGCCCTGCGCTGGCAGCACTGGATCAACCTGGCGCTGATCATCGCGCTGACGGTGACCGGCTACTTCATCATGGACCCGTTCTTCGGGCCCGACCCGGCCGCCGACACCGGCTTCCTGATGGGCTGGATCCGCTTCGCCCACATCGCCTGCGGCTTCGCCTGGTGCGTGCTGGCGCTGTGGCGGGTCTGGCTGCTGTGCGTGGCCAAGACCCGGCAGAACCGGTGGCGCTCCCTGTGGCCGATCTACAACATGGAGGACGCCAAGAACATGCTGCGCACGGCGCAGCACTACCTGTTCCTCGGCAAGGGACCGGCGCCCCTCTACGTCGGCCACAACGCGCTGCAGCAGTTCGCCTACACGGGCATCTACGCGCTCTCGGTCGTCCAGATCTTCACCGGCCTGGCGCTCTACGCGCTGCCCAAGCCGTCGGTCTGGTACTGGGACATCGTGCGCCTGCCGGTGGACCTGCTGGGCATCCCGTGGGTGCGCCTGATCCACGCGGCGATCATGTTCATCATCTGGGCGTTCGTGATCCTGCACGTCTACCTGGTCATCCGCGCCGACTCGGTGGAGAAGCACTCCGGCCTGTCCGCCATGCTCAACGGCGGCTACTGGCTGCACCGCGACGCCAACCCGGTCGACGGCCCGAGGATCGGCTGACGTGACCGTCCCCGGCAAGATCACCTGCCTGGCGGTGGGCAACACCATCATGGGCGACGACGGCATCGGCCAGGCGCTCCTCGAGCTCGTCCAGGACCGCGGCCCGGCCGGCGTGGACTACGTCGACGGGGCGATCGCGGGCCTGGAGCTGCTCGGCGAGTTCCAGGACGCCGAGCGCCTGCTGGTGCTCGACGCCGTGGCCGGCCCCGGCGTACCCGGCGAGGCCGTGCGGCTCGAGGGGGCGGACATCCGCCGCTTCATCCCGCAGAACGTCTCGCCGCACCAGGTGGGGCTGATGGACCTCTTCGGCGCGGCGCGCCTGCTCAACGACGAGCCGGACGAGCTGGTCGTCGTCGGGGTGGTCGCCGAGAAGATCGAGCTGGAGGTCGGCCTCACCGAGACCGCCCGCAGCGGTCTCGAGGCCGCTGCACAGCTCGCCCTCGACCAGCTCGCCGCCTGGACCTCGGGGCCCGCCGGCGCGGACGTCGAAGCCGCTGACGCTGACTGCACGGCCCGCGGTGACGGCACGGCCGGCGCTGACGGCGCGGCCGGCGCAGACGTCCCCGCTCAGTCCTCCGGGCCTGCCGCGCCGGAACCGCCGTCCCCGTCGGCGACGTCGACCCAGTCGAGCGTGAACTCGCGTCCGTGACGCAGGTCGGCGGTCGGGGTGTGGCAGACCGGGCAGGTCAGGTCGAAGAACTCGTCGATCTCCCGCTCGGTGGCGCACTGAGGGCAGTACACCGTCGCCGGCACGTCCGTGACCTCGAGGCGCGCGCCCTCGCACACGGTGCCCGCCCGCGCCACCGGCCACGCCCCGTGCAGCGCCTCGAGCACCACCCCGGAGCGGCGTCCCACGGTCAGGCCGACGGCCTCGACGGCGCGCCCGCCGGCGCTCGACTCGACGGCGGAGACCACCCCGGTCAGAAGACTCAGCTCATGCATGCCCCCATCCTAGGAACCGGAGCCTCCCTAGGATCGCGGGCAGGGGACGGGCGCCCCGGGACCCGCGCCGCGCGCCACCCCAGCAACACACCCGGCCCCGTGAGAGGAAGGACCCGGAAGCGATGACAAAGAAACTCCGCGTCGACCAGCTCGTCGACCCGGCCGGTGCGGTGGTGCACGTGCGCCACGAAGCCGCCGGTCAGATCGACGAGGCGGCCTTTGACCTGAGCGGCTTCCCGCGGGTGGACCCGATGCTCGTCGGGCGCACGACCGCGGAGGTTCCGCAGCTGGTCACCCGCCTGTGCGGCCTGTGCCCGGTCACCCACCACCTCGCCGCGATGCGCGCCCTCGACGACCTCGCGGGGATCGCGGTCCCGCCGCGCGCGCAGGCGGTGCGCTCGCTGCTGCACCACGGCTCGGTGCTCGACACGCTCGCCCCGAAGCTGCTGTTCACCCACCGTGAGCTGGCGGTGGAGCTCAAGCGCTTCGGCAAGCAGGTGCTCAAGGCCGCCGGCTGCCCCGGTCACTTCCCGGACGTCGCCGTGCCGGGCGGGGTGAACAACGACGCCGACACCTCGCTTGTCGACGTCGCGGTGCTCGCCGACCTGCGCGAACGTGCCGCCGACCTGCCGGGGCTCGCCGCCCCGGCCTTCGACGGCGCCGCCGACGTCTACCTCTGCGACGAAAACGGCGCCTGGGACCCGCTCGGTGCGTTCTTCGTCGTGGTCGCCGGCGAGACCCGCGAGATCCGCCCGGTCGTCGAGTTCCCCGAGCGGGTGCGCGAGTCGCGCCCGGGGGCGACCTCGCCGCGCCCGGAGGTGCTCCTCGGCGAAGACTGGCTGCCCTACCGCGTGGGGCCCGCCGCCCGGGTAACCAGCGGCGACCGCTTCGGCGTGGCCGACAGCCTCGACGGCGTGGCCGCCGCGCTCGAGAAGCTCGGCGGCCCCGCGGACGCGCCGGGTACGGAGTCGCACGCGCGGGACGCGGACTCGCACGCGCGGGACGCGCGGGCGTCGGAAAGCACGCCGGGCGACGCCGACGCGGCGCTGCGCGCCGGCGGCGACCACGACGACGTCGTCAAGCGTGCCGGGCGCGGCGTGGGCCTGGTCGACGGGCCGCGCGGGCTGCTCGCGCACGTCTTCGACGTCGACGCCGAGGGAAGGCTCACCGGCTGCTGGATCCTCACGCCCACCGCGCAGAACGAGCCGTGGCTGGCGGCGATGCTCACCGACGCGGCGCGCTCCGGCGCCGGGGAGGAGGGCATGGAACAGGCGATCCGCACGGCCGACCCGTGCCTGCCGTGCTCCTCGGCGCCGCCCGGGGCGATGCACGTGGAGGTCGCTACGATGGAACCCGGAGAAAAGGAGTAAGCGTATGTGCCTGGGAATCCCCGGAAAGGTGATCAAGACCGGTGAGGGCCTGATGCCGATGGGCCTCATCGACGTCGTCGGCGACGAGCGGCCCTGCTGCTTCGCCTACACCCCCGAGGTCGAGGTCGGCGACTTCGTGATGTTCCAGCACGGCTTCGCCGTCGACACCGTCGAGAAGGCCGAGGCCGAGGAGACGCTGCGCACCATACACGAGTTCGACATGCTCGGCGGATGAGCTCCTACCTGCTGCCCGTCGCGGGCGAGACGTTCCGCGGCGAAGACGAGATCAAGCGCTCCCGGTTCATCTGCCTGATCCGCCGGGTGCGAAACGAGGATGAGGCCCGAGCCTTCATCGACGCCACGCGCGCCGAGTTCCCGGACGCGCGCCACCACTGCTCGGCGTTCATCCACCACGTCGACGACGCCAACCCGGTCGAGCGCTCCTCCGACGACGGCGAGCCCTCCGGCACCGCCGGGCGCCCCATGCTCGAGCAGCTCAAAGGCTCCGGGATGCTGGATGTGGCCGCGGTGGTCGTGCGCTACTTCGGCGGGGTCAAGCTCGGCGCCGGCGGGCTGGTGCACGCCTACTCCAACGCCGTGGGCGACCTGCTGCCGAAGGTGCCGCGGGTCAGGCGGGTGCGCCGGCGTCTGTTCACCGTCGAGCTGCCGCATGCCGAGGCCGGCCGCGTCGAGGCCGACCTGCGCGCCCGCGGGGTCACCGTCACCGACGTCGCCTACGGAGCGGCGGTCACCCTGACCCTGGCCTGCGACCTCGACGGGGTCGAGGCGCTCTTCGCCACCCTCGCCGCGGTCACCGCCGGCGGGGCCGAGCCCGCCGAGGCCGGCACCGCCTGGATCGAGGTGCCGGTTTAAGGCGTGCGGCCCGCGGGCGGGGGAGCGGATAGAATCGTGCGCATGAGCATGCAGCGCTACCCCCGCAACCCCATCGAGGCCCGCAAGACCGCCGTGCGAACCTACTCGCGCAACGCCGCGGTCTGCGTCGGCGGCGGCGTGGTCGGCGGCATCGCGCTCGGCCTGCTGTTCACCAGCTGGACCTGGCTGATCATCGGCCTGGTCGTCGCGGTGGTCGGCGGCGGGTACTACTGGTCGCGGATCCGGAAGATCGTCAACCACAAGGACCAGTACTAAGACAGGGACGGCGCTCCGGCGTGGGCGCGGCGCGGGCGTCAAGCGCAGATGTCTGGGCCCTCGGGCCCAGATGTGACGGAGGATCGGACGATGGCGAAGAACGGCGGGGGACCCGGACGCGGGGAGCCCTCGGGGCTGCCGGTGCGCATCGACGTGTGGGTGTGGGCCGTGCGGCTGATCAAGACCAGGTCGGCGGCCGGCCAGGCCTGCCGGGCCGGGCACGTCAAGCTCAACGGGGCCTCGGTCAAGCCCGCCCAGCAGGTGGTGCCGGGCGACCGGGTGCGCGTGTGGGCCAACCACCACGAGGTCGACGTCGAGGTCACCGCGACCGTGCGCACGCGGGTCTCCGCACCCGTGGCGCGCAGCTGCTACATCGACCACACCCCGCCGCCCCCGCCGAAGGAGATCCTGGCGAGCATGCCGGTGCGCGACCGGGGCGCCGGGCGCCCGACGAAGAAGGAGCGCCGCGAGCTGGACCGGCTGCGCGGGCACTCCAGCCGCGACCGGCGGCGCTGACGCCCGCGCCGCGCCCCGGTGCCCCGGCCCGTCCTCCGGGAGGGGTATAACGGGCCGCATGACCAATCCCGCTGCGGCTACCGACACCTCCGACGAACGCGTCATCCGCGTCTGCGGCCTGATCGCCCGTCGCGACGACGGCGCGGTGCTGCAGGTGCGCAAGCGCGGCAGCGGGAAGTTCCAGTTCCCCGGCGGCAAGCCCGAGGCCGGCGAGAGCGAGGCCGAGACCATCCTGCGCGAGTGCGCCGAGGAGATCGGCTGCACCCCGGACCGGGAACGCATGGTGCGCCTGGGCAGCCTCTCGGCCCCGGCGGCCAACGAACCCGGCTTCACGGTGCGCGGCGAGCTGTGGCTGACCGACGAGGTCCTCGACGCCCGCCCGGACTCCGAGATCGCCGAGGCCCGCTGGCTCACCCCCGCCGAGCGCGAGGGACTCGAGCTCGCCCAGCTCTCGCGCACCGCGCTGGCGGGCCTGGATCGGCTGCGCGCCTGTGGCACGGCGACCGTCTACGCCGGCTCCGCCGAGGGCGTCGACCCGCGCGGCCGCACTCTGGCCGCGGGCCTGGGCGCAGGCCTCGCACGCGCCGGGGTGGAGGTCGCCTACGGCGGCGGTGCCGTCGGCCTGATGGGAGTGCTCGGTGACGCGGTGGTCGACCACGGCGGCCGCCTGCGCGGGATCATGCCGGACAGCATGATCGACGCCGAGATCGCGCACCCGCGCCTGAGCGAGCTGACGCGCACCCCCGACATGGCCGCCCGCAAGGCCGCGCTGCGCGAGGCCGCCGGGGTCGTCTTCGTGCTGCCGGGCGGCTCGGGCACCCTCGACGAGTTCTTCGAGACCTGGACCCTGCAGCAGCTCGGCAGCTTCCCGCACCCGATCGTGCTGCTGGGCACGGCCTACTGGACCCCGCTGGTCGACTACCTGCGCACCGTCGTCGGCGCCGGGTTCCTCTCGGGGAGGTACCTCGACCGCCTCATCGTCGCCGACGACCTCGCCTCCGCGGGCGCCGCGCTCACACAGTGGCAGACACCGGCGCCGAAGTACCCGCGCTAGGGGAGGGCGCCGAGGCAGCCGGGGTCCGGCCCGAACCGGGGTCGCGTCACCGAGGCCCGCCGGGCCGGGTTCCGCCCCGCCGGGCCCTAGGGCATGTTCGCCCGCAGCGCCTTGAGTCGACGCCGCAGCCGGCCGGGCCGCTGCCCGGGACGCCGGCCGGTCTCCCCGGTGCGCTCGATGTGCTTCTCGCCGAAGCGCGCCAGCAGCAGGTCGTCGATCAGGCGCACCTGGCCGGGCCGGTAACGGTAGGCCATCGCATGGCGCACCGCGTCGACGTCGGCGGCGGTGAGCAGCCGGCGCAGCTGGCCGACGGTGGTGATCCCGTTGGCGGCCAGCAGCTGGTTGAGCCACGGGTAGTCGTCGGACCGCGGCCGCGGGTAGCGCGTGCCGCCGACCACGGCGAGCACCCCGGGCAGCGTCTCCGGGGTCAGCTCGACGTCGTCGGCGGCGTCGACCTCGGCGCCCTGGATCGCGGCGATCTGGTCGAACTGCTGGTCCGCCAGCTCGATCAGGCCCGCGGCCAGGGTGAAGGCCCGGTCGACGCGCGGGTCGATGCCGTCGACGCCGGACTTGTAGCGGATGTCGTGCTCGAACTCGGCCCAGGCGTGCTGCAGCACGGTGCGGATCTGCACCTCGAAGGTCATCCCGGTGTACGCGTCGAGCTCGACGGCCTCGTGCGCGGTCTCGTCGACGGCGAGCACCAGGTGGTGCGAGCCGTAGCCGAAGGAGCCGGCGATGCGGGTCTCGGCGGTCTTGTCGACGCTGCGGCGCACGGTGAACGACTCGGTGAGCGTGTCGACGGCGCGCGGGATCTCCGTGGAGTGGAAGACCGTCACGCGCACGCCGACGACGTCGTGGATGTCCGTCCACGGCTCCGGGTAGGACGGCGTGCCGTCCTCACGGGTGCGCCGGGCCTTGTCCTTGAGCGAGCGCCACGTCTTCACACGCGCGACGACGCGGTCGAAGGTGACGCCGGCGTCGGTGAGCAGCTCCTCGATGGCGTCGGCGAACTCGACCTCGGCGTCGGGGTGGCGCCGCCGGAACTCGTGGTAGCGGTTGCCCAGCTCGGCGATGGTCTGGTCGTCCTGCTTGACGACGCCCGCGCCCGTCCCGCCCGGCGCACCCGTTGCGCGGGCTGCGCTTTTGCCGCCGCGGTTGCCCGCGGCGGGGGCTGCACCGGAAGGGGCGCTGTCCGCCTTGCTCTTCGCCTTGCCGGCCTCGGTGGGGGTGTTCGTCGGCCTGCCCTTGGCCTTGCCGGGAGCCTTGCCGGAGGACTTCCCGGAGGAACTCCCGGGGGCCTTGGCAGAGGGCTTGGGACCCCGGCCGGTCCTGCGCACGGCGCGGGCCGCCGCGGCCTTCTTGCGGTCCTTCTTCTTCGCGCCGGCCATCTAGGCCTTCGCCTCCCGGGCGGCGTCGGTGTCCGCGTCGGCGGGCACGAGGACCGCCGTGGGCAGCGCGGCGAAGAGCTCGGCGGCGTCGACGGTGCCGGAGAAGGTGCGCCCGGTGATCTTCTCGGTCCACTCGCCCTCGGGCAGGGTGACCGTGGTGCCGCGCCAGCCGCCGCGGTAGGCCAGCGACAGCGGGCGGCGCACCGCCAGCGCGATGACGCTGACCTTCGGCGGCTCCGGCTCGTCGAGGCCCTCCTCGCCGACGATGTCGGCGGCGTCCACGGCCTCGCCGCGGGCCATGCCGATCACGTGCGCGATGCCCGGGCCCTCGGCGAAGACGGCCTGGTAGTCGCCCTCGACGAAGGCCTCCGGGAAGGCGTGGCGCACCGTCAGCGCGGTGTGGGTGACGTACTGCTTGACCCGGTCCGGCGAGTCGAGCGCCGCGTGCCAGGCGGGGAAGACCTCCTCGATGAGCCCGCTCGGCTGCTTTTGCTCCTCGCCGGCGTCGGCGACGGTGCCGTCGGCCGCGGCGTCGGCACGCGCGGCGTCGTCAATCGCGTCGCCGGCGGCCAGGGCGGCGAAGTCGGGCGCGCCCGTGGCCAGGGTCTGCGCGCGGGCGGTGTAGTCGACGAAGCGGCGGTTGTCCGGGTCGACCAGCGAGCGGTCGACGTACTCGGTGCCCTGGTAGACGTCCGGGACGCCGGGACCGAGCAGCTGCAGGACCTTGCGGCCCAGGCTGACGGTGAGCGCGCCGTCGTCGAGCGCGGCGACAAAGGCCGTGATGCGGCTGGTCACCGGGCCGTCGACGAGCACGTCGATCCAGTCGAGCACGTTGGTCTCGAAGGCGGAGTCCTGGTCGAACCAGGTGGTGTGCACGCCCGCCTCGCGGACGGCCTTGAGCGCGTAGTCGCGCAGGCGCCCGCGCAGTTTCTCGGTGACCTGCCCGTCGGCCGGCCAGACACCGATGATGTTCTGCAGCAGGAAGTGGCCCGTGGCCGCGTCCGGGGCCGGCACCACGGAGGTGACCTCGCCGACGAACTCGGCGAAGTCGTTGGGGAACTCCGAGAGCTCGATGATGCGCGCGCGGGTGTCCTCGCTGCGCTTGGTGTCGTGGGTGGTCAGCGTCGTCATCGCGCGCGGCCACAGGCGGGCGCGCTCCTGCTGGAGCAGGTGGAACTCGGCCGCTGAGACGCCGAAGCGCCCGGGCGCGCCGCCGACCTCCTGCAGGGGGACCAGCCGGCAGGCCCGGTAGAACAGCGTGTCCTCGACACCCTTGGCCATGACGGCGCCGCAGACCTGGGCGAAGCGGGTCATCGCCTCGCCGTCGTCGGCCAGCAGCGCCGCGGAGATCAGGTCGAGGGCGTCCCGGCGCGAGGGGAAGCGCTGCGACATCTCCGCGACCACGGTGGCCGTCACGCGCGACAGCGACAGGTAGTCCGCGCGGTAGACGGGCATGGCGGCGACCAGGTGCATGATCGTGGAGACCAGGCGGTCCTCGGAGACGTTGGAGCCGGCGGTGGAGAAGTTGTCGCGGCGGATGGCCCGGGCCAGGCGGCGCACCTCGGCGGCGAGCTCGAACTCGGCCACCCCGTGCTTGAGCTGGTGCTCGCTGGCCTCGATGGCCTGCGCGTTCCAGGTGGAGCCGGACTGCTCGAGGGCGAGCATGGACAGCGAGTCCTCGGCGGCGCGGTTGACGAAGACCCCGTCGAGCTCGCGCAGCGCGTCGTAGCCGGTGGTGCCGTCGGCGGGCAGGCGGGCGTCGAGCGGCTCGTCGACGCCGAGGATCTTCTCGACGACCAGCCAGCGCTCCGGGCCGATCAGGCGGCGCAGGCGGCGCAGGTACTGGAACGGGTTGGCCATGCCGTCCGGGTGGTCCACGCGCACGCCGTCGATGAGGCCCTCGCGGCACAGCTGGCGCAGCACCCGGTGGCTGGCGCGGAAGACCTTCGGGTCCTCCTGGCGGATGCCCGCCAGCCCGTTGACGGAGAAGAACCGGCGGTAGGAGATGACCCCCTCGCGCCAGTACATCAGCCGGTAGTGCTGGCGGGAGTGCACGGCCACCGGGTCGTCGTCCGGGCCCGAGCAGGTGCCGGGGGCGACGGGGAAGACGTTGTCGTAGTAGGCGAGCACGACGTCGTCGGAGCCGTCCTCGGCGGCGCGCTCCTCGAGGCCGGCCGGGTAGGCGTCGTCGCCGCGGGCGACGAGCGTGAGCGCCTCGACGTCGTCCGGCGAGCCGAGCACCGGCAGGCCGAGGCGGCCGTCGGCGCCGTTGTCGTCGTGCCAGTCGATGTCGAAGAAGTCCTCCCAGGCGGAGTCGCGCCCGTGCTTGAGCGTGTCCCACCACCAGGGGTTCAGGTAGGCGGTGTCCACGCCGAGGTGGTTGGGCACCAGGTCGACGATCACCCCCATGCCGGCCTCGCGGGCGGCGGCGGACAGGCGACGCAGCCCCTCGATGCCGCCGAGGGCCGGGTTGACCTCGGTGGGGTCGACGACGTCGTAGCCGTGGTTGGACTCGGCCGGGGCGGACAGGATGGGGGAGAGGTAGAGGTGGCTGATCCCGAGGTCCTTCAGGTACGGGATCTGCGCGCGGGCGTCGTCGAAGGTGAAGGCGCGTCCGGCCCCGTCGGGGTCGGCGGCGGGCCCGCGCAGCTGCAGGCGGTAGGTGGCGGTGATGTCTCGGTTGACCACGTCGGCTCAACAATCCTTCCCATGCGATCCTTACTCCCTCACAGGCTAGTGGCCACCGCGGCGGCGTGTCCGGAGACGAGCCGCGGGAAGCCGCGGGCGTACTCGATGAACCGCCCGCTCAGCGCCGTTTTCCCGGCCTGCTTGGCCTCGGCGCGGGCCCAGTCGCCCAGGGCGTGCGCCCCGATTTCCGACGTCGCGACGAGCACCCCGCGGCGCGGGGCGACGTAGCGCGGTGTGGCGCCCGTGAGGCGGTGCAGATGCGCGTGCAGCACGGCGAAGGTGCGCGGGTGGGCCAGCCAGGCGGTGGGGTCGGTGCCGCCGTGGACGGCGACCTGGAGCGCGCCGGGCGGGGCGTGCGTGCACAGCCGGGTGGCCGGGCGGGTGAGGAAGCGCAGCCCGTACTCGGTGCGCGCGGCGGCCAGCAGCGTCTCGCAGGCGACCAGCCACGCGCGGTGCAGGCTCAGTCCCGCGGCGGCGAGGTCCCCGTGGGCGGCCGGACGGCCGTCGATGCGCATCCCGGCGGTCAGCTCCCGGGAGAGCGCGACGGTGGCACGCCGGCGGGCGAAGGCGGCCTCGCCGAGGCCGGGCACGCGCGCGGGTGCGGCGATCAGCTCGGGCACCAGGCGCGGTGGGTTGCGCGTCGGGGGCTGCGGCGCGTCGGCCGGCGGGCGGTGCGGGTGGGGTGGGCCCGGCGGCGGGCGGTGCAGGCCTGCCGGGCGGTGCGGGGACGGGTGCACGGGGACTCCTCGGATCGGGTGCTCTCACCCGTATCCGACTGCCCGCACCCGCCCGGCGGTTCCCGCGGTGGTGGCACGGGGCTGGTGGCACCCCCGGGGCCCGGTGCGTCTAGAAGGGCGGTTCCTCGTCGAGGCCGAGGGCGGCCAGCAGGTCGGCGGCGGGCCAGATCTGGATCTCCTGGCCCTTCTCCTGCAGCTCGCGGGCGCGCTTCTCCTTGGAGGTCGTCGAGGCCCAGGAGCCGACGACCAGGATGGTCGTCTTCTTGGTGACGTTCTTGCCGATCTTCGCGCCGTGGTGGGCCAGGCCCGCCCACAGCTGCCCCTTGTCGAAGGGCTCGAAGTCACCGGTCAGGGTGACGTTCTCGCCGAAGAGCACGCCCTCGGGGTCGGCGTCCGGGTTCGGCTCCGGGATCGTGTCCGGGGTGGCCACCGCGGCCCAGGGCGCCGGCCCGCGCGAGCCGCCGGACTTCCCGCCTTTCTTTCCGCCGGACTTGCCGGACTTGCCGCCCTTGCCCGAGCCGGAGGACTCGTTGCGCGCGGTCGCCGAGAGCTCGGCGGTGGAGATCAGGGCCTCCTGGACGGCGTTCGAGGTCTCGGCCTCGGCGGTCCCGGAACCCGAACCGGCCTCGGCCCCGGCGGCGGAGGCACCGGTGTCAGCGGCGCCGGCCGTTGAGTCGCCGGAGCTCTTCGCCCTCGAACCGGAGGACTTCGCGGTCTCCGCCGCGGCCCCGGAATCAGTCTTGGAATCGGCGCCGTCGCCCGCGCCGGCCAGGGCACGGCGCTGGGCGGCCACGGCCGCACCGGAGAGATCGTGCAGGACCGGGTAGACGGTGCCGTCGGCACGCACCTCGCCGAGGGTGAGCCCCCGGTCGTGGAAGAGGTCGGCGACGTCCCCGCCGTGCCCGAAGGAACGCGCCAGGCCCGCCAGCACGCCCGCCACGCGCGCCGGGCCCTCGCCCTGCACGCCGAGCGCCTCGGCCAGCCCGGAGAGCGTGTGGTCCTCGGCCGGCGGGTCCAGGCGGGCGGCGCGGGCCAGTGCCAGCGTGCAGCCGAAGGACACGGGGCCGGAGATCAGACCCGCGCGCACCAGCTCGCCGAGGACCAGCTGGGCGTTGTGGGTCACCAGCACACGGGAGCCGAGCGCGTCGGCAAGCCCTGCGGCGTCGGAGATCTCCTTCTCCTCCCCGGCGACGCCGTCGGCGACCTCGGCCACGGCCACGGACTCCACCGGGCCGGAGTTGCCGTCGCGCAGACGCACGTCGGCGACCACGCAGTCGAGCCCCGGCACCGGGATCGCGGCGGCGTCGTCGGCCGGGGTCTCGCCGCGCACGGCCGCGCGCACGGCCTCGGCGAAGAACTCGGCCTCCGCGCCCTGGTGCGGCGCGAAGCGCACCGCCACCGTCCCGTCGGCGCAGGTCAGTCGCACCGCACCGGGGAGGTACTCGTCCGGGGCGACGAGCGCGACGTCGTCAATCCCCGATACGTCGAGCACACGCTCCGGCGCCCCCGCCAGGGAGGCGGCCAGGAGAGTGCGGGTGAGCGTGACCTTCTCGCGGGTCACGGTGAGGGTGGCGTCGAGAGCGGGAATCACGCACTACAGACTACATCGACTCCTTCTTCGGGCGATCCGGGTCGTCCTCGCCGAAGTCGGGCGCGGCGGTCTGCTTGAGCACGATCGTCGAGCGCGCCGGGACGGTCAGGGTCGTCTCCGCGGCCCACTCCGTCTCCTTGTCCGAGGGCACACCCTCCGGCTCCGTGGTGTCGACCATCAGCTGCCAGCCGCGGCCGAGCTCGCGGCGCGGCAGGGTGAAGTCGATGTCCTCGTAATGGGCGTTGAACATCATCAGGAAGGAGTCGTCCACGATGCGGTTGCCGTGGCGGTCCGGCTCCTCGATGTTGTTGCCGTTGAGGTAGACCATCAGGGCCTTGCCGAACTGGAAGTTCCAGTCGTCCTGGGTCATCATCGTGCCGTTCGGCACCAGCCACGCGATGTCGCGGTCCAGCGCGTCCGTGCCCAGCGGGCCGCCGGCGAAGAACCGGCGGCGGTGGAAGACCGGGTGGTGGTCGCGGATCTCGACCAGCCGGCGGGTGAAGCTGTGCAGCGCCGCATTGTCCTCGAGCTGCTGCCAGTCCATCCAGGCGATCTCGTTGTCCTGGCAGTAGACGTTGTTGTTGCCGCCCTGCGTGCGCGCCATCTCGTCGCCGTGGCTGATCATCGGCGTGCCCTGGCTGAGCAGCAGGGTCGTCATGAAGTTGCGGATCTGCTGGCGGCGCAGGTCCAGGATCTCCTTGTCGTCGGTCGGGCCCTCGGTGCCGCAGTTCCAGGAGCGGTTGTGGCTCTCGCCGTCGCGGTTGTCCTCGCCGTTGGCCTCGTTGTGCTTGTCGTTGTAGCTCACCAGGTCATGCATGGTGAACCCGTCGTGGGCCGTGATGAAGTTGATCGAGGCGGTCGGGCGGCGGTCGTTGTGGTCGTAGAGGTCCGAGGAACCGGTCAGACGCGAGGCGAACTCGCCCAGCGTCGACGGCTCGCCGCGCCAGAAGTCGCGGACCGTGTCGCGGTACTTGCCGTTCCACTCCGACCACAGCGACGGGAAGTTGCCCACCTGGTAGCCGTTCTCGCCGACGTCCCAGGGCTCGGCGATCAGCTTGACCCGGGAGACGATCGGGTCCTGCTGGACCAGGTCGAAGAAGGTGGCCAGGCGGTCGACGTCGCCGAACTCGCGGGCCAGGGTGGAGGCCAGGTCGAAGCGGAAGCCGTCGACGTGCATCTCGGTGACCCAGTAGCGCAGCGAGTCCATGATCAGCTGCAGCGAGTGCGGGTCGCGCACGTTGAAGGAGTTGCCGGTGCCCGTGTAGTCCATGTAGTGGCGCGGGTCGTCCTCGACCAGGCGGTAGTAGGCGCTGTTGTCGATGCCGCGGAAGCTCAGCGTCGGGCCCATGTGATTGCCCTCGGCGGTGTGGTTGTAGACCACGTCGAGAATGATCTCCATGCCCGCGTTGTGGTACGCGCGCACCATCGACTTGAACTCGGCCACCGCGCCGCCCGGCTCCGCGGAGTGGGCGTAGTGCTGCTCCGGGGCGAAGAAGCCCAGGGTGTTGTAGCCCCAGTAGTTGCGCAGGCCCAGCTCACGCAGCCGGTCGTCCTGGTAGAACTGGTGCACCGGCATCAGCTCGACTGCGGTGACACCCAGGTCCTTCAGGTAGTTGATCACGGACTGGTGCGCCATGCCGGCGTAGGTGCCGCGCAGGTGCTCCGGGACGTCCGGGTGCGTGGCCGTCATGCCCTTGACGTGGGTCTCGTAGATGACGGTGTGGTGGTCCGGGATGCGCGGGTGCTTGTCGCCCTCCCAGTTGTAGTAGGGGTTGATGACCACCGAGAGCATGGTGTGGCCCAGCGAGTCATCCTCGTTGCGGCCCTCCGGGTTGTCCGGGTCGTTGATGTCGTAGGAGAACAGGGATGCGTCGCCGTCGTACTCGCCGTCGAAGGCCTTCGAGTACGGGTCGACGAGCAGCTTGCTCGGGTCGCAGCGGTGGCCGGCGTCCGGGTCGTAGGGGCCGTGGACGCGGTAGCCGTAGCGCTGGCCGGGCTGGATTCCCGGGATGTAGCAGTGCCAGTTGTGGTTGTCGGTCTCGGTGAGTTCGACGCGGGTCTCCGCGCCGTCCTCGTCGATGAGGCAGAGCTCTACTTTGTCCGCGATCCGGGAAAAGATGGAGAAGTTCGTTCCGGAGCCGTCGTAGGTGGCGCCGAGCGGCTGCGGGTTGCCGGGCCAGATAGACAGCGACGGGTTGCTCTGTGAGTGCATGTCACCGATTTTAGTCGCAGATCCCGGCCTAAATCGATTCGGCGTGCGGGCTCGTGGCCCGTTCTCGGTGGCGGATGCCGTGGTAGCGGGCCTGGACGCCGGTGCCCGTGGGGTGCGCGGGGCCCGGCGTGTCGGGGCGCGGGTGCGGCGCGCGGGCCCCGGCGTAATGGGGGAGGGGCGTGTCCCGTGTCAATGCGCGGCGGGGGAAGGCGGGGGTGCCGCTATTGCGCGGCGCCGGCGAGGATCGTGGCCACGCCACGGTCGAAGGCGGCCGCGGCGGCCTCCTCGTCCACCGGTTCGCCGTCGGCGTCGGCGGCCAGCTGGCGGGCGGCCTGCTCGGAGACCACCGCGCCGATGCCGAAGTGCAGCAGCACCAGCGCTGCGTCCGGGTCCACGCCCTCGGCGGCGACGGCCGCGGAGACGCGCTCGAGCACCTCCGCCTGCAACGGCGGGGTGGACAGCGCGGAGGAGACGACGTCGGCGCCGTCGCGGTGGGCGAGCACCGCGGAGCGGAAGCTGCGCAGCAGGTCGCCGACGGCGGGGGCCTCGGACCGCTCCCCGTCGGGGTCCAGCACGGGTGCGAGGATGCTGCGCGCCATCGCGGCGATGAGCTCCTGCTTGTTGCTCAGGTGCCAGTAGAGCGCGCCCGGGGCGACGTCGAGGGCGCCGGCGACGCGACGCATCGTGACGTCGGCGAGCCCGTACGCGTCCAGGAGCTCGAGCGCGGTGTCGAGGATGAGGGAACGGTTCAGGGCCACACCGACAGTTTACGCGCAGAACGTCCCCGGAGAACCGCGGTCGGGGCTGGTATGGTCAGCGGCGCACATAAATCAGCGGACCTCGCGCGGGCGTCCGCCTCGGAGAAACGGAAGCCGGTTCACAGATGCTCACTTCCCACCGCACCAGGATCCTGGCCGTCGTCACCGCCGCCGCCCTCACCCTGACGGCCTGCGGCGGCGACGACGCAGCGGACACCGCCGCCCAGGCCGGCTCGACCGAAAGCACCGGCGGCGCGGTCCTGCACGACGGTGACGGCAACGCCGCCGACGGCGACGGGAACGCCGACGGCCGGGACGACAAGGGGGCGAAGGTCGGCAGCAAGGCCGGCTCGGGCGCCGAGGGCTCCGGCTCGGGCGACGGCGAGGTTCCGCAGGTGGGTAACCCGTTGGAGGGCGATCTGCAGATCGAGAAGCAGGAGCCGGTCGACGGCGAGGCCGCCGGTGAGCAGGACGCCGCGGAGATCACCGCCGTCATCGACAGCTACTTCGGCGCCCTCGGTAACCCGGACACCAAGGTCTCCGACCTGGCCGGCACCATCATCGACAACTCCTGCTCGGCGGTACTCGACGCGGCCGGAGGCCCCGAGGAGATCCGGAACGCCTACTCCGTGGACGCCACGCTGGGCGAGGCCGGCATGCCTGGCGGCACCCACACCGTCGAGGACGTCCGCGTCGACGGCGACAACGCCTCGGCCTTCGTGAACTTGACTATGGGAGGCGCCCAGGAGTCCAATTACGTGCGCCTCGTGCGTGAAGACGGCCGGTGGCTGATGTGCGACAGGTAGTCAACGCCGCGGCCGCCGTCTTCGCGGTCGCCGTCACCGCCTACGCGCTGCTCGGCGCGGTCTCCGGCCTGGTGCGTCCGACCTTCAGTCTGGACCCCGAGGGCGTGGCCGCCGGGGTCGGTGCGCCCTTCGGCTTCTGGATCGCGCTCGTCGGGCTGGTCTGCGTGACCGCGGCCCTGTGTGCCCTGGCGACCTACCGTCTCTTCCCGCGCGTCCGCGGCATCGCGATGCTGCTGTGGACCGCCGTCGTCGCGGTCGTGGGCACCCGCGTGTTCGCCGCGACCGGCGATCTGGTCGCCTACTGGCTGGCGGATCCGCCCGGGCGGCTGCCGGTCTCCCTGACCCCGGGCACGGTGACCTTTGTCGCCGCCGCCTTCTGCGCGGCGATCTTCTACTGGTGCGCCGGGCTCGTCGACCTCGAGCCGGAGCCGAAGGGCCCGGAGGGGTCGAAGGATGAGACCCGGGCCGGTGACGCAGACGGGGACGGGAAGGTCGCGGTCGGCGCAGGCGCCGTCTCACCCGCTGGCTCCACCGCCCGTGGACCCGCCGGCGCCCCCACCGACGGCGCCACCACCGCCGGCGCCACCGTGGACCGCTCCGACGTCTCCGACGTTCCCGGCGGCTCCGCCCGCCGGGAGGCCTAGAACCCCGGGCCGCGGCGCCGCAGCGCGCCGACCCCGCCGAGCTCGGTGGAGACCGTGTGCACCGCGCGCAGCACGGCCGCGATCCCGCCCGTGACCGCCCCGTGCAGCTGCGCGGGGTTGAGCCCGGCCGTCACCGCCAGCGCGAATTCCGTGCGCACCTCGAGGCCCGCCTCGGCGCGGCTGGTGAACGCGCGGGTCAGCGCGGAGACCGCCGTCCAGTCGTTGCACACCAGCCGCGCGCGCAGCTCCTCCTCGACGCCGGGGCCGGGGCCCCAGTGCGCGGTGATCAGCAGGTGCGGGCCCTCCTCGAGGGTCAGCCCCACCAGGGTCGCGCCCACCCAGGCGGCCACCACGTCCGGGCCCGCCCAGGTGGCGGGCACGCCCTCGGCGGCCAGCAGCCCGAGCAGGCGGTCCGGGGTCACCGGGCTCGTCTCCCGCGGCGCCACGGCCCCGTCCGGGGTGGCCAGCAGGTACGGCGGCGCCTCGGTGCCGCCCGGCGGCGGGGCGGCCAGCGCCACGGCGTCCATGTCGAAGGCCGTCGCCTCGTCCGCGTCGTCGCCGGTGTTCGTCCCGGTCTCCCGCAGCGCGGGGAAGCGGGCGGCCAGTGCGTCGACGGCCAGCTGGGCGGCGGTCAGCTCCAGCCCGACGGCCTCGGCGAGCTGTTCGTCGGTCAACCCCGCGGCCACCGGCACCGCGGCCCGGCCGTGCACGGCCAGGGAGCCGTCGCCGTTGTGGCGGAAGTAGAGGGAGGGGCTGATGCGGGTGCGGTTCCACGCGTCGATCTCCGCGGCCAGGTCCGTGGCCTCCTCCAGCGGCAGGTCCGCGCGGGCCTGGCTGGCCAGCACCAGCAGCGGGGTGCCGCCGGGGCTGGTCAGGTAGGCCAGCGTGCGGTGGTGGGGGAAGGGGATGAGCAAGCGGTCGTGCTCGGCGTAGTAGTGGTACCCGAAGCTGGCGGCTGCGGCGTTGAGTCGGGCCAGGGTGACGCGCGCGGGGGTGCGCCGCGGCGGGCGGTGTCGGTGGGGCACGGGGTCCTCCTCGGGGGTCCGGAGGGGCGGACGGGGGATCGTGTTCCTGGTCGAAACATCACTCTAGTGTCCCCGCGGGGGTGGGTGTGGCGTTTCATGCAACCCCCGGTCCATACAATGAGGCCTGTCACTGTCAACGAGGAATTTGTCCCCTGAGAGGTGGAGTCCCCAATCATGCTCACCGTCACGGACCTGACCGGCCGCGAGCCGGGCGTAGCCGAGCTGCGCCGGGTGCTGCCGCGCGGCGGCACCGACGTCGCCGCGGTCCTGCCCAAGGTCCAGCCCATCGTCGAAGACGTCCGTTCCCGCGGCGCCGAGGCCGCCCTCGAGCTCGGCGAGCGCTTCGACCATGTGCGCCCGGGGTCCGTGCGCGTGCCACGTGAGATCGTCGACGCCGCGGTGGCCGCCCTCCCGGACGACGTGCGCGCCGCGTTGGAGCAGGCCATCGAGCGCATCCGCAAGGTGCACGCCGAGCAGGTGCCGGCCCCGCACACCACCACGCTCGCCGAGGGCGCGGAGGTCACCGAGGTCTTCCACCCGATCGAGCGGGTGGGCCTCTACGTGCCCGGCGGCAAGGCCGTCTACCCCTCCAGCGTGCTGATGAACGTCATCCCCGCCCAGGAGGCCGGCGTGTCCACCCTGGTGGTGGCCTCCCCGCCGCAGGTGGACAACGACGGCTGGCCGAACCCGACGGTGCTGGCCGCCTGCTCGCTGCTCGGCGTCGACGAGGTCTGGGCCACCGGTGGCGCGCAGGCCGTGGCCCTGCTGGCGTACGGCGACGAAGCCGCAGGCCTCGAGCCGGTGGACATGGTCACCGGCCCCGGCAACATCTTCGTCACCGCCGCCAAGCGCCTGGTGCGCGGTGTCGTCGGCACCGACGCCGAGGCCGGCCCCACCGAGATCGCGGTGCTCGCCGACGACTCGGCCGACCCGGTCTATGTCGCCTACGACCTGATCAGCCAGGCCGAGCACGACCCGATGGCCGCGAGCGTGCTCATCACCGACTCCCGTGAGCTGGCCGAGGCCGTCGACCGCGAGATCGAGCGGCGCTACACCGTCACCCTCAACGCCGAGCGCGTGGCCGAGGCGCTCACCGGAGCCCAGTCCGGCATCGTGCTCGTCGACGACGTCGACGCCGGCGTGCGCGTGGCCGACGCCTACGCCGCCGAGCACCTCGAGGTGCACACCCGCAACGCCCGCGAGGTCGCCGAGCGCGTGCGCCACGCCGGTGCGATCTTCGTCGGCCCCTACTCGCCGGTGCCGCTGGGCGACTACGCCGCCGGCTCCAACCACGTGCTGCCGACCTCCGGCACCGCGCGCTTCAGCGCGGGGCTGAGCTCGCACACCTTCCTGCGCCCGGTCAACCTCATCGAGTACAGCGCCGACGCGCTCGCCGAGATCGCCGGCACCATCGTCACCCTGGCCGACGTCGAGCGCCTGCCCGCCCACGGCGAGGCCGTGCGCGCCCGCGGTGCCGGGACGGGCGCCGACGCGGGCACCGCCGACGACGCGGAGGGGGAGAAGTAGATGGGGACCGACAACGCGAACCGCCACCTGCCGGGCACCGTCGCCGCCGGGGTCGGCCTCGAGGCGCTGCCGCTGCGCGAGGAGCTGCGCGGGCAGAGCCCCTACGGCGCCCCGCAGCTGGACGTGCCGGTCAGGCTGAACACCAACGAGAACCCCTACCCGCCGTCGAAGGCGCTCGTCGACGACCTCGTCGCCGAGGTCGCCCGCCTCGGCGCCACGCTCAACCGCTACCCGGAGCGCGACGCCGTCGAGCTGCGCGACGCCCTGGCCGCCTACGTCAGCGGGCAGACCGGCGTGGCCGTCACCCGCGACAACGTCTGGGCCGCCAACGGCTCCAACGAGGTCCTCCAGCAGCTGCTGCAGGCCTTCGGCGGGCCGGGCCGCAGCGTGCTGGGCTTTCAGCCGAGCTACTCGATGCACCCGATCCTGGCCGCCGGCACGCAGACCGAGTTCATCGACTGCCCGCGCGGGGCGGACTTCCGCATCGACGCCGAGGCCGCGCTGGCCGCCATCGCCGAGCACGCCCCGGACATCGTCTTCGTCACGACCCCGAACAACCCGACCGGCGAGGTCACCGACCTCGACGTCATCGAGCGCATCATCGCCGCCGCGCCGGGCATCGTCGTCGTCGACGAGGCCTACATGGAGTTCTCCGACAGCCCCTCGTCGTGCACGCTGCTGGCGAAGTACCCGACCAAGCTCGTCGTCTCGCGCACCATGTCCAAGGCCTTCGACTTCGCCGGCGGGCGCCTCGGCTACTTCGTGGCCGCCCCCGCCTTCGTCGAGGCCGTCATGCTCGTGCGCCTGCCGTACCACCTCTCGGTGCTCTCGCAGGCCGCCGCGCTCGTCGCGCTGCGCCACAGCGACGAGACCCTGGCGACCGTGGCCAAGCTCTCCGCCGAGCGCGACCGCGTGGCCGCGAAGCTCACCGAGCTGGGCTACCGGGTCCAGGACAGCGCGTCGAACTTCATCTTCTTCGGCGACTTCGCCGACCAGCACGCCGTCTTCGAGGCCTTCCTCGAGCGCGGGGTGCTCATCCGCGACGTCGGCGCGACCGGTCACCTGCGCGTGACCGTCGGCCTGCCCGAGGAGAACGACACCTTCCTGGCCGTGGCCGCCGACCTCGCCCACCACGGCGTCGGCAATGACGACGACCCCCACGCACAAGGAGCCGCACAGTGACCGCACACCGCACCGCCGCCGCGCACCGCAGGACCGGCGAGACCGACATCTCCGTCGAGCTGGACCTCGACGGCACCGGCGTCAGCCGCATCGACACCGGCCTGCCGTTCTTCGACCACATGCTCACCGCCTTCGCCACCCACGGCGCCTTCGACCTGACGGTCACCGCGGAGGGCGACACCGAGGTCGACGCCCACCACACCGTGGAGGACACCGCGATCGTGCTCGGCCAGGTCCTCGCCGAGGCCGTCGGCGACAAGGCCGGCATCCGCCGCTTCGGCCAGCGCCAGCTGCCCATGGACGAGACCCTGGTCGAGGCCGTCGTCGACTTCTCCGGCCGCCCCTACTTCGTGATGACCGGCGAGCCGGAGCACATGGTCCACCAGGTCATCGGCGGCCACTACGCCACCGTGATCAACCGGCACTTCTTCGAGTCGCTGGCCCTGAACTCGCGGATCACCCTGCACGTGATCTGCCACTACGGCCGCGACCCGCACCACATCACGGAGGCGGAGTACAAGGCCGTGGCCCGTGCGCTGCGCGAGGCCACCGAGCACGACCCGCGCGTGCACGGGGTGCCCTCGACGAAGGGGGCCCTGTAACCCGTGGGCACGACTGCTACAGTTGCGGCGGTCCTCGCCGCGGCGGAGGAGACCGACCAGGCCAGCCCCTGGCCGATCTACTTCATGTTCGCCGTGGCGGGTCTCATGGTCGGGGCGACGATCTCGGCCTACCAGAATGACGCGAAGAAACTCACCGTCTTCTGCGCCCTGGTCGCGGCGGCGGCCGTGGCGGCGGCGGTGGTCATGCTGATCGGAGGAGTGAGGTAAGTGGCTGTGCAGGCTCTGTCCCGTGCTGAGATCGAGAAGCTCGACAGCATCTGGAAGAGCCCCGGCTACATACCCACCCTCCTCGCCGTCGCCTGCGCCTTCGGCAGCTGGTCCGTCCTGCTGCCGGTGGTGCCGCTGGCGGTGATCGACTCCGGCGGCTCGGAGACCCTGGCCGGCTGGACCACCGGCGCGTTCATCGTGACCACGGTGGCCACCCAGGTCTTCACCCCGCGGCTGTTGCGCCGCTTCGGCTACACCCCGGTGATGGCCGTGGCCGCCTTCCTGCTCGGCGTGCCCGCCCTGGGCTACATGCTCGGCATGTCCGCCGGGCCCGCCCTGGGCTTCTCCGCCCTGCGCGGCTTCGGCTTCGGCGCGCTGACCGTCGCCGAGTCCGCCCTGATCGCCGAGCTGGTGCCCGTGCGCTTCCTGGGCAAGGCCTCCGGCATGCTCGGCGTCTTCCTCGGCGTGAGCCAGATGCTCTGCCTGCCGCTGGGCCTGGCCCTGGTCAACGCCGGCCTCGGCTACAACTCCAGCTACATCGTCGGCGCGGTCATCGCCGTCGGCGCGGCGCTGCTGTGCCTGCGCATCCCCGCGGTGCGTCCCGGCGGCGAGGACAGCAGCGAGCCCTCGGCCTACGAGCACATCGACGAGTCCGGCCCGAAGGTGCCCACCTGGAAGCTGGTGACCGTGCCCGCGGCCGCCATCATGACCGTCTCGATGTCCTTCGGCGCGGTCTCGACGTTCCTGCCGGCCGCGGTCAAGGAGCTCGACCCGGTCACCGGTGCGGTCATCGGCGGCTTCATGCTCTCGATCGTCGGCGGCGCCTCGATGGTCTTCCGCTACGCCTCGGGTGTCATCGCGGACCGCCGCGGCATGCCCGGCTCCACGATGCGCCCCGGCCAGGCCCTGGCCGTGGTCGGCGTGGCGCTGATGGCCGTGGTCATGTTCGCCGACTGGTCGGTGTGGTGGCTCGTGGTCGCGGCGATCTGCTTCGGCGGCGGCTTCGGCGTGGTGCAGAACGAGGCGCTGCTGACGATGTTCATGCGCCTGCCGCGCTCCCGGGTCTCGGACGCCTCCGCGATCTGGAACGGCGCCTACGACTCCGGAACCGGCGTCGGCTCCGTCATCTTCGGCATGGTCGCCGCCGGCGCGGCCTACTCCGACGCCTTCGCGATGGGCGCGGCCGTGATCGCCCTGGGCCTGCTGCTCACCTTCGCCGACGCCGTGCTGGGCCGCCACCGCATCGCCGAGCACTCCAACACCCGTGCGCGCCTGCGCCAGGTGCCGGTGGCGCGCCGGGCGGTGCGTGGCGCGCGTGCTTTACGACGTCGCGCGGCCGACGCCCCCGTCGACGTCGCCGCCCTGCTGCGCCGCCGCCCGCCGCGCCCCGGCTGGAAGGAGCGCGAGGACGGCGAGGGCGGGGACGACTCGGCCGCTCGGCGCGACTGACCGCCAACTTCGTCGCGCCGCGCCTGTGCGCCGGCGCCGCGTGGCGCGACGTCGGCAATCGCGCTACTCCTCGAGCTCCGCGAGCAGCGCGTTGGGCGCCTCGAGCTCGCCCTCGCGCCAGGCCTCCACACCCTCGCGCACGGCGAGTGCGGCGACCACCAGCGCGGCGACCGGGTCGGCCCACCACCAGCCGAGCAGCGCGTTGGCCAGCAGGCCCACCAGCACCGTCACCGACAGGTAGAGGCACAGCAGCAGCTGGCGCGAATCGGCCATGACGCTGGCCGAGCCCAGCTCGCGGCCGGTGCGGAACTCGACGAAGGCCAGCGCGGGCATGACCAGGATGCTGGCCACCGTGATCGCGATGCCCAGCCGGCTGTGCTCGGGGGCGGCCCCGCCGCTCAGGGTGAGCACCGAGTCGACGGCGACGTAGGCCGCGAGCGCGAAGAAGGCGAGCGCCACCGCGCGGACGGTGACCTTCTCGCGGGCCTCCGGGTTCCTCGCGGAGAACTGCCAGGCCACGGCCACCGCGGAGGCGACCTCGATGACCGAGTCCAGCCCGAAGGCGATCAGCGCGCCCGAGGAGGCCCCGGCGCCGGCGGCCAGCGAGACCAGCGCCTCGACGACGTTGTAGCTGATCGTGACCGCCACGATCAGGCGCACCCGCCGGTTCAGGCGGGCGCGGCGCGCCGGGGCGAGGGCGACGCGCGGGCCGCGCGCGGCGTGCGGGGACCGCGGGGCGGGGGATGCGGGCTGATCTGCGGTGGACACGCCCCAGATCCTAGGCCGCGCCGGGGACGGGGGCGCGGGCGGCCCGGCGGGCGCGCCGACTAAGATCCCACGCATGCAGGAGTGCCCCGAGAACCAGACCGCCGACCGGCAGCACGCGCCGCACCGTAGGAGCGTGGTGCTCCTCGACTACGGGGCGGGCAACCTCCGCTCCGCCGAGCGCGCCCTCGAGCGCGCCGGAGCCGAGGTGACCGTGACCTCCGACCCGAAGCTCGCCGTCGCGGCCGACGGGCTCGTCGTGCCCGGCGTGGGCGCCTTCTCCGCGTGCATGGCCGGCCTCAACGCCGTGCACGGCCCGCGCGTGATCGGCCAGCGCCTCGCCGGCGGCCGCCCGGTGCTGGGCATCTGCGTCGGGCTCCAGGTCATGTTCGACTACGGCGAGGAGCACGGCGAGCACGCGAGGGGCTGCGGGCAGTGGCCGGGCACCGTCGAGAAGCTGCACAGCGCGATCCTGCCGCACATGGGCTGGAACACCGTCGAGGTCGCCGAGGGCTCCGAGATGTTCGCGGGCGTCGCCGACGAGCGCTTCTACTTCGTGCACTCCTACGGCGTGCGCGACTGGGAGCTGGTCACCGACGGGCTGACCGAGGCGCCGAAGGTGCACTGGGCCAGCCACGGCGGCGACCGCTTCGTTGCCGCCGTCGAGAACGGCCCGCTGTGGGCCACGCAGTTCCACCCGGAGAAGTCCGGCGACGCCGGGGCCGCGCTGCTGCGCAACTGGCTGGCGAGCTTCTAGAACCCCGATTGCCGACGTCGCGCCACGCGCCGTCGGCGCGTACCTGCGGCGCCGTGCACTCGGCGGGGTCGTCGGTGCCTAGGCGGGCCCGACGGGGTCCCCGGAGAGCGCCCCGGCGACGTGGTAGGCCTGGCCGACGTGCTGGATGGCGTCGTCGACCAGCGAGACCAGCCGCACCCCGCGGGTGACCGGCGGGTCCCAACGGTTGTCGATGACCTCGTCGAGGTCGGCCTCGCTCAGGCCGCGGGCGTAGGCGTCGAAGGCGTCGCAGACGGCGTCGAGGTAGGCCACGAGCAGGCCCTGGTCCCCGACGTGGATCGTGCGGGCCTGCTCGGGGGTGTGGCCGAGGCCGAAGTCGTCGTCCGAGTCCGGCAGCCCGAAGCGGGTGTCGAAGCCCTGCGCGGACCAGACCTGGCCCTTCTCGGTCAGCTCGGCGAGCTGGACGTCGATCTCGCGGGCGGCGTGCCAGAGCAGCCAGGCGATCGAGTTGGGGTGGCCGGCCGGGTGGGCGTTGAGCTCTCCGGCGTCGAGGTCGGGCAGCGCGTGCGCGGCCAGGCGCGGCCGCGAGGCGAACTCGCGCAGGATGTCGAGGGCGTTCATGAGGTGCTCCTTTCGCCGGCCCCGCTGGGCGGGGCGGGGGTCGTGGTGCGGGGGGACCGGCGCGGCACCCGGGGGAAACCGGAGGCCCGGGCGGCCCGGGTGGGGTGAGGCTCAGAGGCTCTCGACGAAGTCGCGCGCGATCTCGGCGGGCTCGGCCCGCTCGTCTCCGACGTTACGCAGGTTGAACTCGCGCAGCCGCTCGGTCGTCAGCGCGGCGCTGACCCGGTCGAGCACGGCGACGGCTTCCTCCGGCAGGGCGTCGGCCCGGTAGAGCGGGGTGACGTTCTCCGGGTTGACCAGGCCCTCCGGGTCCTCGAGGGTGACCGTGTCGACCTCGTCTCCGTCCGAGTCCAGGGCCGGCGAGGTGGTGAAGATGTTGGCCACGTCGACCTGCCCGTCGCGCAGGGCGGTCACGGTCAGCGGGCCGCCGGAGTCGGAGATCAGCCGGTACTCGATGGAGTCGGCCGGCACCCCGTAGACGCGCTCCATGCCCTCGGCGTTGAAGGAGCGCCCGGTGATCTCCGGGTTCGCCGCCCAGCGCACCGGGTCCAGCTTGGCCAGGTCGGCCAGGGTGCGCAGGCCGTGCTCCTCGGCGGTCTCGGGCAGCACGCGGAAGGAGTCGGCGTTCTCGCCCGGGGCCGGCTGCGCGATCGCCAGGCCGGCGGGCAGCGCCCCGGCGGCCTGCCCGGCCAGCTCGTCGGTGTCCGTGCCCGGGGTGACGTCGACGCCGTAGTAGACGGCCAGCGCCCCGAGGTACTCGGGGAAGACGTCGACGTCGCCGGACTCCAGTGCGGAGGTGTAGACCTCGCGCGAGCCGATGCCGGAGGAGACCTCGGCGTCGAAACCGGCCTCGTTCAGCGCCTCGGCGTAGATGTGGCCGAGGATGTCGGACTCCGGGAAGTTCGCGGTGCCGACGACGATCGTGCCGTCCCCGCCGCGGCCGGCGGTGGCCTCGGTGGAGGTCGGGTCGGTGCTCAGGCAGGCGGTCAGCGCGAGCGCGAGCACGGCGCCCAGCGCGGTGCCGAGGAGCGCGCGCAGGCGGCGCGCCGGGCCCGGCCGGCGTGGGTGGTGGTCTGCGCGGCCGGGGCGCGGGCGTGCGGTGTGCCGGTGCGTGGGGGAGTGGTGCTCGGTCACGGGTTTGCTCCTTCGGGTGCGGCGGTGCGCGGGCGCACGGCGCGCTGCACACCCGCCAGGGCGAGGTCGATGACGAGGGCCGCGGCGATGATCACGAGTGCGCCGGCGACCATCGTCGAGTAGCTCTGCACGGCCAGGCCGTCCAGGATCAGCCGGCCCAGCCCGCCGAGCCCGATGTAGGCGGCCACCGTGGTGGTGGCCATGACCTGCACCATCGCCGAGCGCACACCGCCGACGATCGTCGGGGCGGCCAGCGGCAGCTCGACCCCGCGCACGATCTGGCTCTCGGTGTGGCCGACGGCGCGCGCGGCGTCGACGATCTCGGCCGGCACCGAGGCCATCCCGGAGAAGGCGTTGGCCAGCACGGCCGGCACGGCCAGGATCACCAGCACGACGGTCGTCGGCACCAGCGGCAGGCTCACCCCGACGGTCAGCTCCACGGTCAGGAAGGTCAGCAGGCCAAGGGCCGGCATGGCGCGCAGCGCGCCGGTGAGCGCCAGCAGCGCGGAGGAGCCGCGGCGTCGGTGGCCGAGCCACAGGCCCACCGGCAGGGCGAGCAGGCACGCGGCGGCGAGCGCCAGGAAGGCGTAGAGCAGGTGCTCGCCGAGGCGGCCGAGCAGCATGCCCGTGTTCTCCGGGTCGAACAGGAAACGCAGGGCGTCGAGGAAGAAGATCACTTGGACGCCGCCTTCGCACCCCACGGCATCAGCACGCGCCCGGCGGCGACCAGCACGGCGTCGAAAATCAACGCCAGCACCACGGTGCCGATGACCCCGGTGAGGATCTCGGTGGGGAAGGAGCGCGCGAAGCCCTCGGTGAACAGCGTGCCCAGCGACTCGACGCCGATCAGCGCGCCGACGGAGACCAGCGCGATCGTGGAGGCCGAGACCACGCGCACCCCGCCGAGGATGACGGGGCCGGCCAGGGGGAGTTCCACCTGGAACACCCGCTGGGCGGGGCTGAAGCCGAGGGCCTCGGCGGTGGTGCGCGCGGTGGCGTCCACGGAGTCGAAGCCGTCGGCGCAGGTGCGCACGAGGAGCGCGACCCCGTAGGCGGTCAGCGCGACGACGACGTTGGCCGGGGCGATGATCGAGGTGTCCAGGAACAGCGGCATGAGGATGAACAGCACCAGCGAGGGCACGGCGTAGACCAGTCCGGCGGCGGTGACCACCACGTCGCGCCAGCGCCTCGCGCGGTGGGCGGCCCAGCCCAGCGGGAGGGCGATGACCGTGGCGGCCAGGACGGCCGGGGCGGCCAGGCCGGCGTGGGTCAGGGCGAGGCCGGCCAGTTCGGGGGCGTTGTCGGCGATCCAGTCGAGCCTCACGGGCGCCCGCCCCCGTCGAGGGTGCCGATGACCCGGCCGCGCGCGTCGCGCACCACCCGGCCGGCGTCGTCGAGGTGCAGGCGGCGGGCGTCGGCGCCGACGAAGGCGCGCACGTGGTCGCTGGCCGGGGCCGTCAGCAGCTCCTCCGGGGTGCCTTCCTGCTCGATGCGCCCGCCGGCGGAGAGCAGCAGGATACGGTCGGCCAGGCGGAAGGCCTCGGACATGTCGTGGGTGACCAGCACGACCGTCTTGCGCAGCCGGGACTGCAGCTCGGCGAGCAGGTCCTGCAGGCTGCGGCGCACCACCGGGTCGACGGCGCCGAAGGGCTCGTCCATCAGCAGGATGTGCGGGTCGTGGGCCAGTGCGCGCGCCACGCCGACGCGCTGGGCCTGCCCGCCGGAGAGCTCGCCGGGGTAGCGGCGCAGCAGGTCCACGGGCAGCTCGACCATGCGGGCCAGCTCCTCGACGCCGTGGGCCGGTTCGGTGCCGGTCAGCTTCGGCACGGTCAGGATGTTGGCCTCGACGGTGCGGTGGGGCAAAAGGCCCGAGCCCTGGATGACGTATCCGATGGAGCGGCGCAGCTCGACCGCGTCGAGGTCCGCGACGTCGCGGCCGTCGACCTCGACGGTGCCCGAGGTCGGGGTGACCATGCGGTTCACGGTGCGCAGCACGGTGGTCTTGCCGGAGCCGGAGGCGCCCACCAGGGCGGTGACCGAGGCGTCGGGGAACCGGCAGCTGACCGCCTCGACGGCGGGGGAGGGTGTACCGGGGTAGGCGACGGTGACGTCGCGGAGCTCGATCAAGAGGTAAGACCCGTCTGTGTTCGGAGACTGCGCGCGGATCCCGGTGGGGCCGGGGCGCGCATGCGTGTCCCGCCACGCTAGCACCGTGGGGGCACCGTGGGGCCGGGTCGACGTTTCCGCCCACGGGCCCACCCCCGGCGGCTACGATGAGTCGCATGACTTTCGAGCTCCTGCCCGCAGTGGACGTCGTCGGTGGCCAGGCCGTGCGCCTGGAGAAGGGCGCCGCCGGCACCGAGAAGTCCTACGGTGACCCGCTGGCCGCGGCCCTGGCCTGGCAGGAGCAGGGCGCGAACTGGCTGCACTTCGTCGACCTCGACGCGGCCTTCGGGCGCGGCTCCAACCACGAGCTGATGGCGCGCATCACCGGCGAGCTGGACATCAACGTCGAGCTGACCGGCGGCATCCGCGACGACGCCTCCCTCGAGCGCGCCCTGGGCACCGGGGCGGCGCGCGTGAACATCGGCACGGCCGCACTGGAGAACCCGGAGTGGATCGCCCGGGTGCTCGGCGAGTACGGCGACCGGGTGGCCGTGGACCTGGCCGTCCTCGAGGAGGAGGGCCGCTGGCGGACCCGCACCAAGGGCTGGGTCGACGACGCCGGCGACCTGTGGGAGGAGCTCGAGCGCCTCGACGCCGACGGCTGCACCCGCTTCGTGGTCACCGACGTCTCCACCGACGGCATGCTCAGCGGGCCCAACGTCGACCTGCTGCGCGACGTCTCCGCGGCCACCGACGCCGCCGTGACCGCCTCGGGCGGGGTGGCCACCCTCGACCACGTCCGCCAGCTGGCGGGACTTCTCGACGAGGGCATCGACGCCGCGATCGTCGGCAAGGCGCTCTACGAGGACCGCTTCACGCTCGCCGACGCCCTGGCGGCCGCCGCAGAGGCCGCCGAGGCCGCCGGGGCCGCCGGGGCCGCGGGCGCCGAGACCACCGCCGCGGAGCCCACCGCGGCGGAATGACACGTACCGGAGACGAGGACGAGGACCATGGCCGCGAAGGACACGGAGAGCGCTGAGACCGACCTGCCGGGCATGCTGGCGGTGGCCGTCGACGCGGTGAAGTCCGCCGAGGAGGTCTTCCTCGACCGGCTCGGCGCCCCGCCGAGCGTGGCCAAGGGCGAGCACGACTTCGCCACCCAGGCCGACCTGGACATCGAGTCGCTGCTGCGCGTGCGCCTCGGGGCCACCGGCATCCCGGTGCTCGGCGAGGAGGGCGGCGGCGACGTCCACGCCGAGCGCACCTGGGTCGTCGACCCGATCGACGGCACCGCCAACTACTCGGTGGGCAACCCCATGGCCGCGATCCTGGTCTCGCTGCTCGTCCACGGCCAGCCCGTCGTCGCGGTGACCTCCATCCCGGTGGTCGGCCGGCGCCTGGCCGTCACCGAGGGCGGGCCGATCACCGTCAACGGCGAGGAGATCACCCCGGACCCGAACCCGGACGAGATCCCCGCCCAGGTCGGCTTCTCCTCGGTGGCCTCGCCCAGCGGCTCCGAGTTCTCCTCGCACTTCCGCCAGGACCTGCTCGCCGAGCTGGCCAGCACCTTCCTGCGCCCGCGCATCACCGGATCGGTGGGTGTGGACCTCGCCTTCACCGCCACCGGGACCTTCGGCGGGGCGCTGTCGCTCTCGCCGCACCCGTGGGACAACGCCGCGGGCGTGCTGCTGGCCCGGGCCGCCGGGCGCCGGGTCACCGACATCCACGGCGAGGAGTGGACCCCCGACTCGCGCGAGGTTGTCGCGGGTGCGCCGGCCTCGCACGAGGCCATCTTGACTACGATTGCCAGGGTCAGAGAGCGCGGCGGCCGCTGAACCGCCGCATCCGGCGGGCCCGGCCCGCCGCGTCACACCGCCGAGGAGCAGAAGGAGGAAGCCATGTCGCTGGCCGTGCGGGTCATCCCGTGTCTCGACGTCGACGAGGGCCGCGTGGTCAAGGGGGTCAACTTCGAGAACCTGCGTGACGCGGGCGACCCGGTCGAGCTGGCCGCCCGCTACGACGCCGAGGGGGCCGACGAGCTGACCTTCCTCGACGTCTCGGCCTCCAAGGCCGGGCGCGGCACGATGCTGGAGGTGGTGCGTCGCACCGCCGAGCAGGTCTTCATCCCCCTGACCGTCGGCGGCGGGGTGCGCAGCGTCGCGGACGTGCGCGAGCTGCTGCGCGCCGGGGCCGACAAGGTCTCGGTCAACACGGCCGCGATCAAGAACCCGGACCTGGTCGCCGAGCTCTCGCGCACCTTCGGCGCCCAGTGCATCGTGCTCTCCGTCGACGCCCGCCGCGTGCCGGTCGACGGCGAGCCGCAGCCCAGCGGCTTCGAGGTGACCACCCACGGCGGCACCCGCTCGGCGGACATCGACGCCGTCGAGTGGGCGCGGCGCGGCGCCGAGCTGGGCGCCGGCGAGATCCTGCTGAACTCCATGGACGCCGACGGCACCAAGGACGGCTTCGACCTCGAGCTGCTGCGCGCCGTGCGCGCCGCCGTGAGTGTCCCGGTCATCGCCTCGGGCGGTGCCGGCAAGGCCGCGGACTTCCCGCCGGCCGTGGCCGCGGGCGCGGACGCCGTGCTCGCCGCCTCGATCTTCCACTTCGGCGAGGTCACCATCGGCGAGGTCAAGGACGCCCTCGCCGCGGCCGGACAGGAGGTGCGCCGATGAGCACGAACCCCGCGGACTTCGAGCTGGACCCGGCCATCGCCGGGCGGGTGCGCTTCAACGACGCCGGCCTCGTGCCGGTGGTGGTTCAGGCCCACGGTTCCGGCGAGGTGCTCATGATGGCCTGGATGGACGCCCACGCGCTGGCGCACACCATCGCCACGCGCAGGGGCACCTACTGGTCGCGCTCGCGCGGCGAGTACTGGATCAAGGGTCTGACCTCGGGGCACACCCAGTACGTCCACCAGGTGCGCCTCGACTGCGACGGCGACACCGTGCTCATGGTCGTCGACCAGAAGGGCGGGGCCTGCCACACCGGCGACCGCACCTGCTTCGACGCCGACGAGCTGCTGGGGGAGGAGTAGGACCGTGGCCGAAGAGATTTCCGACGCCGCGCGTGACGACGCCGCGGGCACAGTCGACGCGGCCGACGCGGGCGCCGGGGACGGCGCCGATGGCGCCGCCGCCGGCGCCGCCACGACCGGAGTCGCCGAGAAGAAGACCGCCAACCGCGGCGCGCTCGGCGTCTCCCTCGGCGGCCTGATCGTCTGGCTGGGCTCGCGGCTGACCTGGGTCAGCGTGGACAGCTTCGACGACAAACTGGGACAGACCCACCACGACATTGTCGGCGGCTCCTGGGCCACCGAGCTGACCGTCGCGGCGCTGCTGCTCGTCGCGGCCGCCGCCGGCAGCTTCGTGCTGCGCCGGGTGGGCCGCCGCGTCGTCGGCGTGATCGCTGCGCTCATCGCCGCCGCCGTCGCCTGGATCCCGCTGAGCCTGCTGCTCGGTGGGCCGGACCCCGACCGCGTCTTCGGGCTCCTGACCTCCGGGGCGGACAGCCAGCGCGCCGACGACCCCGTCGCGCTGAACTCCTGGGCGGAGCTCACCGACGTCCAGCTCGACGCCCTCGGCCCCTCGATCGCCCTGGCCGGCGCCGCCCTGGCGCTGTTGGCCGCCGTGCTCATCGTCGTGCGCCCGGGCACCGACGCGCCCAAGCGCACCCGCTTCGCCCGCGGCAACCAGCGCCGCGCGCGGGTGACCCGGGACCTCGAGGAGGACCCCGAGTCCGGCCGGGTGCTCTGGGACGCCCTCGACGCGGACATCGATCCCACGGACCGCTGAACTACTGGTGTGGCCCACCGTCACCGACAGCCCCTCGCACAGCGCGAGGGGCTGATTTCGTGGCGGGGCAGTCGCCGGGATAGTATTCGAGACGAACCAGACAGTGTCCCCAGTCACGTCCCACCCCGGGCGTGGCGGAGAGGAGCCGGCGATGTCGACGTCCGTGGCCGTGGAGCATGTCTTCGCACACGCCCGCCTCGAACTCGCACGTCGGGAGCGCGCGGTGCCCTTCCGGGAGATCAAGGCCGCCTCCCGCGACTGCGCGCCGGCCCGCGACGGCCTGGCCGCACTCCTCGAGGGCGGCTGCTCCGTGATCCCCGAGATCAAGCGGCACAGCCCGGGCCAGGGCCGGCTGCGTGACCTGGACACGAAGGCGGCGGGCGTGCTCGCCGCCGAGCTCGAGGAGGCCGGCGCCGGGATGCTGGCCGTGCAGACCGAGCCGCACCGCTTCGCCGGGTCGCTGGAGGACCTCGCCGCCGTCTCCGCGGCCGTGGCGGTGCCCGTGATGGTCCGCGACCTGATCTTCGACCCGTACCAGATCCACGAGGCCCGCGTCCACGGCGCCGACGTCATCCCGCTGATCGCCGACTACCTGGACGCCGACCGCCTGGCCGCCCTCGTCGACCGGGCCGCCTCGCTGGGCATGACCCCCATGGTCGAGGCCCGCACCTACCCGGCCCTCGAGCGGGCCCTGGCCGCCGGCGCCGAGGTCGTCGGCGTCGACGCGCGCGACCCGGTCACCGGCGAGGTCGACCGCGGCCTGCTCGCCGAGATCACCACCGGACTGCCCGAGTCCGTCGCCCGCGTGGCGCTGTCCGGCGTGCGCTCGGCGCGCGACGTGCTCGCCTACGCCTCGGCCGGCGCCGACGCCGTGGTGGTCGGTCAGACCGTGATGACCGACGAGGACCCGGCCGCCTGCGTGCGCACCCTCTCCGCGGCCGGCAACCACCCGGCCTGCCCCCGGCGCGTGACCGCCCGGTAGGGCACAATGGCGAGTCGTGCACACCGATTACCTCGCCAACATCCCCTCGCCCCCGCAGGGCGTCTGGCACCTCGGGCCGATCCCCGTGCGCGCCTACGCGCTGTGCATCATCACGGGCATCCTCGTCGCTCTCTGGCTGACGCTGCGCCGCTACCGCGCCCGCGGCGGCGACCCGGACATGATCTGGGACTCCGCCATCGTGGTCATCATCGCCGGCGTCATCGGCGGCCGGGCCTACCACGTCATCTCGCACTGGCCGGACTACTTCGGCGCGGACGCTGACCCCTGGGCCTGGGCCAAGATCACGGAGGGCGGCCTGGCGATCATCGGCGCGGTCCTGCTCGGCGGGCTGGCCATCTGGGTCTTCTACCGCTGGCGCGGCGTGCCGGTGGCCCCCTTCGCCGACGCGGTGGCCCCGGGCCTGATCCTCGCGCAGGGCATCGGGCGCTTCGGCAACTGGTTCAACCAGGAGCTCTACGGCCGGCCCACGGACGTGCCCTGGGCGCTCGACCTCTACTACCGCGTCGACGCCGAGGGGAACTTCGCGCCGCTGACCGGGCGCTCCACCGGTGAGGTCATCGCCTCGGTGCACCCGACCTTCCTCTACGAGTCGCTCTGGAACGTCGGTGCCTTCCTGCTGCTGCTCTGGCTGGACCGCCGCCTGCGCCTCGGCCACGGCCGCGTCTTCGCGCTCTACCTCGTCCTCTACGGCCTGGGTCGTTCCTGGGTCGAGCTGATGCGCACCGACCCCGCCCAGCACATCCTGGGCATGCGCGTGAACTCGTTTGCCGCGCTGGTCTTCATCGTCGTCGGCCTCGTCGCCTTCCTGCTGCTGCCGCGCGGCCGCGAGTCCGGCAGGGAGGTGCTCGGGAACCGCCCCGCGCCCGGCACCGCCGAGGAGGGCAGGGAGATTGACGACGCCGCGTCGGGCCCCGCAGGCGCCGACCGTGCGGCCGGCGCGGGCGTCGGGGAACCCGCCGCCCCGGGGGCGGCGAGCGCCGCGGGGGAGGCAACCACGACGGCGCACGGCGCCGACGCCGCGGGCGTCGGCAATTCCGCCGGGGCAAAGCAGACACGAACGGACGGAACCGGGAAAGAACGGTAGGCTCCGGGGTGCCCAAGGAAACGGGCACAGACCGGGCCCGAAACGGCCGAACAGGCTTCCTGCGGACTGAAAAACGTGACAGTAGCAACACAATCGGGCATCATCGTGACCGATCGGGCAGTCGCTCGTATGGAAACCCACAACGGAAAGCAGTAGGTTGGAGCTCGTGGATAGAAGAACCAAGATCGTTTGCACGCTCGGTCCCGCCGTCGCCAGCCAGGAGGGCATCCTGGAGCTGGTCGAGGCGGGCATGAATGTCGCCCGCATGAACTTCTCGCACGGCGACCACCCTGACCACAAGCAGAACTACGAGTGGGTCCGCGAGGCCACGGACAAGACCGGCCGCGCCGTCGGTATCCTGGCCGACCTCCAGGGCCCCAAGATCCGTCTGGGCCGGTTCAAGGAGACCGAGACGGAGTGGAAGAACGGCGAGATCGTCCGGATCACCATCGACGACGTCGAGGGCACCCACGACCGCGTCTCCACCACCTACAAGGGCCTGGCGCGCGACGCCAAGCCCGGTGACCGCCTGCTCGTCGACGACGGCAAGGTCGCCCTCGTCTGCAAGGAGGTCGACGGCAACGACGTCGTCTGCGAGGTCGTCGAGGGCGGCCCCGTCTCCAACAACAAGGGCGTCTCGCTGCCCGGCATGGACATCTCCGTGCCGGCCCTGTCCGAGAAGGACAAGGCGGACCTGCGCTACGCGCTGAAGCTCGGAGTCGACCTCGTCGCCCTGTCCTTCGTGCGCTCCCCGGCGGACGTCGACCTGGTCCACGAGATCATGGACGAGGTCGGCCGCCGCGTGCCGGTCATCGCCAAGCTCGAGAAGCCGGAGGCGGTCGACGCCCTGGAGTCCATCGTGCTGGCCTTCGACGGCATCATGATCGCCCGTGGTGACCTCGGCGTCGAGGTCCCGCTCGAGGAGGTGCCGCTGTTCCAGAAGCGCGCCATCCAGATCGCCCGCGAGAACGCCAAGCCGGTCATCGTCGCCACCCAGATGCTGGACTCGATGATCAACAACTCGCGCCCGACCCGCGCCGAGGCCTCCGACGTCGCCAACGCCGTCCTCGACGGCGCCGACGCGGTCATGCTCTCCGGCGAGACCTCGGTGGGCGTCAACCCGCAGCACACCGTGCGCACCATGGCCCGCATCGTCCGCGAGGCGGAGCACGGCGGCTCGGTGCCCCCGCTGGCCCACATCCCGCGCACCAAGCGCGGCGTGATCTCCTTCTCGGCCCGCGACATCGCCGAGCGTCTCAACGCCCGCGCGCTGGTCGCGTTCACCTCCTCCGGTGACACCGCCCGCCGCCTGGCCCGCCTGCACTCGCACCTGCCGCTGCTGGTGTTCACCCCGGATCCCTCGGTCCGTTCGCAGCTGGCCCTGAGCTGGGGCGCGGAGACCTTCCTGACCCGCAAGGTCGCCTCCACCGACGAGATGATCGTCGAGATCAACGAGAACCTGCTCAAGATGAGCGAGTACGACCGCGAGGACATGATGGTCATCGTGGCCGGCACCCCGCCCGGAATCAAGGGCAACACCAACATGATCCACGTGCACCTGCTCGGCGAGGACTTCTCCGCCGGCGCCGCCGTGGACGCCGACCGCAAGTAGGTCGGAAAGCCGGCCGCAGGCAGGTCGGCAGGCCCACGTCCCCCTCACCCCCGGGTGAGCGGGCACGGGTCTGAACACGAAGAGAGGGGCCCCTCACGGGGCCCCTCTTTTCATGTCCGGGGGTCCACCCGGCGCCCGGTCACGAGCGGGGCAGGGCCGCCGCACCGCGGTGCGGGGCGGCGGTGCGGGGGAGGACTAGTCCCACTCGAGCGGGGTCGGCTCCAGGTGCCAGACCTCGCGGGCGTAGTCGGCGATGGTGCGGTCGGAGGAGAACCGGCCGGAGGCGCAGATGTTCACCCAGCACATCCGGGCCCAGTGGTCCGGGTCGGCGACGTAGTCGGCGGCCATCCGGTCGCGGGTCTCGCGGTAGTCCGCGAAGTCGCCGAGCACGTAGTAGGTGTCCGGCTCGTTGTAGCCGTCGCCCAGCAGCGAGCGGCGCAGGTCGGCGAACCAGCCGGAACCGGAGTCGTCGAGCAGCTCGCCGGTCAACGCGTCGAGCACGCGGCGCAGGCCCGGGGTGGCGTCGGCCACGGCGTTCGGGTCGTAGCTCTCGCGCAGGCCCGGCAGCTCGTCCTCCTTGGCACCGAAGATGTAGGCGTTGTCGTCGCCGACGGCGTCGAGGATCTCGACGTTGGCGCCGTCCAGGGTGCCCAGGGTCAGCGCGCCGTTCATCATGAACTTCATGTTCGAGGTGCCCGAGGCCTCCTTGCCGGCCGTCGAGATCTGCTCGGAGACGTCCGCGGCCGGGATGATGTGCTCGGCCGGGGAGACGTTGTAGTTGTGCACGAAGACGACGCTGAGGTACTTCGAGACCTCCTCGTCGTTGTTGACCAGGCGGGCGATCTCGTTGATCAGCTTGATGATCGCCTTGGCCCGGATGTAGCCCGGGGCGGCCTTCGCGCCAAAGATGAAGGTGCGCTTGGGCACGTCGCGCTCGCCGTCGACCTTGATGCGGAAGTACAGGTCGAGGATGTAGAGCGCGTTGAGCAGCTGGCGCTTGTACTCGTGCAGGCGCTTGATCTGCACGTCGAAGATCGAGTCGGGGTCGATCTCCACGCCCTCGCGCTCGGCGACCCACTCGGCGAAGTCGGCCTTGTTGGCCGCCTTGATCTCGCGCAGGCGCTTCATCGTCGCGGCGTCCTCGGCCAGCGGGGCGAGCTTGGCCAGCTCGGTCAGGTCGGTGACCCAGGCGTCGGAGCCGGCGGCCTCGGTCAGCAGCCCGGCCAGGCGCGGGTTGCACATGCGCAGCCAGCGGCGCGGGGTCACGCCGTTGGTCTTGTTGTTGAACTTCTCCGGCCAGATGCCGTGCCAGTCGGCCAGCGTCTCGCGCTTGATGATCTCGGTGTGCAGCGCGGCGACGCCGTTGATCGAGTAGGAGGCGTAGCAGGCGATCCAGGCCATGCGGACCTTGCCGTCCTGGACCGGGGCGATCCGCGCGATCTGGCCCTCGTCGATGTCGCGGCCGCGCATGTCCTCGCGGAAGCGGCGGTCGATCTCGCAGACCAGCTCCCAGACGCGGTGGAAGAGCGTCTGGAAGATCGAGACGTCCCACTGCTCGAGGGCCTCGGTGAGCACGGTGTGGTTGGTGTAGGCGAAGGTCTTCGTGACCACGCCCCAGGCGTCGTCCCAGCTCATGTGGTAGTCGTCGAGCAGGATGCGCAGCAGCTCCGGGATGGCGAGCACCGGGTGGGTGTCGTTGAGCTGCACGCAGTTGTACTCGGCGAAGCCGCGGAGGTCCTCGCCGTGGTTGTGCACGTAGTTGGCCACCATCGACTGCAGGGACGCGGAGACGAAGAAGTACTGCTGGCGCACGCGCAGCACCTTGCCCTGGTAGGTGGTGTCGTTCGGGTAGAGCACGCGGCAGATGTCTGAGACCTTCTCGCGCTCCAGGATCGCGTCGGTGAACCGCTGCGAGTTGAAGGCGTCGTAGTCGAACTCGGTCATCGGCTCGGCGTTCCACAGCCGCAGGGTGCCCACGTTGTCGGTGCCGTAGCCGGTGATCGGCATGTCGTGGGGCACGGCGCGCACCGTCATGTCGTCGAAGTGGACGATGCGCTGCTGGCTGTGGCGGCGGAAGGTGAAGGCGTAGCCGTCGTCGCGCCAGGCGTCCGGGGACTCCTTCTGGAAGCCGTCCTCGAAGGACTGGCGGAACAGGCCGTAGCGGTAGAGCAGCCCGTAGCCGGTCACGGGGTAGTCCTGGGTGACCGCGGAGTCGAGGAAGCAGGCGGCCAGGCGGCCCAGGCCGCCGTTGCCCAGCGCGGCGTCGTACTCGGCCTCGAGCACGTCGGCCAGCTCGCGGCCGTCCTTCGCCACGGCCTCGCGGGCCTCCTCGACGAGGCCGAGGTTGGTCAGGTTGTTCAGCAGGGCGCGGCCCATGAGGAACTCGGCGGAGAAGTAGTGCTGCTGGCGGCCGCGGCTGTAGGTCAGGTCGGTGGCCTCCCAACGGTCGGCGATCTGGTCCATGACCGCACGCGACAGGCCGAACCAGTACTTGCGGTTCGTCGCGTCGGCGGGGGAGGTGCCGGCGGCGCCGCGCACGTGGCCGGGCAGCGCCTCAGGCAGGCTGGGGATCGGGGACGGGTGGGACATCAGTTGCTCCTGCTCTCACGGTTAACGGGACGTGTCAGCGAACGCGTCCAGGGTAGCCCGCCCCCGCGGGTTGTGCTCGGCGACGGGGGGTGGCCGGGCTCAGTTGTGGTTGCCCAGGTAGGTCAGCACCGCGGCGGCCGCGGCGCGGGTGGCCGAGGAGACCGTCGGCTCGTAGTCCGGCAGGAAGGTCGACATGTGGTTGACCGGCACGTCGGTGTCGACGGTGCCGCCGTGCACGGCCGCGTCCCACTGCTCGCGCGGGGTGCAGCCGACCAGCCAGAACAGGTAGGGCGCCCCGAAGGCGCGGGGGATGTGCGAGAAGTCCTCGGAGACCGTGGAGCGCTCCGCGTCGACGGAGTCCGGCCCGAAGACGGCGTCGAAGACCGGGCGCACCCGCTCGAAGACCTCCTTCGAGTTGTCCGTGAGCTCCGCGTGCGAGAAGTACTCGAAGCGCGGCGGCTCCGGGCAGCCGGAGGCCTCGCACTCGGCGTGGACGACCCGGCGGATGCCGGAGTAGACGCGGCGCTTGACCGTGTCGTCGTAGAAGCGGCAGTTCAGGGTCAGCTCCGCGGTGTCCGGGATGATGTTGTTGGTGGTGCCGGCGTGCACCTTGCCCACCGAGATCACGGCGAAGTCGTTGGGGTCGACCTCGCGGCCGACCAAGCCCTGCAGCCGGATGATGACCATCGCGGCGACATAGGTCGGGTCGATGGCCTTGTGCGGCATCGAACCGTGGGCGCTGCGCCCGGTGATGGTGATCGTCACCGAGTCCGCGGCGGCGAGCTGGCCGCCGGGCATCGTCTGCACCTCGCCGGCGCGGCCGGGCATGATGTGCTGGCCGAAGCAGACGTCCGGGGCGGGGATGCGCCGGGCCAGGCCGTCGGCGAGCATCGCGTCGGCGCCGGTGCCGATCTCCTCGGAGGGCTGGAAGAGCGCCAGGAAGGTGCCGGACCAGGAGTCGCGGTTGTCGTCGAGCAGCTCGCAGGCGCCCAGCAGGGCGGTGGTGTGCATGTCGTGGCCGCAGGCGTGCATCACCGGCACGGTCGAGCCGTCCGGGCGCGCCTGCACGCGCGTCGAGGCGTAGGGCACCCCGGTGGTCTCCTTGACCGGCAGGGCGTCGAAGTCGGCGCGGAAGAGCGCGGTCGGCCCGGGGCCGTTGCGGAAGACGGCGACGATGCCGAAGCCGCCGATCGGCTGCACGATCTCGCAGTCGAGGTTCTCCAGCCGGCCGAGGATCTTCTGCGACGTCGCGCGCTCGAGCCCGGAGAGTTCCGGGTGCTCGTGCAGGTCCTCGTAGAGGGCGCGCTGGAAGCTCAGGTCGGTCTTCGCGTTCGCGAGCAGGTGGGCGGGGGTCAGGCTCATGCCTCGGGTCTGCCTTCCGGTCTGTTCGTGGTCGGCGACCACTATAGAGGCAGCACGGCCCACGGGACCAGGAAGTGACGACGCATGCGACGCCCCTGACGTGCGCGGGAAGGGGAGACCTCCGGCGCGCGGCGCCCCGCGCCGCGCGGGGCGCGGGACGGGTGCGGGGTCCGCCCGCGGCGAGCGGCGCGACGTCGGAAATCGAGCCCCTAAGGCAGCAGCGGGTTGTAGCGCAGGGAGTTGGGCTCCACGTGGCATTCGGTGCCGATGCGCAGGTCCTGGGCGATGCGGCCCTCGCCGCGCAGGCGGATCATCGCCGTGGTGACGCGGTCGCGGATGTTCTCCGGGGAGAGCGTGTTGACGTAGATCTTCGTGCCGCCCTCGAAGCCGGCGAGCGTGGAGACGCGCCACTTGATCATCACGCGCCAGGGCATCGGCACGTCGAGGTCGACGGGCTTGTGGTGCCACTCCTCGTTGCACGGCACGTCCGGGCCCGTGGCGGCGTGGCAGGCGTGCAGCATGTCGCTCATCGCGCGGACCTCGGAGGCGTCCTGCAGCCAGGGCTCGGCGACCGCCGACTTCGAGAAGACCTCGATGGTGGGGTAGCGGTGGCCGAAGCCGGCGAAGCAGACCACGTGCTGGTTCTCCGCGATGATCAGGTTGTGGTAGTTCGCGTAGTCGACCGCCCACTCGTTGTACATGTTGTAGTTCGAGCGCAGGTGCGAGATCTCCAGCTCGGACTGCACGCCGCGCTCGTCGATGGCCACCAGCTGCTTATGCAGGTGGTCGAAGCTGGCGCCGGCGGGCTTGAGCCAGTTCTGGAAGACGGCGACGTAGCGGGCGTAGCGGTTGTGCTCGTAGATCTCCGCCATCGAGTCGACCGTGAAGCGGATGAAGGCGGCGTGCTCGTCCGGGGTCAGCGTGCCCGAGGAGGCCAACTGGGAGGTGTCCCCGGCGCCGTCGACGAAGTGGCGCCGGCCGATGACCAGGTCGTGGCCGCCGCCGAAGAAGGCGTCGCCGAGCTCGAGCAGGCGCTCCTCGGGCAGGTCCGGGTCCTGGCCGGCGGCCTTGAGCTTGTTCTGCACGGTGGCCAGCACGTGCTCACGCCCGCCCGGGGCGGAGAGGTACTGCTCGCGGCGGGCCAGCTGCGCGGCGTCCATGCGGTAGTCGTAGTTCTCGCGCCAGTAGTCGTAGGAGACGATCTCGAAGAGGTTGGGCACCCGGCGGAACTCCGGGACCGTCTCGGTGAGCTGGTCCGGGGTCACCCCGCGCACGATGCGCCAGTGGTCGTCCTCGCGGATCATCCGGGCCTTCTCCGGCGGGGTCTGCAGCAGGCGTTCGGCGCAGAAGGCGCAGGAGTCCTCGCGGTTGGCGTCGGTGACCGGCTCCGGGTCGGCCTGCGGGCGCGAGAGCGGCCGGTTGCCGCGGCCCGGCACCGTCCAGACCTCGGTGCCGGTGAACGGATTGACCTGCTTGATGGTGCCGTCGGCCATCACGTTCAGCGGGTTGTGCCGCGGAATGTAGGGGCTATTCATGGTCCACCTTTCCGGTTATGCTCTGGGGCCATGCCACAGATTCAGTTCGACGTCCTCGTCCCCGCGGACCGTGCGGAGGCCCTCCAGGAGCGGTTCGCCGACGCGGGGGAGAAGCTGGCCGCGGCCGGTGTCCTCGAGGCGATGCCGGTCGAGTCCACGCAGGCCCGGCTGCAGGCCGGGGTCGCCGATCAGCTAAGGCAAACGTACCGCGATCAGCACCAGGGCCGCGACCTGGAGAACGCGGAGGTGGTGCGCTACCTCATGCGCCCCGAGGGGTTCTCCGGCTCCGTCAACCAGCTGACGATGGCGCTCTCGCGCCTGCTCACCCCGGCCGCCGAGCTGCCGGACGACCCGGTGCTGCTCGAGAACGAGACCGCCCACGAGCTGCCCGCCGTCTACCCCTGGACGGTGGAGATCTTCCGGTAGGCCTCGGCCACCCGGGCGCCGGCCGCGCGCAGTGCGTCGGCGTCCTTCGAGCCCGTCTCCTCGACGAGGCTGCCGGCCGGCAGCGCGCCGCGGGCCGCCGCGTCCGCGCGGCCGCAGACCACCGCGAGGTGCGCGCCCTCGGCGCGCTCGAGCCCGGCGAGCGTGCCGACGACCTTGCCGGTGAAGCTCTGCGCGTCCAGGGAACCCTCGCCGGTGATGACCAGGTCGGCGGAGGCGACGGCGTCCTCGAGACCCAGCGACGCGGCGACGACGGGCGCGCCGGGCAGGATCCGCGGGTCCGGGTTGCCCAGGAGCCGTGCCAGCCAGGTCAGGCAGACCGGCACGCCGCCGGCCGCGCCCGCGCCGGGGGTGGTCGGGTCGAACTCGAGGACCTTGCAGAGGTGGGCGAGCGACTCGTCGAGCAGTTCGACGTCGTCCGCGGCCGCGCCCTTCTGCGGGCCGAAGACCCGCGCGGCGCCCTCGGGGCCGGTCACCGGGGCCGTGACGTCGGTGAGCAGGACGAACTCCATGGCGCCGGCGTCCGTGTTGAGCCGGGCGGTGTCCACGGACTCGACGGCGCTGAGCCAGCCGCCGCCCTTGGGCACGGGCAGGCCGCGGCGGTCGAGCAGGCGCGCGCCGAGCGCGACGAGGATCCCGCTGCCGCCGTCGACGGTGCCGGAGCCGCCCAGGGCGAGCACCACGCGCTGGGCGCCGCGGGTGCGCGCGTCGGCGATGAGCACGCCGGTGCCGTAGGTGTCGCCGGTCAGCGGCACGGGGCGGTCGGCCACGGCGGGCAGGCCGGAGGCGGCGGCGACGTCGATGTAGGCGGTGGCCGCCGCGGCGTCGTAGACGTAGGCGGCCTCGGTCAGCCGCCCGGCGGCGTCGGTGGTGGGCAGGGTGACGGTCTCGCCGGTGAAGCGGGCGGCGGTGCCCTCGCCGCCGTCGGCCATGGGGGCGAGGGTGATCTCGGCGTCGGGGAGCACCTCGCGCACGCCGGCGCCGATGAGTTCGGCGGCGGCGTCGGCGTCGAAGGTGCCCTTGAACGAGTCGGGGGCGATGACGACCCGGGCGCCCCCGGTCGCGGGGCGCGGGGTCTCGGGGTGCCGGTCAGCGGGATTGTTCACGTCCTCCATTGTTACGCACGAGGGTATGTGACCAGCATCACGCAGTTTTTGTCGGTCGTTTGACCGGTATTTTGGTGCAGGTCAAACGGCCTTGTGTCATAATCAGTCGCGTCCACAGCCACACCGGGCGTCTCAGGGCGACGCGTTTTCACGCGGTCGCCGGGCGTGCGGGAAGAGACCCCAAGGAAGGACCGTCAGGACATGAACGTCGACGAACAGGTTTCCAGCTACTACGACCTCCTGCTCAAGCGCAACGCCGGCGAGCCGGAGTTCCACCAGGCCGTCGCCGAGGTGCTCGACTCGCTCAAGATCGTGCTCGAGAAGGACTCGCACTACGGCGACTACGGCCTGATCCAGCGCCTCTGCGAGCCGGAGCGCCAGCTGATCTTCCGTGTGCCGTGGGTCGACGACAACGGCGACGTCCAGATCAACCGCGGCTTCCGCGTCCAGTTCAACTCCGCCCTCGGGCCCTACAAGGGCGGCCTGCGCTTCCACCCCTCGGTCAACCTGGGCATCATCAAGTTCCTGGGCTTCGAGCAGATCTTCAAGAACTCCCTGACCGGCCTGCCCATCGGCGGCGGCAAGGGCGGCTCGGACTTCGACCCGAAGGGCAAGTCCGACGCCGAGGTCATGCGCTTCTGCCAGTCCTTCATGACCGAGCTGTCCCGCCACATCGGCGAGTACCGCGACGTGCCCGCCGGTGACATCGGCGTCGGCGCCCGCGAGATCGGCTACCTCTTCGGCCAGTACCGTCGCCTGGTCAACCAGCACGAGTCCGGCGTGCTCACCGGCAAGGGCCTGACCTGGGGCGGCTCCCTGGTGCGCACCGAGGCCACCGGCTACGGCCTGGTCTACCTGACCCAGGAGATGATGGCCGCCCACGGCGAGTCCTTCTCCGGCTCCAAGGTCACCGTCTCCGGCTCCGGCAACGTGGCCATCTACGCCATCGAGAAGGCCCAGGAGCTCGGCGCCACCGTCATCGGATTCTCCGACTCCTCCGGCTGGGTCGAGTGCCCGGACGGCGTCGACGTCGAGCTGCTCAAGGAGGTCAAGGAGGTCCGCCGCGGCCGCGTCGCCGACTACGTCTCCGAGGCCGAGGGCGCGACCCTGCACACCGACGGCTCCATCTGGGACAAGCCCTGCGACGTGGCCCTGCCGTGCGCCACCCAGAACGAGCTCGACGGCGAGCACGCCGAGCACCTGTTCAACAACGGCTGCCGCTTCGTCGCCGAGGGCGCGAACATGCCCTCGACCGCCGACGCCATCGAGGTCTTCCGCGAGAAGGGCGTCCACTTCGCCCCGGGCAAGGCCGCCAACGCCGGCGGCGTGGCCACCTCCGCGCTCGAGATGCAGCAGAACGCCACCCGTGACTCCTGGAGCTTCGAGTACACGGACCAGCGCCTGCACAAGATCATGTCCAACATCTTCCGCCATACCGCCGACGCCGCCGCCGAGTACGGCCGCGAGGGCGACTACGTGGTGGGCGCGAACATCGCCGGCTTCAAGAAGGTCGCCGACGCCATGCTCGCCCAGGGCGTGATCTAGGTCCGGGGCGTGATCGAACAGTAGGGAACGGTCCGCACGGACCCGGAAAATGCGGCGCGGCGCGGGGAGAACCCCGCGCCGCGCCGGTACGCTTGGGGCCATGTACCGCGTGTTTGAAGCTCTCGATGAACTGGTCCAGACCGTGGAGCAGGCCTACGGCGTGCCCATGACCTCCAACTGCATGGTGCCGCGCAACGACGTGTTGGCGCTTCTCGACGACATGCGCAACGCGCTGCCCGTCGAGATCGACGACGCCCAGGACGTCCTCGACCGCCGCGACGAACTGATCCGTGGCGCCGAGGAGCGCGCCCAGCAGATCGTCTCCGACGCCGAGCACGAGGCCAACGACATCGTCGGCTCCGCCCACGAGGAGAGCGAGAACATGCTCGCCGACGCGCAGACCCGCTCGACCACGATGGTCTCGCGCGCCCAGGAGGAGGCCGAGCAGACCGTCTCCCACGCCCGCGCCGAGGCCGAGGACACCGTCGCCCGCGCCCAGTCCGAGTCCGACCGCCTGGTCAAGGAGGGCAACGCCTCCTACCAGCGCAGCGTCGACGAGGGTCTGGCCGAGCAGAAGCGCCTGGTCTCCGAGTCCGAGGTCGCCCGCCGCGCCGAGGAGGAGGCCCACCGCGTGGTCGAGGCCGCCCACTCCGAGTCGCGCCAGCTGCGCCAGGAGTGCGACGAGTTCGTCGACGGCAAGCTCGCCGACTTTGAGGAGACCCTCTCCGGGGTCCTGCGCACCGTCTCCAGCGACCGCGCCGCCCTGCGCCGCGGCGCCGGCGCCTCCGGCGGCGCCCAGCGCGGCGACCGCTCGATCGGTGCCTCCGGGGCCGCCGGCACGCGGGGCCCGAGCCGCGGCGGATACGACTACGACTACGACGAACGTGACTGGTCGCAGCCGCGTCGCGAGGGGTAGGATCGTCGGCCGTTATGGATTCCCCGTTCATCTTCGACGTCTCCGGTCTCGACGGAGGCCGTGAGCGTCAGACCCGCACCGCACCCGCCCCCGAACGCATCGGCGTGGCGATGATCGCCGTGCCCCAGGGCGCCGAGGTCACCGTCGACGCCGACCTGACCGACCTGGGCACCGGCGTGCAGGTCCTCGCCGACGTCACCGCGCCGCTCGAGGGCCAGTGCTCGCGCTGCCTGCGCGAGCTGCACCGCGAGGGCGACTTCCACGTCGAGCAGTTCTTCGCCTACGACGCCGACGTCTTCACCGAGTCCGGCGACGCCCCCGAGGACGGAGAGGACGACGAGGACGACCTCCCGCCGCTCGTCGTTGAGGAGCGCGTCGACCTGACCCAGGCCGTCACCGACGAGATCGGCCTCAACCTGCCCTTCAGCCCCGTCTGCGAGGACGGCTGCGAGGACTCGGACTCCGAGGTCCCCGCGCCCGACGGCATCGCCGGCGAGTACCAGGGCACCGACCCGCGCTGGTCCGGGCTGGAGAAGTTCCTGTGAGCCGGCGCCGCAGCCAGCGGCCCACCGGCGTCGAGGCGCTCGAGGCCGCCTACGCGGCCGTCGACCACACCCCGCTGCTCGAGGCACTGGGCGTCGAGGTCGACGACGAGCACCTGCGCCTGGCACTGACCCACCGCTCCTTCGCCAACGAGAACGGCACGCTGCCGAACAACGAGCGCCTCGAGTTTCTCGGCGACGCCGTGCTCGGTCTGTCCGTGGCCGGCGAGCTCTACGAGCGCTACCCCTCGCGCCCCGAGTCAGACATCTCCAAGATGCGCGCCTCGATCGTCTCGCGCTACGGCTGCGCGGACATCGCCCGCGAGATCGACCTGGGCAGCCACATCCTGCTGGGCAAGGGCGAGCAGTCCACCGAGGGCCGCACCAAGGAGTCCATCCTGGCCGACACCACCGAGGCCGTCCTCGGTGCCGTCTACCGCCAGCACGGCTTCGAGACCGCCCGGAAGGTGGTGCTGCGCCTCTTCGGCGAGAAGATCGCCACCGCCACCGCCCAGGGCCACCACCAGGACTGGAAGACCGCGCTGCAGGAACGCCTCGCCGAGCTCAAGCTCGAGATGCCCGTCTACGCCGCCGAGTCGACCGGCCCCGAGCACGACCTGACCTTCACCGCCACCGCCAGCGTGCGCGGCGTGGAGCTCGGCCGCGGCGTGGGCCACAACAAGAAGCTCGCGGAGCAGGAGGCGGCCCACCGGGCCTGGACGGCGCTGCGCGAGCGCGCCACCGTCCTGGCCCTGCACATGGGCGAGGATGCCTGAGCTGCCCGAGGTCGAGGTCGTCCGGCGCGGCCTCGCCGAACACCTCACCGGGCGCACGATTGACGACGTCGCGGTGCGCTACCCACGGGCGGTACGTCGCTGCGCCGAGCCACGCGACGTCGCCGATCGTCTCGACGGCGCGCGCGTGCGCGCCGTGGAACGCCGCGGGAAGTTCCTCTGGCTCGACCTGGACGGGGCCGTCGACGACTGCCTGCTGGTCCACCTCGGCATGAGCGGGCAGATGCTCATCAAACCCGCCGGCACCGGCGCGGAGGACCCCAACTTCACGCACCTGCGCATCCGGGCGCGTATCGGCGGGCCGGAGGAGCGCGAGCTGTGGTTCGTCGACCAGCGCACCTTCGGCTACTGGTGGCCGTGCGCGCTCACCCTCGGCAGGGCCGGGCGCGCGGTGCCCGAACCCGTGGCGCACATCGCCGCCGACCTGCTCGAGGACTCCTTCGACGCGCCGGCCGTGGCCGCGCTGCTGAAGACGAAGCGCACCGAGATCAAGCGCCTGCTGCTCAACCAGGAGATCCTGAGCGGCATCGGCAACATCTACGCCGACGAGATGCTCTTCGCCGCCCGCATCCACCCGCGCCAGCGCGCCGACCGGGTCGCCCTGCCCCGGCTGATCGAGCTGCTCGCCTGCGGGCGCGCCGTCATGGAGCGCGCCCTCGGGCAGGGCGGGACCTCGTTCGACTCGCTCTACGTCAACGTCAACGGCCGCAGCGGCTACTTCTCCCGCTCGCTGAACGTCTACGGCAGGGCCGGCGAGCCCTGCCGGCGCTGCGGCACGCCGGTGATCCGGGAGACCTTCATGAACCGATCCAGTCACCTCTGCCCGACCTGTCAGCGGAGACACTGAGCTCGACGGATTACGATTCTGGTTCATGGAATCTCTCGTCAACGCCGTACAGGCGTTCAACGACAAGTTCTGGTACCTGGTGATGTTCCTGCTCATCGGGTCGGGCCTTGTCTACTGCTGGCGCACCGTCGTCGTGCAGATCCGCTACGTGCCGGACATGCTCAAGGCCGTCACCGAGTCCCCCTCGGAGATCTCCGAGGGGCAGAAGGGCATCTCCGCCTTCAAGGCCTTCACCATCTCCGCGGCCTCGCGCGTGGGCACCGGTAACGTCGCCGGCGTGGCCATCGCCGTGGCCACCGGCGGGCCGGGCGCGGTGTTCTGGATGTGGCTGCTGGCCATCGTCGGCGGCGCGACCTCGTTCATCGAGTCGACCGTCGCCCAGGTCTTCAAGGAGCGCGACGCCGCCTCCTACCGCGGCGGCCCGGCCTACTACATGACCAAGGCCCTGCACTGGCGCCCGCTGGCGGTCGTCTTCGCCGTGGTCATCTGCGTGACCTACGGCTTCGTCTTCAACGCCGTGCAGTCGAACTCCATCACCGAGGCCATCGGCCAGTCCGCCGGCAACGACTCGACGGGCCTCAAGGTCGGCGTCGGCCTCGTGCTCGCCGCGGCCACCGGAATCGTCATCTTCGGCGGCGTGCAGCGCATCGCCACCGTCACCCAGACGATCGTGCCGGTCATGGCCGTCGCCTACATCATCGTCGCCTTCATCGTCATCGGCCTGAACATCGGCGAGATCCCCGGCATGATCGAGGACATCGTGCTCAGCGCCTTCGGCATCCGCGAGTTCGCCGGCGCCACCCTCGGCGCGGTGATCCAGCAGGGCATCCGCCGCGGCCTGTTCTCCAACGAGGCCGGCATGGGCTCGGTGCCCAACGCCGCCGCGACCGCGAGCGTGTCCCACCCGGTCAAGCAGGGCCTGATCCAGACCCTCGGCGTCTACTTCGACACCCTGGTCGTCTGCTCGGCCACCGCCTTCATCATCCTGCTGGCCGCCCCGGACCTCAACAGCGAGGAGGGCGGCATGCAGCTGACCCAGGCCGCGCTCTCCGACTCCGTCGGTGGCTGGGGCATCCACTTCCTGACCGTGCTGATCATCTTCCTGGCCTTCTCCTCGGTGGTGGGCAACTACTACTACGGCGAGTCCAACATCGGCTACATGGTCGGGCGCACCAACTCCACGACCCTGCAGGTCTTCCGCGCGCTCGTCGTCCTCTGCGTCTTCGGCGGCGCCATCGGCTCGGTGCCGCTGGTCTGGTCGCTGGCCGACGTCTTCTCCGGCCTGATGGCCACCATCAACCTCGTCGCCCTCTTCCCGCTGGCCGGCGTGGCCGTGGCCCTGCTGCGCCACTACGCCGTGCAGCGCCGCGCCGGGCTCAACCCGGTCTTCCGCCGCGAGGACCTGCCGCGCGACACCCTCGGCTGGGAGGAGATGGGCACCTGGGACGGCTCCGACCCGATCACCGAGCGCTCCGCCGAGTACGAGTCCCTCGACTACGGCTGGAAGACCGCCGGGGAGACGGAGGCGGGCCGATGAGTGCGACGCGCCTGACCGCCTTCGTCCACGGCCACGTCCAGGGCGTGGGCTTCCGCTGGTGGACCCGCTCCCGGGCCCTCGAGCTGGGCCTGGCCGGCTCCGCGAGCAACCTCGTCGACGGGCGCGTCTGCGTCGTCGCCGAGGGGGAGCGGGACACCTGCGAGCGCCTGCTCGAGCTGCTGCGCGAGGAGCCGACGACGACCGGCCGGCCCGGTTCCGTCGAGCTCGTCGTCGAACAGTGGGGCGAGCCGAAGGGCGCCGAGGGCTTCCGCGAGCGCTGACCGGCACCGCCGCGCGCGGCCCGGCTACCATCTGCTGACCATGGGACGCCATCACCACCGCCCGACGGCGAGCCGTACCGCCCACGCCGCAGACGCGGGCGTCGACAAGCACGCAGAAACCCCCGCCCGCCCGCACGGGCACGCCCACGCTCACGGGCACTCCGGGCCCCCGGACTCCCGCCCGCTGCGCGAGCGGCTCGACCCGCGCACCACGGCCTGGACCCCGTCGCGGGTCGTGCTGGCCGTGGTCCTCTTCCTCGGCGCCGTGGCCACCGCCGTCGCGCTCGTGGTCCAGTGGCCCTCCGGCGAGGCGCCCACGCCCGCCGGCGACTTCTCCGAGGCCTCCCCGCTGGGCGTGGAGACCCAGGACGGCACCGTCGCCGAGAGCCTGACCGCGGCGTGCACCACGCAGGCGATCGGTACCGTCCTCGACGTCATCCCCGCCGGCATCGACCAGGTGCCGGCCGGCCAGGAGTCGTGCCACGTCGTCGCCGTGGACATCCACTCCGGCCCCGACTCCGGCCGCCGCACGCTGCTGACCGACGCCGCCGCCAGCGGCGCGGAGGGCGCGGCGCACCTGCAGAGCGGCGACGAGGTCCGCCTGGCCGTGCACACGGGCGCCGACGGCACGCGCACCTACGGCTTCCAGGACTTCCACCGCACCGGCGCCTTCTGGTTCTGGCTGCTGCTCGCCCTCGCCGGCATCGCCGTCGTCGGCGCCTGGCGCGGCGTGCGCGCCGTGCTCGGCCTGGCCGTCACCCTCGGCGTGATCGGGGTCTTCCTCCTGCCGGCGCTCGCCCGCGGCGAGTCCCCGGTGCCCGCGGCGATCACCGCCTGCGCGGCCGTGCTCTACCTGGTGCTCTTCCTCGTCCACGGGGCGAACTGGAAGACCGCCTCCGCCCTCGGCGGGACGCTCACGGCGATGCTGCTCGGCGTCGGCGTCGCCCAGCTGGCCATCGGCACCAACCGGCTGCGGGGGCTCGGCGACGAGAACAACCTGCAGGTGCTGCTCTACCTGCCCGGCATCGAGATCACCGGGCTCTTGACCGCCGGGTTCATCCTGGGCACCCTCGGCGTGCTCAACGACGTCACCGTCGCCCAGTCCGCCACCATCGCCGAGCTGCGCGAGCTCGATCCGGGCGCCTCGCGCTGGCAGCTGTTCACCCGCGCCCTGCGCGTCGGCCGCGACCACCTGGCCAGCACCGTCTACACCCTCGTGCTCTCCTACGCCGGCGCCGCGTTGCCGCTGCTGGTGCTCCTCGGGGTGTCCGGGCGCGGGCTGGCGGAGATCCTGACCTCCGACACGATGGCCACCGAGGTGATGCGCTCGGTGACCGGCTCGCTCGCGCTCGTCGCCGCGGTGCCGCTGACCACCCTGATCGCCGCCTGGACCGTCGGGGCGCCCCGGCCCGCCCGCGCGGCCCGCTGAGCCTGCGTAGGGCCCCGGTCCGGCTGCTATCCTGGGAACACCATGCACCTGAAATCGCTGACCCTGAAGGGCTTCAAGTCCTTCGCGTCGGCGACCACACTCAAACTCGAGCCGGGCATCTGCGCGGTGGTCGGCCCCAATGGCTCGGGCAAGTCCAACGTGGTCGACGCCCTGGCCTGGGTGATGGGCGAGCAGGGCGCGAAGACCCTGCGCGGGTCCTCCATGCAGGACGTCATCTTCGCCGGCGCCGGCGACCGCGGGCCGCTCGGGCGCGCCGAGGTCACCCTGACCATCGACAACCACGACGGCCGGCTGCCCATCGAGTACTCCGAGGTCTCCGTGACCCGCCGCATGTTCCGCGACGGCGCCAGCGAGTACGAGATCAACGGCTCGCGCGCCCGCCTGATGGACGTGCGCGAGCTGCTCAGCGACACCGGCATCGGCCGCGAGATGCACATCATCGTCGGCCAGGGCAAGCTCGCCGAGATCCTCGACTCGCGCCCCGAGGAGCGCCGCGCCTACATCGAGGAGGCCGCCGGCGTGCTCAAGCACCGGCGCCGCAAGGAGAAGGCCCAGCGCAAGCTCGAGAACATGCAGGGCAACCTCGACCGCCTGCGGGACCTGACCGACGAGCTCTCCCGCCAGCTCGGGCCCCTGGCCCGCCAGGCCGAGGCCGCCAAGCGCGCCGCGACCGTCCAGGCCACCGTCCGGGAGGCCCGCCTGGCCCTGGCCGGCCACGAGGTCACCCGCGTGCGCGCGGCCCTCGAGAGCGCCGAGGCCGCCCACGAGCGCACGCGGCTGGCCGCCGCCGAGTCCGAGGAGCAGCTGGCCGAGGCCGCTGCCGCCCGCGAGACCGCGGAGGCCGCCGTCGCCGAGGCGGAACCGGCCGCCGAGGCCGCCCAGCAGCTCTGGTTCCGCCTGTCCACCCTGGCCGAGCGCGTCTCGGCGACCCTGCGCGTGGCCGAGGAGCGCGCCCGCGCCGGCGGCGGCGAGGACTACCACGGCGAGGACCCCGACGAGATCCTCGCCCGCGCCGAGGCCGCCGACCAGAAGAGCAGGGCCGCCGAGGCCGAGGCCGCCACCGCCGAGGCCCGCCTGGAGGCCGTGCGCGAGGAACTCGACGCCGCCGAGGAGGCCTACCGCGACGCCGAGGAGGAGCACCTGGCCCAGGTGCGCGCCGTGGCCGACCGCCGCGAGGGAGTGGTGCGCCTGCTGGCCGCCGAGGAGTCCCTGGCCGCCCGCGTCGGGGAGCTCGACGCCGAGATCACCCGCGCCGAGGAGCGCGAGGCCGCCGCCAAGGAGCGCGCCGGGGCCTCCGCCGCGGAACTGGCGACCGCCGACGCCGCCGTGGCCGAGGCCGGTGGCGCCCGCGAGCCGCTGCAGGCCGCCGCCGAGAACGCCGCCGCCGAGCGGGAGTCCGCCGAGAAGCGCCTCGAGCAGCTGCGCGAGACCCAGCGCGAGCGCTCCGGCGCGGTCTACGCGCTGCGCTCGCGCATCGAGACCCTGCGCGACTCCGAGACCGGCGCCGACGCCGCCGACAGCCTCGACGGATTCAGCCCCCTGGCGGGCCTGATCACGCCCGAGCCCGGCACCGAGACCGCCGTGGCCGCCGCCCTGGGCGACCACGCCGAGGCCCTGGCCGGACATGTCGGGGAGAACACGTACTCGTCGTTTTCCGACGGCGCCCTGGCGCGCACCACGCTCATCGACACCGACCGCGCGGGTGGCACCTGGCGCATGGACGCCGACCTGCCCAAGGAGGCCACCTGGCTGCTCGACCACATTGAGCTGGCGGAGGGCGCCCGGGCGGCGGTGACCCGCCTGCTTGCCGACGTCGTGCTGGTCGCCGACGCGCGTGCGGCGCGCGGCGTCGTCGACTCGGACCCGCGCCTGCGCGCGGTGACACCGGCCGGCGAGCTCTTCGGCGAGGGCTGGGCCCGCCTGGGCCGCGAGCGGCCCGGCGCCGTCGAGGTCGCCGGCCAGATCGCCCGGGCCGAGGAGGAGCTCGCCGCCGCCGAGGCCAGCCTCGAGGAGCTCGCGGGCACGCTCGAGGGTGCGCGCCAGGCCGCCGAGGAGGCCGGCGTGGACGCCGCCGCCGCGACCGCCGAGCTGCGCGACCACGACGCCGCGGCCCGCTCGGCGGCCCGCGAGGCGGAGAACCTGAGGAAACGCGCCGCCGCCGACGCCCGGGCCGCCGAGACCGCCCGCGGCCAGGCCGAGACCGCGCGCACCCGCCGAGACGAGGCCCGTAAGGAACTCGAGACGACCCGCGACCGCCTGGCGCGCGCCGAGGACGACGAGGCCCCCGAGGAGCCGTCGACGGCCGCGCGCGACGAGGCGGCCGCCGTGCTCGAGCAGGTCCGCGCCATGGAGGTCGAGGCCCGCCTCGCGCTGCGCTCCGCACAGGACCGCGCCGGCCAGGTCGCCGGGCGCGGCGACCAGCTGCGCCGCCAGGCCGAGGCCGAGAAGGCCGCCCGTGCCCGCCACGAGCGCGCCGTCGCCGCGCGCCGGGCCCGCCGCGAGCTGGCCGCCGCCGTCGCCGAGTCCGCGGGGGAACTGGCCGAGCGGGTGGCCGCCGCCACCGGCCGGGCCGCGGCGGACCGTGACGCCGCAGCCGAGCGGCGCACCCTGGCCCAGGCGCACCAGAACGAGGCGCGCCGGGCCGAGCAGTCCGCCCGCAGCGAGCGCGACCGGCGCTCCCAGGCCGCCCACGAGGCCGAGATCAAGCTCAGCCAGGCCCAGGTGCGCGCCGACGAGACCGAGCACACCACCGTCGAGCGCCTCGGCGTGCCGGTGGCCGACCTGCTCGCCGAGCACACCCCGGGCGAGGACTTCGATCTCGCCGCCGAGCGCAAGCGGCTCAAGCAGGCCGAGAAGGACCTCGGCGCCCTGGGCAAGGTCAACCCGCTGGCGCTCGAGGAGTACAAGGCCCTCGAGGAGCGCCACAGCTTCCTGGCTACCCAGCTCGCCGACGTCGAGGAGGCCCGCGACGACCTGCGCGGGGTCATCGAGGACGTCGACGCACGCATCCTGCAGCTGTTCACCGACGCCTGGCACGACGTGGAGAAGGAGTTCCCGCGGGTCTTCGCCACCCTCTTCCCGGGCGGCGAGGGCCGGCTGGTGCTCACCGACCCGGAGGACATGCTGGGCACCGGCATCGAGCTGGAGGCCCGCCCGCCGGGCAAGAAGGTGCGCAAGCTCTCGCTGCTCTCCGGCGGCGAGAAGTCGCTGACCGCGCTGGCGATGCTCGTGGCGATCTTCCGGGCCCGGCCGAGCCCCTTCTACGTCCTCGACGAGGTCGAGGCCGCCCTCGACGACGTCAACCTGCGCCGCCTGATCAACCTGCTCGTCGAGCTGCGCGCGGACTCCCAGCTGATCGTGATCACCCACCAGAAGGCCACGATGGACGTGGCCAACGTGCTCTACGGGGTGACCATGCGCGGCGACGGCGTCACGCGCGTGATCAGCCAGCGCATGCAGCCCGCCGGCTGGACCGGCCCGGAGGGACCCGGCGCCGCAGAGCCCGGCGCCGCCGCGGCGGGGGAGACCGCCCCGGGTGCCCGGCCCCAGGCACCGAACTAGGCTCGTGAGGCATGCCCCGCGGCCCCGTCCGGGCCGCCGCCACAACTGAACGAGAACAACCGCAGACACCACAGACAAGGAGCCCGTATTCCATGAGCGCCGGCCGCCCCGCCGAGGCCACCCCCTTCGCAGATCCCACCGACACCCTGCTGGGCTGGGCGTCCCGCAGCGAGCTGACCTTCGGTGAGGCGATGGCCGCCCACCCGTGGTTCCCCGCGGCCGGCTACACCGACGACCAGCTCGAGCGCACCGAGCGCCTCTACGGCATCTTCCTGGCCCGCCAGGTCGCCGCGGGCGCCGGGCTGTCCGACCTGCTCGCCGTCACCCCCGCCCTGGCGTGCGCGACGCTCATCGCGCGGGCCGGCCGCCTGCACGAGCCCGACGCCCTGGCCGGGGAGTACCTCGCCGGCCTCGGCCTCGAGGGCACCGGGGAGCAGGAGAGCCTCATCGCCGAGTTCGCCGACGGCCTTCCCTCCCGCGTCGGCCTCGAGGCACCCGAGGCCGCCACCCCGACCGAGGTGCTCGCCCTGCACGCCGGGGTCAGCGCCGCCGAGGTGCCCGGCCTGCTCGAGGTCCTCGACGCCGCCTCGCCGGCCGCGGACGCCGACGCGGAGGCCCTGGTCGCGGACCTGGCCGGGCGTGCCGAGGACCTGCCGCTGACCGCCGCCGTCATGCGGACCGCGCCCGAGCGCGGCCGCGAACTCGTCGCCGGCATCGAGGCCGTGCGCGCCTTCAGCTTGGCGCACCCGACCTCCTGGCTCGACCGCGACCGCTCCGGGCTCGAGCCCGCCCTGCCGCGCCGCGTGGAGCTGGCCGTCGTCGCCGAGCTGCGCGAGCGTCCCGTCGGCACGCCCGAGCGCGCCACGGCCGTCGGCGTCGCCCCGCGCGAGCTGCGCCCGCGCCTGATTTTCGACGCCGTGCGCGACCGCGTCTGCCTGCGCCTGCCGGAGCAGCGCGTGGCCGCCGCACCGGGCGCCGACGACGCCGAGCCGCAGGTGACCTGGCGGGTCACCCAGGGCGGCACCACCCGCGTCTTCCGCACCCAGCGCCCCTGGGGCGAGGAGGTCTACGCCGAGGCCCTCGACGTCGCCGTCGAGCAGCCGGTGCGCGAGGTCACCGTCGCCGACACCACCAACGGCATCACCTGGGTCGTCGACGTGGTCGACGGCGAGGACCCCGCCCTGATCTTCGCGTCCAACGGCCAGGACCTCTCGGACAAGGCCTCGCTGCACCACTCCCGGATGACGGTGCTGGTGCCCGCCGACGCCCGCCTGGTCGACGTCGTCACCGGCGAGGACCTGCCCGTGACGGACTCCGGCGAGATCCAGGGCTGGGCCGGTTGGGAGCACCGCGTCATCGACGCCTCCCAGGCCGCCAGCCTGCAGGTCGTGCGCGCCGGCAAGGAGCCCAGCGCCATGCTGCCGCTGCGCTCGGTCGACCCGCGCCAGCGCGTGCGCTTCGTCCACCCCGCCGAGCCCGTCGCGGGCCTGCGCACCCACAACCGCCTGCCGGTCAACCCGGCCGGGCTGATCGCCGAGTTCCCGCCGACGCTCTCGGGCCGCGACGAGATCTGGCAGCTGTCCATCTCGGCCTACGCCGGCGTCGGCGAGCCCGCCGAGGAGATCGCCGAGCCCGAGCCGCTCGAGGTGCCGGCCGAGGGCGGCGAGTTCGCCGTCTTCGACCCCGAGGCCTACGACTCGCCGTGGGTCGGCGAGTACCTGGTGCGCCTGAAGGGCCCGCGCAACGAGTCCTTCCGCCACCGCTACGCCGTGGTCGAGGGCCTGGGCCTCACCGGCGAGGTCGAGGGCGAGACCGCCGTGCGTATCCCCGCCGGCGCCGGGCTGTCGGTGGTGCACGGGCGCATCACCTGCGGCGAGAAGGAGTTCACCGCCGAGCCCGCCGAGCCGGTCGTCCCGGCCACCGAGGCCGGCTGCGAGATCGTCTTCGCCACCGCCGACGGCGACCGCCTGCCGCTGATCTGGGCGCCCGAGGCGCTGCGCTTCGAGCTGGCCCTGACCACCGAGCCGCCGCAGTGGCGCACCAGCCGCATCTGGCTGAACTCCCGCGAGCTCGACCCCGCCGGCAGCCTGCGCGTGCGTGCCGGACGGGGCCTGAAGGACGTCAAGGTCACCGTGCGCAACCGGCACGGCTCGCCGGTGCGCACCGAGACTCTCGGGCTCGAGGACCCGGTGACCTACTCGACCGCCACGGCCGGCATCGCGCACGCGGTGGCCGTCATGCCCGAGGGCCGCATCGACCTGGAGTGGACCGATCCGGCCGCGGGCCGGCGCGTCTCGGTGGCGCTCGCCCGGGTCAGCTCCGTGCCGCACGCCACCTCGGTCACCGTCGAGGACGGCGAGCTCGTCTTCGCCGACCTGGCCGCCGACCGGGACCTGGCCGCCTGGGTGTGGCCGGCGACCGCCCCGTGGGCCCCGGCGCGCACCGTCGGAAATCTCGCGGAGCGCACCGCACTGCCGGAGGGCATCGTCGGCGCCGGCGAGCTGACCGTGCAGCTGCACTCGGCCGACCCGTTCTCCGCGCTGCGCGCGCCCGAGCGCCCGGCCGCCGGTGCGCTCACCGCCGAGCAGGACGGCTACCTGACCGACCAGTCGGAGGCCCTGACCGCGCTGTCGGCGTTCTTCTCCGGGGCCACCGAGGAGCCGCCGGCCGGCGGCGAGGTGCTGCCGGTGATCTGGGACCACTTCGGCGCCACCCCGCGCGAGCGGGAGGTCGCCCGCAGCGTCTTCCAGGCCGAGCCGGCCCGCGCGCTGCTGGCGCTGTCGGCCTCGCTGGTGCCCGCGCACCTGCAGCCCGGCCGGATGATCTCCTCGGGCCTGGTCACCCTGCCGATGACCGGCGGCGAGGAGGTCTCGGAGCCGGGCCGGCACCGCTCCGCGTGGATCTCGACGATGCTCACCCTCGGCGAGCTCTCCGAGGCCATCGGCGAGGGGGCGGCCGGCCAGGACGCCGTGCGTGGGCTGCTGTCCCGCCTCGAGGAGCTGGCCGGCCACCGCCTGGTGGAGACCGTGCTGACCGGCCGCGACGCCACACTGGACACCGCGGTGATCGACAGCTCGACGGTGCGCATCAGCCACATGGACCCCGCGCAGCAGGAGCAGCTGATCAAGATGTTCTTCGCCAGCGCGGACATCGTGCCCGGCCCGGCGATGGACGACGGCCAGCGGCTCATGGCGGTCTTCGAGACGTTCCGCCGCCGTGAGGAGCTCACCGAGATCGTCGCCAGCGAGGGCCTGATCAAGCCGGCCGTCTCGCTGCTGCGTGCGGTGCGCGGCGCCAACCGCGGGCTGTACTCGGCCGCGCGCGTGCGCTTCGACAAGATCGACGGAGTCAACACCGAGGACCGAGGCAACGCCTGGGCCCTGGCCCCGGTGGTCTCACTGGTCTTCGCGCTGGCCGCTCGCCTGCACGCCCACGAGATGCTGGGCAAGTCGGCGAAGCTGGACCAGGCCGCCGAGGGCTGGGCGCAGCTCGCCGACGTCGTGCCGGACCTCGTCACCGGCGACCTGATGTCCGCCGAGGCGATGGTCATCGCGGCGAAGGCGGCGCGGGCGGCCCGCTGATCGGGGCGCCGGGGCGGGGCACGCGCCCCGTCCCGGTCACCGGAGGGGACTCACGGTGCGGGGCGGGGGCCTCGTGCTGCGCGGGGGCGGGTGGACCTGCCATCATGGGGCCATGACGAACTCGACCATCCTCATCATCGGCGGCATCGTCCTTGCCGTCGTCATCATTCTTCTCATCGCGCTTGTCGTCATCGGGCGCAAGCGCGGTGAGTCCAAGACGGTCTCCTTCACCCCGAAGGAGGAGAAGGAGGAGCCGAAGGAGCTGACCCAGCAGGAGAAGTCCGGCAACTACCAGGCCAAGGGCGGCTTCAACTTCGCCGCCGGCGGGGGAGCGGCCCCGGGCGCGGCGGTCAGCGACTTCACCGGGGAGAAGAAGGCGGAGAAGCAGCCCGTCGCGGAGGCAGCCCCGAAGCCGGAACCGAAGAAGGCTGAGCCCGAGAAGATTGAGCCGGTCGAGAAGGAGGCCGCGGCCGAGAAGCCGGAGGTCCCGGAGCCGAAGGCCGAGCCGAAGAAGGCGGAGAAGCATGCGGCTGAGAAGGCCGAGCCGGTCGAGAAGAAGGCCGAGCCGGTCGAGGAGAAGAAGCCGGAGCCGAAGGTCGTCGACGAGAAGGAGCCCGAGGTCCCGGAGTCGAAGGCCGGGCAGCCTGCGGCTGAGAAGGCCGAGAAGACTGAGACCACCGCTGAGCCGGTCGAGGATAAGCCCGAGCCGGAGAGGTCGGAGCCGAAGATCGTAGAGGAGAAGGAGCCCGAGGTCCCGGACTCCGACGTCGAGGCGCGGGCCGCCGACACGGCCGAGGCGGACGAGGCCGAGACCGGCAAGGGCGCCGCGGGTGCCGCAGCTGCCGGTGCTGCGGGCGCAGCCGGCGTCGCCGGTGCCGCCGCTACGGCGGGGGAAACCTCCGCCGAGGAGAAGGATGAGGCCGAGCCCGCTGAGCCGGAGACCCCGGTCGAGCCAGAGACTGACGCTTCCGCCGAGGAGAGCCCGGAGGAGATCGCCGACGCCGCCGCCGACGAGGCCTCCACCGAGGACGGCTCGGCCACCGAGGCCGAGGCCGAGGAGGCCGCCGCCGCTGCCGCCGCCACCGCAGGCGCCGCCGAGGAGGCCCGCGAGTCCACCGAGGTCCCCGCCGAGCCCGCCGCCTCCCCGGAGCCGGAGGAGCCGGTCGAGGAGATCGCCCCGGCCGCCGGCCGCCTGGGCCGCCTGCGCGGCCGCCTGTCGCGCTCGCAGAACATGATCGGCAAGTCCGTGCTCGGCATCCTCTCCGCCGGCGACCTCGACGAGGACGCCTGGGAGGAGATCGAGGACACGCTGATCATGGCGGACCTGGGCACCAAGGTGACCATGGAGGCCGTCGACAAGCTGCGCGAGCGCATCGCCGAGCGCGGTGTCTCCAGCGAGGACGAGGCCCGCGCCATGCTGCGCGAGGTGCTCATCGAGGTCGGCCGCCCCGAGCTCGACCGCTCCATCAAGGCCATGCCCTACGACGGCAAGCCCGCCGTGGTGCTCATGGTCGGCGTCAACGGCACCGGCAAGACCACCACTACCGGCAAGCTCGGCCGCGTGCTCGTCTCCATGGGCCACAAGGTCCTCTTCGGCGCCGCCGACACCTTCCGTGCGGCCGCCGCCGACCAGCTGGAGACCTGGGGCCGCCGCGTCGGTGCCACCACCGTGCGCGGCGACGAGGGCGCCGACCCGGCCTCCGTGGCCTTCGACGCCGTGGCCCGCGGCATCGAGGAGCACGCCGACGTCGTGCTCGTCGACACCGCCGGCCGCCTGCACACCTCGGTCGGCCTGATGGACCAGCTCGGCAAGGTCAAGCGCGTCGTCGAGAAGCGCGCCAAGGTCGACGAGGTGCTGCTCGTGCTCGACGCGACCGTCGGCCAGAACGGCCTGATGCAGGCGCGCACCTTCCGCGACGTCGTCGACATCACCGGCGTGGTGCTCACCAAGCTCGACGGCACCGCCAAGGGCGGCATCGTCTTCCAGGTCCAGGAGGAGCTCGGCGTGCCCGTCAAGCTCGTCGGCCTGGGGGAGGGCGCCGACGACCTGGCGCCCTTCGAGGTCGAGGGCTTCGTCGACGCGCTGCTCGGCTGAGAGCCACCCCGTCGGCGACCCGGCCGACAGGCCCGCCGGGCGGCCCACCCGCTGACCGGCGCGCCTCCGGACAACCACCCGCAGAGTGACATGACGCACACTCTGCGGGTTTTGTCTTCGGCGATAAACCTATAGACCTACAGTTAGAAACCGCCAAGCCATCCCGACCAGGAGGAAAGACCATGAACCCCACCGAACTGGCGGCCGCGACCGGCGACTCCGCCTGGATGCTGGTCGCGGCGTCACTCGTGCTGCTGATGACGCCCGCCCTCGCGTTCTTCTACGGCGGCATGACCGGCAGGGCCGCCACCCTGAACATGATGATGATGTCCTTCGGCGCCCTCGGCGTGGTCGCCGTCGTCTACGTGCTGTGGGGCTGGTCGATGTCCTACGGCACCCGCTCCATCGCCGGGGTGGTCGCCGACCCCTTCGAGTTCTTCGGACTCCGCGGCACCGTCACCGACGATGCGGGGGAGTACCTCACCGGCGCCAACGGCTACGCCAACATCATCGACGTCGGCTTCCAGCTGACCTTCGCCGTGATCTCCACGGCGATCATCTCCGGCGCGCTGGCCGGCCGCGTGCGCTTCAGCACCTGGCTGACCTTCACCGCCCTGTGGAGCACCTTCGTCTACTTCCCGCTGGCCCACATGGTCTGGGGCGGCGGCCTGCTCTCCGGCGCCCCCGGCTCCCTGGCCGCCGCGCTCTTCGGCGCCGACGCCGAGGGAGAGGCCCTCATCGAGCCCATCGACTTCGCCGGGGGCACGGTCGTTCACATCTCCGCCGGCACCGCCGCCCTCGTGCTCGCGCTCGTCGTCGGCAGGCGCCGCGGCTTCCCCGGCAAGGTCTCCCGGCCCTCCTCGCTGCCGCTGGTCATGCTGGGTGCCGCACTGCTGTGGTTCGGCTGGTTCGGCTTCAACGGCGGCTCCGCCTTCGCCGCCGACGGCCTGGCCGGCCTGGCCTGGCTGAACACCACCGTCGCCGCGGCCGCGGCGATGCTCGGCTGGCTCGCCTGCGAGCGCCTGCGCGACGGCCGGCCCACCAGCCTCGGCGCCGCATCCGGCGTGGTCGCGGGACTCGTCGCCGTCACCCCGGCCGCCGGTGACCTCGTGCCGGCCACCGCGGTGCTGCTCGGCGCGGTCGGCGGCGTGCTCGCCTGTCTCGGCGTCGGCCTGAAGTACCGCTTCGGCTACGACGACTCCCTCGACGTCGTCGGCGTCCACCTGGTCGCCGGGCTCTGGGGCACCGTCGGCGTCGGCTTCATCGCCACCGACACCGGCCTGTTCACCGGCGGCGGCGTCGACGGCCTGAAGCTGCTGGCCGTCCAGGTCATCATCGCCGTCGTCGCCGTGCTCTTCGCCGGCGCCGTCACCGCCGTCATCGCCCTGGCGCTGGCCAAGACCGTCGGCTGGCGCGTCGACGCCGAGGCCGAGCACGACGGCATCGACCTCGCCGAGCACGCCGAGTCCGCCCGCGACCTCGGCGGCGAGCGCCCCGGCACCTCCCGTGGGGCCCTCGGCGCCCCGGTAGAATCGAAGACCACGGTCCCGACCGCCCCCGCCGTGCCGCGGGAAGTGCCGGCCACCGGCCGCGACGAGCGCGACGCCTGAGCCGCAGCAGAGTCCACCTCGAGAACAGGAGCCAGTACCGCCATGAAGCTAGTCACCGCGATCGTCAAGCCGTTCACCCTCACCGACATCCGCGCCGCCCTCGACCAGGCCGATGTCCACGGCATGACGGTCACCGAGGTCCAGGGCTACGGCCAGCAGCGCGGCCACACCGAGGTCTACCGCGGCGCGGAGTACGCCACCGACTTCGTGCCCAAGGTCAAGGTCGAGGTCCTCGTCGCCGACGACCAGGTCGCCGACGCCCTCGACGCGATCACGCAGGCCGCCTACACCGGCAAGGTCGGCGACGGCAAGGTCTGGGTCAGCCCCGTCGACCGGGTGGTGCGCGTGCGCACCGGCGAGGTCGACGACGACGCCCTGTGACCGCGTGACGACGTCGCGCCACACCCCGGCCCGCGCCCACGGCGCGGGCCGTACCGCACCCGCCGCCGAGGGCGCGGGGCCCGCGACGGCGACCGACGCGGCGTCGGCAATCGAACGCCGCAGGCTCGCCGGCCTCGAGCTGCCCGAAGGCACCGCGCTGGCGGCCACCGGCTCGCTCGCCCGCGGTGAGCTGACCGGCCACTCCGACCTGGACCTGGTGCTCATCCACCGTCCCGGCGCCGCACCGGACGCCGACGCCGTCGAGGCCGTCTGGGACGCCGCCCGGGCCTCCGGGCGCCACGTCGACCACGCGCTGCGCACCCCGGCCGAGAACGCCGAGGTGCTCGCCGCCGAGCCGACCGCCGCGCTCGCGCTGCTCGACCTGGCGCCCGTGGCCGGGGAGACCGCCCTGGTCGAGGAGGCCCGCCGGCTCGTGCTCACCGCCTGGCGCCGCGAGCTGCCCCGGCGCCTCGACGCGGTGCTCGACGCCGCCATCGGGAGGTGGCGCCGCTCCGGCTCCGTGGTCGCCATGACCCGCCCCGACGTCAAGCACGGCCGCGGGGGCCTGCGCGACCACGAGCTGCTGCGCGCCCTGGCGCTGGCCAACCTCTGCGACGCGCCGGCGCTCTCCGCCGAGCGTGACCTGCTGCTGCGCGTGCGCGCCGCCCTGCACCGCGTGGCCCGGCGCCGCCGCGACATCCTCGACCCCGAGTTCGCCGCCGACATCGCCGTCGAGCTCGGCTTCGCCGACCGCTTCGACCTCGCCCGCGGGGTCGCCGACGCCGGGCGGGCCATCGACGCCGCCCTGACCGCCGCCGTGACCGCCAGCCGCGACGTGCTGCGGACCCCGACACGGAGCGCCCCGCGCCGCCCGCTCGACGTCGACGTCGTCGAGTCCGGCGGGCAGGTGCGCCTGGCGCGCAACGCGGATCTCGCCGACCCGGGCCTGCCGCTGCGCGTGGCCGCCGTCTCCGCGCGCACCGGCCTGCCCGTCCCGGCGGCGATTTGGGACCGGCTCGCTGACGCCCCGGGCCTGCCGGAGCGACTGCCCAAGCCCGTCGCCGCCGACCTGGTCGCCGCCCTGTCCTCGCCGCTGCGCACCGCCGAGAACATCGCCGCACTCGACGCCCGCGGCCTGTGGGCGCCGCTGGTGCCCGAGTGGGACCGCATCCGCGGGCTCATGCCGCGCGAGCGCACCCACGTCCACACCGTCGAGCGCCACACCCTCGAGACCGTCGCCGGTTGCGCACGCGCCGCCATCCACGTCTCGCGACCGGACCTGCTGCTGATCGCCGGGCTCTACCACGACGTCGGCAAGGGCACCGGGCGCCCGCACGCCGCCGTCGGCGCCGAGGCCGTCGCCAGATTCGCCGGGCGCCTCGGCCTGCCGCTGCGCGACCGCTCCTGCCTGCAGACCGTCGTCGCCGAGCACTCCACCATCGCGCGCATCGCCGCCCGCCGCGACCCGAACGACCCCGCCGCCCTCGGCGAGCTCCTCGACGCCACCGCCCACGACCTGCGCACCATCGAACTGCTCGCCGCGCTCGTCGAGGCCGACTCGAAGGCGACCGGGCCCGGGGTGTGGACCCGCCAGCTCGCGCTGTGCCGCGACACGCTGCTCGCCGCCGCGCGCCGCAGGCTCTCGCGCTTCACCCCTCTCGCCCCGGTCGTCTCCGCGCCGGCCGACGGCGAGATGTCACTGGTGCCGCGCGGGGCGGGCCGCGGCGTGCTGCACTGGCGCGGCCGGCCGGGCGAGCTGTCCCGCCTGGTGGCCGTGTGCAACGCCCTGGCCTGGGTGATCGACCAGGCGCGCTGCCGTATCGACCCCGAGGGTCTCCTGGTCACCGAGCTTGAAGTGCGCGGCAGCGTCGGCGGGCGCCTCGACCTGCCCGGCTTCCGGCAGGCCTTCCTCTCCGGGGTGCACACCACCCCGCCGGTGCCCGCGCCCGGGCCCGTCGCCGTCTCCTGGGAGGGCCGCTTCGTCGACGTGCACACCCGCGACCGACCCGGCGTGCTGGCCGTGCTCGCCGACGTCCTGCCCGAATTCGAGTGGCTGACCCTGACGACGGCCGGGGCCACCGTCACCGCGCGCGCGGCGTTGCGGGCCCGGCCCGGCGTGGCCGAGAGACCCACGCTTGACGACGCCATGCGGGCCGCGCTGGGCGGAATGTGACCGGTCCCGGTCGCGGCGGCTACCATGGGTAGGCAATTCGCTTGAGGAGCCACGACCACGAGGGAGCGTAACCACACGTGTTTGAGTCACTGTCCGATCGTCTCGCAGGGGCGCTCAAGGGCATCCGGGGCAAGGGCAAGCTGACCGAGGCGGACATCAACGCCACCGCCCGGGAGATCCGCCTGGCCCTCCTGGAGGCCGACGTCTCGCTGCCGGTCGTCCGCGGCTTCATCAAGCGCATCAAGCAGCGCGCCGCCGGCTCCGAGGTCTCGCAGGCCCTCAACCCGGCCCAGCAGGTCATCAAGATCGTCAACGAGGAGCTCACCGACATCCTCGGCGGCGAGACCCGCCGGCTGAACCTGGCCAAGCGCCCGCCGACGGTCATCATGCTCGCCGGCCTGCAGGGCGCCGGTAAGACCACCCTGGCCGGCAAGCTCGCCCGCCACCTGGCCAAGCAGGGCCACACCCCGATGCTGGTGGCCTGTGACCTGCAGCGCCCGGGCGCGGTCCAGCAGCTGCAGATCGTCGGCGAGCGCGCCGGGGTGCCCACCTTCGCCCCGGAGCCCGGCGCCACGCTCGACTCCGCCAACGAGGAGGAGGCCCACTCGGGCACCGTCTCCCACGGTGACCCGGTCGCCGTCGCGCGCGCCGGTGTCGAGGAGGCACGGCGCACCCAGCACGACGTCGTCATCGTGGACACCGCCGGCCGCCTGGGCATCGACGAGACCCTGATGACCCAGGCCCGCGACATCCGCGACGCCGTCGAACCCGACGAGGTCCTCTTCGTCATCGACGCGATGATCGGTCAGGACGCGGTGACCACCGCCGAGGCCTTCCGCGACGGCGTGGACTTCACCGGCGTGGTGCTCACCAAGCTCGACGGCGACGCCCGCGGCGGTGCCGCCCTGTCGATCCGCGAGGTCACCGGCAAGCCGGTCATGTTCGCCTCCACCGGCGAGAAGCTCGACGACTTCGACGTCTTCCACCCGGAGCGCATGGCCAGCCGCATCCTGGGCATGGGCGACGTGCTCACGCTCATCGAGCAGGCCGAGGGCATGGTCGACGAGCAGACCGCCCAGAAGACCGCGCAGAAGATCGGCACCGGCGAGCTGACCCTCGAGGACTTCCTCGATCAGATGCTGATGATCCGCAAGATGGGTCCGCTGGGCAACCTGCTCAAGATGCTGCCCGGCGGCAAGCAGATGGACCAGATGGCCGACATGGTCGACGAGAAGCAGCTCGACCGCATCCAGGCCATCATCCGCGGCATGACCCCGGCCGAGCGTGACAACCCCAAGATCCTCAACGCCTCGCGCCGCAAGCGCATCGCCAACGGCTCGGGCGTGAAGGTCTCCGACGTCAACCAGCTGGTCGACCGCTTCTTCGAGGCCAAGAAGATGATGGGCAAGATGGCCGGCCAGTTCGGCATGGGCGGCTCCAAGCGCAGCGCCACCAAGAAGCGCCCGAAGGGACGCAAGAACAAGAAGGGCAAGCGCAAGGGCGGCGGCCGCAAGGCCCCGCAGATGCCGGGCATGGGCGGCGGCATGCCGAGCATGGCCGAGCTGCAGAAGATGCAGGAGCAGATGGGCGGCGGCATGCCCGGGATGGGCGGCGGCATGCCGGGTCTGGGCAAGATGGGCATGCCCAAGATGCCCAAGGGCATGGAGAACATCGACCTGGACAACCTCGACTTCGGCCAGGGCAAGAAGAAGTAACTCGGCGAGCCACCGGTGTGGGGGCTCGGCCTGCGGCCTCCCGGCTTCCCAGACAGTGAAAGGCGCCACCTGCGGTGTGCAGGTGGCGCCTTTCCCGTGGGTCGTGGCGGTCGGGGCCGTCAGGCGCCCGGCCGGGGTGGCCCGGCCGGCCGCGGTGCCCGGGCTAGCCGGGGTGGCCCGGCCGGCCGCAGTGGGTCACTGCTTGGCGATGCCGTAGGAGTCGTAGAGCTTCACCTCGCGCTCCCCGCCGCCGTGGAGGTCACCCTCGACGAAGTAGAAGTCGATCTTGAAGTTCTCCGGGGTCACGGTGTAGACCGCGAAGGTCTGCAGCTGCGACTGGCGGTCGTTCTCGTGCGACTCGGCGAAGCGGTCGACCTGGTTGGGCTGCTCGGCGACGTCGTAGAGGCCGTTCCAGAGGTCGACGTCCTCCTCGCTCATCCAGTCCAGCTTCGGACGCACGTGGTGGACGTGGTCGGCGCCCTTCTGGTAGATCGCGTCGTAGTTCTTCGTGCCCGAGGTGTTCGGGATGACGTAGGTGACGCCGTCCGGGTTGACGTGGTGCTCGACGCCGTCGATCTCCCTCTTCTCGGTGTCCTCGACCTCGCCGTAGGCGTAGTTGTCCGGGGTGTAGACCAGCGACTTGGTGCGCGTCAGGTTGTGGTCGTGGCCCTGCATGACCACGTCGACGTCGAGCTCGTCGGCGAGCTTGACGAACTCCTCGCGGGTGACCTGCACGTCCTCGTCCTGCAGCGCGTGGTAGGACGCCGAGTAGACGGGCTTGTGGTAGGCCAGCACGATCCAGTCGGCGCCGTCGGCGCGGGCCTGCTCGATGTCGGCCCTGGCCCACTCCATCTGCTCGGCGCCGATGGCGCCCTCCTCCGGGTTGTCGTCCGACTTCTTGTTGTCGTTGGTGTTCAGGACGACGAAGTGGGCGCCGGCGTAGTCGTAGGAGTAGTAGGAGCCGCCGTCGACGGCGTCGTTGGCCGCCGGGACGTTGGTGTGCTCGTTGAAGGCGGTGGTGTCCAGCTCGTCCTGCCAGCCGACGGTGTACTCGTCGTGGTTGCCCGCGGTGTAGGCGTGCGGCAGGTTCATGTTGGACTCGCGCGACATGTCCAGGTTGTCGACCCACTCGTCCTCGACCTGCGCGATCTCGACGAAGTCGCCGGTGTGCAGGGCGAAGTCGGCGTCCGGGGCGACCTCCATGGCGTGGGCCAGGGTGTCGGCGCCGTAGGCGGCCTCGTTGTTGACGTTGGCGTTCCAGTAGGCGTTCTGGGTGTCGGTGTAGTGGATGAACTGGAACTCGTCGGTGTCCGCGCTGGCGGTGCGGAAGGATCCGGTCTCGGTGAAGCCCTCCTCCTCGCTGCCGAGCTGGAAGTAGTACTGCGTGTCCGGCTCGAGCCCCGTGGCGGTGGCCTTGTTCGTGTGCTCCTGGACCTCCTGCAGCCCCAGGTAGCCCAGGTCGCTGCCCTCGGCGGTCCACTGGGTGTTCTCCAGGGTGATCTGCTCGTCGGTGAAGTAGCCGAGGACCTCCTCGGGCTCGCCGGCGTCGTCGAGCAGGAACTCGCCCTCCTCGTCCGTGGTCACCGAGGCGTAGATGTAGTGGCCGTCGGCGTCGCGCTCGGCGTACTCGGAGGTGACCTCGGCGGTCTCGGCGGGGAACTCCCGGGCGTCGGCGAGGTCCTCGGAGGTGGACACGCGCACCATGGGGGAGTCCGTGGCGTCGGTGGTGTACCAGTTGAAGGACATCGAGGTCGAGGGGTCCTCGGGGATGTTCATCGCCACGCGGTTCGGCTCGTTGTTCTCCTCGACCTCGGCGACCTCCGGCTTGGTGTCGCTCAGCTCGATCAGGTCGAGGCCGTTGCGCTCGCCGTAGACCGGGTCGACCTCGGCGCCGGCCGAGGTGGTGGTCTCCTGGGACTGCTCGGGGTCGGTGCCGGAGCAGCCGACGAGGACGGCCGCGGCGGTGACCACTGCGGCGGTGGTCCGCCAGGGACGGAGGGTGGTGGACATGGGTGGGCTCCTGTCTGTGTCAAAGGCTGGGGTCCACCTGAAAATTATTGCCGATTAAGGTTCCGGCCAGCTTTCCCGAAGGTCGACGGGAAGTGAACGCTCGGTGCCCGTCAGGTTGCCCGTATTCTGTGCTCAGGTTCCCCCTCGGCAGGGACGGCGGGGCTGTCTACGAACCCGCCCGGCGCCGGTCGACCACCTTTCCGGTGAACGGCAGCGCGATCCAGGCTCCGACGCCGGCAAAAGGTGCGGCGGTCCGGGGCTAGAGCATGTCCTCCGGGCAGACCCCGTTGCGGTCGCGCGCGAAGCGGTCGGCACCGGCGCGCAGCAGCATGTCGACGATCTGCGAGTCCGGCAGGTTGTGGGCGCAGGCCTGCCACAGCGCGGTGCGTCCGTCGTTGTCGCGGGCCTCGAGGTCGGCGCCCGCGGCCAGGAGCTGCTCGACGACGGCCTCGGCGCCCGCACGGGCGCCGTGGTGCAGGGCGGTGGCCCCCGCGACGTCGGCAAGCGTCACGTCCGCGCCGCGGTCCAGCAGGGCGGCGGCGACGAAGAGGTTGTCCCGGCCGGCGGCCAGCATCAGGGCCGTGCGCCCGTCGGTGGTCCGCGCGTCCACCCCGGAGGTGGCCAGCAGGCGTTCGAGGCCCGCGATATCCGCGGTGAGCACCAGAGACTCGAGGCGGGAGTCGTCGACGTAGCGGATCACCGCGTAGCCGCGGCGGGCGGCGGGAAGCAAGCTCACGCGTGCATATGTTACCCCTGTGCGCAGGCGATTTCCATGCTCGCGCGGGCGCGGGTATCCTTGGTCGGGTTGTGTGCCGTTACGTGGCGCGCACACCCCTGCGTCATCGCCGCAACCGACCCCGGTCGGCCGGCCTGATCACGGCGCAGGTTAATCCCAAGGGTTGAACCGGCCCGCCGGAGAAGACGGCGGGTGTCCGAACTGCCCAGTGACCAGAAAGGTGGCCCCTTCATGGCCGTCAAGCTCAAGCTGCAGCGCATCGGTAAGCTGCGCACCCCGCACTACCGCATCATCGTCGCCGACGCCCGCTCCAAGCGCGGTGGCAAGGCGATCGAGAACCTCGGCATCTACCAGCCGAAGGTCGAGCCCTCCTACATCCGCCTCGACTCCGAGCGCGTCCAGTACTGGCTCGGCGTCGGCGCCCAGCCGACCGAGCCCGTGCTCGCCATCCTGAAGGTGACCGGCGACTGGCAGAAGTTCAAGGGCCTGCCGGGCGCCGAGGGCACCTACAAGGAGCCGGAGGCCAAGCCGTCCAAGCTGGACCTGTTCAACGCCGCCCTCTCCGAGGCCAACAACGGCCCGTCCGCCGAGGAGGTCCTCGAGGCCAAGCGCAAGGAGCGCGAGGCCGCCGAGGCCAAGGCCGCCGCCGAGAAGGAGGCCGAGGAGAAGGCCGCCGCCGAGGCCGCCAAGGCTGAGGAGGCCGCCGAGGCCTCCGAGTCCGAGGAGTCCACCGAGGAGGCCGAGGAGAAGTCCGAGTAGAGGATTTCCCCGGCTCCGGGTGCACCCCGGGACCGAGAACAAGGGCCGCAGGTTGTTCCTGCGGCCCTTTTCCGTGCGCTCAGTCCGTGGTGTCCGTCGCGTCCTCGGCGTCGTCTGTGTCGCGCGCGCCTGCCGCACCCGGGGCGTCCGGTGCCTCCGGGTCCCGCGGCACCGAGTGCCGCTCGCCGGTGAGCATGCTCAGCAGGAACACCGACTCGCCCTCGTTGTCGGCCGGGGCCTCGATCCAGTGCACCAGTCCGGCGGGCATGTGCACCACCACCCCGGGCACCAGGTCGACGACCTGCCCGCAGCCGCACTCGCAGCCGTAGCGCACGTGGCCGGTCAGGCACTGCACCGTGATCGGGTGGGCCGCCGAGTGCCGGATCATCGACTGGCCGGGGCGGAAGCGCATCGCGATCAGGTTGACCCCGTCGCCCTCGAGCAGGCGCTGGACGGCCGGCCGGTTGCCCGTGCGCGGCGCCGGGGCGAGCGCGGGCACGTCGTAGACGGTCATGTCGTGCACGGCGCCGGCGGCCGGCGCCCCGAAGGTCCCCGGGGTGAACTCGGGTACGCCGGGCCTAGGCATCCTCGGCCTCCGTCCCGCTTTCCGACGCCCCGTCGCCCGCCGTGGGCGTTTCCGTCGCCGTGGGTGCGTCCGTCGCCGTGGGCGCGTCGTCGTCGCGGCGACGCAGGACGGCGCCGATGGCGGCGAGGTGCCCGGCGTGGTCGGAGAAGGTCTTGCGCATGGCCAGCACGCGGGTGCGGATCTCGCGGTCGCGCAGCACGTTGAACACGATCCGGGCGGTGCCGGCCAGGCCCTCGTCGGCGAGCACGCGGCGCGGCTCGAGCAGCGACATCGGCGCGCGGTAGGTGTCCACGACCTCGAAGCCGGCCTCCTCGGCCAGGTGCGACCACTCCGCGAAGGTCAGGGGGCGGGCGTTGACCTTGATCGCGCGGGCCAGCCGCTTGCGGATGTCGGTCTTGACCTCGTCCGCCAGGTCGTCGGGGGCCAGGGCGAGCTCGTGGATCGCGTAGAGGCCGCCGGGGCGCAGCAGCCGGTGGGCCTCGGCCATGATGGCCGACTTGTGCCGGTCGGTCTGCATGGTCAGCATGGCCTCGCCGATCACGGCGTCGGCGCAGCCGGACTCCAGCCCGGTCGACTCGGCGTCGGCGACGACGAGGCGGTGGTCGGCCACCGCGGCGTCGTCGAGCAACGCGCGCACGTGGGCCAGGGCGTCGGCGTCGGAGTCGACGCCGGTGTAGGAGCCGGGGGCGGCGGCGAGCATCTCGCGGGCGGTCACCCCCAGTCCCGGGGCGAACTCGACGACGTCGCGGCCGGCGAGGTCGAGGTGGTCGAGCAGCCAGTCGGTGGTCTCGCGCCCGCCGGGGCGCAGGACCTTCTTGCCCACGCGGGCGAGCAGCCAGTGTCCGGACGCGTGGGCGGCGTCGCGGTCGGCCTGGGGCAGGGGAGCGGTGGTGTCCATGAGGTTTACCTTACCCCGGGAAAGCCATTTAACCCCCATACAGGCGTGGAAAAGATCTGCCGGGGCGCACACGACGACGCCCGGCCCCCGCGTGCGGGGACCGGGCGTCGTCGGCGTCTTCCGGCGGTGGCCGGCGGCCGGAGGGTCGGTCAGTCACGACCGACCGGCCGGCGGGCCGTGGACCTTACTTCCCGCCGCGCGGGGCGGTGGTGTGGTCCCGGGCGGTCTCGCCCTCGGCGTAGAGCGGCATGTCCGCCTTCGCCTTGTAGAACGGCGCGTTGTTCGGCGCCAGCGGCTTGCGGCCGCGGATGAGGTCGGCGGCCTTCTCGGCGACCATCATCGTCGGCGCGTAGATGTTGCCGTTGGTGATGTTCGGGAAGACGGAGGCGTCGACCACGTAGAGGTTCTCGGTGCCGTGCACGCCCATGGTGTCCGGGTCGACGACGGCCATCGGGTCGGAGGCCGGCCCCAGCTTCGCGGTGCAGGAGGGGTGCAGCGCGGTCTCGGCGTCGTTGCGGACCCACTCGAGGATGTCCTCGTCGGACTCGACGTCCTTGCCGGGCGAGATCTCGTAGTCCCAGTACTCGCGCATCGCCTTGGTGTCGAGCAGGCGGCGGGAGACCCGCACGGCCTCGACCCACTCGCGGCGGTCCTGCTCGGTGCGCAGGTAGTTGAACAGGATCGACGGCTTCTTGCGCGGGTCCTTGCTCGTGATGCGCACGTGGCCCTTGGTGTCGGAGTACATCGGGCCGACGTGGAACTGGAAGCCGTGGTCGGAGTCCGACTTCGTGCCGTCGTAGCGGATGGCCGCCGGCAGGAAGTGGAACATCAGGTTCGGGTAGTCCTCGTCGTCGTTGGAGCGGGCGAAGCCGCCGCCCTCGAAGTGCGAGGAGGCCACCGGGCCGGTCTTGGACAGGATCCACTGCAGGCCGATGAAGGGACGCTTCCACAGCTTCAGGGCCGGCTGGATCGAGACGGGCTTGGTCACGTTGTACTGGATGTAGACCTCGAGGTGGTCCTGGAGGTTCTCGCCGACGCCGGGCAGGTCGGAGACGACGTCGATGCCGTTGGGCTCCAGCAGCTCCCGGTCGCCGACGCCGGAGAGCTGCAGCAGCTGCGGGGTGTTGAAGGCGCCGCCGCAGAGGATGACCTTGTCGGCGGTCACGCGGCGCTTCCTGCCCTTCCACTCGTACTCGACGCCGACGGCCTTGGTGCCCTCGAAGAGCACCTTGGTGGTGAAGGCGCGGGTGCGCACCTCGAGGTTGTCGCGGTCCTTGACCGGGTACAGGTAGGCGCGGGGGGCGGAGAGGCGCTTGCCCTTGTGGATGTCACGGTCGAAGGGGGCGAAGCCCTCCTGGCGGTAGCCATTGACGTCGTTGGTCAGGTTGTAGCCGGCCTCCTGCACGGAGCGGAAGAAGGCCTGGAACAGCGGGGAGGTGGCCGGACCGCGGGTCAGCTTCAGCGGGCCGTCGTGGCCGCGGCGCGGGTCGTCCGGGTCGGCGGCCAGCGCGGTCTCCATCTTGTTGAAGTAGGGCAGGCAGTGGGCGTAGTCCCAGTTCTCCATGCCCTCGTGGTTGCCCCACTTCTCGTAGTCCATGGGGTTGCCGCGCTGGAAGATCATGCCGTTGATGGAGCTCGAACCACCCAGCACCTTGCCGCGCGCGTGGTAGATGCGCCGGCCGTTCATCTCCGGCTCCGGCTCGGACTCGTAGCCCCAGTCGTAGTGCTTGTTGCCGATGGGGAACGAGAAGGCCGCCGGCATGTGGATGTAGAGGTCCCACCAGGAGTCCGGACGGCCGGCCTCGAGGACGAGCACGTCGGTCTCGGGGTCCTCGGTGAGTCGGTTGGCGATCACCGAGCCCGCGGAGCCGCCGCCGACGACGATCGCGTCGCGGTGCTTGTCCTGGATGAACTCGTAGTCCTCGGACTTGCCGGTCAGCTTGCTGAAGAAGTTCGAGATTGCGCTCATGCGTTCCTTCCGTTGGCTGTAGAGGGACGGCGATTACCCGGACGCAATTCTGCGGGTCACGCCCGGTCGGTCGTAGTCGCCGGAAGCGTTCCTTCTCGCGCTTTTCGCGCGATTGGACAAGGTACTACTTTAATCCAAATGGGCCTATATGTCAACTATAGAAGCCTGGGGTGCTGGCTATAAGGCCTGGTTAGAACATACTTCCGCGCGGATGGTCGCCGGCGTCGGCGCAGGCAGCGTCGTAAATTTCCATGGTCATCCACGCGCATTGTGGCGTGTTTAACGCAAGGTAAACACACGGCATAAAAAGTGTGAATGCAATCGGAAACACGGGAAATTGACGACGCCCCCGGCCGGGCGCGCGGTCACCGTCGGCGCGGGCGGTGCGGGTAGCATTGCGGGACATGGAACTGAGGATCGGACGGGTGGTCAAGACCCACGGAATCCGCGGCGAGGTCGTCGTCGACCCGACCACGGACGCCCCCGAGGAGCGCTTCGCCGTCGGTGGGCACCTCGTCGGACGCCAGCACGGGCGCACCCACGAGCTGACCGTCGTCGGCGTGCGCCCGCACAAGGGGCGCCTGCTCGTCAGCTTCGAGGAGATCGCCGACCGCACCGCCGCCGAGAGCCTGCGCGGCACCCAGTTCTTCGCCGCCCCGCGCGAGGACCCCGACGACGACGGCTACTACGACCACCAGCTCGAGGGCCTGGCCGTGCTGCGCGACGGCGAGCGCGTCGGCACCGTCACCGGTGTCACCCACGCCCCGGCGCAGAACCTGCTCGAGATCGAGTTGGCCGCAGGCGGCGAGGCGCTGGTGCCGTTCGTCGCCGACATCGTCCCCGAGGTCGACCTGGACGCCGGGACGCTGACCGTCGACCCGCCGGAGGGCCTGCTCGACCTCTAGGGCGGCTAGACTGCGCCACGTGCGCCTCGACGTCATCACCATCTTCCCCGATTACCTCGACCCCCTGCGCCACGCCCTGCTGGGCAAGGCCATCGAGCAGGGCCGCCTGTCGGTCGGCGTGCACGACCTGCGCGACTGGGCGCCGGGCGTGCACCAGTCCGTCGACGACTCGCCCTACGGCGGCGGGCCCGGCATGGTCATGAAACCGGAGGTGTGGGGCCCGGCCCTCGACGACGTCGCCGCCGGGCGCGCCGGCCAAGAGCTGGCCAGCGCCGAGCCGCACCGCGACGCCGCGCGCCACGACGAGCTCAACGGCGTCGCCCCGCAGGCCTACCCCGGCGAGAACGCCGACCTGCCGCTGCTGATCGTGCCGACGCCTGCGGGTCGCCCCTTCACCCAGGCCGACGCGCGCGCCTGGTCCGCCGAGGACCACATCGTCTTCGCCTGCGGGCGCTACGAGGGCATCGACCAGCGCGTCATCGACGACGCCGCCGCCCGCTACCGCGTGCGCGAGGTCTCCATCGGCGACTACGTGCTCATCGGCGGCGAGGTCGCCGCCCTCGTCATCGCCGAGGCCGTCGTGCGGCTGATCCCCGGCGTGCTGGGCAACCGGCGCAGCCACGAGGAGGACAGTTTCTCCGACGGGCTGCTCGAGGGGCCCTGCTACACCAAGCCGCGCAGCTGGCGCGGGCTCGACGTGCCCGAGGTGCTCTTCTCCGGCGACCACGCCCGCGTCGACCGCTGGCACCGCGAGCGCTCCCTGGAGCGCACCTGGCGGCGCCGGCCTGAGCTTCTCGACGCCGTGGAACTCACCGCGGCGGACAGGGACTTCCTCGCGGGGCTCGCCGAGGCCGACGCGGAGGCGGCGGCTCCCGCTGAGGGCGACGCCAGCCGCGCGGTGCACTGCAGTCTGCAGCTGCTCATCCCGCCGGTCGAGTGGCCGGCGATCGCCGAGGCGATGCCGGACAAACTCGCCGCCGCGGGTGTCACGGGCGCGCAGGTCTGGGCCGCCGAGACCGACTTCACCTGCGAGCCGGACAACATGCTGGTCACTGAGTACGCCCAGCGCGAGGGCCACCCGCCGATCGCCGAGGTGCTCCACCGGGTGACCGTCACCGGCACCACCGGGCTGGAGCTCCGCGAGGTGACCAGGGCCGTCGTCGCCGCCCTTCCGGAGGGCGCCTACTGGTACGGCTCCTCCTACGAGGGCGCGGCGGACCCGGAGGCCGGCGACGCCGGCTCGGCCGCCTGCGCCTGGCAGGCCGAAGACTGACCTTGGGCGGCTGACCGGGGGCCGCCCGCCCGGTGGGCTACCGTGCGCGGCGCCGGTGGCGGCGCACGGCCTGGCGGTTGGCGCACGCCGGCGAGCAGTAGCGCTGGGTGCGGTTGCGTGAGCGGTCCGCGAAGACCGTCCGGCAGCCCTCGGCCGCGCAGGTCGCGATCGCGTCGGTGCCGCGCTCGATGAGGAACAGCGCGGTGCCCACCGAGAGCATCGTGCACACGATCCGCGCCGTCGACGCCGGTGCCGGACGGTAGTGCAGGTGCCAGCCGTCACGGGCGTGGTCGGTCAGCTGCGGCGGGCCCGCCCAGGCCGCCAAAAGCTCGTTGACCCGCCCGATCCGGGCGGCCTCGTCCGTGCCGGGGTCCGGCACCGCGGCCCAGGAGTCGAGGAAGTCCAACACCTGCCCGAGGTCCTTCTGTGTCGTCTCCTCCTCGAGGTTCAGTCCGTGCTCGGCGCAGACCGCGTCGAGCTCGGCGGGGGAGGAGGGCGGCTGATTGTGCAGCGCACAGGCGAGAACGACCGCGTCCGAGCCGTAAGGGTTGATATGCATAATGCCATTACACCAGACTGAGGCCCATGACTGAAGTACTTGCCGCGGGACTGCCCTGGGAGGGCTCCCTCGGGGACGCGGGCCTGTGGCTCGCCCTGCTGGCCCTGCTCGCCGTCGGCGTCGCCGCCGGCATCGTCGACGCCACCACCGGTGGCGGCGGCATGCTGCAGATTCCGGCGCTGTTCGCCCTGGCCGGCCCCGGCGCCGGCGCGGTCGCGCCGATCATGGCGCTCAACAAGGTCTCCGCCGCGGTGGGAAACGCCGTCTCCTTCACCCGCTTCCGACGCACGGAGGGTGTGGCCAGCCCGGACCGGCGCACCACGGCGGTGGCGCTCGGGGCGGGCCTTCCCGGCGTGATCGCCGGCGTGTGGCTGGCCAGCAGGCTCGACACCGACCAGTTCACCCCGCTCCTGGTGGCCTCGCTGGTCGTCGTGCTCGCCTACGTGCTGCTCATCCAGCCCCGCGTGCGCGTGCCCGAGCGCGCCGGGGCGCCGACGGCCGGGGTGCTCGCCGGGATGGCCGGCGGTGTGATCGTGCTCGGCTTCTACGACGGCCTGCTGGGGCCGGCCACCGGCAGTATCCTCATCCTCGTCATGCAGTTCGTGCTCGGTGCGGGACTGCGCACCGGCCTGGCCACCGCGAAGCTGGTCCAGCTGCTGTTCAACCTGACCGGCGCGATCTCCTACGCGCTGGTGGCGATGCCCGCGCTCGCCGCGGTGGTCGCGCTCTCGGCGGGCAACGCCGTCGGCGGCTGGCTGGGCACCCGGATCGTCGCGCGCATCGACGACCGCGTGCTGCGCCTGCTCGTCGCCGCCGGCGTGGCCGGTGCCATCGTGCTGACGGTCACGACTCATTGAGGTCCCGAGGCGCTGAGACCGCGGCTCGGGTGACGGTCGGTGGGGGATTCGGCCGGCACGGCCCCGGCCCTCAGACCTGCGAGTGCCGGGGGAGCGGCGCGCCGCGCCGATGCGGAAGGGAAGATCAACGCTTCCGAATGTGTCCGAAATGACGTGGGATCGTGTCCGGTTGATTTCCGGATGCCTGTTAAATCGAAATAACATTGACAGGCACTGTTAATCGACCCGAAAGCGAGCTTCCATGCTGGCTTCAATCCTCGACCCCACCTCCGGGGTCGCCATCGTGCTGCAGATCCTGGTGATCCTCGGCTGTCTGCTGACGGGCACCCGCTTCGGCGGCATCGGGCTGGGCCTCATCTCCGGTATCGGCCTGGTCATCCTCGTCTTCCTCTTCGGCCTGGCCCCCGGCGAGCCGCCGGTGTCGGTGATGCTGACCATCGTCGCCGTCATCGGGTGTGCGGCCACCCTGCAACAGGGCAAGGGCCTCGACGTGATGATGCAGTTCGCCGAGAAACTGCTGCGCAAGAAGCCGGAGATGGTCACCATCCTGGCGCCGATCACCACCTGGTCGCTGACCGTGCTGTGCGGCACCGGCCACGTCGTCTACACGATGTTCCCGATCATCCAGGACATCGCGCTGAAGAAGGGCATCCGCCCCGAGCGCCCCATGGCCGTCTCCTCGACCGCCGCGCAGATGGGCATCACCGCCTCCCCGGTCTCGGTGGCCACCGTCTCGCTGGCCTCCATCCTCGCGGAGAACGCCGGGATCACCCACGTCTCCTTCTCCATCCCGCAGATCCTCATGGTCGCCATGCCGGCCTCCCTGTCCGGCGTGCTGCTCGCCGCGCTGTGGTCGATGCGCCGCGGCAAGGACCTGGACAAGGACCCGGCCTTCCAGGAGCGCATGAAGGACCCGGAGTTCGCCGCCCAGCTCGAGGGCCAGGGCCAGACCCTGATCGGCAAGACCTTCCCGCCGTCGGCCTACCGGGCCGTGTGGATCTTCTTCACCGTCATCGTCCTCGTGGTCATCCTCGGCGCCTTCGAGGGCCTGCGCCCGTCGTTCCCGGACGACGACGGTGCGGCCAAGCCGCTGTCGATGAACCTGGTCATCCAGATGCTCATGCTCGTCGGCGGCGCGGTGATCCTGCTGGCCTGCAAGGTCGACCACAAGAAGATCGCCTCGACGGCCGTCTTCAAGGCCGGCATGACCGCCGTGTTCTCCGTCTTCGGTGTCGCCTGGATGGCGGACACGTTCTTCTCGGCGCACCTCGACCAGCTCACCGACGTCCTCGGTGAGGTCGTCGCAGCCGCCCCGTGGACCTACGCGCTGGCCCTGCTGATCACCTCGAAGCTGGTCAACTCCCAGGGCGCCGCCCTGGTCGCCATCGCCCCGATCGGTCTGGCCCTCGGCGTGGACCCCGTGGTCGTCATCGGCTTCTACGGCGCCGCCTACGGCTACTGGATCCTGCCGACCTACCCCTCGGACCTGGCCTGCATCGGCTTCGACACCACGGGCACCACGCGCATCGGCAAGTTCGTGATCAACCACTCGTTCCTGATCCCGGGGGCGATCTGCGTGTTCACCTCCTGCGTCGTCGGCTCCGGCCTGGCGCAGCTGCTGCTCTAGGCTCTCGCCCCCGCGTAGCGGTTGAGCACCGCGGCCGCGCCCTCGGGGTCCGAGCAGGTCGCCGCGAAGGTGCGCCCGCCGGTCAGTCGCAGGCGCAGTGCCGTGCCGCCGCGGGTGACCAGGGCGGTGGCCCCGGGCTGGGTGCGGTAACCCCAGCCGCCCCACTGGCCGGGGCGCAGCTCGAAGACCTCGGCGCTCTCGATCTCGGCGGCCGGCACCAGCGAGTCCGGCCAGCCGAAGATCCCGGTGTAGTGCAGGCCCGCGGCGTCCGCCCGCAGCCGCCAGCCGCCGGCGAAGAGCACGGCCGCGACCGTCAGCGCCGTCGCGCCCAGCGCGAACAGGCTCGCGGTCACGATGGTCAGCGCCACCATGGCGAGGACCAGCACGACGAGGAAGGCGCGCATCCCGGCGGGGTAGACCGCCGCGCCGGCCCACGCCACCGCCCCGCCCGCCGGCACCTCGGCGGGCGCGGGCGTGCGCGCGGCGTCGTCAATCGTGGGCCTCGGGGGAACGAGGCCGATGAACACCGCCAACCCCACACCGAAGAGCAGGGTGGCGGCGAAGTCGGAGAACTCCAGCCGGGCCGCGGCGGCGTCGGGGAGTCCCGCATTGGCCGTCGCGATGCCGACCTGGACCGCCGAGGTCACGCCCAGGCTGAAGGCCCAGGTCGCGGTGATCCACCGGCTGCTCGCCACGCGGGCGGTGGCGACGAAGGCGGCCAGGAGCAGCACGTTGAGTGCGAGCATGCCGGCCCAGGCGGCCCAGGGGGCCGCGAAGCCGTCGGCCACGCCCTGCAGGTCGAAGTGAATGGCGGCGGGGTCGGGCGACTGCGGCACGCGCAGGGCCGACCAGACGGCGGCGCCGGCGACGACGAGCGCGCCGAGTCCTCCGGTGACCAGCGGGTATCGGGCGGTGAATGTCATGACAGTCCTTTCCGGTGCAGCAGCTGCACCACGTCATCGAGGGAGGCGTCGGCGGCACGGGCGGCGTCGGCCAGCCGTGCGGCGAGCGCGTCGAGGTCGGGGTCGGTCGAGGGGGCCTGCGGGGCTGGGGAAGGGGCGGGGCTGCGCGCGGGGGTCGGTGCGGGAGTCTGTGTGGCATCCCGTGCGGGCGCCGGTGCGGCCGCACGCACCACGGCCCCGCGGCCGCGGCGCAGGTCGATCAGGCCCTCGTCGCGCAGCAGCCGGTAGGCCTGCAGCGTGGTGTTGCGGTTGACGTCCAGCGAGCGGGCGAGCTGCGCGGCGGTGGGCAGCCTCTCGCCGCGGGCGAGCGTGCCGTCGCGGATCTGGGCCGCGGTCTGCAGCGCGATCTGCCGGTAGATCGGCGTGGGGTCGGAGGGGTCGGTGCGGATGATCACGGGGACAAGTATAGATGAACTAGTACAACTAGTTCAATAGTCACTTTCGGTGGTACGCACCCCGGACGCACCCCGGACGCACCCCGGACGCATCCCGGACGCATCCCGGACGCACCCCGGACGCACGCCGGACGCACGCCGGGCGCCCCGCGCGCACCCGCGCGAGCCCGGGAATCGTGCGGCCCCTAGAATCACCCCAATGATCTCCACCCGTATCGCAGAGGAACTCGGGGTGCGCACCGACCAGGTCGACGCCGCCCTCGCGCTGCTCGACGAGGGCAACACCGTGCCCTTCATCGCCCGCTACCGCAAGGAGGCCACCGGCGGCCTCGACGACACCCAGCTGCGCCGCCTCGAGGAACGCGCCACGTACCTGCGCGAACTCGAGGAGCGCAAGGAGACAGTGCTCGCCGCCATCGAGGAGCAGGGCAAGCTGACCGACACCCTGCGCGGGCTGATCGCCGCCTGCGAGACCAAGGCACGCCTGGAGGACCTCTACCGGCCGTTCAAGAAGCGCCGCAAGACGCGTGCCGACAAGGCCCGCGAGGCGGGACTCGCCCCGCTGGTGGAGAAGCTCATCGCCGAGCCCGGCGCCGACCCGGCCGCGCTGGCCGAGGCCTTCACCACCGACGGCTACGAGGACACGGCCGCCGCGCTCGAGGGCGCGCGCGACATCCTCGTCGACGACCTGGCCATGGACGCCGACCTGGTCGGCGAGGTGCGCGAGGAGTTCTACTCCCGCGGCACCGTCAGCTCCGGGGTCATCGAGGGCAAGGAACAGGAGGGCCAGAAGTACCGGGACTACTTCGAGTTCTCCGAGCCGTTGACCGAGCTGCCCGGCCACCGCATCCTCGCGCTGCTGCGCGGCGAGAAGGAGGGCGTGCTCCACCTCGGCCTCGACGGCGGCGACGAGACCTTCTACACCGGGCTGATCGCCCGCCGCGCCGAGCTGCCCGTCGAGAGTTCCGGCTGGCTTTCCGACGCCGTGGGCTTCGGGTGGCGCACCAAGCTCGCCGTGAGCGCGGGACTGGACGCGCGCATGCGCCTGCGCGAGCGCGCCGAGGACGACGCGCTGGGCATCTTCGCGACCAACCTGCGCGACGTGCTGCTGGCCGCCCCGGCCGGCCAGCGCGCCGTGCTGGGGCTGGACCCCGGCTACCGCAACGGCGTCAAGTGCGCCGTCGTCGACGCCACCGGCAAGGTGCTCGACACCGTCGTCGTCCACCCGCACGCCCCGCAGAACCGCTGGGACGCCGCCCGCGACACCCTGGCCGGCCTCGCCGCCGAGCACGGCGTCGAGCTGATCGCCGTGGGCAACGGCACCGCCTCGCGCGAGTCCGACAAGCTGGCCGGCGAGGTCGCCGACCTCATCGCCGCCGCCGGCGGCACGCGGCCGACCCCGGTGGTGGTCAGCGAGTCCGGCGCCTCGGTCTACTCGGCCAGCGAGGTCGCCGCCGCCGAGTTCCCGGACATGGACGTCGCCCTGCGCGGCGCGGTCTCCATCGCCCGCCGCCTGCAGGACCCGCTCGCCGAGCTGGTCAAGGTCGACCCGAAGGCCATCGGTGTGGGCCAGTACCAGCACGACGTCAACCAGACCCGGCTCGCCCACACCCTCGACGACGTCGTCGAGGACGCCGTCAACGGCGTCGGCGTGGACCTCAACACCGCCTCGGTGCCGCTGCTCGAGCGCGTCGCAGGCATCTCGGCGACCGTGGCCGGCAACATCGTCGCCTACCGCGACGAGCACGGCAGCTTCACCACCCGCAAGGAGCTGGGCAAGGTTCCGCGCCTGGGGCCGAAGGCCTTCGAGCAGTCCGCGGGCTTCCTGCGCATCAACAACGGCACCGACCCGCTGGACGCCTCGGCCGTGCACCCGGAGGCCTACCCGGTGGTGCGCCGCATCGCCGAGGCCACCGGCCTGGGCGTGGCCGAGCTGATCGGCAAGAGTGACGTGCTCAAGAAGCTCAAGCCCGCCGACTTCGCCGACGAGCGCTTCGGCGTGCCCACGGTCACCGACATCATCGCCGAGCTGGACAAGCCCGGCCGCGACCCGCGCCCGGAGTTCCGCACCGCCGAGTTCCGCGAGGGCGTAGAGAAGGTCTCCGACCTGACCCCGGGCATGGTGCTCGAGGGCACCGTGACCAACGTCGCCGCCTTCGGCGCCTTCGTCGACGTGGGCGTCCACCAGGACGGCCTGGTGCACGTCTCGGCGATGTCGCGGTCCTTCGTCGAGGACCCGCACGACGTCGTCCACTCCGGCCAGGTGGTCAAGGTCAAGGTCATGGACGTCGACGTCGAGCGCCAGCGCATCGGGCTCTCCCTGCGCCTGGACGACGAGCCCGGTGAGGACAACCGGAAAGGCAGGGGCTCCCGCCGCGGCGGCCGTTCGGGGGAGAAGAACTCCGGCGCCGGCGCCGGCGGGCGGGGCAACTCCCGTGGCAACGGCCGCGGCAGGAACGGCTCGCGCGGCAACGGGCGAGGCAAGGGCCGCGGCGGAAACGGACGCGGCAACGGCCGGTCGGGTCGCGGTCGCGGCGGCAACTCCGGCGGCGGCGCGATGGCCGACGCCCTCAAGCGCGCCGGGCTCGCCGACTAGGCGGTGCCGCGCAGGCTCAGCGCTGCGCGGCCGTCCCGCCGGGCAGGCTGACGATCTCGACGCCGTCGAGCTCGACGTTGTCTGCGACCATCCCGCTGCGCACCCCCGAGGCGCAGTAGACGACGACCTTCTCGGCCGTCCCCACCGCCTCGGCCAGCGCGTCCGGGTTCAGTCTGGAGAGCGGCAGCTTGACCGACTCGCAGTCGAGGTCCTCGACGAGCACCTCGTGCGGCTCGCGCACGTCGACGGCCACGGCCTCTCCGGCGCGCACCTCGTCGAGCAGACGGCGCGCCTCGGCGCGCCCGGGGTCGAGCGCGACGTCGTCAATCGAGGCCGCGCACGCCGCACCGTAGAAGTCGCGCACACCCGTCACCGGCTCGCGCGCGGTGTCGGCGCGTACGGTGAGCGCGCGCACGGTGCCGGCCAGCGCGTCGTAGTTGAGCACGCGGCCCGGTGTGGACGCGGGCTCCCCGTCGGGGCGGGTGAGGCCTGTGAGGTACTTGACCGCCTCGGTGGCCATGAGGTTTCCCACCACGGCCGTGGTCGCGCCCAGCACGCCGGCGGTCGCGCAGTCGGGGGCGGAGGCGGCGTCGGGCTGCTCGGGGAAGAAGTCGCGCAGGCCCACCCCGCGGCCTGCGGCGCTGCCCGGCCCGGAGTGCCACAGCGCGGCCTGTCCGGCGAAGCGCAGCACCGTGCCCCACACCAGCGGGGTACCGGTGGCCTCGCAGGCGTCGGCCGAGAGGTACTTGGTGGCGAAGGTGTCCGAGCCGTCGATGACCAGGTCCGCCGCGCCGCACTCGGCGAGAGCGTTCCCGGTGGTCAGCCGGTTCTGATCGGCGTCGACGACGATGCCCGGCTGCAGGGCGGCCAGCCGCTCGGCGGCGACCTCGACCTTGGGGCGGCCGACGTCGCCGGCGCCGAAGAGGACCTGGCGGTGGATGTTGGTGAGGTCCACCGTGTCGTCGTCGAGGAGCCGGATGTGGCCGACCCCGACGGCGGTCAGCGACTGCATCAGCGGGCAGCCCAGGCCGCCGGCGCCGATGACCAGCACGCGCGCCTCGTGGAGGCGTTCCTGCTGGGCGGCGGTGATCAGGTTGAGCTGGCGGGCCACCCGGCGCAGCTCGTCTTCCTCGGTCGTCATCGCCTGCCCCCTAGAGCACCTGGTCGGCCCAGCTGGCCAGGCCCTCGAAGCTGGAGGAGGCACGCGCGTGCTCGCGCTGCGGGATGCGGCCGGCGGTGCGCGCCAGGCGGCCGGCCTCCACGGCGTGGCGCATCGCGCGCGCCATGGCCACCGGGTCCTGGCAGCGGTTGATCGCGCTGGCCAGCAGCACGCCGTCGCAGCCGAGCTCCATCGCGCGGGCGGCGTCGGAGGCCGTGCCCACCCCGGCGTCGAGGATGACGGGCACGTCCTGGCGGTGGGCCTCGGCGCAGATCAACTCGATGTTGTGCGGGTTGAGGATGCCCAGCCCGGTGCCGATCGGCGAGCCCAGCGGCATCACGGCCGCGACCCCCACACCGGCGAGGTGGCGGGCGACGACTGGGTCGTCCGGGCAGTAGGCCAGCACGGTGAAGCCCTCGGCGACGAGGAGCTCGCAGGAATCGATGAGCTCGACGGCGTCCGGCAGCAGGGTGTGCTCGTCGGCGATGACCTCGGCCTTGATCCAGTCGGTGCCCAGCGCCTCGCGGGCGAGCTTGGCGGTGGTCACCGCGTCGCGGGCGGTGCGGCAGCCGGCGGTGTTGGGCAGCGGGGCGATGCCGAGGCGGCGCAGCATCTCGAAGACGCTCTCGCCGCCGCCGGTGGCCGCGGAGTGCCGCCGCATGGCCACGGTGGTCAGCTGGGTGCCGCTGGCCACCAGCGACTCCTCGAGGATGGCCTGCGAGGTCGCCCCGCCGGTGCCCATGATCAGGTGCGAGTGGAACTGCTTGTCGGCGATGGTGAGCATTCTTAACCTCCCTGGACGGCGGTGAGCACGTCGACGCGCTCGCCCTCGTTGATGCGGCGGTCCCACCCGGAGGCGGGCACGACCTCGCCGTCGACGGCGACGGCCACACCGGTGCGGGTGCCGACCTCGGCGTCGACGAGCTCGGCGACGGTGAGCGGCTCGCCCTCGCGGGGCTCGTCGTTGACCGTGTAGTGGATCATGGTGCTGTCTGGCTCCTTCTTCTGTGTTTTAGCGGCGCGGGTCGCAGGCGGCGATGAGTTCGGGGGCGTCGGCGCCCAGCGCCATCTCGGCGCCGACGGCCGCGCCCAGTGCGGTCAGCAGGATGCCGTGGCGGAAGTACCCGGTGGAGATCACGAGGTTCCTCCCCTCCCGGCCCAGATACGGCAGGTCGTCCGGGGTGCCCGGCCGCGCGCCGGTGCCCCACTCGACCATGCCGGCCTCCTCGAGGCAGGGCGCGACGCGGCAGGCGTCGCGCAGCAGGTCGCGCACGGCGAACAGCGGGGTGTCCGCGCGGTGGTCCTCGCGGCTGGTCGCCCCGATGGCGATGCGGCCCTCGGCGCGCGGGATCAGGTAGATCGGCCGGTCCTCAACGAAGCCGCGCACCACGCGGGTGATCAGCTCCTCGCCGTGCGGCGCGGCGGCGATGAGGATGTCGCCGTAGACCGGGCGCAGTTGCAGCGGCGCGTGGACATTTTCGATTTCCGACGCCCCGAGCCCCGCCGCGAGCACGACCGAGTCACCGTCGGCGACGGGCAGCGTGTGCGACTCCGTGCGCACGGCGGTCACCGCGGCGTCCGGGGAGCCTTCGTCGCCCCGGACGAGGGCGAGGGCCTTCTCGGCGACGAACTCGACGCCGCGGGAGGTCAGGGCGTCGACGAGTGCCTCGGCGAACTGGCGCGGGGCCACCTCGTGGTCGCCGGGGATGGAGACGGCACCGGCCAGGTTGGGCGAGAGCCCCGGCTCGAGGCGGCGGGCCTCGCGCACGGTGATGCGCTCGACGGTCATCTCGTGGGCCGACTGGTGGGCGGCCAGCTCCGCCAGGTGGGTGGCGTCGGCGCGGTCGGCGGCGACGACGAGAGTGCCGTCGGTGCGGTGGCCGGTCGGCAGGTCCGTGGCGGCGGCGACCCGCTCGACGAGATCCGGGTAGCGCGCCGCGGAGTCGAGCATGAGCGGGTAGAGCGGCTCCTGGCGGTACTGCACCTCGGCGACCGGGGCGAGCATGCCGCCGGCGAAGTGGGTGGCTTGGCCGGCCGGGGCCGGGTCGACGACGGTGACGCCCGCCCCGCGCTCGGTCAGCTCGAAGGCGGTCGCCAGGCCGACCAGGCCCGCGCCGATGACGGTGACGTGGCTCATCGGGATTCCTCGTTTCCGTTTCCGTCGGCCCCGCCGGGGGCGCCGGCACCCGCGGGGGAGAAGGCCCTCACGATGCGCGCGGCGTAACCGGCCGGGTCCCCGGCGTTCATCAGGGCGCGCACCACGGCGACCCCGGCGACCCCGGTGGCGGCCAGGGCGGGGGCGTCCTCGGCGGTCACCGAGCCGATGGCGACCATGGGCACGGCGGAGAGCTCCGCGAGCTCCCGGTAGGCCTCGACGCCCAGCGGCTCGCGCCCGGAGTCCTTCGTCGGGGTGGGCTTGTACGGCCCGCAGCCGACGTAGTCGATCAGCCCTGCCGCGGCGTGCACGTTCGCGGCCTCGACGAGCTCGCGGGTGCCGGTGGTCAGCCCGATGACCGCGTCCTCGCCGAGCAGGCGGCGCACGTCGGCCACCGGCAGGTCGGACTGGCCGACGTGGACGCCGTGGACGTTCTCGCCGCGGGCCATGGCTGCGGCGGCGACGTCGACGCGGTCGTCGACGAGGACCTTCGTGGCGGGGTTGGCCTCGGCGACGGCGCGGGCGACCGAGACGGTCAGTTCGAGCAGGTCGCCGGCGTCGATGGGCTTGGAGCGCACCTGGACCACCCCGGCGCCGCCGCGGGCGGCCGCCGCGGCGACCTCGGTGATGTGCTCCGGGGTGCCCGCCCCGGTGACCAGGTAGCATCTCAGGTCTGGTTCTGCGGCCACGACGGCCCGACCTCTCTTCCTCCGCCGGTGCTGGCCGGACAGGTTCAAACGGTATCGCGCGCCGCACGCGCTCTCTCAGCCCCTGGGGCCGCCGGTGTGACCGGGGCAGGGCTCCCGTGGATTTCTGGTTGCGATGGGCAAGTGTAGGCCCGATGTCCGTGATTTGTCCGCGAGCCTGCGGTTATGGCACAATGTCCCAGTTCCATGTAGCGGATACGAACCGGTCGAGCCTCACCGCCGCCAGGGTCCTCTGTCCAGACTCATCGAAGGATTTCAATGAACATTCTTGACAAGGTCGACGCAGCCCAGCTGCGCGACGACATCCCCGACTTCCGCCCGGGCGACACCGTCGCCGTCGACGTGAAGGTCATCGAGGGCTCCACCGAGCGCACCCAGCTCTTCACCGGCGTCGTCATCCGCCGCCAGGGCTCGGGCATCCGTGAGACCTTCACCGTGCGCAAGGTCTCCTTCGGCATCGCCGTGGAGCGCACCTTCCCGGTGCACTCGCCGAACCTGGCCTCGATCAAGGTCGAGCGTCGCGGCAAGGTCCGCCGTGCGAAGCTGTACTACCTGCGCAACCTGCGCGGCAAGGCGGCCCGCATCAAGGAGCGCCGCTAAGCGCGAGCTGGCCGGGTACTTCCCGGCCCACAGAATCACCCCGTCGCCGGACTCCGGTCCGGCGGCGGGGTTTTCGCGTGCCCGGGCCCGGGCGGAAAGCCCCCGCGATCCCGGCGGCGGCGCGTCGGAGCCGTCGCCTACTGCATGAGCTGGCGGCTGGCGAGCTCCTGGTAGACCTCGTTTCCGGCCATCAGCTCGTGGTGGGTGCCGCGGCCGACCACGCGGCCCCCGTCGAGGACGATGATCTGGTCGGCGTCGGTGACCGTGGACAGCCGGTGGGCGATGACGACCACGCTGCGGCCGCGGGAGGCGGTGGCCAGGGCGTCGAGGATGAGCTGCTCGTTCATGGAGTCCACCGCACTGGTCGGCTCGTCGAGCAGCAGCAGCGGGGCCTCGGCCAGCAGCATGCGCGCCAGGGCGAGGCGCTGGCGCTGGCCGCCCGAGAGCGTCATGCCGCGCTCGCCGAGGACGGTGTCCAGCCCGCCGCGCTCGCGCAGCGGGCCGTCGAGCCCGACCTGCTCGAGGACGTGCCAGCACTGCTCGTCGGTGGCGTTCTCGGCGACCAGCTGCAGGTTCTCGCGCACGGTGCCGGCGAGCACCGCGGCCTCCTGCTCGACGTAGCCGATCGCCGCGCGCAGCGCGGCCGGGTCGAGCCCGGCGGTGTCGCGCCCGGCGACGAGCACGCGCCCGGAGTCGGGGGAGTAGAAGCGCTCGATGAGCGCCAGCGCGGTGGACTTGCCGGCGCCCGAGGGGCCGACGAGCGCGGTGGTGGTGCCGGCCGGCACGGTGAAGGAGACGTCGTGCAGCACCACGGTGCGGGCGCCTCCGGCGTCCACACCGGAACCGGGGACCGCACCCGTGTCCGCGCCACCGTCGGCGCGCGCGGCGTCGTCAATCTCCTCTTCCTCCTCGCCCGTGGGCGCGTAGGAGAAGCAGACGCGGTCGAACTCGACGGCCGGGGCGCCGGGCACCGGCTCGAGCGCGGCGCCGGTCTCGGACTCGACGGGCTCGCCGAGGATGCGCTGGATGCGCTCGATCGCGCCCATCGCCTGGCGCACGGTGGTCACCGCGCCGAAGACCTGGCCGAGCGGCGAGGCCAGCATGAACAGGTAGAGCACGAAGGAGACGAGGTCGGCGACGGTGATGGCGCCGGCGGCCACGCGCATGCCGCCGATGCCGAGCACGGCCAGGAACGCCGCCTGCAGGGCCAGGCCGGTGGCGGGGAAGAGCATGCCCTCGACCTTGGCGACGTCGCGGCCGTGCCCGAAGGCCCGTCGGGCGTCCCCGCCCAGGGCGGTCTCGATGCGGCGTTGGGCGCGCGCTCCGGCCGCGCGGATGGTGCGCACGGCGACGAGCGCGCGCTCGAGGCCGGCGCCCAGCTCGCCGACGGACTTCTGGGCGGCCTTCGTCGAGCGCTGGATCTTGCCCGAGGCCACGACCACGGCCAGCAGCGCGAGTGCGACCACGGTCAGCACCACGGCGAGCATCACGACGTCGATGAGCCCCATGAGCACCACGGAGCCGACCATGGTCACCGCGCTGCCGACCGCGCCGACCAGCCCGCCGGTGAACGCGGAGCGCACCAGGGTGGTGTCTGCGCCCACGCGGGTGACCAGGTCGCCGGTGCGCAGCCGGTCGTAGGCCGTGACCGGCAGGCGCAGCACGCGGTCGATCAGGCGGGTGCGGGTGTCGTAGACGGCGGACTCGGCGGTGCGCGTCATCACGTAGATGGACGCGCCGTCGGCCACGGAGCCGACCGCCAGGAGCGCGACGAGGATGCCGGCGCGCCCGGCGACCCCGTCGGGGAAGTCGGCGATCATCTGGTTGACCACCAGGGGCTGGACCAGGGCGACCACGGAGCTGACCAGGCTGAGGGCCACCGCGAAGGCCAGGGCGCCGCGGTGGTGGGCGAGCATGCCCAGCAGCGTGACAAAGGGTCTCGTTCGCATTCCGCGAATGCTAGTCCGCGAATACCGGGACCGCCGCCCGTGGCTGCTAGAGTTGCCGGGCGTGAGTGCAGCAGCAGCCGAGAACGCCGCCGAGAGCGGGACCGCCGGGCAGGACGAGGGCGCCAAGAAGGAGCTGCCCTGGTTCGTGGAGATCCCCCTGGTGATCGTCGCCACGTTCCTGGTGATCTTCCTCGTGCAGACCTTCATCGGCCGGATCTACCTGATCCCCTCGGCCTCGATGGAGCCCACGCTGCACGGCTGCGCTGGCTGCACCGGCGACCGCATCGTCGTCGAGAAGATCTCCTACTACGCCTCCGACCCGGAGCCCGGCGACGTCGTCGTCTTCGCCGGCACCGACTCCTGGAACGAGACGTTCACCTCCCAGCGCTCGGAGAACGCCGTGGTGCGCGGCCTGCAGAACGTCGGCGCGCTCGTCGGCCTGGTGGCCCCGGACGAGAACGACCTGGTCAAGCGCATCGTCGCCACCGGCGGGCAGACCGTCAGCTGCCAGGAGGGCGACCCCTCGGTGATGGTCGACGGCAAACCGACCGACCAGTCCTTCACCCTGCAGCCCCCGCAGTACCCGGTGGACCCGAACACCGGCTCCACCGAGTGCGGCGGCGACTACTTCGGCCCGCTGACCGTGCCGGAGGGCAACGTCTTCGTCATGGGCGACAACCGCACCAACTCCCAGGACTCCCGCTACCACATCGGCGACGAGTACCAGGGCACGATCCCCGAGGACAACATCCGCGGCAAGGTCGTCGCCCGCGTGTGGCCGCCCTCGCGCATCGGCGGCGTCGAGCACGCCGACCTGCAGGCTGCGGCGAACTAGGCGCGGGGGACACGCGGCGAGCATGCGCCGACTGACCCAGATGCGCACCCACGAGGTCGCGCTGTGCCGCGCCGGGCTGGGGCCGGTGGCGGGCGTCGACGAGGCCGGCCGCGGCGCGTGCGCCGGGCCGTTGACGGTGGCCGCCTGCGTGCTGCCCGAGCGCACCTTCCCGCAGCTGAAGGAACTGACCGACTCGAAGAAGCTCACGCCCAAGGCCCGCGAGCGGCTCTTCCCGCTCATCCAGAAGGCCGCGCTGGCCTGGTCGGTGGTGCACATCCCCGCCGCCGAGTGCGACTCGCGCGGCGTGCAGCGCGCCAACCTCGCCGGCATGCGCCGGGCCGTCGCGCTGCTCGACGTCGCGCCCGGCTACGTGCTCACCGACGCCTGGTACGTCGCCGGGCTGACCTCGCCGCACCTGCCGGTCATCGGCGGGGACGCCACCTGCCGCTGCATCGCCGCGGCCAGCGTGCTGGCGAAGGTCTCGCGCGACCGGCTGATGGCCCGGCTCGACGAGACCTACCCGGGCTACGGCTTCGCCGGGCACAAGGGCTACGGGACACGCGCGCACATGGACGCGGTGCGCCGCCACGGCGCGAGCCCGGTCCACCGTTACACTTATGCCAATGTCGCGGCCGCCAACCGCGAGTTCTTGCAGCACGGGAAGGACGGTTCAGCCCCATGAGCGCTGAGGATCTGGACAACTACGAGGCAGAGGTCGAGCTCTCCCTCTACCGGGAGTACCGCGACGTCGTCAGCCAGTTCTCCTACGTCGTGGAGACCGAGCGCCGCTTCTACCTGGCCAACGCCGTCGAGCTGATCCCGCACACCAAGGACGGCGACGTCTACTACGAGGTGCGCATGTCCGACGCCTGGGTGTGGGACATGTACCGCCCGGCGCGCTTCGTGCGCTACGTCCGCGTGATCACCTACAAGGACGTCAACATCGAGGAGCTCGACAAGCCGGACTTCGTGCTCCCCGAGCAGTAGCCCGCCGCGGGACCCGCCCGCACCCCGGACCCGACGCAGCCTGCGCTGCGCCGGGTCCTTTCGCTGTCCGCCGGCGATTGTGCCGCGGGGCGGCGTCGGTGCAACTCGCCCGTGGCGGGCCTGTGTACGGCGCCGGGTTGTCCACAGAATTGCCGACGCCGCGTCGCGCCCCGACTGCGTCCCCGCCAGGGTGGTGCGTGGACAACGACCGCACACTCAACGGGGGAGCAGATGATGACCACCAGACCACGACCGCGCCCGACGGGGCCGCCCGCGCAGGCCGTGCTCGGGCGCCGCGGCGAGGACCACGTCGCCGCGGCCTACGAGAGGGGCGGGGCGCGCGTGCTGGGCCAGAACGTGCGCGAGGGCCGCGACGAGATCGACCTGATCGCCGAGGAGGAAGACGGCACCGTCGTCTTCGTCGAGGTCAAGACGCGGCGCGGCAGGGGCTTCGGCGGGGCGGAGGCCGTCACCGCCGCCAAGCTGCGCCGCATGCGCCGTGCGGCGGCCGCCTGGCTCGCCGAGCGGGCCTGGGTCCAGGTGCGCCTGGACGTCGTCGAGGTGGTGGTCGCCGGCGACGGCACCGCCGCGCTGACCCGCTTCAAGGGGGTCGATGAGGGTGCATGAGGCGGCAGGGAGACTCGGGCGCACCCGCACGGTCGCGCTCGACGGGGTGGACGCCCACCTGGTCACCGTCGAGGCGAACATCGGGCCCGGGCTGCCCGGCGTGCACGTCGTCGGGATGGGCGACACCGCCGTGCGCGAGTCTCGCGACCGGATCCGCACGGCGGTGACCAACAGCGGGCTGGACTGGCCGCGCAGCAAGATCGTCGTCTCGATGTCACCGGCCGACCTGCCCAAGGCCGGCTCCCAGTTCGACCTCGCCATGGCGCTGGCCGTGCTCAGCGGCGCCGAACGCGGCCGCGGGGAGAACCGGCTGCGCGCGGCGATGGCCATCGGCGAGATCGGGCTGGACGGCACCGTGCGCGAGGTCCCCGGCGCGCTGCCGGCCGCGCTCGCGGCCCGCGCCCACGGCCTGGACACGGTCATCGTGCCGCCGGGCAACGCCGCCGAGGCCTCCGTGCTCGCCTCGGTCGAGGTGCTCGTCGCCCCGACCCTGGCCGCCGCGTGGGACTGGGCCCGCGGCCGCGCCGAGCTGCCGCGCGCCGGGCTGCCCGGGGACCCCGGGGGATCGGGTGCAGGTTCGGGTGCAGGTTCGGGCGCCGGTGGCTCGGGCGACGGCGGATCGGGCGCGGGCCCGGGCGGGCTGAGTGGGCTGAGTGGGCTGCGCGCCGTCGGGGGCGCCCGGCTGCCGGATCTGGCGGACGTCGCCGGCCAGCCCGAGGCGCGCCTGGCCCTCGAGGTCGCGGCCGCCGGCGGGCACCACATGATGATGGTCGGTCCGCCGGGCTCGGGGAAGTCGATGCTCGCCGAGCGTCTGCCCGGGATCCTGCCGCCGCTTTCCGAGGGCGAGATGATCGAGGCGACCGTGGTGCACTCGGTGGCCGCCGCCACCGGCGCGGGACCCGTGACCCACCCGCCGTTTGTCGCCCCGCACCACACCGTCACCCGCGCGGCCCTCCTCGGCGGGGGAGCGGGCCACCCGCGGCCCGGGGCGGTCAGCCTCGCCCACCGCGGGGTGCTCTTCCTCGACGAGGTCTCCGAGGTGCCCGCCGCCGTGCTCGACGGGCTGCGCCAGCCGCTGGAGACCGGCGAGGTGCACCTGCTGCGCGCTCGCAGCCGGGTCACCCTGCCCGCCGGCTTCCAGCTGGTGCTCGCCGCCAACCCGTGCCGCTGCGGGGCCGCCGAGCCCGCCGCCTGCCGCTGCAGCCCGGCCGAACGGGCCCGCTACCTGTCCAACCTCTCCGGCCCCCTGCGCGATCGCCTCGACATCTTCGTGCGCACCCGCGTCACCGGCACCCTGAGCGCGCCGACCGGCGAGTCCAGCGCGGCGGTGGCCGAGCGGGTCGCCGCCGCACGCGAACGCGCCGCCGCCCGCTGGGCCGGGCCGGAGAAGACCGGACCGGAGTGGGCCGGTCGGCGCGTGCCGGGGCCGGTCCTGCGCCGCCGCTTCCCGGCCAGCGAGGAGGCCATGGCGCTGCTGGAGGCCTTCCTCGCCGAGGGCTCGGTCAGCCAACGTGGCGTCGACCGGACCCTGCGGCTGGCCTGGACGCTGGCGGACCTCGAGGAGGACGACCGGCCGGGGCTCGACCACGTCCACCGCGCCGTGGCGCTGCACGCCCCGGCCGCCGACCTGACGGAGGCCGCATGAGCACCGACGAGACCGGAGCCCGCCCTCCGGGCGGCGACCCGCACGCCGAGCTGCTCGCCTGGGCCTATCTCAGCCGCGTGATCGAGGGCCCCTCGCGCGCGCTGCAGTCGCTCCTCGATGCCGGCTGGACCGCCCGCGACATCGCCGCGGGCGTGCGCACCCGTGACCCCGCGGTGGGCGGGCTGATCAAGGAGACCGCCGCCCGCCACCGCCAGTGCCACCCGGAGGCCGACCTCGAGGCCGCCGCCGCGGTGGGCGCCCGGCTGATCCACCCCGGGCACCCCGACTGGCCGGCCGCCGAACTCGACTCCGCCTTCGGGTTCGCCGCGCGGCAGGCGGGCGGGCGCGCCGACGCCGTGGCCCCGCACGCGCTGTGGGTGCGCGGCGGCTCGCCGGCCGGGTTGTGCGCCCAGGCCGTCGCCCTGGTGGGCACCCGGGCGATCTCCCGCTACGGCGCCGAGGTCACAGGCTCCCTCGCCCGCGGCATGGCCGGCCACCGCTGGACGGTCGTCTCCGGCGGGGCGCTCGGCGTGGACGCCGTGGCCCACAACGCCGCGCTCGACGCCGGGGGATCGACCGTGGTCGTGGCCGCCTGCGGCATCGACGTCGACTACCCGCGCCGGCACGCCCGACTCTTCGATCGCGTCGCCGAGAACGGCGCCGTGGTCACCGAGTACCCGCCCGGGGCCACCCCGCACCGCCACCGGTTCCTCACCCGCAACCGTCTGGTCGCCGCGCTCAGCCTCGGCACCGTGGTCACCGAGGCCGCCTGGCGCTCCGGCGCGCTGAACACGCTGAGCTGGGCCGAGCACCTGGGTCGGGTGTGCATGGCCGTGCCCGGGCCGGTGACCACCGCGGGCTCGGTGGGCTGCCACGAGCGCATCCGCACCCGCGCCGCCGAGCTGGTCACGAGTGCCGACGACGTGCGCGCCCTCGTCGGCCCGGCGGGCACCCCGGACTCGGCCGGGCAGTACGAGCTCGACTTCGGCCCCGACCCCGTCCAGCGCCTCGACCGCAACCAGCTGCGGGTCTTCGACGCGCTCGAGCCGGGCACGGGACGCAGGGCAGGGGAGATCGCCGCGACCGCGGGCCTGCCGCTGCCGTTGACCGTGCACCTGCTCGTCGATCTCATGCGCGCCGGGCTGGTGCGCCTGGAAGGGGAGCTCTGGCACCGCGGCCAGCTACCATGAGCCCCATGGGTGCACACGAGTCACAGATCGAGGCGGCGGCGGGCGACTTCGCCGAATACCAGGAACTCGTCCTGGGCCGCTCGCCGGCGACCGTGCGCTCGTACCACTCCGACCTGGTGGACCTGGCCGGCGTGATCCCCACCTTCGCCGAGTTCACTCTCGAGAACCTGCGCGCCTGGCTCGGCGAGGCCGCCCACCGGGGGCTCGCCCGTTCCACGCTGGCCCGGCGCACCGCCAGCGCGCGGGCCTTCTCCACCTGGGCGGTGCGCCACGGTCACCTCGAGCGCGACGTGGCCGTGCGCCTGTCGACCCCCGCGCCGAAGCGCCACCTGCCGCACGTGCTCAGCGAGAACCAGGCCCGCGAGGTCCTCGACGCCGGCGACGCCGCCGCGGGATCAAGAGAGGCCGGGCCCGAGGAGCTGCGGGATGCGGCGATCCTCGAGCTGCTCTACGCCACCGGCATCCGCGTCAGCGAGCTCACCGGCCTGGACGTCGACGACGTGGACCTGAAATCCGGCACCCTGCGGGTGACCGGTAAGGGCGACAAGCAGCGCACCGCGCCCTTCGGCAGGCCCGCCGCCGCGGCGCTCACGGCCTGGCTGGACCGGGGGCGTCCGCGGCTCATCCGCCCGGAAAAAACAGGGCGTGCGGCCGACCGGCACGCGGTCTTCTTCGGCGTGCGCGGCGGGCGGATCACCGACCGCCAGGTCCGCCGCGTGGTCTCCGCGGCCGTCGAGGCCGTCGGCGCCGGCGAGGCCAGCCCCCACGACCTGCGCCACTCCGCGGCCACCCACCTGCTCGAGGGCGGGGCGGACCTGCGCGAGGTCCAGGAGCTGCTCGGCCACTCCTCGATGCAGACCACGCAGATCTACACCCACGTCTCCACCAACCGGCTCAGGCGCGTCTACCAGCAGGCCCATCCCCGGGCCTGAGGGGCTTGAGCCGGATGACGGCCGCCTCGAGAAGCGCCAGCGGATCGACGTAGGCGGTCGGCGAGTCGATGGGGCGCGCTCCCCAGTGCAGTCCGTCATGGGCCTGATTCCCGACGGCCCCGCCGGAGTCGCCGGGCCCGGCGCCGTCTGACCGGCCGCCTGCCGAGCCGTCGCCTGTCTGATCCCGCCCCGGCGTCGTGGCGACCAGCACCCCGATGCGCTCGCCGCCGGCGACCTCCTGCCCGCGGCGCACCGACGCACGCACCGGCTGGTAGGTCGTGCGCAACCCGTCGGCGTGGTCGATCGAGACCACCGGCGTGCCCGCGACCTGGCCCGCGAAGGCGACCGTGCCGGCCGCCGCCGCGAGCACCGGGGCGCCGGGCGCGGCCGCCAGGTCCACCCCACGGTGGCCGGGCAGCCAGTCGTGGGCCGGCGGGTCGAAGCCCCGGGTCACCCGCGAGGGCGTGCGCCCGCCCGTCAGCGGGTCCGAGTAGCGCACGGTGCTCCGTGTGGGTGCCGCGGCGTCGGCGGCCAGACGGTGAGCATCGGAGGCGTGGGTGGCGAGGGGAGCCACGGGCTCGGCGGCAGGGGAGCAGACGGCCGGGGAACCGGCGGACGGGGAAGAGAATGGGATGGAGAAGGGGCGGGAGGCCGCGGCCGGAGTGGCGGACGAGGCGGCCAGGGCCACGACCGTCACGGCCGAGACCGCGGTGCGCAGCGCGCGCCGGGCGGCGGCGCGTGCGCCGCCGCGTGAGAATGAGTGCTCCATGCCCGCAAGCCAAGCGGGAACCGCCCACGGCGGCCAGCGCGGCGTCGTCAATCTGTGGAGACCGGGGGAGGAGAAACGGGAGATACGGGTGTGACTGACGCCTGTGGATCCCGGCGCGCGCCGTTTGGCCTGGGGCGATCCGGCAGGTATTATCGCGCGCAGCAGTGTGCTCTCCGGGCGCGCTGACTACGCTGCGGCACCCGCACGCAGGCTCTGAGAGTCTGCGACCCGAGGGCCCGACACGGTCCCCGACCTCGACGGTCGGGGCGTTGGGTTTGGGCGCGGGGGTCGCCAGGGCGCAGGACAAAGACACAAATCCTGTCGCGCAAAGACAACCAAAACCCAAAAAGAGAAAGGGAAGAACCCATGGCAGTCGTTACCATGCGCGAGCTTCTCGATGCCGGTGTCCACTTCGGCCACCAGACGCGTCGCTGGAACCCGAAGATGCGTCGTCACATCTTCACCGACCGCAACGGCATCTACATCATCGACCTGCAGCAGACGCTGACCTACATCGACGAGGCCTACGAGTTCGTCAAGGAGACCGTCGCCCACGGCGGCAACATCCTGTTCGTCGGCACCAAGAAGCAGGCCCAGGAGGCCGTGCAGGAAGAGGCCGAGCGCGTCGGGATGCCGTACGTCAACCACCGCTGGCTCGGTGGCATGCTGACCAACTTCCAGACCGTCTCCAAGCGCCTGCACCGCATGAAGGAGCTGCAGGCCATGGACGCCGCCGAGGACGGCTACCTCGGCCGCACCAAGAAGGAAGTCCTGATGCTCACCCGCGAGCGCACCAAGCTGGAGCGCGTCCTGGGCGGCATCTCGGACATGACCAAGGTCCCCTCCGCCCTGTGGATCGTCGACACCAACAAGGAGCACATCGCCGTCGCCGAGGCGCGCAAGCTCAACATCCCGGTCGTCGCCATCCTCGACACCAACTGCGACCCCGACGAGGTCACCTACCCGATCCCGGGCAACGACGACGCGATCCGCTCCGTCAAGCTGCTGACCCACATCGTCGGCGAGGCCGTCGTCGAGGGCAAGAAGGCCCGCGAGGAGCGTCAGCTCGCCGCCGCCCGTGAGGCCGCCGGCGACACCGACGAGAAGGCCGCCGCCGACGCCAAGGACGCCGCCAAGGCCGATGAGAAGGCCGCCGAGGCCCCCGCCGAGAACGACGGCGCCGAGGCCAAGCAGGGCGAGTAGCCCTCGGCTAGCATGGCCACCCGGTAAACCCTTTTTCACGAACTAGGAGGATCGCCCGCCAATGGCGAACTACACCGCTGCGGATGTCAAGAAGCTGCGCGAGAAGACCGGCTCCGGGATGCTCGACTGCAAGAAGGCGCTCGACGAGACCTCGGGCGACTTCGAGAAGGCCGTCGAGATCCTGCGCGTCAAGGGCGCGAAGGACGTGGGCAAGCGCGCCGAGCGCAACGCCCTCGAGGGTCTGATCGCCGTCTCCGGCAACACCATGATCGAGGTCAACTCCGAGACCGACTTCGTGGCCAAGAACGCCGAGTTCAAGGAGACCGCGCAGAAGATCGCCGACGCCGCCGCCGCGGCCAAGGCCAACAGCGCCGAGGAGCTCAACGAGGTCCAGGTCGAGGGCCAGTCCGCCCACGACTACCTCGAGGCCCTCTCCGCCAAGATCGGCGAGAAGCTGCAGCTGCGCCGTGCCGCCACCGTCGAGGGCGAGCACGTCTCCGTCTACCTGCACCAGCGCTCGGCGGACCTGCCGCCGGCCGTCGGTGTGCTCGTGGCCTACACCGGTGAGGGCGAGGACGCCGAGGCCGGCGCCCACGCCGCCGCCATGCAGGTCGCCGCGCTGAAGGCGAAGTACCTCTCCCGCGAGGACGTCCCCGCCGACGTCGTCGAGAAGGAGCGCGGCATCGCCGAGAAGATCACCCGCGAGGAGGGCAAGCCCGAGAAGGCGATCCCGAAGATCGTGGAGGGTCGTCTCAACGGCTTCTACAAGGACGCCGTGCTGCTGGACCAGCCGTCCGTGGCCGACAACAAGAAGACCGTCAAGCAGGTCGCCGACGAGGCCGGCGTGACCCTCACCGGGTTCGCCCGCTTCGAGGTCGGCCAGGAGTAAGTCCGGCCCGGCCGCTTTTCGCGGGGAACACTCCCCGTAAATCCCGACGCGGCGGTGGCGAGTGTCATAGGGTGCGCCCTATGCCCGCCACCGCCGCGTCTTCGATTTCCGACGCCCCCGCAGCGCCCTCCGTGCCTGCGTCCCCCTCCGCCGTCGCGCCTGCGCGCCGCCGCGGCCTGATCCCGCGCCTGCCCGCCCTCGACGGGCTGCGCGGCGTCGCCGTGGTGGCCGTGGTGCTCTACCACTTCTTCGGCGACGCCCTGCCGGGCGGCTACCTGGGCGTGGACGTCTTCTTCGTCCTCTCCGGCTTCCTGATCACCAGCCTGCTGGTGCGCGAGCGCACCGGCACCGGGCGGATCAACCTGAAACGCTTCTGGCTCAAGCGTGCCCGGCGCATCCTGCCGGCGGCCGTCTTCGTCGCCACCGTCACCGCCGTGGTGGCCGGCTTCGTCGGCGGTGACCGCACCGTCGGGCTGGACCGGCAGTACCTGAGCTCGCTGTTCTTCTTCAACAACTGGGCCCAGATCATCGCCTCGAAGTCCTACTTCGCCTCCGGGGGAGCGGAGATCTTCGCCCACTACTGGTCGCTGTCGGTCGAGGAGCAGTTCTACCTCGTCTGGCCGCTGGTCATCCTCGCCGTCGTCGCCCTGGCGGGCGCGCGCCGGCTGCGGGCGGCGGCCATCGGCTGCGTGGTCGCCGCGCTCGCCTCGGCGGCGTGGATGGCCACGCTCTTCGACCCGGCCGAGGACCCCTCGCGCGTCTACTACGGCACCGACACCCACGCCTTCGGCCTGCTCTTCGGCGCGGCCGCCGCGCTGTGGCTGTGCTCCCAGGAGCGCGGCGGGCTGATCTGGCGCCGGCGCGCGGGCAACTGGCCCCTGGCGGCCGCCGCCGTGGTCATCGTCGGCATGGTGGCCCTGCCGGACTCGAGCCCCGTGGCCTACCGCGGCGGCATCGTCGCCGTCTCCGCGGCCACGGCGCTGCTGATCGTGGGCCTGGCCGGCCGTCAGCCGCTGCTGACCACGGTGCTGGCCAACCCGGTGCTGCGCCGCCTCGGCGCGGTCTCCTTCAGCCTGTACCTGTGGCACTGGCCCGTCGTCGTCATCACCGACGAGCTGCTGCCGGACTGGGCCACCCGGACCGGCGTCGGCATCATCGCGCTGCCGATCTCCTACCTGCTCGCCGAGATCACCTTCACCTACGTCGAGGAGCCGCTGCGCCGGCGCGGCTACCGGGCCGTCTTCGGCCCGCGCGTGCGGAGCACGGCGATCGCAGCCCTCGTCGCCGTCGTCGCCGTCACGACCGCCCTGGTCAAGGCCCCGGACCAGACCGGCCTGGAGGCCGACCTGCAGGCCGCGGCCCAGCGCCAGGCGGAGAACGCGCAGCCGGCGCGCCCCGTGCCCGCCGACGACGGCGACGCCGCCACCGCCGACGCGGGCTCGAAAGTCGCCCCGGACAAGCGGCGGATGCCCGCCGGCGACCGGATGACCGCCGTCGGCGACTCCGTCATGCTCGCCTCGATGGACGCGCTGCAGACCGAGTTCCCCGGCATCTACGTCGACGGGGCGGTCTCCAGGCACTGGATGGACGCCCCCGGCATCCTCGACGACCTCGACGCCCAGGGCGCGCTCGGGGACGTGGTCGTGCTCGGCTTCGGCACCAACGGTCCCTCCGACGGCGCCGGCGACGAGCAGCTCCTCGACCGCGTCCTCGACCGGCTCGGCGAGGACCGCACCGTGGTGCTCGTCCTGCCCTACGGCGACCGCTGGTACATGCCCGACGCCGAGAGCGAGGTGCGCGAGGAGGCGGACCGGCGGCCCAACGTCTTCGTCGCCGACTGGTGCCACGCCGCCAAGGCCGACCAGTCGAAGCTGCGCGAGGACCTCGTCCACCCGACCCCGGAGGGGGCGTCGGCCTACGCGCACGCCGTGCGCACCGCCCTGGAGCACTGGCGGGCGGGCGACCGCACGGTGCCCGGGGTCTGCGGGGTCTGACGCGGCCGGGGCGGCACTCGGGACACGGGTCGCAGCGCGGTAGGATGTCCGCGAGGCGCAGACCGCCCGGCAGTGACCGACCACCAGGTAAATAAGGAGCCGACAGTGACCCTCTCGGACGAGACGACCCGCCAGCGCACCGGATACAAGCGGGTGATGCTCAAACTGGGCGGTGAGATGTTCGGCGGCGGACAGGTCGGCATCGACCCCGACGTCGTCGAGAACGTCGCCCGGCAGATCGCCGAGGTCGCCAACGCCGGCACCGAGGTCGCCGTCGTCATCGGCGGCGGCAACTTCTTCCGCGGCGCCCAGCTGCAGCAGCGCGGCATGGACCGCGCCCGCTCCGACTACATGGGCATGCTCGGCACCGTGATGAACTGCCTGGCCCTGCAGGACTTCCTGCTCCAGGAGGGCGTCGAGTGCCGCGTGCAGACCGCCATCAACATGGCGCAGATCGCCGAGCCCTACCTGCCGCTGCGCGCCGCCCGCCACCTGGAGAAGGGCCGCGTGGTCATCTTCGGCGCCGGCATGGGCATGCCGTACTTCTCCACCGACACCACCGCCGCCCAGCGCGCCCTCGAGATCGGCTGCGAGGTGCTGCTGATGGCCAAGGCCGTCGACGGCGTCTACTCCGCCGACCCGCGCGTGGACTCGAACGCCGAGCTCTTCGACGAGATCACCCCGCGCGAGGTCATCGAGCGCGGCCTGAAGGTCGCTGACGCCACCGCGTTCAGCCTGTGCATGGACAACAACATGCCGATCCTGGTGTTCAACCTGCTCACCGAGGGCAACATCGCGCGCGCCGTCAGCGGTGAGCGCATCGGGACCCTGGTGCAGTCCTGATAGATTTGTCCTGTACGCGAAAACCCTCCGAACCGAGACGTAAGGACCTGATTTTCCGATGATCGACGACATTCTGCTGGACTCCGAGGAGCGCATGGAGGCCACGGTCGAGCACACCCGCGAGGACCTGACCACCATCCGTACCGGCCGCGCCAACCCCTCGATGTTCAACGGGGTCATCGCCGAGTACTACGGGGTGCCGACGCCGATCACCCAGATGTCCACCATCTCGGTGCCGGAGCCGCGCATGCTGCTGATCAAGCCCTACGAGCCCTCCGTGATGGAGGAGATCGAGAAGGCCATCCGCAACTCCGACCTCGGCGTGAACCCGACCAACGACGGCCAGGTGCTGCGCGTGACCGTGCCGCAGCTGACCGAGGAGCGCCGCCGTGAGATGGTCAAGGTGGCCAAGGCCAAGGGCGAGGACGGCAAGATCGCCATCCGCAACATCCGCCGCAAGGGCATGGAGCAGCTCAAGAAGCTCCAGAAGGACGGCGACGCCGGCGAGGACGAGGTCCAGGCCGCCGAGAAGGAGCTCGACAAGCTCACCCACACCGAGGTCGAGAAGATCGACGAGCTCGTCGAGGCCAAGGAAGGCGAGCTGATGGAGGTCTAGCCTCCGCCACACCCCGGCCGCACCCGCGGCCGGGCACCGGCCAGCCGAACGGCCGGGAACCGGTTACCCCGGTGTCCGGGGAACGTGAGAACCAGTCAGCCGCAGCGTCGGCTGCCGGGGGAGACCTCGCGGACGAGAACCACAAAGGAGCCAGCTCAGGTGAGTGAGACCCCCAGCGGGCAGCCGGGGCGGGCGAAGGCCCGCACGACGCCCGAGGCCGCACCGGCCAAGGCCCGCCGCCTCGGCTTCCGGCCGAAGAACTCCGCCGGACGCGACCTGAAGAAGGCCATCGCCGTCGGCGTGGGGCTCGGCCTGCTGGTGCTCATCGCGGCCCTGACCGGGCCGTTCGCCTGGTACCCGCTGGTGGCCGCCGCCGCGGGCCTGGCGACCTGGGAGGTCTGCAGCCGGCTGCGCGAGCACGGCTACGTGGTCCACCCGATCACGCTCATCGTCGGCGGGCAGGTCATGCTCTGGGCCTCCTGGCCCTTCGGGGTGACCGGCATCGCCACCGGCTTCGTCGCCGCGGCGCTGGTGGTCATGTTCGGTCGGCTCTTCCACCGCGGGCGCAACCACGCCCCGGAGAACTACCTGCGCGACACCGGCGTCTCCCTGTTCGTGCTGACGTGGGTGCCGCTCTTCGCCGCCTTCGCCGCGATGATCTCGCGCCTCGGCGGCCCCCACCTCGACGCCGGCGCGTTCATCATCACCTTCGTCGTCTGCGTCATCGCCTCCGACACCGGCGGCTACGTCACCGGCGTGCTCTTCGGCTCGCACCCCCTGGCCCCGGCCGTGAGCCCCAACAAGTCCGTCGAGGGCTTCGTCGGCTCCGTGGTCTGGGCCGCGGTGGCCGGCACGCTGCTGGTCTGGCTGCTGCTCGACCACGCCTGGTACCTGGGCCTGGCCCTCGGCGCGCTGATGGCCGTGTGCGCCACGCTCGGGGACCTGGTGGAGTCGCAGTTCAAGCGCGACCTGAAGATCAAGGACATGTCGGGTCTGCTGCCCGGCCACGGCGGCCTGATGGACCGCCTCGACGGGCTGCTGCCCGCGGCGATGGTCAGCTGGCTGCTGCTCAGCGTCATCGCCTGAGCCACGGGACCTGCGGCCACGCCGCGCGACCTCCGACCGCGCAGCCGGATACGGAAGCTACCCGCGCTTGGCGGCGCGGCGCAGCTCGAACATCCGCACCCCGCCGACCAGCGCCATGATCAGCGCGCCGACGATGGCGGCCAGCAGGAAGCCCACGCCCGAGGGCACGGAGAACTCCCAGGCGAACAGCTTCAGCTCGACGGCCTCGGGGTTCTGCATGATGAAGACGAGCAGCAGGATCAGCAGCAGTGCGCCGATGATCATCGCCACCCAGGTCGACCCGGCGATCGTGCGGCCGGTCCCGCGCGGCTCCTCGTGGCGCTCCTCCCGGGGCTCGGGGCGGTCAGCGTGCTCCGCCTGGTCGGCGCGCCCACCGCGCTGTGCGCCCTCGGCGAGCGTGCCCTCGTCCCGGACCACCGGGGCGTCGGAAATCGGGTCGGGCGAGGCGGGCGCGCCCGGCGTCACCGCTCCGTCGTGGCCGGCGGGAACGGTCCCGGGGTAGGCGTCGGAGGCGGGGGAGAAGGCGTCGTCGGCGCCGCGGTCTGTGGGGTAACTGTTCGTCATGGCTCCATTGTGCCCGAGCGCGATTCGAAAACGGGGCCTCGGGGTGTGAGAATGGGGCCACTATGGCTACTCCCGTTCCCCTGCAGTTCGCCGCCCCCAAGCGCGGCATGCCGCCGAAGCACTTCGCCGACCTCTCCGAGGACGCGCGCATCGAGGCGCTCGCCGAGCTCGGCCTGCCCAAGTTCCGCGCCGACCAGATCGCCCGCCACTACTACGTGCGCCACGAGGCCGACCCGCGGACGATGACGGATCTTCCCGCCGCCGCCCGCGAGGAGGTCGCCGAGAAGCTCTTCCCGCAGCTGATGCAGCCGCTGCGCCACCTGACCACCGACGACGGCGAGACCCGCAAGACGCTGTGGCGCCTGCACGACGCCACGCTGCTCGAGAGCGTGCTCATGCGCTACCCGGGCCGGGCGACCCTGTGCGTGTCCTCCCAGGCCGGCTGCGGCATGAACTGCCCGTTCTGCGCCACCGGCCAGGGTGGCCTGGACCGCAACCTGTCCACCGGCGAGATCGTCGACCAGGTGCGCAACGCCGCGGCGACGATGGCCGCCGAGGGCAAGCGCCTGTCCAACGTCGTCTTCATGGGCATGGGTGAGCCGCTGGCGAACTACAAGCGCGTCGTCTCCGCCGTGCGCCAGATCACCGCGCCCGGCCCGCACGGCTTCGGCATCTCCCAGCGCGGCGTGACCGTCTCCACCGTGGGCCTGGCCCCGGCGATCCGCCGCCTGGCCGACGAGGAGCTCTCCGTGCGCCTCGCCGTCTCGCTGCACACCCCGGACGACGAGCTGCGCGACACCCTGGTGCCGGTCAACAACCGCTGGCCGGTCGCCGAGGTCCTCGACGCCGCCCGCTACTACGCGGACAAGTCCGGCCGGCGCGTCTCCATCGAGTACGCGCTGATCCGCGACAAGAACGACCAGCCCTGGCGCGCGGACATGCTGGGCAAGAAGCTGCACAAGGCGCTCGGCCCCAAGGTGCACGTCAACGTCATCCCGCTGAACCCGACCCCGGGCAGCGAGTGGGACGCCTCGCCGAAGGAGCGCCAGGACGAGTTCGTCCGCCGCGTGATCGCCCAGGGCGTGCCGTGCACGGTGCGCGACACCAAGGGCTCGGAGATCGCCGCGGCCTGCGGCCAGCTCAAGGCCGACGAGCAGCAGTCCGCCTGACGCACACCGCAAAACGGTCCCCCGTCCACCGACAAGGTGGGCGGGGGACCGTCGTCTGCACGAGGCGCGCGGCGCGCGCGGTGCCTAGTGCCTCTCGGTCGCGGCGTGCTCGCCGGACTCGGTCACGGCGTGCGCGGCCGGGGCCTCGGCCTCGGGCAGGCGGCGCAGGTCCGCGACGCGGGAGGGCTCGATGTTCAGCGAGCGCAGCTCCGAGTCGGACAGGTCGGCGTAGGCGCCGGACAGGGTGGCCTGGTCGTAGGCCCAGTCGGGCTCCTGGTGGCCGACCGGCTTGTTGCGGGCCGACAGGGTGCGCACCTGGCTCAGCTTCGGCTGGAAGAGCAGCAGGAGCAGGCCGAGGGCGATGACGACGGCGAAGCCGTTGAGCCAGATGGTCTCGACGTGGCCGCGGTGGTTGCCGAAGTTCATCGCGAGCAGGAAGATCACGGAGATCCAGCCGGCCAGCTGGATGGCGCGGTTGCCGATGCCGTGCCAGCCCCACGCCGCGGAGGGCTCGTCGAGGGTGGACACGCCGTTGTAGATCTCGGCCTTGGGCTCGTGGTTACCTGCCACGGTGCAATCTCCTTTGCGCGCGCTGGGAAAAGCTCGTTCTTCGCGTCCATTCTGCCACACGGAGGGCTGAAACCGGCCACGGGACCGACCTTGGAATAGGCCCGGTCATTCTTTCGTCTGCCCCCTCCCGGGGCGGATGGGCGGCGACGGCGGGGCACGTGCGGTGCCCGTACGTTCCATTGACGACGTCCCGCCGCACCCCGTGGGCGTACCCCTGACGGCGGGTGCGTGGCGGCCGCGCGGGGCGCGGCCGTGGTGCGGCTGCGGTGTGGCCGGGGCGCGGCTGCGGTGTGTCCGGGGCGCGGCTGCGGTGTGCCCGGGGCACGGCCGCGTGGGGCGGGCGAAGATGGAACAATGGTCGCCGTGACTGAGCAGAACAGGAAACGCATCGTCCTTCTGGGCTCCACCGGATCCATCGGCACGCAGGCCCTCGAGGTCGTCTCCGAGCACCCCGAGCGCTTCGAGGTCGTCGGCATCGCCGCCGGCGGCGGCAACCCCGGGGCCCTGGCCGAACAGGCCGAGACCCTGGGGCTGGCCCCGGAGCGGGTGGCCGTGGCCGACGAGTCGGCCGCCCGCCGCGTCGCCGACCGCCTCGGCGGCGAGGTCATCGCCGGCGCCGACGCCGCCCGCGTGCTCGTCGAGGAGACCGCCGGCGAGGTCGACACCGTGCTCAACGGCATGGTCGGCTCGCAGGGCCTGCCCGCCACGCTGGCCACCATCGACTCCGGGGCCACCCTGGCGCTGGCCAACAAGGAGTCCCTCGTCGCCGGCGGCCGGCTGGTCACCAGGCGCGCGAAGCCCGGCCAGATCGTTCCGGTCGACTCCGAGCACTCCGCGATGGCGCAGGCCATGCGCGGCGGCTCGCGCGCCGAGGTCGCCCGCCTGGTGCTCACCGCCTCCGGCGGGCCGTTCCGCGGCTGGGACCGCCGCCGCATGTGGCCGGTCACCCCGGAGCAGGCCGGCAAGCACCCGGTGTGGTCGATGGGCCAGATGAACACGCTCAACTCCGCCACCCTGGTCAACAAGGGCCTGGAGCTGATCGAGGCGACGCTGCTCTTCGACGTCGCCCCCGACGCCGTCGACGTGGTGGTCCACCCGCAGTCGATCATCCACTCCATGGTCACCTTCGCCGACGGCGTCACCATCGCCGAGGCCTCGCGGCCCTCGATGCGCCTGCCGATCTCGCTGGCGCTCGGCTGGCCGGACCGCGTGCCCGAGGTCGAGCCCTTCCTCGACTTCGGCAGCACCTACTCCTGGGACTTCGCGCCGCTGGACAACAAGAACTTCCCGGCCGTGGAGCTGGCCCGCGAGATGGCCCGCCGCGGTGGGACCTGGCCGGCGGTCTACAACGCCGCCAACGAGGAGGCCGCCGACGCCTTCCTCAACGGGCGCCTGCGCTTCCCGCAGATCGTCGACGTCGTCGAGGAGGTCGTCGAGGGCGCCGGGGACTTCGCCGGCGAGCCGCGCGACGTCGAGGACGTCTACGCCGCGGAGCGCACCGCGCGCGAGCGTGCCCGGGCGGCCGCGGAGAAGGCGGCCGGCTAGGTGGTCGCCTACATCGCCGGGGTGGCGCTGTTCGCCCTGGGCATCGCGGTCACCATCGCGCTGCACGAGGCGGGCCACCTGGTGGCGGCCCGCAGCTTCGGCATGCGCGTGCGCCGCTACATGATCGGCTTCGGCCCCGAGGTCTTCTCGAGGAAGATCGGGCAGACCCGCTACGGCGTGTGCGCGCTGCCGCTCGGCGGCTTCTGCGAGATCGCCGGCATGACGGCCCTCGACGAGGTCACCGAGGACGAGGAGCCCTACGCCATGCGCAACCAGGCCCGCTGGAAGCGGGTCGTGGTGCTGCTCGGCGGGATCCTGATGAACCTGCTGATCGGCCTCACCATCCTCTACGGGGTGGCCGTCACCAGCGGCATCCCCAACCCCTACGCCGACCGCACCGCCGTGGTCGGCGAGGTGCTGCCCGACGGCACCGCCGCGGCCGCCGACATCGAGGAAGGCGACCGGATCCTGGCCGTCGACGGCGAGGAGATCCCGGACTTCCTGACCCTGCGCGAGACGGTTCGTGAGATGCCCGGCGGCGACGCCGAGCTGACCGTCGAGCGCGACGGCGCCCGGCGCACGGTCGACGTCGACGTCGCCGACGCCGGGGGAGTGGGCGCGGTCGGCCTGGTCGGCGCCCCGGTGCCCGAGGCCGTCAAGCGCTTCGGGCCCCTGGAGGCCGTGCCCGCCACCGGCGCCTACACCGGCGAGCTGCTCCAGGGCACGCTGACCGCGCTGGGCAAGCTGCCCGCCCAGATCCCCGGGGTGGTCGCCAGCATCTTCGGCGGCGAGCGCTCCCAGGAGTCGCCGATGAGCGTCGTCGGCGCCTCGCGCGTGGGCGGCGAGCTGGTCGAGCGTTCCCTGTGGGACGTCTTCTGGATGATGCTGGCCTCGCTGAACTTCTTCCTGGCGCTGTTCAACCTCATCCCGCTGCCGCCCTTCGACGGCGGGCACGTCGCCGTCGTCATCTGGGAGGCCGTGCGCGACCGGGTGCGCGCCCTGCGCGGGCTGCCGCCGGCCGGCCCGGCCGACTACACCCGGCTGCTGCCGCTGACCTACGCCGTCGGCGCCGCGCTGCTGGCGCTCGGCGCGGTGGTCATCGTCGCCGACGTGGTCAACCCGGTGCGCCTCTTCGGCTGAGGTCCGGGGCCCGGTAGGGACCCCGCCCGTGAGCCCGGTCGCGGCGCGCGCCCGCCGCGGCCCGGCCTCCCGACCCGCGTTGCCGCCGGGCGGTAGAATCGGCGCGAACCCGTTTGATCCAAGGAGCATGCACAGTGTCGAATACCGTCGGTCTCGGACTCCCCGACGCACCGCCGCCCACCCTGGCCCCGCGCCGCAAGACCCGCCAGCTCATGGTCGGTGACGTCGGCGTCGGCTCCGACTATCCGGTCTCCGTGCAGTCGATGACCACGACGCGCACCCACGACGTCAACGCGACGCTGCAGCAGATCGCCCAGCTGACGGCGACCGGCTGCGACATCGTGCGCGTCGCCTGCCCGAAGACGGTGGACGCCGACGCGCTGCCCGCGATCGCGAAGAAGTCGCCGATCCCGGTCATCGCGGACATCCACTTCCAGCCGAAGTACATCTTCGCCGCCATCGACGCCGGCTGCGCGGCCGTGCGCGTCAACCCGGGTAACATCCGCGAGTTCGACGGCCGCGTCAAGGAGGTCGCCAAGGCCGCCGGTGACGCCGGCGTGCCGATCCGCATCGGCGTCAACGCCGGTTCGCTGGACAAGCGCCTGCTGGAGAAGTACGGCAAGGCCACCCCGGAGGCGCTGGTCGAGTCCGCCATCTGGGAGGCCGGTCTCTTCGAGGAGTACGGCTTCGGCGACATCGCCATCTCCGTCAAGCACAACGACCCGGTCGTCATGGTCGAGGCCTACCGTCAGCTGGCCGCCAAGACCGACTACCCGCTGCACCTGGGCGTCACCGAGGCCGGCCCGGCCTTCCAGGGCACCATCAAGTCCTCCGTGGCCTTCGGCTGGCTGCTCGGCTCCGGCATCGGCGACACCATCCGTGTCTCCCTGTCCGCCGACCCGGTCGAGGAGATCAAGGTCGGCGACCAGATCCTGCAGTCGCTCAACCTGCGCCAGCGCGGCCTCGAGATCGTCTCCTGCCCGTCCTGCGGACGCGCCCAGGTGGACGTCTACACCCTGGCCGAGGAGGTCACCGCCGGCATGGAGGGCCTCGACATCCCGCTGCGCGTCGCCGTGATGGGCTGCGTGGTCAACGGCCCGGGCGAGGCCCGCGACGCCGACCTCGGCGTGGCCTCCGGCAACGGCAAGGGCCAGATCTTCGTCAAGGGCGAGGTCATCAAGACCGTGCCCGAGTCCAAGATCGTCGAGACCCTGCTCGAGGAGGCCCAGCGCCTCGCCGAGGACATGGACCCCGACGAGCTGGCCGCCGCCCAGAACAACGGCGCCGGCCCGTCCGTGCGCGTCACGGGGTAGCACCGTGCGCAGGCTGCTGGCGTTTCTCCTCACCGCGGCCCTCGCCGCCGCGGGCCTGGTCGCCTGCACCCCGAAGCCGCCGTCGGCCGAACCGGTCGCGGCGGACTTCCTGGCGGCGCTGGCCGAGGCCGACCTCGACACGGTGGCAGGCCTCGTCGACGCGCCCGACGAGGCCCGGGCCGCGACCGAGCAGACCTGGTCGGGGCTGCAGGCCGAGGGGCTCGACGCCGAGCTGACCGGGCTGGACACGCCCGAGTCGACCGACGCGGCCACCGCGACCGCGCACGCCCGCCTGACCTGGCACCTGCCGCGCGGGCGCGACTTCGCCTACGACACGGACGTGCACCTGCAGCGCGAGGAGCGCGACTGGACCGTGCACTGGCAGCCGACCGTGCTGCACCCGCGCCTGGGCGCCCACCAGCACCTCGAGCTGCGCCCGGTCGTCGCCGAGAAGGCGAGCGTCGTCAGTTCCGACGGCGTCGCCCTGCTCACCCCCGGCGTGCGCCACCGCCTGCTCGTCGACGGCTCGAAGACCGACACCCCCGGCAGGCTGGCCCGGGAGGTCACCGAGGCCCTGCACGCCGCCGACGTCGACGCCGGCGGCGACCCGGCCGAGCTGGAGAAGAACCTGCGCGAGACCGACGGGCCCTACTCGGTGGCGATGCTCGACGACGCCGCCGCCGACGCCGTCGCCGGGCGCTTCGCCGGCGACGCCGCGGTCACCCTCAACGACGAGGCCGCGATGGTCACCCCGGAGCCGGGCTTCGCCCCGGACATCCTCTCGCGCGTGCGCGCCACCGTCGGCGACGAGCTCGACGGCGCGAACGGCTGGCGGGTTGCCGTGGTCAACCCCGAGGGCAACGAGCTTGACGACGTCGAGCACCACGACGCCCGGCTGGCACCCGCGGTGCGCGTGAGCATCGACCACTCCGTCCAGCTGGCCGCCCAGCGTGCGCTGGAGGCGCACGCGGAGCAGAAGGCCGTGATCGTGGCCGTGCGGCCCTCCAACGGCGACATCCTCGCCGTGGCCCAGACCCCGGAGGCCGACAAGGACGGCGACATCGCCCTGACCGGGCAGTACCCGCCCGGCTCGGTGTTCAAGATGATCACCGCCACCGCCGGTGTCGCCGACGAGGGGCTGACTCCCGACTCGACGGTCCCGTGCCCGGGCACGATGGACATCTACGGGCGCACCGTGACCAACTACAACGCCTCCGGTGTGGGCGACACCTCGCTGGAGACCGCCTTCGCCCGTTCCTGCAACACCACCTTCGCCGACATCTCGACCAAGCTGGAGCCCGGCCGGCTCGAGCACACCGCCAAGCAGTTCGGCCTGGGACTCAGCTACGACATCCCCGGCCTGGAGACGGTCACCGGCACAGTGCCCTTCGGCGAGACCCCGCTGGACCGCACCGAGTCCGGTTACGGCCAGGGCCTCGACCTGGCCAGCCCCTTCGGCCTGGCCATGGCCGCGGCCACCGCGGCCGCCGGGCGCACCCCCACCCCGCAGCTGGTCGCCGGGCGCGAGACCACGGTCGACGAGCGGATCGATCCGCCGGACCCGGAGGCGATCGCGGCGCTGCAGCGCATGATGCGCACCGTGGTCACCAACGGCACGGCCGCCGGCATGAGCGCCGGGGGAGAGATCCACGGCAAGACCGGTGAGGCCGAGGTCAACGACGGCTCGCACGCCTGGTTCGCCGGCTACCGCGACGACATCGCCTTCGCCACCCTCGTCGTCTACGGCGGCGGCTCGGAGACCTCGGTGGCCATCACCGACGAGTTCTTCCGGCACCTCGACGGCGACGCGCAGTCCGAGGAGATCGGCGCGGCACCCGGGGAGGCCACGGAGCCGTAGCCGGTATTACGATGAGGTCCATGACCGAACGTGCGAAGCTGACTGAAGGCAAGCCCACCCCCATCCGGACCGTCCCGGAGTCCATCGAGCGACCCGAGTACGCCTGGAAGGACGAGGTCCAGGAGAACGTGGGCGAGCCCTTCGTCCAGACCCCGGAGACCATCGAGGCGATGCGTGAGGCCTCGGAGATCGCCGCCAACGCGCTGGCCGCCGCCGGCGCGGCCGTCGCCCCGGGCGTGACCACCGACGAGATCGACCGCGTCGCCCACGACTACATGTGTGACCACGGCGCCTACCCGTCCACCCTGGGCTACCGCGGCTTCCCCAAGTCCTGCTGCGTCTCGCTCAACGAGATCGTCTGCCACGGCATCCCGGACTCGACCGTCATCGAGGACGGCGACATCGTCAACATCGACGTCACCGCCTACAAGAACGGCGTGCACGGCGACACCAACGCCACCTTCCTGTCCGGTGACGTCTCCGAGGAGCACAAGCTGCTCGTCGAGCGCACCAGGGAGGCCATGATGCGCGGCATCAAGGTCGCCAAGCCGGGCCGCGAGATCAACGTCATCGGCCGCGTCATCGAGAGCTACGCCAAGCGCTTCGGATACAACGTCGTCACCGACTTCACCGGCCACGGCGTCGGGCCGACCTTCCACAACGGCCTGGTGGTGCTGCACTACGACTCGGAGGCCTACCGCGACGTCCTCGAGCCGGGCATGACCCTGACCATCGAGCCGATGATCAACCTCGGCGACCTGGCCTACGACATCTGGGACAACGGCTGGACCGTGCAGAACCGCGACGGCAAGTTCACCGCCCAGTTCGAGCACACCCTGGTCATCACCGAGGACGGCAACGAGATCCTCACCCTGCCCACCGAGACCTTCTGATCCGGTGAGCGCCCCGGCGCCCTCGTGGCCGCCCGGGGCACGCGAAAGACCCGCCGCGCACTCGCGCGGCGGGTCTGTTCTTTCGGTGGAAGTCGGCCCTGTGTCCGGAGGGGAGTTAGCCGGGCAGGATGCCGTTGTACTTCAGCCAGTTGACGGCGCCGATGATGCCGCCGATGACGGTGCCGACGACACCGGCGAGGGTCACCGCGTACCAGGTCTTGTTGGCGTTGGAGACCTTGTTCCAGTTCTTCTCGTCGCCGAGCATGTTTGCGCCGTTGTTTTCATCGCTCTGGTTGCGATCGTCTGCGGCGTCCGGGATGCGCTCGCCCTTTTCGTCGTTGTAGGAGTTGCCGAAGTTCCCGACGTTCTCGGTGGCGGTGGTGACGTCGTCGTTCGGGGCGCCGGGGTTGGAGTCCTCGGCGGAGGCGACGGTGGTGCCGGTCAGGGTGACGGCGGCGGCGGTGGCGACGGCCACGGCCGCGGTGCGGAAGGAACGCATGGGGTTCTTGTCCTTTACCTTTCGGGTCGTGTGGTGGTGCGGAGCGGGGCGCCGCGATTTAGCCGTGGTTGATGAAGTTGGCGATCGGGCCGACGATCAGGCCGATGAAGGAGCCGATGGCGCCGAGGACGGTGCCGGCGAAGAGAACCTTGGCCCAGACCGGGGCGTTGTCGATCTTCGCGGAGTCATCCTCGGAGGAGGTGACGAAGCCGTTGAAGTCGAAGGGCTTATCCTTCTCCATGTTCTCGCCGACCTGCGAGGAGAGGCTCGGGCCCTGCTGGGGGGCCTCCTCGGCGGCGGAGGCGACGGACATGCCCGACACGGTCAGGGCGAGGGCGGCGGCGCCGGCGACTGCGGCGCGACGGATGGAACGCATGAGAAACTTCCTTAGCGTCGGAGTGGTCAGGTTTCGGGCGGCGCCCGGGGTGAACCCGGGCGGGCAAAACCATAATAAAAAGGTTATTGAACGCTGTGAGTTCTCAGCCGCGATTTTTCTGCCGCCGGCCCGGGACTAATCCGCGAAATCCAGCCCGAGCAGGGCGTTCTCCACGACCTCCGGCAGTGCCGGGTGAATCCAATACTGGCCCCGGGCCAGCTCGCGCACGTCCAGGTCGAAGGCCATCGCGGTGACCTCGGTCTGGATCAGCGTCGGCGCCTGGGCGCCCAGGATGTGCGCGCCGAGCAGGCGTCCGCTGCCGCGGTCGGCGATCAGCTTGACCACCCCGACGTGCTCGTCCATCGCCCAGCCGTAGGCGACGTCGCCGTACTCCTGGACCTTGACCGTGAGCTCGCGGCCGGACTCGCGCGCCTCCTGCTCCGTCAGGCCCACCGAGGCGATCTGCGGGTGGGTGAACACCGCCGCCGGCACGGCCTCGTGCGGCATGCGGCGCAGGTCCCCGGGGTGCAGCAGGTTGTGCTGCACGGCGCGCGCCTCCGCGTTGGCGACGTGCTTGAGCATGTACGGCGAGGAGACGTCGCCGAGCGCCCACACGCCCTCGGCGCTGACGGAACGGCCGTACTCGTCGACGACCACGCGCCCGCCGTCGACCTCCACGCCGCCGGCGGCGGCCTCGAGGAGGTCGCCGTTGGGCACCCGGCCGGTGGCCACCAGCACCTCGTCGGCGGTGATCCTCTCACCACCGGTGACCTCGACCTCGACGGCGCCGTCCGCGGCGTCGGCAAGCGAGACCACCTCGGTGTGGTAGCGGATGTCGAAGCGCTCGCGAGCGGCGTCGTTGAAGCGCCCGACGAGCTCCTCGTCGAGGTGGCGCAGGGCCGCGCCGGAGCGCACGAGCACGGTCACCTTCGTGCCCAGCGAGGCGAAGACATGGGCGAACTCCATGGCGATGTAGCCGCCGCCGACGATGACCAGGCGCTCCGGGCGCTCGGGGAGCCGCATGACGTCCTCGTTGGTGCGGTAGCGCACGCCCGAGGAGGCGATCTGTTCCGGGATCACCGGGCGCGAGCCGACGGCGAGCACGATCTGCCGCCCGGCGATCTCCTCGTCGCCGACGCGCAGCGTGCGCGGCCCGCAGAAGACGGCGTGCCCGGCGTAGACGTCGATGTTGGGGGTGCGGTCCCCGCGGCGGTACTCCTCGCCGCCGGCGGCGATCGGGTCGACCTTCTCGGCGAAGACGCGGCGCTGGATGTCGCGCCAGTCCACGGACTTCAGGTCCAGCTCGACGCCCAGGCGGCGGGCGTCGGCGGCCTCGGCGGCGACCTCGGCGGGGTAGACGAACATCTTCGTCGGGATGCAGCCGACGTTCAGGCAGGTGCCGCCGAAGCGGCCCTCCTCGACGATGGCGATGGACATCCCGTCGAAGCCCTCGTCCGGGATGGAGTTACCCGAACCGGTGCCGACGATGATCAGGTCGTAGGTCTTCATCTGCTCCTCGTTCCTCGGCCAGGCCCCGGGGTCTCCCGCGGCCGCCCCACCATTGTGGCCGGTTTCAGCGCGCGGTGTCGTCCGCGGAGCCGGGGCCGGCCGCGTCGGTGTCATCGCCGCCGGTGACGCGGTCGAGGAAGCCGGTGGTCTCGGTCAGCGCCTGCTCCAGAGCCAGCGGCAGGGAGAGGTAGACGTCGTGGCGGGCCCCCGGCACGGGGACCACCTCGGCGGCGTCGCCCAGGGACTCGGCCACCGGCCAGATGGCCTCGACGTCGAGGACGGTGTCCGCCGTGTCCGACGCCGCCGAGTAGGGACGGCCCAGCCAGGAGCGGTCCGAGGTGAGCGTGAGCACCGGCAGGTGCAGGTCGAGCCCGCCGCGCAGCTGCTCCATGCCGCGCACGACCGCCAGCAGCCAGCCCGCGTACTTCGGGGTGCCGGCCACGGGCTTGTAGCGCTCGTCGAAGTCCCAGTCGGCGGCGATGGACTCGCCGTAGGCGTTGAGGTCGCCGCCGGGCAGCGCCATGCCCGGGCGCAGCCGGCCGAGCACGTGGGCCGCCCCGGCGATCAGCGGGCTGCGCGCGCCGTACTGCAGCGCCAGCCACGGGCTGTCCAGGACCATGCCCGCGACCCGGCGGGCCAGCTCCGGGCGGGCCCGGCGCAGCCAGTCGAACCAGAGCACGGCGATCAACCCGCCGGTCGAGTGCGCCATCGGCACGACGCTCGGGTGCCGGGCGGCGACGTGATCGAGCGCAGCGGTCAGCTCCGGGTGGTAGTGGCGCAGGTCGCTGGTGTAGTGCCAGCGCTGCCCGCGGCGGTGGGAGCGGCCGCACTTGCGCAGGTCCAGCGCGTAGAAGGCGTAGCCGGCCTCGGCCAGGTGGGCGGCCAGGTGGTCCTGGAAGAAGTAGTCGGTCATGCCGTGGATCCACAGCACCGCCGGGCCGTCGGTGACGGGGGTGCGCCGCACGAGCGTGGCCACCGCCTCGCCCTCGCCGTCGGGGTCGGGGCCGAGGCGCAGCGTCGCGCTCTCGAAGTCCGGGCCGAGGATGTCGGGGGCCCACGGTTGCCACATCGTGTCGGTCATGGCCGTTGAGTGTACCGGCCCCGGCCGGGGTGGGCGGGGGTGCGGTGTAGCGGAGCAGCCAGGGGGTGGGCCATTTGACCCCGGTCACTCCGGTACGGCGTAAGCTGGCTGTGACAAGGTCAGCCATCCCGGTCTGCCCAGCCCTGGTCCCGGTGTTCCCGTCCGGGCGGGCGACCGACAGTCCATGTGAGGGGAAGACAAAGGTGTCAGAAACCGCAAAGATCACCGACGAGGTCGATGTCGCACTCATCGGTGCGGGCATCGTGAGTACGACGCTCGGCGCGATGCTCCGGGAGCTGCAGCCCGACTGGACCCAGATGGTCCTGGAGCGCCTCGACGGCCCGGCCCTCGAGTCGTCCTCGCCCTGGAACAACGCGGGCACCGGCCACTCGGCCCTGTGCGAGCTGAACTACACCCCGGAGAAGAACGGCCTGCTGGACATCACCAAGGCCGTCAACATCAACGAGAAGTTCCAGGTCTCGCGTCAGTTCTGGAGCCACCAGGTCGAGCACGGCGTGCTGGGCGACCCGAAGGAGTTCATCAACCCGGTCCCGCACGTCTCGCTGGCGCAGGGCCAGGAGCAGGTCGACTACCTGCGCCGCCGCTATGACACCCTGCGTGAGCACACCCTCTTCCCGGGCATGCAGTTCACCGACGACAAGGACGTCTTCTCGGAGAAGCTGCCGCTGATGGCCAAGGGCCGCGACTTCTCCGAGCCGGTCGCCATCTCCTGGACCGAGGCCGGCACCGACATCAACTACGGTGCCCTGACCCGCCAGTTCGTCGCCCACGCCGAGAAGGCCGGCACCGAGTTCCGCTACGGCCACGAGGTCACCCGCATCCGTCCGGACGGCGACAAGTGGATCGTGTACTACAAGAACGTCCACACCGGCGACCGCAAGGCCGTGCGCGCCAACTTCGTCTTCGTCGGTGCCGGCGGCTACGCGCTGGACCTGCTGCGCTCCGCCGGCCTCAACGAGGTCCGCGGCATCGCCGGCTTCCCGATCTCCGGCATGTGGCTGCGCTGCACCAACCCGGAGCTCATCGAGCAGCACCGCGCCAAGGTCTACGGCAAGGCCCGCGTCGGCGCCCCGCCGATGTCCGTGCCGCACCTGGACACCCGCGTCATCGACGGGGAGAAGGGCCTGCTGTTCGGCCCCTACGGCGGCTGGACCCCGAAGTTCCTCAAGAAGGGTTCCTACCTGGACCTGTTCAAGTCGATCCGCCCGGACAACATCCCCAGCTACCTGGGTGTGGCCGTCCAGGAGTTCGACCTGACCAAGTACCTGATCAGCGAGGTCACCAAGAACTTCGACGCGCGCATGGAGACCCTGCGCGAGTACATGCCGACCGCCGAGGGCAAGGACTGGGAGCTCATCGTCGCCGGCCAGCGCGTGCAGGTCATCCGCCCCGCGCCGGCCCCGCGCTTCGGCTCCCTGGAGTTCGGCACCGCCGTGATCAACAACTCCGAGGGCTCCATCGCCGGTCTGCTCGGCGCCTCCCCGGGCGCCTCCATCGCCCCGGCGGCGATGCTGGAGCTGCTCGAGCGCTGCTTCGGCGAGCGCATGATCGACTGGTCCGACAAGCTGCACGAGCTCATCCCGTCCTACGGCCGCAAGTTCGCCGTCGAGCCGGAGCTCTTCGCCGAGACCTGGGAGCGCACCCAGAACACGCTGCAGCTCAACCGCTGAGCGCACGAGAAAACGGCCCCCGCGAGATGCGGGGGCCGTTGTCATGTCCGGGCCGGTGCCGGGGCCCGGGGGAGGGGCGCTGCCGACCGGCCCCGTCCGGCGGTGCCGGAGGTCGCTCAGCGCCCCGGTGACACCGCTGCCTCAGGCGCGGCGCTTGAGGAAGAACTCGGGGTCGATCGTGCGCGCGCCGATGACGTCCTCGGCGGTCTGGCCGATGTTCTCGTAGAAGCGGCCGAGCTCCGAGGAGACCTCGCGGCCGGGCAGCAGCTCGCGGTCCTCGCCGGCCTCGTCGGAGGCCGCGCGCACGACGGTGCGCACCACGTCGCGGTGCTCCTCGGCGAAGTCCGCGGTGACGATGACACCCAGCGAGGGCAGCCGCGGCAGCGAGCCGGTGGTGCGCGCCCACTCGTCCTGCAGCTTGAACAGGTGGTTGAGGTCGGTGTCGGTGGCGGCGTAGGTCAGCATCGCGGCGGCCTCGCCCTCGTCGACGGCGGCCTGCGCGGCGGCGGTGTCCGCCACGTGCATGATCTCGGTGTCCTGCAGCTCGTTGCGGTCGAGGATGTGGCGCAGCGCCAGCGTCGGCACCGAGTCCTCGGGCAGGGCGGTGGCGATCTTCTCGCCGGCCAGCTCGCCGGTCCACTGCGAGGCGTCGTTCGGGTCCTCGGGGGTCTCGCCGAGACCGGCGACCACCAGCGGCTGCCAGAAGGTGGCGCCCGCCAGCCTGATGTCCGCGCCCTCGTGGAAGGCGCGCGCGGCCTTCTGCACCGGGGCGACGACGATGTCGTGCTCGCCGTCGGCCAGCAGGTGGTCGGTCTCGGAATCGTCGGCCCAGGTGTCGATCGCGACGTCGTCGGCGGCCTCGCGCACCGCCTCGCTGTCGGCGACCTTCTGCGCGAACTCGGGCACGCCGCGCAGCTCGGGCACGGCGGCGGTGAGCCGCTCGACGTGGTCGGGGGCGGCCTCGGTGGTCTCGGTGGTCTGGGTGGTCTCGGTGGCGGTCGCGGAGGACGTCGTGGTCTCCTCCTGGGCGCCCTCACCGCCGCAGGCGGCGAGGAGGGCCCCGGAGGCGCAGACGGCGGTGATCAGTGCGAGACGCTTGGGGAACATGCGGGCCTTTCGGGAACGTGACAGCTTGTCCGCCCATCACTCTAAGGCCGCGCCGAGCCGCCGCGCCAACAGGGGCACACAGCGGGCTAACATGTGTTCCCATGGTTTCCCCCACGGTGCCGGAAGACAACCCTGAAGTGCCCGCCACGCGCGGTCGCGTCACCCTCGTCGGCGGCGGTCCCGGAGCCTGGGACCTGATCACCGTGCGCGGCATGCACGCGCTCCAGGACGCCGACGTCATCCTCACCGACCACCTCGGCCCCACCGCCGAGCTGGACCGGCTGTGCGACACGGCGGGAAAAGAGATTGTCGACGTCGCGAAGTTGCCGTATTCGCGCAAGGTCGCCCAGGAGACCACGAACCGTCTCATGGTGGAGCACGCCCGGGCGGGCAGGAACGTCGTGCGCCTCAAGGGCGGCGACCCCTTCGTCTTCGGGCGCGGTTCCGAGGAGGTGCGCGCGTGTGCGCGCGCCGGGGTCGCCTGCACGGTGGTGCCCGGCGTGACCAGTGCGGTGGCCGTGCCCGCCGCCGTGGGCGTGCCCGTCACCGAGCGCGGGGTGGTGCACTCCTTCACCGTCGTCAGCGGGCACCTCGCCCCGGGTGACGCGCGCAGCCTGGTCGACTGGCACGCGCTGGCCGCCGCCGGCGGCACCGTCTGCGTGATCATGGGCGTGCGCCACGCCGCCGAGATCGCCGCCGCCCTCGCCGAGGGCGGTATGGCCGCCGGCACCCCGGCGTGCGTGATCCAGGAGGGCACCACCGCCCGCGAGCGCGTCTTTTACTGCACCCTGGGCACGCTGGGGGAGACGATGGAGCGCGAGCGGGTCGCCTCCCCGGCCGTCTACGTCATCGGCGAGGTCGCCGCCCGGCGGTGACCCACGCGGCGTCGGCAGTCGCGCCGGCGCCGCTCAGCGCTCGACGGTGAGGATCACCTGGTGGGGCGCCGACTTCGGCGGGTTCTCGTCCACCCGCGCGTCCAGGCCCGCCGCGCGGGCCACGCGCACCACGCCGGCGGCGTCGTCCGGCTCGTCGGGGCACCCGGCCAGCACCCGGGCCAGCTCGCCCTTGTAGTGCTTGTTGAAGTGGCTGACCACCTTGCCCTCCGGGGTCTCCACGCGCACCGTCACCGCCTCGCGGAAACGGCCCAGCTGCTGGTAGGCGCCGCTGCGCAGGTCCACCACCAGCCCGTCGAGCGCCTCGAGCTCGGCGGTGATCGCCTTGCCCCAGCGCGACCTGAGCGTGCGCCCGCCCAGCTTGTTGCCCGCCGAGAGGCGGTAGTGGGGGATGAGGTCGTTCGCGCGCACCAGCCCGAACAACGCCGAGCCGACCGCCAGGCGGGACCGCGCGGCGCCGGAGAGCGACGGCGCGTCGAGCGCGTCAAAGAGCACGCCGGTGTAGCGCTCGATGGCCGGCATCGTGGGCGCCTCGGCCAGCTCGCGGTTGGCCTCGGCCTCGCCACGCAGCCGCCCGGAGATGCCGAGCACCTCGAGTGCGGTGTCGACGTCGAGGGAGCTCAGCTCCGCGATCAGCTCGCGGCGCACGGGGTTGAGGCCGGGGAAGGACAGCGACGCCACGTCGAGCGGGGCGCCGGAGCCGCCGGGGGCCTTGGTCTCGGAGGGAGGCAGCACGATCAACACGGCTCCCCAGACTACGTCCCCGCCCCGCGGCGGGGTGCGGGTAGAGTTCCCAGACATGATCACACGCCTTTCGACGCTGTTCCTGCGCACCCTCCGCGAGGATCCGGCGGACGCCGAAGTACCCAGTCACAAGCTGCTCGTGCGCGCGGGCTACATCCGCCGCGTCGCGCCGGGCGTGTACTCCTGGCTGCCGCTGGGGCTGAAGGCCTTCCGCGCCGTCGAGAACGTCGTGCGCGAGGAGATGGACCGCATCGGCGCCCAGGAGCTCCTCTTCCCGGCGCTGCTGCCGCGCGAGCCCTACGAGACCACCGACCGGTGGACCGAGTACGGCGACGCCCTGCTGCGCCTGAAGGACCGCAAGGGCAACGACATGCTGCTCGGGCCGACCCACGAGGAGATGTTCGCCCTCACCGTCAAGGACCTCTACAACTCGTACAAGGACTTCCCGGTCACCCTGTACCAGATCCAGACGAAGTACCGCGACGAGGAGCGCCCGCGCGCCGGGATCCTGCGCGGCCGCGAGTTCACCATGAAGGACTCGTACTCCTTCGACATGACCGACGAGGGCCTCGACGAGTCCTACGCGAAGCACCGCGAGGCCTACCAGCGCATCTTCGACCGCCTCGGCGTGGACTACGCCATCTGCCACGCGACCTCGGGCGCGATGGGCGGCTCGGCCAGCGAGGAGTTCCTGGCCGTCTCGGACAACGGCGAGGACACCTTCGTGCGCGCCACCGAGGGCGACTACGCGGCCAACGTCGAGGCCGTGGTCACCCCGCACCCCGCCGAGCGCGAGGTCGAGGGCCTGCCCGAGATGACCGTCCACGAGACCCCGGATGCCGCGACCATGGACACCCTGGTGGAGTGGGCGCGCTCGGCCGGCGTGACCGTCGACGGCCGCGACGTCGAGCTGACCGACACGCTGAAGTGCCTGGTGGTCAAGGTCACCGAGCCCGGCGGCGAGCCGGAGCTGACCGGCGTGCTGCTGCCCGGCGACCGCGAGGCCGACATGAAGCGCCTCGAGGCCGCCCTCGAGCCCGCCGAGGTCGAGCTGGCCGGCGAGGAGGACTTCGCCGCCAACCCGTTCCTGGTCAAGGGCTACGTCGGCCCCGTCGGGCTGGCCGCCAACGGCGTGCGCGTGCTCGCCGATCCGCGCGTGGTGCGCGGCACCACCTGGATCACGGGTGCCGACGCCCCGCAGCGCCACGCCGTGGGCGTGGTGTGCGGCCGCGACTTCACCCCGGACGGCTACGTCGAGGCCGCCGAGATCCGCGAGGGCGACCCGGCCCCCGAGGGCCACGGCACGCTCACGCTGGAGCGCGGCATCGAGATCGGCCACATCTTCCAGCTCGGCCGCAAGTACACCGAGGCCTTCGACGTGAAGATCCTCGACGAGAACGGCAAGCGCGTCGTGCCCACCATGGGCTCCTACGGCATCGGCGTCTCCCGCCTGCTGGCCGTCCTCGCCGAGCAGCGCCACGACGAGAAGGGTCTGAACTGGCCGGTCTCCGTGGCGCCCTACCCGGTGCACGTCGTCGCCGCGAACAAGGACCCGGAGGCCGTCGAGGCCGCCGGCCGCCTGGCCGAGAAGCTCTCGGCGGCGGGCCTGGACGTGCTCTTCGACGACCGGAAAAAGGTCAGCCCCGGCGTGAAGTTCAAGGACGCCGAGCTGCTGGGCATGCCCTTCATCGCGATCCTGGGCCGCGGCTTCGCCGAGGGCCACGTGGAGCTGCGCGAGCGCGGCGGCGAGACCCGCAACGTGCCGGTCGACTCCGCGGTCGAGGACATCCTCGCCGCCGTCGAGGAGGCCCGCTGATGCGTCGCTTCATGATCGCCCTGCTCGGCGGTGCGGGCGTGCTGCACTTCCTCAAGCCCGAGCCCTTCGACTCGATCGTGCCCGCCGCCCTGCCCGGCTCGGCGCGGGCCTACACCTACGCCTCGGGCGTGGCCGAGCTCGGCTGCGCCGCGGCGATGGCCTGCCCGGACGAGAAGGTGCGCCGCTACGGCGGCCTGGCCACCGCGGCGCTGATGACCGCGGTCTTCCCCGCGAACGTCGAGATGGCCCGCCAGTGGACCCGCGCCGGCAAGGGCCCGGGCTGGCTGGCCGTGGCCTACGGCCGGCTGCCCCTGCAGCTGCCGCTCATCTGGTCGGGTTGGTCAGTCTGGCGTTCGCCGCGCCGCTGACCACCACCGCGCGCACGGCGTCGGCCTCGACGCCGGCGGCCGTGCGCGTCCACAGCGCCGCCGTGTCCTCGGCGGCCCGCGCCGGCAGCTCGGCCGGCGCCACCTCGAACTCGTAGCCGGTCGCGGGGGAGGGCACCGGCGCGTCGGCCTGCTCCAGCAGCGCCGTGAGCACGGCCGCGCGCCGGTCGCTGGCGGCGACCAGGGCGTCCTGCGGGCCCGCCCACGCCGCGGCCGAGGTCAGCCCGTAGCGCAGCGCCTGTTCCCAGGAGAGCAGCTCGCGCAGCGCCTCGGCGTCCCCTTCGGTCAGGCCCTCGACGGAGACGTCCTCCGGATCCGGCAGGGCCACGTCCGTGGCACCGGGCTCGTTCTCGGCGACGGCGAGGTCCACCGCCTGGGCGGCGACGAGGTCCGCGGACTCCTCGGGCACCTCGTCGACGGCGTCGACGGTCGCCTTGAGCCCCGCCGGCACCACGCCGTCGGTGGTGCGCTCGACCGCGCAGCTCTCCGGCAGCGGCTCACCGCATAGGCGCTCGACCTCGTCGAATAGCTGGTCGGCCTGCCGCGCGCGCAGCGGGGAGTCGGACTCCTCGGCGGCGGCGAGCGTGCCGCGCGCCAGCTCGAGCACCGCGGCGTCGGGACGCGGCCCCAGGACCGAGCACGACGTCGCGCCGAGCGCGCAGGCGACGAGCACGGCGGCGGTCAGCGCCCGGCGGCGGGCGGTCAGGCGGTGCGGGCGGGTGCGGCGGGTGCTACGGGTACGGGCGGGGGAGGTCACGAACCGGCATGCTACCCGCGGCGGATAGTGTTGGGGCCATGGCATTCCCGACCGCCGCAGAACTGTCCGAACTGCTCGCCCCCGCCGTCGCCGACTTCGGTCTCGACCTCGAGAACGTCAAGGCGACCCCCGCGGGCAAGAAGTCCGTCATCGCCGTCGCCGTCGACGCCGACGAGCGGCCCGACCTCGACCGCCTCGAGGAGGTCTCCAAGAGACTCTCCGACCTCCTCGACGCCGCCGAGGAGCGAGGCGAGCTGCGCCTGGGCGCCGGCTACACGCTGCAGGTGACCACGCCCGGGATCGACACCCCGCTGACGGCCCCGCGCCACTGGCGGCGCAACCGCCACCGGCTCGTCGAGCTGACCGCGGAGGGGGAGACCCCGCAGACCTGGCGCATCGGGCCGCTCGACGCCGCCGAGGAGACCGTCGCGCTCGTCGGCGCGGACCTGTCGGTGCGCCTGCTCAAGGTGGCGGATTCACCGCGCGCGGTCGTTCAGGTAGAATTCTCCTCTGCCCCGGAGCAGGAGACCGAACTGACCGGGGCGGATTTTGAGTCGCTGAACACCGTCACGCGAAAGGACGACAAGTGAATATCGACATCGACGCGCTGCGCACGATCGAGAAGGACAAGGACATCCCCGTAGGGGACATGCTCGAGACGATCGCCGGGGCGCTGCTGGGCGCCTACCGCGAGTTCCGCGGGACCACGGCGACGGAGCGCTCCGCTGCCCGCGTCGACATCGACTCCGCCAGCGGCGACGTGGCCGTGATCGTCACCGAGCGTGACGAGGACGGCGAGGTCGTCGAGGAGTACGACGACACCCCCACGAACTTCTCCCGCGTCGGCGCCCACGCCGTGCGCGAGGCCATCGTGCGCCGCCTGCGCGAGGCCGAGACCGGCCAGGCCTACGAGGCCTACCAGGAGATCGTCGGCACCGTGGTCAGCGGCGTCGTCCAGGCCGACGCCACGGCCAACTCCCGCGGCATCGTCGTCGTCGAGCTCGGCACCGAGCTCGACAGCCAGGACGGCATCCTGCTGCCCGCCGAGCAGATCCCGGGCGAGGAGCTCAAGCACGGCGACCGCGTGCGCACCTACGTCGTCGGCGTCTCCCGCGGCCCGCGCAACCTGCAGATCCAGCTCTCGCGCACCCACCCGGAGCTGATCCGCGGCCTGTTCGCCCTCGAGGTCCCCGAGATCGCCGAGGGCTCCGTCGAGGTCGTCGGCATCGCCCGCGAGGCCGGCCACCGCACCAAGATGGCCGTCGCCGGCAAGGTCAAGGGCCTCAACGCGAAGGGCGCCTGCATCGGCCCGCGCGGCCAGCGCGTGCGCAACGTCATGGCCGAGCTCGCCGGCGAGAAGATCGACATCATCGACTACTCGGAGGACCCGGCCACCTACGTCGGCAACGCCCTGGCCCCGTCCAAGGTCGTGCGCGTCGAGGTCACCGACGCCGAGGCGCACGCCGCCCGGGTGACCGTGCCGGACTACCAGCTCTCGCTGGCCATCGGCCGCGAGGGCCAGAACGCCCGCCTGGCCGCGCGTCTCACCGGCTGGAAGATCGACATCCACTCCGACATCGAGGAGTGAGCCGCCGAGCGGCCTGAGTGACGGCCCGTGACCCCGTGCGGACGCCGGGGCGCGGGCCGCGCGCATGCCCGGGGAGACGGACCCCGACGGGGTGAACCCCGGCGAACCGGCGGTGAACGGACGTTGAACCCGCGCTGAAGGGGCGGCCGTCCCCGGCGACCGGGGCGAGTACAGATTCGCTGATTGATGGCGTAGAATGTTCCGCGGCCCACGTGCGAGAAGAGAAGGGAGCGGTACGGAAGAGGATGCCGGTACGTACCTGTGTCGCCACGCATCAGCGAAAGGCGGACACCGAACTGCTCCGGCTGGTCGTCGATCCCTCCGACCCGGACCGCATCATTCCCGATCCGCGCCGCCGCCTCCCCGGCCGCGGCGCCTGGATCACCCCCGATCTCGACGCACTGGACCTTGCTTGCCAGCGCCGTGCGATTCAGCGCGCGCTCAGGGTGTCCGCCGAAACGGACACCGGCCAGGTCCGCGAATACCTGGCCGATCCCGACCTGAAAAGGAAGACCGATCCCTGATGAGCACCCGATGAAGCATCAGCGATGAACATCATCAACACAGGCTGGGAGCCGGAAGGCAGGGACCTTCTCGGCTTCTAGCACAGAGTTAGAGGAGAGAAGTGCCCGGAAAGTTACGCGTACACGAGCTGGCGAAACAGCTCGGTGTAACCAGCAAGGAACTGCTCGCCACGCTTAAGGAGCAGGGCGAGTTCGTCAAGACCGCCTCGTCCACCATCGAACCGCCGGTGGTGCGCAAGATGCGTGGCATCTACGAGGCGAAGCAGCCGGAGAAGTCGGACGAGAAGTCCGCTCCGGCCAAGAAGCCTGCCCAGGGCAAGAAGCCCGGCCAGGCACCGAAGCCCGGCCAGGGGGCCAAGAAGGCCGCCCCGAAGCCGGGTCAGGCCCCGAAGCCCGGCCAGGCCGCCGCCAAGAAGGCCGCGCCCAAGCCGGGCCAGGCCGCCCCGAAGCCGGGCCAGGCGCCGAAGCCCGGCCAGGCCGAGGCGAAGAAGTCCACCCCGAAGCCCGGCCAGGCCCCCAAGCCCGGCCAGGCCGAGGCGAAGAAGTCCGCCCCGAAGCCGGGGCAGGGTCAGCACGGCCAGCACGGTCAGCACCGTGGCGACGGCCACGGTCACGGCAAGTCCGCCCCGAAGCCGGGCGCGATGCCGCGTCCGCGCGGCGGTCAGCCCAAGCCGGGCCCGCGCCCGGGCGCCAAGGCGCCGCGCGTGGCCAACAACCCGTTCTCGACCGGCCGCAACGAGCGTCCGGCCCCGCGTCCGGGCGGCACCGGCGGCGCCAAGAAGCGCGGCTCCGGCTCCGGTTCCGGCGGCAACGGCGGCGGCAAGCGGCCGACGCCGGCCATGATGCCGTCCCACCCGAGCCCCGGCCAGATGCCGGCGAAGTCCGCCACCGGCGGGCGTCGCGGCGGCCGTGGCGGTCGGCGAGGCGGCCCGGGCGGCCACGGTGGCCCTCCGGGTGGTTTCCGCGGCGGCCGGGGCGGTCGTCGCGGCGGTACCGCGGGTGCCTTCGGGCGTCCGGGCGGCCCGCCGCGTCGTCGTCGCAAGTCGAAGCGGCAGAAGCGGCACGAGTACGAGGCGATGAAGGCCCCGAAGGTCGTCGGCGGTGTGCACCTGCCCGACGGCAAGGGCAAGACGCTGCGGCTGCGCCGTGGCGCTTCCCTGTCGGACTTCGCCGAGAAGATCGGCACCGAGGCCTCGTCGCTCGTCCAGGCGCTGTTCAACCTGGGTGAGATGGTCACCGCGACCGCCAGCGTCTCCGACGAGACGCTGCAGCTGCTCGGCGACGAGATGAACTACAAGGTCGAGGTCGTCTCCCCGGAGGACGAGGACCGCGAGCTCCTCGAGTCCTTCGACCTGCAGTTCGGCGAGGACGAGGGCACCGAGGACGACCTCGAGCGTCGTCCTCCGGTGGTCACCGTCATGGGTCACGTCGACCACGGCAAGACCCGCCTGCTGGACGCCATCCGCCACAGCAACGTGGGCAAGGGCGAGGCCGGCGGCATCACCCAGGGCATCGGCGCCTACCAGGTCGACGTGGACGTCGACGACCGGGAGCGCACGATCACGTTCCTGGACACCCCGGGTCACGAGGCGTTCACCGCCATGCGTGCCCGCGGCGCCGAGTCGACGGACATCGCGGTCCTGGTCGTCGCGGCCGACGACGGCGTCATGCCGCAGACGGTCGAGGCGATCAACCACGCCAAGGCGGCCGACGTGCCGATCGTGGTCGCGGTCAACAAGATCGACAAGCCGGAGGCCCAGCCGGAGCGCATCCGCGGGCAGCTGACCGAGTACGGCCTGGTGCCGGAGGAGTACGGCGGCGACACCATGTTCGTCGACATCTCCGCCAAGCAGGCCCAGAACATCGACAAGCTGCTCGAGGCCGTCCTGCTGACCGCCGACGCGGCGCTGGACCTGCGCGCCAACCCGGAGATGGACGCCCAGGGTGTCGCCATCGAGGCGCACCTGGACCGCGGCCGTGGTCCGGTGGCCACCGTCATCGTCCAGCGCGGCACGCTGCGCGTCGGCGACTCCATCGTCGCCGGCGACACCTACGGCCGCGTGCGCCGCATGCTCGACGAGTACGGCGAGGACGTCGAGGAGGCCGGTCCGTCGCGGCCGGTCCAGGTCCAGGGCCTCAACGGGGTCCCGGGCGCCGGCGACAACCTGCTCGTCGTCGAGGACGACCGCGTGGCGCGTCAGATCGCCAACCAGCGTGACGCGCGCCGCCGTTCGGCCGAGGCCGCCAAGCGCCGCAAGCGCGTCTCCCTCGAGGACCTGGACAAGGTGCTCAAGGAGACCTCGACGCTCAACCTCATCCTCAAGGGCGACAACGCCGGTTCGGTGGAGGCCCTGGAGGACGCCCTGCTCAAGATCGAGGTGGACGACGAGGTCGAGCTGAACATCATCGACCGCGGCGTCGGTGCGGTCACGCAGACCAACGTCTCGCTGGCCGCCGCCTCGGACGCGGTGATCATCGCGTTCAACGTCCGTTCCGAGGGCAAGGCGACCGAGGAGGCCAACGCCGAGGGCGTGGACATCCGGTACTACACCGTGATCTACCAGGCCATCGACGAGGTCGAGGCGGCCCTGAAGGGCATGCTCAAGCCGGTCTACGAGGACCGCGACCTGGGCGAGGCGGAGATCCGTCAGCTGTTCAAGGCCTCCGCCGTCGGCCTCATCGCCGGCTGCATGGTCGAGACCGGCAAGGTCCGCCGTGGCGCGACCGTGCGCCTGGTCCGCGACGGCAACGTCATCGCGGAGAAGGCGACCATCGAGTCGCTGCGCCGCGGCAAGGACGACGCCACCGAGGTCACGGCCGGCTACGAGTGCGGCATGGTGCTCAGCTACCCGGACATCGCCGTCGGCGACAAGATCCAGGTCTTCGAGACCGTGGAGGTCCCGCGCGAGGCCTGATCGAGGCCGTGGGCGCGTGACCGAGAGGGCCGGTGCCGGCTTTCCCTGAGCGGGGGAGCGGGCGCCGGCCCTCCCGCATGCCCGCAGCCGTGCGGGCCGGCTGACGCGGCCCGGCGACGGGCGGCGACCTGGTGGCCGCCCGCGGGCGGGGGCGGCTAGACTGGCGCGGTACTGAACTCCGCCACCGAAAGGGGACCGACCATGGCCGATTCCGCCCGCGCGGGCCGCATGGCCAAGCGCATCCAGACGATCGTCGCCACCGCTCTGGAGCGTGAGATCAAGGACCCCCGCGTCAACCTGGTGACGGTCACCGACACCCGCCTGACCGGCGACCTGCACGACGCCACCGTCTACTACACGGTGCGCGGCGAGGGCATCGACGACGAGCCCGACACCGAGCGAGCCGCCGCCGGTCTGGCCGCCGCGCGCGGCCAGCTGCGCAAGCTGGTCGGCGACCAGCTCAGCGTCCGCTTCACCCCGACGCTGAGCTTCGAGCTCGACGCCGTGCCGGAGTCGAGCGCGCGCATGGAGGAGCTGCTGGCGCGCGCCCGCGCCCGCGACGAGGAGCTGGCCCGCACCCGCGAGGGGGCCCGGCCGGCCGGCGAGGCCGACCCCTACCGCCACGACGAGAACTGACGCCATGGCGTCCGGCACGCTTGCCGACGTCGCGTCGGCGATCCGTGGGGCGCGCACGGTCACCGTCGTCGCGCACCTGCGCCCCGACGCCGACGCCGTCGGCTCGGTCACCGCGTCCGTCGCCGCGCTGCGCCGCCTCGGGCTTGACGCCCGCGGCCAGATCGGCCAGGACGCGGCCGTCGAGGCGCACCTGCTGACGATCCCCGGCGCCGACGAGGTCACCTGCTCGCGCGAGCTCCTGCCCGCCGATCTCTACCTCGTGCTCGACTGCGCCTCCCTGGACCGCACCGGACACCTGGCCGGGCAGCTCGAGGAGCGCAGGGACCGGGTCGTCTGCGTCGACCACCACGAGTCGAACCCCGGCTTCGGCGGGCTGAACCTGATCGTTCCCGAGGCCGAGTCGACCACCACGATCCTCGCGGACCTCTTCGCCGAGCTCGGCGTCGACGACACCGAGCCCGACATCGCCCACGGGCTCTACGCCGGGCTGGTCACCGACACCGGCAGCTTCCGCTGGGGTGGCGCACGCATGCACGAGCTCGGCGGGCGCTGGCTGTCCGCCGGACTCGACCCGCGCCGGATCGCCGCCGAGCTCATGGACGCCGTCAGCGTCGACGACCTGACCATGATCGGCCGGGTGCTGTCCACCAGCCGCATGCACGACGTCGACGGGCTCGGCGTGGCCACCCTCGTCGCCGACAGCGCGGAGGTGCAGGGCCACCCGAAGTCCGCCCTCGAGGTCGTCATCGACATGGTCACCGCCGTGCGCGGGGCCACCGTGGCCGCCGTGCTCAAGGAGCTGTACCCCGGCCACTGGTCGGTCTCCCTGCGCGCCCCGCGCGCCGACGTCTCCCACCTGGCAGTCCACCTGGGCGGCGGCGGGCACCGCGCCTCGGCCGGATACACCTCGCCGGGCACGGCGGAGTCCGTCATCGCCGAGCTGCTGGAGGGGGTGCGCACGTGTCGCGACGAGCTGTAGCCGACCGGGACGAGGCGGCCCGCGAGGGCGCCGCCGCCCCCGAGGTCTCGGCCCGCACGATCTTCGGGCTGGCTCTGCCGGCCCTCGGCGTGCTCGCGGCCACCCCGCTCTACCTGCTGCTGGACACGGCCGTCGTCGGCCGCCTCGGCGGCTTCGAGCTGGCCGCCCTCGGCGCCGGGACCACCATCCAGGCGCAGGTGACCACCCAGCTGACCTTCCTCAGCTACGGCACCACCGCGCGCGCCTCCCGCCTCTACGGCGAGGGGCGGCGCTCCGCCGCCATCGCCGAGGGCGTGCAGGCCACCTGGGTCGCCGTCGGCGTGGGTCTTTTGCTCGCGCTGATCATCGAGCTGTTCGCCCCGGTCTTCGCCGGCTGGCTGACCGGCTCGCCGGACGTCGCCGCGGAGGCCGCGCACTGGATGCGCGTGGCCGCCCTGTCGATCCCGCTGACCCTGATCGTCATGGCCGGCAACGGCTGGCTGCGCGGCATCCAGGACACCCGCCGCCCGCTCTACTTCACCCTGGCCGGCGTCATCCCCGGCGCCGTGCTCGTGCCCTACCTGGTCGGGCACTTCGGCCTGGTCGGCTCCGCGTGGGCCAACGTGTGCGGCACCGCCATCACCTCGACGTGCTTCCTGATCGCCCTGGGGCGCGCCCACTCCGGCGGCTGGCGGCCGCGCTGGGACGTCATCCGCCGCCAGCTGGTGCTCGGCCGCGACCTCATCGTGCGCTCGCTGAGCTTCCAGGTCGCCTTTCTCTCGGCGGCCGCGGTCGCCGCCCGGTTCGGCACCGCGTCGCTGGCCTCCCACCAGGTCATGCTCCAGCTGTGGAACTTCATCACCCTGGTGCTCGACTCGCTGGCCATCGCGGCCCAGACGCTCACGGGCGCCGCCCTCGGCGCCGGGACCGTCGAGGCGGCGCGGCGCACCGGCCGGCGCATCACCGGGTACTCCGTGGCCTTCGCCGGCGTGCTCGGCGTCGTCTTCGCCCTGGGCGCGGGCGTGATCCCGAGGATCTTCACCTCCGACGCCGCGGTCCTCGAGGCCATCGCCGGGCCCTGGTGGCTGATGATCGTCATGATCGTCATGGGCGGGGTCGTCTTCGCCCTCGACGGCGTGCTGCTCGGCGCCTCCGACGCGGTCTTCCTGCGCAACGCCACCATCCTCGCCGTGCTCCTGGGCTTCCTGCCCGGGGTGTGGATCTCCTTCGCCGTCGACGGCGGGCTGACCGGCGTGTGGTGCGGCCTGGTGGCCTTCATCGGCCTGCGCATGGCCGCCGTGTGGTGGCGCTTCCGGTCGATGCGGTGGGCGGTGACCTAGACAGATGACGCAACGGACGCTCTGGGCGGTCTCGGACCTGCACGCCGCGGTGCGCGCGAACCGCGCCCGGCTGGCCGAGCTCAGCCCCGACAACCCCCGCGACTGGCTGATCGTCGCCGGGGACGTCGCCGAGCGCCCCGCCGTGGTCACCGAGATCCTCGCCGAGCTGGCCGGCCGCTACGCGAAGGTCATCTGGGTGCCCGGCAACCACGAGCTCTTCGCCCGCTCCACCGACCGCGCCCGCGGCCGGCAGCGCTACGACGAGCTCGTCCAGGCCTGCCGCGCCCTCGGCGTGGTCACCCCGGAGGACCGCTACCCCGTCTTCGACGGGGTGACGGTCTGCCCGCTGTTCACCCTCTACGACTACTCGTTCCGGGTCGCCGGGCTCTCCGTCGAGGAGGCCCTGGCCCGGGCCCGGGCACGCCAGATCGTGATGACCGACGAGTACTCGATCGCCCCCTTCGTCGACGTGCGCGCGTGGTGCTGGGACCGCCTGGCCTACTCGGTGCGCAGGCTCTCCCGGGTGACCGGTCCGACCGTGCTGGTCAACCACTGGCCGCTGGTCCAGGAGCCGACGCTGCGCATGGCGCTGCCGGAGCTGGCCCTGTGGTGCGGCACCCGGCACACCCGGGACTGGGCGCGCCGCTACAACGCCCGCGCCGTCGTCTACGGCCACCTGCACATGCCGGGCACACTCACCGTCGACGGCGTCGAGCACCACGAGGTCTCCCTGGGCTATCCCCGCGAGTGGCGCCCCCGCGGGGGGCAGGCCCCGCCCTGGCCCTACCCGCTGCTGCACGAGGGGAGGACGCCATGAGCCACCACGGACTCTTCGCCCCCGAGCTCTTCCCGGCGCACGCCTCCTACTGCTACGTCATCACGGAGAAGTCGCCGCCGCAGCCGAGCCTGGAGAACTACCTCGACCTGCACCCGCTCGAGCAGGCGCTCGTCTCACACGCGGTGGCCAAGCGCAAGGCCGAGTTCGGCGACGCCCGCTGGTGCGCCCACACCGCGCTCGCGGACCTCGGGGGACCGGGGGACCCCATCCTGCGCGGCGAGCGGGGGATGCCGCTGTGGCCGACCGGCTACACCGGTTCGATCACCCACACCGACGGGCTGCGCGCGGCGGTGGCCGTGGAGAGCTCCCGCGCCGTCTCGGTCGGCCTCGACGCCGAGCCCAACGAGCCGCTCGGCGACGACGTCCTCGGCGCCATCGCCCGACCGGGGGAGATCTCCCGGCTCGACCGGCTGCGCGCGGCCGGGGTGGCCAACCCGGACCGGCTGCTCTTCTGCGCCAAGGAGGCCACCTACAAGGCCTGGTTCCCCCTGACCCGGCGCTTCCTCGAGTTCGACCAGGCCGAGATCGACCTGCGCGCCGACGGCACGTTCCTGTCGTATCTGCTGGTGCGCCCGACCCCGGTGCCCTTCATCGAGGGCCGCTGGGAGGAGGCCGAGGGCTTCGTGGTGGCGACCACCGCCGTGCGCCGCATCGTCTCGCGGCGCTACCTGCACGCCTGAGCGCCGGCCCGGCCCCCTAGAGCGTCGACGGCCGCGCGACGAAGACGGTCGCCAGCGCCCCGCCGCGCTCGGCGACCAGCGCGACCGCCCGCCCGTCCGGGCCCACCGCCGCGTGCACCCCGTCCAACCCGCGGGCCTTGAGCCGCTTGCCCTGCGAGAGCGCGGTGTACTCCTCAGCGTCGACGGGCAGGGTGGGGTAGCAGCGCGTCATCGCCTCGTCGACGCTCAGCGAGAGCGCCGGCTGCTCCGCCAGCTCCTCGAGCGTCACGGCGTCGGCCAGCGTGAACGGGCCGACCTCGGTGCGCCGCAGCCGGGTCAGGTGGCCGCCGAGGTCGCGGGCCAGCGCCCGGATGTACGTGCCCGTCGAGCAGTCGACCTCCACCTCGACGTCGTCGCCGGCGCGGGAGAGCACGTCGAAGCGGCTGACCGTGACCGGGCGGGCCGGAAGCTCGACGTCCTCGCCGGCGCGGGCGCGCGCGTAGGCGCGCCGGCCGTCGACCTTGATCGCGGAGACCGTGGCGGGGACCTGCATGATGTCGCCGGTGAGGTCGGCGACCGCGGCGACCAGCGCGGCGTCGTCAAGCGGGGTCGTGCGCGCGGTGGTCTCGCCCTCGGCGTCATCGGTCGTGGTGCGCTCGCCGAGGCGCACGGTCGCCGAGTAGGACTTCGTCGCCGCGGTCAGGTGGGCGAGGAACTTCGTGCCGCGGTTGACGCCCAGCACGAGCACGCCGGTGGCCATCGGGTCGAGCGTGCCGGCGTGGCCCACCTTGCGGGTGCCCATCGCGCGCCGCACCTTGGCGACGACGTCGTGGGAGGACATGCCGGCCGGCTTGTCCACGACGACGAGGCCGGAGTCGGCCAGGGGGTCGGCGGACGCGGCGGGGGAGGAGGAAGCAGTCATGGGCACGAGTCTAGAAAGCGCGCGTGATGCTCTAGTCTGGTGGGCGTGACTGTGTGGTACGGAATGAGCAGTGTGCCCTCCGACCTGGCGGGGTGCGTGGTGACCATCGGCGTCTTCGACGGCGTCCACCGCGGGCACCGCGCCCTGGTCGGGGCGGCCGTCGCGCGCGCCCGCGAGCTCGGCGTGCGCTGCGTGATGTGCACCTTCGACCCGCACCCGATCTCCGTCTTCCTGCCGGACAAGGCGCCCACGCAGCTGACCAGCCTCGACGAGCGCGTCCGGCTGGCCGGCGAGCTCGGCGTCGACGACGTGCTGGTGGTCAACTTCACCCGCGAGCTCGCCGGGCTCGACGCCCGGCACTACTTCCGCTCGTTGATTTGCGACGTCCTGCGCGCCCGCGCCGTCTTCGTCGGCGAGAACTTCACCTTCGGCCGCGACGCGGCGGGCACCTCGCGGACGCTGTGCGAGCTGGGTCAGGAGTACGGCGTGGAGGTGGAGGTCGTCGACCTCGTCCACGACGGCGGGCGCCGGCTGTGCTCCTCGCTGGTGCGCGAGTACCTCGCCGCCGGCGACGTCGCGGGCGCGGACTGGGTGCTCGGCCGCGACTTCTCGGTGACCGCCAAGATCGTGCACGGCGCCGGGCGCGGGGGAGCCCAGCTGGGCTACCCGACGGCCAACCAGTACTTCCCGGAGTCGATGGCCCTGCCCGCCGACGGGGTCTACGCCGGCTGGCTCACGGTGGTCGACGAGGGTCCGGTCGACGGCGACATGGAGCCCGGGGTGCGCTACCCGGCGGCGATCTCCGTGGGCACCAACCCGACCTTCGGTGAGGACCCGCGCAGTGTGGAGAGCTTCGTCATCGGCCGCGACGCCGACCTCTACGGGCACACCGCCCGCGTCGAGTTCGTCGCCCACCTGCGCGACATGGTCAAGTTCAACGGCGTCGACGAGCTGCTCGAGGCGATGGGCCGCGACGTGCGGCGCACCAGGGAGATCCTCGGCGTCGACTGACCCCTCCGGCCCGTCGGGCCGGCTGATCCGCGCGGCGTCGGCGGTTAGACTGGGGCGCCATGACGAAGAAGATCATCCTGGACCTGGACACCGGCGTCGACGACGCCCTCGCGCTCGCCTACGCCCTCGGCTCGCCGGAGCTCGAGCTCATCGGCGTGACCGGCACCTACGGCAACGTGCTCGTCGAGCAGGGCGTGGCCAACGACCTCGCGCTGCTGGACCTCTTCGGCCACCCCGAGGTGCCCGTCTACGCCGGCCTGCCGCACGCCGGCGACCGTGACGGCTTCGAGGTCCTGGAGATCTCCTCGTTCATCCACGGCGCCAACGGCGTCGGCGACGTCGAGCTGCCCGCCGCCACGCGCGGCCCGGAGGAGAAGTCCGCCGTGGACTTCCTCGTCGAGTCCGTCCGCGAGCACGGCGACGACCTGGTCATCGTGCCCACCGGCCCGTCGACCAACATCGCGGCGGCCATCGAGGCCGACCCGGAGTTCGCGGAGAAGGCCCACATCGTGCTCATGGGCGGCGCGCTGACCGTGCCCGGCAACGTCAGCGCCTGGGCCGAGGCCAACATCAACCAGGACCCGGCGGCCAGCGACCTGATGTTCCGCCGCGCCAGGGACGTCACCATGGTCGGCCTGGACGTCACCCTCCAGACCCTGCTGACCTACGAGGACACCGCCAAGTGGCGCGAGCTGGGCACCGAGGCGGCCACCAAGCTGGCCGACATCACGGACTACTACATCAAGGCCTACGAGACGACCGCCCCGTACCTGGGCGGCTGCGGCCTGCACGACCCGCTGGCCGTGGGCGTGGCCGTCGACGAGTCCCTGGTCGACCTCCTGCCCGTCAACATGAAGGTCGACACCGAGGGCGAGACCCGCGGGCGCACCATCGGCGACGAGGAGCGCCTCTCCGAGAAGGAGAAGACCGCGCGCGTGGCCGTCGGCGTCGACGCCGAGCGCTTCCTGGCCGAGCTCATGGAGCGCATCGGCCGCGTGCTCGCGGATTAGGCCGCCCGCCCGGGGCCGTGCTAGCCTGGTCGACGGTCTTTGACGCGACTGCGGTCCACAGCAGTCCGACCCGCCCGCCGCGCGCCGGTTCGCCGCCGCCGCGGGCAGCACTTTCATGTGGACTGAAATAGAGGAGATATTCTCATGGCTCTGAGCACCGAGAAGAAGCGCGAGATCCTGACCGAGTTCGGTCTGCACGAGACCGACACCGGCTCCCCGGAGGCCCAGGTGGCCCTGCTGACCGAGCGCATCAGCAACCTGACCGAGCACCTGAAGACCCACCACCACGACCACCACTCGCGTCGTGGCCTGCTGCTCATGGTCGGTCGCCGCCGCGGCCTGCTGAAGTACCTGGCCGAGACCAACATCGACCGCTACCGCGACCTGATCAAGCGTCTGGGCCTGCGCCGCTAGGCTCCACCCGCTTGAAGGACCCCGTCACCCACCTGGTGGGCGGCGGGGTCTTCGCGTGCCGGGTGATACAGTGGTCGGCGTCGTAAGCAGAGACTATGCACAGCACACGACCGGCGGCACCGATGATCGCCGAACCACGATCCCTAAGGAGGGGACCTTTCTTGGCTAAGAAGAAGAACGCCCGTACGAGCCAGCCGAAGCCCGACAACAACGTCGAGTTCGACTTCGACGACGACTTCGACATCCACACCGCCATCGCCGTCCTGGACAACGGCGACTTCGGCACCCGCGAGCTCCGGTTCGAGACCGGCCAGCTGGCCCGCCAGGCCGGCGGCTCGGTGACGACCTACCTCGACGAGGACACGATGCTGCTGGCCACCACCACCGCGTCGTCCAAGCCGCGCGAGGGCATCGACTTCTTCCCGCTGACCGTCGACGTCGAGGAGCGGATGTACGCCGCCGGGCGCATCCCCGGCTCGTTCTTCCGCCGCGAGGGCCGCCCCTCGACCGACGCCATCCTGGCCTGCCGCCTGATCGACCGCCCGCTGCGCCCGACCTTCGTCAAGGGCCTGCGCAACGAGGTCCAGGTCGTCATCACCGTCATGTCCCAGGACCCCGACGAGTTCTACGACGTCGTCGCCATCAACGGCGCCTCCGCCGCCACCCAGCTGTCCGGCCTGCCGGTCTCCGGCCCGGTCGGCGGCGTGCGCATGGCGCTGATCGTCGACGAGGACCACGAGGACGGCCAGTGGGTCGCCTTCCCGAACGCCGAGCAGCACGAGAACGCCCTGTTCGAGCTCGTCGTCGCCGGCCGCATCGTCGAGCGCGAGGAGAACGGCCGCACCGTCGAGGACGTCGCCGTGATGATGGTCGAGGCCGGCGCCGGTGAGCACGTCGTCGCCCGCGTCGACGACGGCGCCCCGGCCCCGACCGAGGAGATCGTCGCCGGTGGCCTCGAGGCCGCCAAGCCCTTCATCGAGACCCTGTGCCGCGCCCAGGCCGGCCTGACCGAGCGCGCGGGCAAGGACACCCGCGAGTTCCCGCTCTTCCCGGACTACACCGACGAGGTGTTCAAGAAGGTCGAGAAGAAGGCCGCCAAGAAGCTGCGCGAGCTGCTGACCATCCCGGGCAAGCAGGACCGCGACGACGCGACCAACGAGTACATGGTCGAGGTCGAGCGCCAGCTGCTCGGCGACGAGCCGGACGCCGACGAGGCCAAGGCCGTGCGCGCCGCCTACAACGCGCTGATGAAGCAGATCGTGCGCTCCATGATCCTGCGCGACGGCTTCCGCATCGACGGCCGTTCCACCACGGACATCCGTGACCTGGGCGTCGAGGTCGACCTGGTCCCGCGCGCCCACGGCTCCGCCCTCTTCGAGCGCGGCGAGACCCAGATCCTGGGCGTGACCACCCTGGACATGCTCAAGATGGAGCAGCACATCGACTCGCTGTCCCCGGTGACCTCGAAGCGCTACATCCACCACTACAACTTCCCGCCGTACTCCACCGGCGAGACGGGCCGCGTGGGCTCCCCGAAGCGCCGCGAGATCGGCCACGGCGCGCTCGCCGAGCGTGCCCTGCTGCCGGTGATCCCCTCGCGCGAGGAGTTCCCCTACGCCATCCGTCAGGTCTCCGAGGCCCTGGGCTCCAACGGCTCGACCTCGATGGGCTCCGTGTGCGCCTCGACGCTCTCCCTGCTCAACGCGGGTGTGCCGCTGAAGGCGCCGGTCGCCGGCATCGCCATGGGCCTGGTCTCCGGTGAGGTCGACGGCGAGACCGAGTACGTCGCGCTGACCGACATCCTCGGCGCCGAGGACGCGTTCGGCGACATGGACTTCAAGGTCGCCGGCACCGCCGACTTCGTCACCGCCCTGCAGCTGGACACCAAGCTCGACGGCATCCCCTCGAAGGTCCTGGCCGCCGCGCTGCGCCAGGCCCGCGAGGCCCGCCACACCATCCTGGACACGATGGCCGAGGTCATCGACGGCCCGGACGAGATGAACGAGCTGGCCCCGCGCATCGAGACGCTGTCCATCCCGGTCAACAAGATCGGTGAGCTGATCGGACCGAAGGGCAAGACGATCAACGCGATCACCGAGGAGACCGGCGCCGACGTCTCCATCGAGGACGACGGCACCGTCTACGTCTCCGCGACCGGCGGCAAGGCCGCCGAGGCCGCGATCGAGAAGATCAACGCCATCGCCAACCCGCAGCTGCCCAAGGTCGGCGAGCGCTACCTGGGCACCGTGGTCAAGACCGTCGCCTTCGGCGCGTTCGTCTCCCTGACCCCGGGCCGCGACGGCCTGATCCACATCTCGAAGCTCGGCGGCGACAAGCGCATCGACAAGGTCGAGGACGTCATCAACGTCGGCGACACCGTCGAGGTCGAGATCGCCGACATCGACAACCGCGGCAAGATCTCCCTGGTCCCGGTCGACGAGGACTGATCACCCACCGCAACGGAAATTGCCGACGTCGCGCAGCGCGACGTCGGCAATTTTCCTTATGGACCCGGTGTCGGTCCCGTCAGGGGCCGGCACCCGGAGGGCGCTACGACTGGAAGTCGATGACGAGGCGGGTGGGGTTCTGCAGCGTCGTCACCGTGTAGGGGCGCTCGCGGTCCAGGCCGATGACGTACTGGGCGTCGGCCTCGAAGACGCCCTCGTGGTTGACGCCCGCGATGTAGCCGGCCGGGCCCGCGGCGGGGCCGACCTCGGGGGCGGAGTCGGGGTCCGCGTAGTCGATCTCCACGCCGTTGATCATCACGTTGAGCGCGACCTGGCCGGGGTAGTCCAGCGCGTGGCCGGAGGCCTGCTGGGCGGGCTTTTTCGTGTAGGCCGTGTGCCAGCCCGGCTCGCCGTCGCCGGCGAACTCGAAGACGACGCGGTCGTAGCCGTCGTGCTCGCCGACGCGGGTGTCGACGATGCTCAGGCCCGGCATCTTGTCCGGCATGAACTCCTTGTCCCCGGTGCCGGCCTCGGCGAAGGCCGCCTCGTCCGGGGCGTCGTCGGCGGGGGCGGAGCTCTCCGGGGCCTCGCTGGTCGAGGGGCCGGACTGCGTTTCGGGGGAGGCGGCGATGGTGGTCAGCTCGGCCTGGGTCGAGGTCGTCTGCGACCCGCCGTCCCCGTCACCCGAGCAGCCGGTGAGCACCAGGGCGGTGGCCCCGAGAGCGGCGACGACGGCGGTGGTGCGGTGGTGGTCGCGGTGAAGGTGTGCTCTCAGTGTCATAAGTCCAGGGTACGCGAGGGGAGCGCCGGACGCGGGCGATCGGCGCGCCTGGCCTAGACTGGCGGGGCAGAAAGACGTTGGACCCGATCGATCGAGGAGGACACAGATGACGGTCAAGGTGGGAGTGCTCGGCGCGCGGGGTCGCGTCGGTTCGGTGATGGCCCAGGCCGTGCGCGACGCGGAGGACCTGGAGCTGGTCGCGGAGGTCGACCACGACGACGACCTGCAGGTGCTCGTCGACAACGGCGCGGAGGTCGTCATCGACTTCACCGTGCCGGACGCCGTGATGGGCAACCTCGAGTTCTGCGTCACCCACGGCATCCACGCCGTGGTGGGCACCACCGGCTTCACCGCCGAGCGCGTCGAGAAGGTGCGCTCCTGGTGCGAGGCCAACCCGGCCACCGGCGTGCTCATCGCCCCGAACTTCGCCGTCTCCGCGGTGCTGACCATGGCCTTCGCCCGCCAGGCCGCCCGCTTCTTCGACTCCGCCGAGGTCGTGGAGTTCCACCACCCGAACAAGCTGGACGCCCCCTCGGGCACCGCCGTGCACACCGCCGAGGGCATCGCCGCCGCCCGCCGCGAGGCCGGCATGCCCCCGGCGCCCGACGCGACCGCCCAGGCCCTCGACGGCGCCCGCGGCGCCGACGTCGACGGGGTGCCGGTGCACGCCGTGCGCATGCAGGGCATGAACGCCCACGAGGAGGTCATCTTCGGCTCGCAGGGCCAGACCTTGACCATCCGCCAGGACTCCTACGACCGCACCTCCTTCGTGCCCGGCGTGCTGCTGGGTGTGCGCGAGGTCGCCGCCCACCCGGGCCTGACCGTCGGACTCGACTCCTACCTGGGGCTGTAGAAAGTGGCACGTTCCGCTTCGCTCGACGTGCAGCTGATCGCCTGCACCAGTTTCACCCCGCCGGCCGACGTCGACTGGGCCGCCGACGAGACGGCCACCGACGCCGAGGCGCTCATCGAGTTCGCCGGACGGGCCTGCTACGAGACCTTCGACAAGCCGAACCCGCGCACCCGCGCCAACGCCGCCTACCTGCACCACGTGCTCGAGGTCGGCCACACGGCGCTGCTCGAGCACGCCACGGCGACGCTCTACGTGCGCGGCCTGTCGCGCTCGGCCAGCCACGAGCTGGTGCGCCACCGGCACTTCTCCTTCTCCCAGCTCTCGCAGCGCTTCGTGCACGCGGGCGACGCCGAGGTGGTGGTCCCGCCGCTGATCGTGGAGGACGAGGAGCTCAACCGCCTGATGATGCGCGCCGTCGACGAGTCGCGCTTCGCCTACAACGAGCTGCTCGACGCCCTCGAGGAGCGCCTCGAGGGCGAGCCGAACGCGCTGCTGCGCAAGAAGCAGGCCCGGCAGGCCGCCCGCGCGGTGCTGCCCAACGCCACCGAGACCCGGCTGCTGGTCACCGGCAACTTCCGGGCCTGGCGCCACTTCATCGGCATGCGCGCCACCGAGCACGCCGACGTCGAGATCCGCTCGCTGGCGGTGGCCTGCCTGAAGCTGCTGCGCGAGAACGCCCCGGTGGTCTTCTCCGACTTCGAGATCTCCCGGTTGGCCGACGGCTCCGAGATGGCCACCAGCCCCTACGTCACCGACTTCTGAGTCGGCGGCCGCTGGGGAGGGGCGGCGCGCCCGGGGCGGGCCGGTGCGGCCCCGGGAGCGCGAGCCAGGTACTCTGTTGCCCATGAGTACAGGTTTGACAGCAAAGAACGGTGCCGACGTCTTCGGCACCGTCTGCGTCGCGATGGTCACGCCGTTCGACGCGGACGGTAACCTCGACCTCGAGGCCGGCCGCAAGCTCGCGGCCCACCTCGTCGACAAGGGGTGCGACGGCCTGGTACTCGCCGGCACGACCGGCGAGTCGCCGACCACCACCGTCGAGGAGAAGCTGTCCCTGCTCAAGGCGGTCAAGGACGAGGTGGGCGACCGCGCCCGCGTCATCGCCGGTGCGGGCACGAACAACACCCGCGCCTCGGTCGAGCTGGCCAAGGCCTCCGCCGAGGCCGGCGCCGACACGCTGCTCGTGGTCACGCCCTACTACTCGAAGCCCTCCCAGGAGGGTGTCTACCTGCACTTCAAGGCGGTGGCCGCGGCCACCGACCTGCCGGTGTGCCTCTACGACATCCCCGGTCGATCCGGCATCCCGATCACCTCGGAGACCATCCGCCGCCTCGCCGAGCTGGACACCGTCCAGGCCGTCAAGGACGCGAAGGGTAACGTCTCCGCCGCGACCCGCCTCATCGGCGAGACCGGCCTGGCCTGGTACTCGGGGGACGACCCCCTGAACCTGCCGTGGCTGTCCGTCGGTGCGAGCGGCTTCATCTCCGTGATCGGGCACGTGGCCCCCGCGCAGCTGCGCGAGATCTACGACGCCTTCGACGACGGCGACCTCGTCCGTGCCCGCACCATCAACGCCCAACTGAATCCGCTGGTCCAGGCGCAGGCCCGTCTGGGCGGCGTCGCCATGGCCAAGGCCGCCCTGCGTCTGCAGGGCATCGAGGTCGGCGATCCGCGCCTCCCCATCCCCGCCCCCACGGCGGCGGAGGTGGACCAGCTCCGAGAAGACATGCAGAAAGCTGGAGTCCTATAAATATGAGTGAGTCCCGTAACCGCGCCCGGAAGGTGACCCGCAAGGCCGGTCCGCCGGAGAAGAACTCCGACGCCGCGCCCGCCTTCAAGGCGCCCGCCGGCGACGGCGGTAACGGTAACGGCAACGGCCACGGCAAGAACGGCGGCCGCGGCAACGGTGGCAAGGGCCACGGCAACGGCAACGGCGGCAACGGCCACGCGAACGGCAACCACGGCAACGGGGGCAACGGCAACGGCCGCGGCAACCGCAAGGGCCGGGGCCGTCGCGGCGGCCGGGGCAACCGCGGCCAGCGCAACCCCGTGAAGTCGATGCAGGGCGCCGACCTGACCAAGCGTCTGCCGGAGCCGCCGAAGGCCCCGAAGAACGGCCTGCGCATCTACGCGCTGGGCGGCATCTCCGAGATCGGCCGCAACATGACGGTCTTCGAGTACAACAACCGCATCCTCATCGTGGACTGCGGCGTGCTCTTCCCGTCCTCCGGCGAGCCGGGCGTGGACCTGATCCTGCCCGACTTCGGCCCCATCGAGGACAAGCTGGACCGCGTCGAGGCCCTCGTGATCACCCACGGTCACGAGGACCACATCGGTGCCATCCCGTGGCTGCTCAAGCTGCGTCCGAACCTGCCGATCATCGGCAGCAAGTTCACGCTGGCCCTGATCGCCGCCAAGTGCAAGGAGCACCGTCAGCGGCCGAAGCTGATCGAGGTCACGGACACCTCCGAGGAGAACCGCGGGCCGTTCAACCTGCGTTTCTGGAACGTCAACCACTCGATCCCGGACTGCCTGGGCATCGCCATCAAGACGGGCGCCGGCCTGGTCATCCACACCGGTGACATCAAGCTGGACCAGACCCCGACCGGCGGCAAGCCGACCGACCTGCCGGCGCTGTCGCGCTTCGGCGACGAGGGCGTCGACCTGATGCTCTGCGACTCGACGAACTCGACCACCCCGGGCGTCTCCGCCTCCGAGGCCGAGATCCGCCCGACGCTGAACCGGCTGATCACCGAGGCCAAGCAGCGCGTCATCCTCGCGTCCTTCGCCTCGAACGTCTACCGCGTGCAGGCCGCCGTCGACGCCGCCGTGGCCGCCGGCCGCAAGGTCGCCTTCAACGGCCGCTCGATGATCCGCAACATGGAGATCGCCGAGCGCATGGGCTACCTCAAGGCCCCGCGCGGCACCATCGTCTCCATCGACGACGCCTCGAAGATGGCCCCGCACAAGGTCGTGCTGATCACCACCGGCACGCAGGGCGAGCCGATGGCCGCCCTGTCGCGCATGGCCCGCCGTGAGCACCGCCAGATCACCGTCCGCGACGGCGACCTGATCATCCTGTCCTCGTCGCTGGTCCCGGGCAACGAGGAGGCCGTCTTCGGCGTGATCAACATGCTCGCGCAGATCGGCGCGACCGTGGTCACCAGCCGCGACGCGAAGGTGCACACCTCCGGTCACGGCTACGCCGGCGAGCTGCTCTTCCTCTGGAACGCCGCCCGCCCGCGCAACGCGATGCCGGTCCACGGCGAGTGGCGCCACCTGCGCGCCAACAAGCAGCTGGCCATCTCGACCGGCGTGCCCGAGGACCGCACGGTGCTCGCGCAGAACGGCGTCGTCGTCGACCTCGTCGACGGCCGCGCCCGCGTCGTCGGCCAGATCCCGGTCGGCCACCTCTACGTGGACGGCACCACGATGGGCGAGGTCGACGCCGACGTGCTCGCCGACCGCACCTCGCTGGGCACGGGCGGCGTGGTCGACATCACCGCCGTGATCGACAACCGCACCGGCCGCCTGCTCGAGGCGCCCATGGTCCAGACCAAGGGCTTCTCCGAGGACGACCGCGGCATGGTCCCGGACGTCCGGGAGCTCGTCGAGAACACGATGAACGACCTCGCGGCCGAGGGCGAGAACGACCCCTACCGCATGGTCCGCCAGCTGCGCCGCAAGGTCTCCCGCTTCGTGGAGCAGAAGTGGCGCCGCGAGCCGATGGTCCTGCCGACGGTCATCCCGATGACCGGCGAGTCCGTCGAGCCCGTCACCGACGAGGACATCGAGGCCTCCCGGGAGTCGCTCTAAGCGGCGGTAGGGTGGGGCCATGACTTTCGCCATGGCCGAACGCCGCCGTCTGGCCGAGCTCCTGCTGGAGCTCGGGCCGGACGCCCCCACGCTCTGCGAGGGCTGGACCACCCGAGACCTCGCCGCGCACCTCTACGTGCGCGAACACCGCCCGGACGCGGCGGCGGGAATGTTCCTGCCGCCCGCGTCCGGGCATCTGCGTTCCGTGACCGCCGACGTGCTCGGCGGCGACTACGCGCAGACCGTGCGCGACTGGGCCGCCGGCGCCCCGCGCTGGAACCCGATGCACTGGCTGGACCGGGCGGTCAACACCGCCGAGAACTTCGTCCACCACGAGGACGTCCGCCGCGCCGACGGCACCGCCCGCCCGCGCGACTTCTCGCGCGTGGTCGACGACGAGCTGTGGGCCGCCGTGGGCCGGATGGGCACCATGCTGCTGCGCTCGTCGGGGAAGCCCGTCATCCTCACCGCGCCGGAGCGCACGCCCGTGGTCGCCGCGCGGGCCCGTGGGGTCGCCGAGCGCGGCGACGACGTCGTGCGCGTCACCGGCGAGCCCGGGGAGCTGCTGTTGTGGGCGTTCGGGCGCGACGCGGTCGACGTCGAGATCAGCGGCGATGAGGACGCTGTGAAACGATCAAGTCTCTGACCTTTACCTCACGACACCCCGTGTGTCTGGTGTGAATGGTGGGGCACCGGCAACTAGAGTGAACGGCATGACAGTGAGCAGTTCCACGCACCGTTCGGAGCGGACGGCCCGCTCGGGCCCGTCGACGCGCCGGCCCCCGCGGGCCCGGCGTCGCGACCGGGACCCCGGCACGACCACCACGTCCGCCTTCCGCGCTGCCGACACCTCCGAAGAGAGGACCGGCAGCGCCTTTCGTGCTGTGGGATCGATGCTCCGCTTCGGGGGCCGCGGCCCGCGCCGCGAGGACCCCGTCGAGGAACCGGCCGAGGACAAGAGGAAGAAGAGGAAGTCCCGCCAGATGACCACCGAGGAGGCCCCTCGCGAGGACGAGACCGAACCGGCGGAGGCCGGTGACCGCACCGACGCCGTCGCGCTGACCCTGATCGGCCTGGCCGTCGTCATCGGCGCCTCCGTCTGGCTGGACATCGCCGGACCCGTCGGCGCCGCGATCGCCACCGGCGTGCAGCTGGTCATCGGCGCCGGCGCCTTCGTGCTGCCCGTCGCCCTCGTCGCGCTCGCCGTGGCCATGATGGCCGGCGCGCTCGACCTGCGGTCCACCCCGCTGCGCGCGACCGGCGGCGCCGTGCTCATCGTCGTCGCCATGCTCGGCCTGATCCACATCTTCGCCGGCGACCCGGCCGACTGGGCCGCGCGCAAGGACGCCGGCGGCGCCGTCGGCCTGCTCGTCGGCGGCCTGCTCACCGGCGGCTTCAACGTCGTGGCCGTCCCGCTGCTCATCCTCGTGATCATCTGGGGCGCCCTCTGCGTCACCGGCATCACCGTGCGCGAGGCCTGGGACTACCTCGTCGCGGCCGTCCGGGGCTCCCTCGACGCCGGCCGCGTCGACGGGGACGCCGACGACGACATCTACGGCGGCGTCGACGGCGAGCTCGAGCGCCGCGCCGGCGGCGGCGAGCCGCGCGCCGTCCACCCGGGGGAGGCGGAGACGTCGCAGCCGCGCGCCCGCCGCAAGCCCGCGCGACGTCGTCAAGCGAAGCGCCGCCCCAGCCCCATGGAGGCCTACCCGGTCGCCGGGGACGAGAACGCCTCCTCCGCGCAGTACACGCTCTTCGACGGCGGCGCCTCCGAGGCCGACACCGGCGAGATCCCGGTCGTCGACGCCCCGGCCGCGCAGGAGAACGAGCCCCGCGTGCTGCCCGCGCAGCAGCCGGCCCGCAAGCCGAAGAAGATGGCGGCCGAGAGCGCCGCGCCGCAGCAGGCGCCCCAGCAGAGCGCCGCCGCCCGGCAGGGTACCGGCGACGCCGTCGACCAGGCGCGCGAGGCCATGCGCCAGGCCATCGTCGCGCGCTCGGGCATCGACGCCGCCGCCGTGCCCGCCTCCACGCCCAAGAGCGAGGCGCAGCCCAAGCCGGAGCAGCCCGTGGAGCAGCGCAGCCCCGTCGGCGAGGCCGACTACGAGCTGCCGCCGACCAGCCTGCTCGTCGACGGCGACCCGCCGAAGACCCGCTCCGCGGTCAACGACCGCATGATCGAGGCGATCACCGAGGTCTTCGCCGAGTTCCACGTCGACGCCGCCGTCACCGGCTTCTCGCGCGGCCCGACGGTCACCCGCTACGAGGTGGAGCTGGGCCCGGGCGTGAAGGTCTCCAAGATCACCAACCTGCAGTCCAACCTCGCCTACGCGGTGGCCACCGACAACGTCCGCCTGCTCACCCCGATCCCCGGCAAGTCCGCCGTGGGCATCGAGGTGCCCAACACGGACCGCGAGCTGGTGCGCCTGGCCGACGTCCTCAACGCGCCGGCGGTGGCCGGCAACCACGACCCGATGCTCATCGGGCTGGGCAAGGACATCGAGGGCGACTTCATCTCGGCGTCCGTGCAGAAGATGCCGCACCTGCTGGTCGCGGGCTCCACCGGCTCCGGTAAGTCGGCCTTCGTCAACTCCATGCTGGTCTCGCTGCTCACGCGCGCCACCCCGGAGGAGGTCCGCCTGATCCTGGTGGACCCGAAGATGGTCGAGCTCACCCCTTACGAGGGCATCCCGCACCTGATCACCCCGATCATCACCCAGCCGAAGAAGGCCTCGGCGGCCCTGCAGTGGCTCGTCGAGGAGATGGAGCAGCGCTACCTGGACATGAAGTCCGCGCGCGTGCGCCACATCAAGGACTTCAACCGCAAGGTCCGCTCCGGCGAGGTCACCGCCCCGGCCGGCTCGCAGCGCGAGTACCACCCGTACCCGTTCATCGTCTGCGTGGTCGACGAGCTGGCCGACCTGATGATGACGGCGCCGAAGGAGATCGAGGACTCGATCGTGCGCATCACCCAGAAGGCGCGCGCGGCCGGCATCCACCTGGTGCTGGCCACCCAGCGCCCCTCGGTGGACGTGGTCACCGGCCTGATCAAGACCAACGTGCCCTCGCGCCTGGCCTTCGCCACCTCCTCGCTGACCGACTCGCGCGTCATCCTGGACCAGGGCGGCGCCGAGAAGCTCATCGGCATGGGCGACGCCCTGTTCATCCCGCAGGGCGCCGGCAAGCCGCAGCGCCTCCAGGGCGCCTTCGTCACCGACGACGAGATCCAGCGCGTCGTCGACGCCACCAAGGCGCAGGCCGAGCCGCACTACGCCGAGGGCGTCACGGAGGACAAGCAGTCCGACGCGAAGAAGGAGATCGACGAGGAGATCGGCAAGGACATGGACGACCTCCTCGAGGCCGTCGAGCTCGTCGTCACCTCGCAGCTGGGGTCCACCTCGATGCTGCAGCGCAAGCTGCGCGTCGGCTTCGCCAAGGCCGGCCGCCTGATGGATCTCATGGAGACCCGCGGCGTCGTCGGCCCCTCGCAGGGCTCCAAGGCCCGTGACGTGCTGGTCAAGCCCGAGGAGCTCGACACGATCATCTGGATGATCAAGGGCGCCGACCCCGCCGAGGCGCCCAAGGAGGTCGAGGAGGCGTCGACTGACGACGCCGCGTCGGGCGCCGCCGGCGGTTCCGGTGACGTGCGCGTCGTGGACGCCGCCGGCCACAACCCCTCGGGCGGGGCGGTGTGACCGGGGCTGCGTGAGCCCGCCGGGTGCCCGTACGGGCACCCGGCATGTAGGATGATCCCCCATGGAGGGGAGTACCCCGCCCCACGGTCCTCATCGTCAGCACGGCGCCACCCTCGGCGCCCGGTAGGGCCGGCTCGCGCGGCGAGTGGGGGAGACCTCCGGTTATCCAGCGACTTCGCGACCGGAGGTTTGTGTCTCTATGACTGTCCCGTTCTGGATCTGGGCGGTCACCATCGTGGTGATCCTCGGGTTCTTCGTCTTCGACTTCTACTCCCACGTGCGCACCCCGCACGAGCCCTCGATCAAGGAGGCGGCCTGGTGGTCGGCCTTCTACGTCGCCCTGGCGCTCGCCTTCGGCGTCTTCGTCTACGCGGTCTGGACCCACCAGCACGGCGTCGAGTTCCTCACCGGCTACGTCACCGAGAAGGCGCTGAGCGTCGACAACCTCTTCGTCTTCGCGCTGATCATGGGCGCGTTCCAGATCCCGCGCAAGTACCAGCAGAAGGTGCTGCTCATCGGCATCGCGCTGGCGCTCTTCTTCCGCCTGCTGTTCATCCTCGCCGGCGCCGCGGTGATCGAGGCCTGGTCGGACGTCTTCTACATCTTCGGCATCTTCCTGCTGGTCACCGCGGCCAAGATGGTCATCGACGAGGTGCGCGACGCCCCGCCGACCGACCCCAACGACATGTGGGTCATCAAGATGCTGCGCAAGGTCGTGCCGGTCACCTCGGGCTACGAGAGGGACCACCTGATCGTCCACAAGAAGGGCCAGCACGCCTTCACCCCGCTCATGGTGGCGCTCATCGCCATCGGCCTGATCGACGTGCTCTTCGCCCTCGACTCGATCCCGGCGATCTACGGCATCACCACCGAGGCCTACCTGGTGTTCACCACCAACGCGTTCTCGCTGCTGGGCCTGCGGCAGATGTACTTCCTGCTCGACGGCCTGCTCGACCGTTTGGTGTACCTGTCCTACGGCCTGTCGGTCATCCTGGGCTTCATCGGCGTCAAGCTGCTGCTGCACGCCCTCCACGAGAACAACCTGCCGTTCATCAACGGCGGTGACAACATCACGGCCGCCCCCGAGGTCGGCACGGAGTTCTCGCTGATCTTCATCGTGGTCGTGCTCACGGTCACGGTCGTCGCGTCGATCTGGAAGAACAAGCGCGACGAGGCCCAGGGCGGCGTCGACACCCGGGCCAAGGCCCCCACGGACTGACGCGGGGGCCGGGGCGCCTAGCCCCAGATGTTGAGCACCGGGTTCCAGGGGCGCACGGTGCGCTTGGTGATCAGCCCGGCGAGGGTGAACGGGTCGGCGTCCATCACCTTCTCCGCGTCGGCGACGCCGGCGCCGTCGTCGAGGGAGATCACGATCAGCGCGCCGCCCTCGGCGTCGGTGAACGGGCCGGAGCCGATCAGGCGGCCGGAGTCGAGCAGGGAGCGCAGGAACTTCCGGTGCTCGGGCCGGGTCTCGGCGACGGCGGGGTTCTCGGGGTCGTACTCGTAGAGGACTGCGAAGGTGTTCATGGGGGAAATCCTAGACCCGGGTAGGGTGGTGGGCGTGTCCACGTCCCCATCGCCCGCCGCAGGGCCGAGCAATTTCAACCTGCCCAATGTGCTGACCAGCCTGCGCATCCTGTTCGTGCCGGTCTTCGCGTGGCTCGTGCTGCGCTCCGGTGGCGAGGAGCTCGGCTGGATGTGGGCGGCCTTCGTCCTCTTCGTCGCGCTGATGATCACCGACAAGCTCGACGGCGACATCGCGCGCGCCCGCGGCCTGATCACCGACTTCGGCAAGATCGCCGACCCGATCGCCGACAAGGCGCTGATGATCACCGCGCTGGTCTGCCTGAACCTGACCGCCGGGCTGAGCTGGTGGGCCACCGGCATCATCGTCGTGCGCGAGCTGGGCATCACCGTCTGGCGGATGGTGCAGCTGCGCCGCGGCCGCGTGGTGCCCGCCTCCAAGGGTGGCAAGATCAAGACCGCCCTGCAGTCGCTGGCCGTGGGCCTCTACCTGTGCCCGCTGCCCGACTGGATGGCCTGGCCCTCGCGCGCGGTGATGTGGGCGGCCGTCCTGGTCACCGCAGTCACCGGCATCCAGTACCTGGTCGACTCGCACCGCGAGAACAAGGCCGGCGCGCGGTGAGCCGCGCTGAAGGGATCCTGCGCGCGCTGGGGGAGCGCGGGGAGACCCTCGGCTTCTGCGAGTCGCTGACGGCCGGCCTGGCCTGCGCGACGGTCGCCGACGTCCCCGGCGCCTCCGCCGTGCTGCGCGGCGGGCTGGTCACCTACGCCACCGACCTGAAGGGCAGCCTGGCGCTTGTCGACGCCGCGGTGCTCACCCAGCACGGTCCCGTCGCCGCCGAGACGGCGGCGGGCATGGCCGAGGGCGCACGCGAGCGCCTCGGCTGCGACTGGGCGGTGTCGTTGACGGGGGTGGCGGGCCCCGAGCCCCAGGACGGTCACCCGGTCGGCGAGGTCCATCTGGGCCTGGCGCACGCTGGGGAGGCCACGCGCACCCGGCGGGTGGACCTGGACGGCTCGCGCGCGCAGATCCGGGCGGCGGCCGTGGACGCGGCGCTCGGCTTCCTGGCCGAGGCGCTCGCGCTCTAGTTTCCTACTTCTTGCTCTGCTTACTCGGCAAGCCTTACTCGGCCGGCCTTACTCGGCCGGCAGCTCGGTGAGTTCCTCGACGGCCTCGTCGATGGCCTCCCCGATGGCCATGGAGCCGGCGGCCTCGATGAGGACGTCCGCCAGCGAGACGCCGAGTCCGTGGCAGACGGCGGCGAGCAGTTCGGAGGAGGCCTCCTTGCGGCCGCGCTCGATCTCGGAGAGGTAGCCGGGGGAGACCCGGGCGGTCTCGGCGAGCTCGCGCAGGGTGACGTTGCGGTCGCGGCGGAATCCGCGCAGCGCCTCGCCGAGAGCGGCACGCAGGAGCGGCTCGGGGCGGCGCCGGCGGGTGTGCGCGGGCGCCTGGGCGGTCATTACGGCGGTATCGGTGAGCATCACTATCCACAACGGTCCGGACGCCGGTTTTGTTCCCGGCTTGTGTTCCCGGCGGTGTTTTGTCCCGGCGGTGGTTTATCATGGGGGCAATTCAGACCGCCGACCGAAGCAGGAGGCCGACCACTCTCATGGCGAACCCGTTCAAGAAGTTCTGGAACTACCTCATGGCGCTGTTCGACAACAAGATCGAGGAGAACGCCGACCCGAAGGTGCAGATCCAGCAGGCCATGGAGGAGGCGCAGCGTCAGCACCAGGAGCTCTCGCAGCAGGCCGCCGCCGTGATCGGCAATCAGCGCCAGCTCGAGATGCAGCTCAACCGCCGCCTCGGGGAGATCGAGAAGCTGCAGGCCAACACCAAGCAGGCCCTCAAGCTCGCCGACAAGGCGCGTGCGGACGGCGACGAGCGCAAGGCCGTCGAGTACGAGAACGCCGCCGAGGCCTTCGCCGCCCAGCTGGTCACCGCCGAGCAGTCGGTCGAGGACACCAAGCAGCTGCACGACCAGGCGATCCGCCAGGCCGAGCAGGCCAAGGCCGCCGTCGAGCGCAACGCCGCCCAGCTCCAGCAGAAGGTCGCCGAGCGCTCCAAGCTGCTCAGCCAGCTCGAGCAGGCCAAGATGCAGGAGAAGGTCGCCGAGTCCGTCCAGTCGATGAACTCGCTGACCCAGCAGGGCTCCTCGCCGAACCTGGACCAGGTCCGCGAGAAGATCGAGCGCCGCTACGCCAACGCCCTGGGCCAGGCCGAGCTCGCGGAGAACTCCGTCGAGGCCCGCATGGCCGAGGTCCAGCAGGCCGGTGTCCAGATGGCCGGCCACTCGCGGCTCGAGCAGATCCGCGCGGAGATGAACGGCGGGAACGAGGTCACCTCGGGCCAGCAGCGCGAGGCGATCGAGGGCGGCGCCCCGGACACCTCGAACGTCAGCGAGGACGCCGTCGCCCGCCGCATGCGCGAGCTGCGCGGCGAGTAGTCCACCGCAGGTAGTTCACCGCAGGGGCCGCTCAGTCACCCGCGCCGCGGGCGGCGAGCGCCTCGGCGAGTGCGCGGGCGCGCCGCAGCGAGCGCACGATGACGGGGGTGGCCACGGCGGTCAGCGAGAAGCCGGCGCCGCGGGCCCGGCGGGCGTCGAGGACGTCGCCGACGGTGGCCAGCTGCAGGGGGATCAGCCGCAGCGTCAGCGAGAGCGCCAGCGCGATGTTCTCGGCCGGCACGCCGTAGCGCTTCAGCGGGCGCAGCCCGCCCTCCACGGCGTCGAGGAGCTCCTCGATGGTCGTGGTCAGCGGGAGCAGTCCCGCGCCCATGATCGAGCAGGCCAGCAGCCCCACGGTCACCGCCCCGGTGACCAGGTCGTTCTGCCACCACTGGAAGGCGCCGAGCACCAGCAGCAGGGGCAGCGGGGCCGCGATCTGCGCCCACGCTGCCGCCCACGGGATGCGGGCGACGAGGTAGCCGGCCGCCACGAGGACGGCGCAGATGGCCACCCCGACCGGGCTGCGCCCGAAGATGGTGGCCAGCAGGATGAAGAGGGTCACCACGACCAGCTTCAGGCCCGCGCCGGCGCGGTGGATGACCGTGTCGCCCGGCACGTGCACACCCAGCGGCACCGCGCGGGGCATCATCCGCATGCGTGCCATCAGCGCTCCATGTCCGCGACGTAGCGCGCGATGGTCTCGCGTGGGTCCCCGTCGGCGACGATCCCGCCGTCGCCCAGGTAGATCACCCGGTCGGCGTCGGCGACCAGGTCGAGGTCGTGGGTGACCACGATCAGCTGCTGGTCGAGCCCGGCGAAGACGTCGTGGATCATGCGGCGGTTGCGCAGGTCCAGCAGCGTCGTCGGCTCGTCGGCGATGACGGTCTCCGGCTCGGTGACGAGCACGGCGGTCAGCGCCAGCAGCTGCTTCTGCCCGCCCGAGAGCAGGTGCGGGGACTGGTCGGCGTGGCCGGCCAGGCCGAAGCGCTCCAACGCCGCGCGTGCCCGCTCGCGCCGCTCGGCGCGGGGCAGCCGCATCCGCCGCAGGGAGAACGCGACGTCGTCAATCACGCTGGGCATGACGATCTGGTTGTCCGCGTCGGAGAAGATGAACCCGACCTTGCGGCGCACCTCGCGGCCGTCCTCGACCGGGTCGAGGCCGTCGACGCGCACGGTGCCGGAGGTCGGCTCGCCCAGGCCGTTGATCAGGCGGGCGAGCGTCGACTTGCCGGAGCCGTTGGCTCCGATGACCCCGATCCGGTGCTCGGTGAGACTGAGGGAGACGTGGTCGAGGACGAGGCGTTCCTCGAACTCGACCGAGACGTCAGTGAACTCGATCGCGGGCATCGGTGTCCCGGGCGCGGTTGGGGCGACGCAGCAGGTCGGGGAAGGCGGCGTGGACGCCGAGGGCGACGATGACCATCACGACGCACTTGAGGGTGTCCGGCAGCAGGAAGGGGATCTGGCCGCCGGCCGCGGCGGCCAGGCCGATGCGCGAGCTGATCATCAGGCCCACGATGCCGCAGGCGTACTGGGTGAGCAGCGCGAGGGCCGCGGCGAGGATGAACCAGCCGATCTGCTCGCCCCGGCGGCCCGGGCGGGCGCGGTAGGCGATCAGGCCGGCGACGAAGGCGGAGATGAGGTAGCCGACGATGTAGCCGACGGTCGGGCCGCCCAGGGCGCTGATGACGGTGCGGCCGCCCGCGAGCACGGGCAGGACCAGGCCGATGACGAGGAAGAGGGCGACGGAGAGGAAGCCGCGGCGCGCGCCGAGCACGAGGCCGGCGAGGATGATGACGGCGTTCTGGAGCACGATCGGCACGCCGAGGGCGCCGACCGGGATGGAGACGAAGGCGAATACGATGATCAGGGCCGCGAAGACGGCGCAGTACGCGACGTCGAGAAGTTTGTTTCTCTGAGACATGTGAACAGCGTACAATGAACGCCGTTTAAGTGGAATCCCGGGGGCCGCGGACGCGCGTGCGTGTCGCGCCGTATGATCGTGCCCATGCGACTGACCGCCTTCCACCGCCTCGTCGCCGACGAGTTCGGCACCGAGAGCGGCGACTTCATCCTCCACTCCCACGTGCTCGCCGACCACGGCGCGACCGCTGAACAGTTGCTCGAGAGCGGGGTGGACCCGCGCGAGATCTGGCTGGCCCTGTGCACCGACTTCGAGGTGCCCGAGGAGCGTCGGCTCGGCCGCGACGACTGAGCGGCGTGTCGCGTTGAATTCGAACAGGCGTGCGTGTACGTTCGAACGCGACGCCCGGGACGGTCCCGCCACGCGGTTAGTGTGTGGAGCCGTACGGACCTGTCGGAGGGTCTAAGAGAGGTGAGGGGTGGCCGCGGCCGCCCCGGACACCCGATTGACGAGAAGAAGAGGCACCCCAAGAATGGCGAAGACGACCAAGAAGAAGGCCGCCGCTGCCGACGACCGGCAGAAGGCGCTCGACGCGGCCCTGGCGCAGATCGAGAAGGGCTACGGCAAGGGCGCGGTGATGCGCCTGGGCGACGAGAGCCGCCCGCCGATCAGCGCGATCTCCTCGGGCAACACGGCCATCGACGTCGCGCTCGGCGTCGGCGGTTTCCCGCGCGGCCGCGTCGTCGAGGTCTACGGCCCGGAGTCCTCGGGTAAGACCACCGTCGCGCTGCACGCGATCGCCTCGGCGCAGAAGGAGGGCGGCATCGCCGCCTTCATCGACGCCGAGCACGCGCTCGACCCCGAGTACGCCCGCGCCCTCGGCGTGGACACCGACGCCCTGCTCGTCTCCCAGCCGGACACCGGTGAGCAGGCCCTCGAGATCGCCGACATGCTCGTGCGCTCCGGGGCCATCGACATCATCGTCATCGACTCGGTGGCGGCCCTGACCCCGAAGGCCGAGATCGAGGGCGAGATGGGCGACAGCCACGTCGGCCTGCAGGCCCGCCTGATGAGCCAGGCGCTGCGCAAGATGGCCGGCGCCCTCTACAACTCCGGCACCACCGCCATCTTCATCAACCAGCTGCGCGAGAAGATCGGCGTCATGTTCGGCTCGCCGGAGACCACCACCGGCGGCAAGGCGCTGAAGTTCTACGCCTCCGTGCGCTGCGACGTCCGCCGCATCCAGACCCTCAAGGACGGCCAGGACGCCATCGGCAACCGCACCCGCCTCAAGGTGGTCAAGAACAAGGTCTCCCCGCCGTTCAAGATCGCCGAGTTCGACATCATCTACGGCGAGGGCATCTCGCGCGAGTCCTCGATCATCGACCTCGGCGTCGAGCAGGGCATCGTCAAGAAGTCCGGCTCCTGGTTCACCTACGAGGGCGACCAGCTCGGCCAGGGCAAGGAGAAGGTGCGCCTCTCGCTCAAGGAGAACAAGGAGCTCGCCGACGAGATCGAGCACAAAATCTTCGTCAAGCTCGGCGTGGGCAAGTACGCACAGGAGAAGGAGGCGGAGAACGCCGAGGGCGGGGACTCCGACGCGCTCTCCGACGAGCCGGTCGACGTCGTGCCCAACGTCGACTTCGACGACGAATAACCCGTGGCACCGGACCCCGAACGCCTCGCCCGCGCCGTGGCCGCCCTCGAGGCGGCCGCCGCGGGCGCGAACCCGATCCTCGACGAGACCGAGGAGGAGGCCAAGGCCGCGGTCCGCGAGCGGGCCCTCGGCCTGCTAGACCAGCGAGCCCGCTCCCGCGCCGAGCTGCGCGGGCGGCTCAAGGACAAGGACTTCGACTCCGACGTCATCGACGCCGTGCTCGACGACCTCGCCGGCGCGGGCCTGATCGATGACGCCGCCTTCGCGCGCGAGTGGGTGCGCCAGCGCGCCTCCCGCCGCGGCAAGTCGCGGCGCATGCTCGACCACGAGCTCGAGCGCAAGGGGGTCGGCGCCGGCGAGCGGGCGGCCGCCCTCGACCAGATCGACCCCGAGGACGAGCGGGAGCGCGCGCTCACCCTCGCCCGCAAGAAGGCCCGCTCCGTGCGCGAGGTGCCGGCCGACCGCCGCGAGCGCGACAAGGCGCTGCGCCGCATCGTCGGCGTGCTCGCCCGCCGCGGCTTCCCCGAGGGCATGTCCCTCGCGCTGGCCCGCCAGGCCCTCGACGAGCGCCTCGGGGAGCTCGACTAGTCCTCGGGACCGGCGGGGGAGACCCCGGCCGCGTCGCCCAGGTTCTTCTCGATCAGCTCCGCGATCTCGCCGTTCTCCTGCATCTCGCGCAGCGCGTCGTCGACGGCCTCCGCCCCGGCCTCGTCGCCGGGTGCCAGCCCGATGCCGTAGTGCTCCACGCTCAGCGGCTCCGTCGAGTTCCTCCGGTGCAGCTCCGTCATCCGCAGCCGCGAGGGCTGCTGGTCCGCGTAGCCGGCGAGCACCGCCGCGTCCGTGGTCACCGCGTCGACCTCGCCCGAGCGCAGGGCGCTGACGCAGTCGGAGTAGGTGGGCAGCTCCCGCAGCCGCACCCCGGGGATCTCCTGCTGGACGGTCTGCGCCGGCGTCGAGCCCGTCACCGAGCACAGCGTGCGGCCCTCGAGGTCCGCCGGCCCGTCGACGTCGCCGTCGACCTCCACCAGCAGGGCCTGGTGGGTCAGCAGGTACGGCCCGGCGAACTGCACCGAGCGGGCGCGCTCCTCGTTGATGGTGTAGCTGGCCACGACCATGTTGACCCGGCCCTGCCGCAGCGAGGTCTCGCGCCGGCCCGTCGGCGTCTCGGTCCAGGTGATCCGCGGGGGCTCCCAGCCCCGGTCCTCGGCGACGCGACTGAGCACGCGGTCGGCGATCTCGACGTCGAGGCCGCGCATCGTGCCGTCGGGCTCGCGCAGGCCCAGCCCCGGCTGGTCGTACTTGACGCCGACGGCCACGGTGCCCGCGCGCATGTCGGCCAGCAGGCCGTCCTCCGGTTCCTCGGCGCAGGCGGTCAGCGCGGTCAGGGCCGCTACGCAGGCCACGAGCGCCGCGGGCGCCGCGGGCGCCTTCGCCGTCATCGCATCCACCTTCCGGGCCGGGAGTCGGTTCCACTCCAATGTAGCCGCCCTCAACCGCGGCGCCCGGCCCGGACCTTCCGTTCGACGAACTCGGCGACCCCGGTCAGCGCCCAGTTGATCAGGATCATCACCACGGCGACCACCACCAGCGCCGCGAAGTAGTTGCTGTTGAAGGACGCCGACTGGATGCCCTGGCGCACGATCTCGATGTAGGTGACCTGGTAGCCCAGCGCCGAGTCCTTCAGCGCGATGACCATCTGGGAGATGATCGCGGGCAGCATCGCGGCCACGGCCTGGGGCAGCAGCACGCTGAAGGTCGCCTGGTTCTCGTTCAGTCCCAGCGCCCGGGCCGCCTCGTGCTGTCCGCGCGGCAGCGAGCGGATGCCCGAGCGCAGCACCTCCGCGATGACGGAGCCGTTGTAGAGCGTCAGCGCGACGACGACCGCGGCGAAGGCGAGCTGGTCAGCCGGCACCAGGCGGTAGAAGGAGAACACCGCGTAGCAGAAGATGATCAGCAGCAGCACGGGGATCGCGCGGAAGAACTCGACGACCACCGCGCACGGCAGGCTCACCCACCGGTGCCGGGAGAGCCGGCCCAGCCCGAAGACGGTGCCGAAGACGAGCGCGAGCAGGATCGAGGCGAACGCAGAGCGCAGCATGCCCCACAGGCCGGGCAGCAGGTAGGTCCGCCAGGTGTCCGCCGCCAGGAACGGCGTCCACCTCTCGGCCGCGAGCTGGCCGCGGCCGGCGAGGATGACGAGCACCCACGCCGTCAGCCCCGCCAGCACCGCGGCGGCGATGACGGTCAGCGCCAGGTTGATACGCCGGCCCCGGGGCCCGGGGCGTCGTAGAGGACGGTCGCGCTCATCGCTTCACCGCCCATCGCTCGGCCAGCCGGCCCAGCCCGAGGCCCATCGGCAGGGTGAGCACGAGGAAGCCCAGGGCGAAGACGCCGAAGATGAGGAAACTCAGGTTCGCGTGGTTCTCGATCTGCGACTTCATCAGCAGCGAGGCCTCGGCCACGCCGATCACCGAGGCGATCGTCGTGTTCTTGGTCAGCGCGATCAGGGTGTTGCCCAGCGGCACCACCGCGGCCCGCCAGGCCTGCGGGAAGACGACCTGCCCGAAGACCTGTCCGAAGCTCAGTCCGAGCGCCCGGGCGGCCTCGGCCTGCCCGACGTGCACGGTGTTGACACCCGAGCGCAGCGACTCGGCGACGAAGCAGGCGGTGTAGGCGATGAAGCCGAGCACCGCCAGCCGGAAGTTCGTGTCCGCCAGGAAGGTGGCCGACTCCCGGTCGGCGACCTGCAGGCCCAGGTTCTGGTGCAGCCCGAAGGAGCAGAAGAGCACCACCAGGGTCAGCGGCGTGTTGCGCACGACGGTCACGTAGGAGGTGGCCGCGCCGCGCAGGACGGCGATCGGGCTGACGCGCATGGCGGTCAGCACCACCCCGAGCAGCAGCGCCCCGGCACCGGAGTAGACCGTCAGCTTGACGGTCGTCCAGAAGGCCGGCAGCAGCTGGCTGCCCATCGACTCGAGCAGGGCGTCCATCGGTGGGCCTACCCGTCCAGGAAGGACAGGTCGCCGACCGAGCCCTCGACCACGCCCTCGGTGCCGCCCAGGTTCTCCTCGACCAGGCGGGTCCACTCGCCGGAGGAGATCAGCTCCTCGAGTGCGGCATTGATTGCGTCGGTGGCCTCCTGGTCGTCCTTCTTCAGCCCGACGCCGTAGTACTCGTCGGTGAACGGCTCACCGTCCGAGCCGGTCAGCTCCACCAGGCGGAACTCGCCGGGGCGCTGCGCCGAGTAGCCGCCGAGGATCGTCGCGTCCGTGGTCATCGCGTCGACGCTGCCGTTGCCGAGCGCCTCGACGCAGCCGGAGTAGGTGTCGTACTCCTGCAGCTGGACGCCGGGCAGCTCGTCCTTGACGGTCTGCGCCGGGGTGGAGCCGGTCACCGAGCACAGGATCTTGCCGTCGAGGTCCTCGAGCGACTGGATCTCCCGGTCGGCCTCCGTGACCAGCAGCGCCTGGTGGGTCAGCAGGTAGGGCCCGCCGAAGTTCACGGACTCCGAGCGGCCCTTGTTGATGGAGTAGGTCGCCGCGATCATGTCGACCTGCCCGTTCTGGATCAGCGTCTCGCGCTGCGCGGACGGGGTCTCGGTCCACTCGATCTGCGGGGCGTCCCAGCCCTTGGCCTCGGCGATGTGCTCGACGACGTACTCGGCGACGTCGACGTCGAGGCCGCTCATCGAGCCGTCCGGGGCGCGCATGCCGAGGCCCGGCTGGTCGTACTTCGTGCCGACCTTGACCGTCCCGACCTCGATGGCGGCGAGCAGGCCGGCGCCGCCCCCGCCGCCGCAGGCGGCGAGGGAGGTCGCACCCAGGGCGAGGGCGGCGACGACGGCGAGGTGGCGGGGGCGTCGGAAATTACGGGGGTGCATGGGGTCTCCTTTTCTCAGTGCGCCAGGATCTTGCCGAGGAAGTCGCGGGCGCGGCTCGAGCGGGGGCGCTCGAAGAACTCGTCGGGGTGGGCGTCCTCGGCGATCTCGCCGTCGGCCATGAAGAGCACGCGGTCGGCGGCCCGGCGGGCGAAGCCCATCTCGTGGGTGACGCAGACCATGGTCATGCCCGTGCCGGCGAGGTCCCGCATGACGTCGAGGACCTCGCCCACCATCTCCGGGTCGAGCGCCGAGGTGGGCTCGTCGAAGAGCATCAGCTTCGGCTCCATCGCCAACGCGCGGGCGATGGCGACGCGCTGCTGCTGGCCGCCGGAGAGCTCGGTGGGGAACTTGCCGGCCTGGTCGGCGATCCCGACGCGGTCCAGCAGCCGCAGCGCGCGCTCCTCGGCCGCGGCCTTGTCCAGGCCGCGGACCTTGCGGGGGCCGAGCGTGACGTTGCCGAGGATGCTCAGGTGGGGGAAGAGGTTGAACTGCTGGAAGACCATGCCGATGTCGGCGCGCAGGCGGGTCAGCGCGCGGCCCTCCTCGGGCAGCGGGCGGCCGTCGATCTCGATGGCGCCGCCGTCGATGGTCTCCAGGCGGTTGATCGTGCGGCACAGCGTCGACTTGCCGGAGCCGGAGGGGCCGAGCACGACGACGACCTGGCCGCGGGGGACGTCGACGGAGATGTCCTTGAGCGCGCGGAAGTCGCCGAAGCGCTTCGCCACGCCGGACATCCGCACCATCGGGGTGTCCTGGCTCACAATGTCTGTCATGGGTTAAACGTACTACAGCAAAACCATTACGGGGGCGAAAATTCGGGTCTTTTCATCGATCCGCGCGAAATTGGGCTCGACCTGCCCCGCCCCTAGAATGTGCACCCGTGGAATCCCAGACGCTCCGCACCTACGAGGTGCGCACCTTCGGCTGCCAGATGAACGTGCACGACTCCGAGCGCCTCTCCGGCCTGCTCGAATCCGCCGGCTACCGGCGCGCCGGCGAGGACACCGAGCCCGACCTCGTCGTCTTCAACACCTGCGCGGTGCGCGAGAACGCCGACAACCGCCTCTACGGCACCCTCGGCCAGCTCAAGCCGGTCAAGGAGAACCACCCCGGCATGCAGATCGCCGTCGGCGGCTGCCTCGCCCAGAAGGACCGCGACCACGTCGTCGACCGCGCACCCTGGGTCGACGTCGTCTTCGGCACCCACAACATGGGCTCCCTGCCGACCCTGCTCGAGCGCGCCGCGCACAACGACCGCGCCGAGGTCGAGATCGTCGACGCCCTCGAGGAGTTCCCCTCCGTGCTGCCGGCGCGCCGCGAGTCCAACTACTCCGGGTGGGTGTCCATCTCCGTCGGCTGCAACAACACGTGCACCTTCTGCATCGTGCCCTCGCTGCGGGGCAAGGAGGCCGACCGCCGCCCCGGCGACATCCTCGCCGAGGTCAAGGCCCTGGTCGACCAGGGCGTCACCGAGATCACCCTGCTCGGCCAGAACGTCAACGCCTACGGTGTGCACTTCGTCGACGAGTCGCTCGAGCGCGACCGCAGCGCCTTCTCCAAGCTGCTGCGCGCCTGCGGCGAGATCGAGGGCCTCGAGCGCCTGCGCTTCACCTCGCCGCACCCCGCCGAGTTCACCGACGACGTCATCGACGCCATGGCCGAGACCCCGGCGGTCTGCCCGAGCCTGCACATGCCCCTGCAGTCCGGCTCCGACCGCGTGCTCAAGGCGATGCGGCGCAGCTACCGGACCAGGAAGTTCCTGGGCATCCTCGACAAGGTCCGCGAGCGCATCCCGCACGCGGCGATCACCACCGACATCATCGTCGGCTTCCCCGGCGAGACCGAGGAGGACTTCCAGGCCACCCTCGACGTCGTCGAGCGCGCCCGCTTCTCCTCGGCCTTCACCTTCCAGTACTCCCCGCGCCCGGGCACCCCGGCCGCGGAGATGGCGGACCAGATCCCCAAGGAGGTCGTCCAGGAGCGCTACGAGCGCCTCGTCTCCCTCCAGGACCGCATCGCCGCCGAGGAGAACGCGAAGCTCGTCGGCCACGAGGTCGAGCTGATCGTCCAGGAGTCCGGCGGCCGCCGCGACAACGAGACCCACCGCCTGTCCGGGCGCGCCCGCGACGGCCGCCTGGTGCACTTCGACCCCGCCGGGGCCGAGGGGGAGATCCGCCCCGGCGACGTGGTCACCGTCGAGGTCACCGAGGCCAAGCCCTACTTCCTGCTCGCCGACTCCGGCGTGCGCACCCACCGCCGCACCCGCGCCGGCGACATGGCCGCCGCCGGTGAGAAGCCCGCCACCGTCGGCCTCGGCCTGCCCGGCATCGGCGGCTAGGGTGAGGGACATGTCCGAGAACACCGCACCGAACGAGCCCTCCGCCCGCGAGCCCTCCGCCCGCGAGCTGGCCCAGCGCGAGAAGGTCTCCGCCCGCCACGTGGAGCTGGGCGGCGCCTACTTTGTCCTGCTCGGCGCCACGGTGGTCTACTTCGTCACCCTGCTGCTGCCGCAGGTCACCGGCGTGCAGGGCTGGCAGGTGGTCACTTTCAGCGGCACCGCGGCCGACGCCGGGGTCAAGCTGACCGAGTACGTCTTCGCGGTGCTGTGCCTGCTGGGCATCGGCGTGTTCACCACGGCGACACTCATCACCCGGCGCACCGCCCTGGCGCTGATCGCCTGGATGATCACCACCGTCGCGGTGGCCTACTCGCTGCTCGCCGTCTGGCTGCGCCTGCAGCGCCCCGGCTCCGAGGCCGACGTCACCCTCGGCGTGGGCACCTACCTGATGATCGCGGTGGTCATCGTCGCCTTCGTGGCCTACGCGATGACCGTGCTGCGCCGCTCGCCCGAACAGCGCGAGCTCGCCCGCGCCCGCGCCGAGACCGACGACGTCGACGAGGTCGCCCGCGCCCAGCGCGAGGCCAGCCGGAACCCGGGGGACAACCCGCTGCTCGTCGACGACCGCCGCGACCGCTCGCGCCGCCGCGCGCAGCGCCGAGCGCAGAACACCGAGAACAAGACCGACTAGAGGCGCAGCTCGAAGGAGCCCAGCCGTGCCAGCTCGCGCGCCCCGAGCCGCCGCGCCAGCCCGGCGGCGGCCGGGTCGTCGGGGGAGTAGGTCAGGAAGAACCCGCCCTCGCCGAGCGCGAGCAGTGCGCGCGTGACGCGCGTGCCCAGCCCCGATTGACGACGCCCGCGCGCCACCACCGTGGTGCCGTGCTCGGCGACGTCGGCGCGTTGCCCGGCGGTGCGGTAGGCCTCCGCCAGTGCGACCGGCCGGCCGTTTTCGACGAGCACCGTCATCACCCCGTGGGTGCCCTCGGCCGCCAGGCGCGCCCGGGTGCGCTCGAGGCGGGCGCGGTCCCACGGCTCCGGCGCGACGGCCAGGGCCCCGTGGGCGCTGTCGGCGTCGTCGACGGCGAAGAGCGCGCAGACGCCCTCGACCAGTTCCTCGGGCACGGCGAGGTCCTCGACCACCACCACGCCGGGGTCCGGGGCGCCGCCGAAGTCGGCGACGGCCTGCACCTCGGTCAGCGCGTGCGCGAAGCCGCAGGCCTCGAACAGCCCGCCGAAGCGCGGGTCGCGGGTGAACGCCTGCAGGGTGTCGCGCCCGGCGGCGCGGGCCACGCCCGCGGCGGCGTCGACCAGGCACTGAACCGCCTCGGCGAGCTGCGGGACGTCGTCAAGCGGGGTCGGCGCCGGCGGGCACAGCCCGACGTCGGGCACGATCTCCACGGCGGCGAGGCGCCGGGCGTCCTCGGCCGGCAGGATCACGTGCGCGAAGCCGGCGGCCTCGGCGTCGGGGTCGGCCATCAGCGGCAGCCCGAACTCGCCGACGGCGGCCGGGCCGGGCTGGTCGACGAGCGCGAGCAGCACCGAGCGTGGGGCGAGCGGGTCGCCGCCGACGAGCTGGGTGTGCACGTCCTCGACGGCGACGGCCGCCGCCGGGGTGCCCGTGGCCTCCTGGGCCAGCAGGTTCGCGGTGAAGCAGAAGGTGCGCACGGCGTCCTCGGCGCCCGGCGGCACCTGGACGGCGCGCAACTCAGCGGTCCTCGAGCGCCTCGGCGGCGGTCTCGGCCCAGGCGGACCACTGGGCGGCCTGCGCGCGCAGCTGCTCCGCCTTCTTCGCGTCGCCGCGCTCCTCGGCCTGCTCGGCCTGGGCCGTGAGCTCGTCGACGCGGCGGGTGAACTGCGCGGCGCGCTCCTGGGCCTCGGGGTCGGTGCGGCGCCACTTCGATCGCTCGGCGTCGGTGACCCGCTTCTCCAGGCCGGCGATCTTGTCCTCGAGCTCCCGCATGCGGGACTTGGGCACGTAGCCGATCTCGTCCCACTTCTCCTGCAGCTCGGTCAGCTTCGCGCGGGCCTGGTCGAGGTTCTTGTCCGGGTCGATCAGGGGCTCGTACTCGGCGATGAGCGCGTCCTTGGCCTCGCCGTTGGCCGCGAACTCGCGGTCCTTCTCCGCGTTGACGGCGTCGCGCGCGCCGAAGAACTTGTCCTGCGCGGCGCGGAACTGCTCCCAGAGCCTGTCGTCGGCCTCCCGCGGCGCGCGCCCGGCGGCCTTCCACTCCTGCATCAGGTCGCGGTAGGCGCGCGCGGTCTCGCGCCACTCGGTGGAGTCCTGCAGCGCGACGGCGCGCTCGACGAGCTCCTCCTTGCGGCGCTTGGCGGCTGCGCGGCCCCGGTCGAGCTCGGCGAAGTGGGCGCCGCGGCGGCGGTGGAAGGCGTCGCGGGCGCGCGCGTAGCGCTTCCACAGCCGGTCGTCGGTGGCGCGGTCGATGCCGCGGATCTTCTTCCACTCCTCGAGGATGGCGCGGATGCGGTCGCCGGCGGCCTTCCACTGCGTGGAGTTCTCCGCGATGTCCTCGGTCTCCGCGATCAGCTTCTCCTTGGCGGCGACGGCCTCCTCGCGGCGCCGCTTGCGCGACTCCTCGACGCGGCCCTTCGCGTCGCCCGCCTCCCGGCGGATGCGGCCCAGGCGTGCGCGCAGCGCCTCGATGTCGCCGATGACGGCGGCCTCGTCGAGGCCCTCGGCCAGCGTGGCGGCCTGCGCGCGGATGGCGTCGGCGTCCTCGGGGTGGCTCGACAGGCGCGACTCGAGCACGGCGACCTCGGTGACCAGGTCGTCGTAGCGGCCCGCGAAGTGGCGCAGCCCCTCCTCGGGCGTGCCCGCCTGCCACTGCCCGATCTCGCGCTCGCCGTCCGCCGTGACCAGGTAGACGGTGCCGTCCTCGGCGACGCGCCCGAAGCGGTGCGGGTCCTGCGCCGGCGCGGGCTTCGGCGTCGGCTTCGGCTTCGGGGTCGCCGCGGGCCGCGCGAGATCGCCGGGGGTGGGGATCCGGCCCGGCATCGCGCCGGGGGTGGGCCGCGGCGACGGGGTGGGCGTGCCGGGGGTCGGGTCAGTCATGCGTCTGTCTCCTTCGGTGGAGGTCAGTGCCGCGGGCGGGGCCCGCGACCGGGTCGACGGGTGGGGCAGGGGCGGTGCGCCCCGTTGCCAACAATCTAGCCGGTTAGGCTCGAGGCATGCACGCGACAATCGTGGCCATGCCGGGAAGCCCGGCCCTCGTCCCCGAGCTCGCGCCGCGCGACGAGCCCGCCCGGCGCCTCGCCGCCGGTGTGCGCGCCCTCGTCACCGCCGACCGCCCGCTCGACCTCGTCGGCTCCCGCGACCGGCGGTGGTACACCGCCCGCACCGGCTCCCTCGGCGCCTGGGGCGCACCGCAGGTGCGGCACGACGTCGGCAATTACCTCCCCGAGCTGGTGCAACGCTCAATTGTCGACGTCCCGGTGCGCGCCGCGCGCGGTTCCCTGGACCGTCCCGACCCGGAGGCGCTCACCCTGCTCGCCCTGGACGGCTCGGCGGGGCTGACCGCGCGCGCCCCGCTCGCGCTCCTCGACGGCGCGGCCGAGGCCGACGCCTGGTGCCGCGCGCTGCTCGCCGGCGAGGCCCCCGAGCCGTGGTCGGCCGCGGACCTGCGCGCCGCCGGCGTGCTCGAGCCCGAGCTGTGGCTCGAGCTGGCGGGGTTCCCCGTCGTCGACGCCGAGCTCGTCGACGCCGACACCACCACGGGCGTCGGGCGCTACCTCGCGCGCCTGACGGTGGAGGTCGGGTAAATGGTCTCCTCCTCTGTTTCTGCAGGCGCCGAGGGCTCCGAGGGTGCCGAGGGCTCCGAGGGCTTCGAGGGCTCCGTGGGCGCCGCCGGCGCCGCGCCGCGCCCGGTCGCCGTCGTGGGGCCGACGGCCTCCGGCAAGTCGGAGCTCGGCCTCGCGCTCGCCGAACACCTCGGCGGCGAGGTGGTCAACGTCGACTCCATGCAGCTCTACCGCGGCATGGACATCGGCACCGCCAAGCTCACCGTCGCCGAGCGCCGCGGCATCCCGCACCACCAGCTCGACGTCCTCGACGTCACCGAGCCCGCCTCCGTGGCCCGCTACCAGCGCGAGGCCGCCGCCGACGTCGAGGCGATCCGCGGGCGTGGGCGGGTGCCCGTGCTCGTCGGCGGGTCGATGCTCTACTACCAGGCCCTCGTGGACAACTTCACCTTCCCGCCCACCGATCCGGAGGTGCGCGGCCGGTACCTGGCCCGCCTCGAGGAGCTCGGCGCGCCGGGCCTGCACACCGAGCTCGAGCGCGTCGACCCGGAGGCCGCGCGCGTGATCGAGGACAACGACGGGCGGCGCATCGCCCGCGCCCTCGAGGTCGTCGAGCTGACCGGGCGGCCCTTCGCCGCCAGCCAGCCGCCGCGCGACCAGCCTCCCCGCTGGGGCACGCGGATCCTGGGGCTTTCCACCGAGAGCGCCTGGCTCAACGACCGCATCGCCCGGCGCACCCGCGCCATGTTCGACTCCGGGCTCGTCGAGGAGGTCGACCGCCTCGTGGCCGCGGGGCTGCAGCGCGAGTCGACCGCCGGTCGGGCCATCGGCTACGCGCAGGTGCTCGACATGCGCGCCGGGCTGCTCAGCGCGGAGGAGGCCGTCGAGCGCACCGAGTCCGGCACGCGGCGCTACGTGCGCCGGCAGCGCTCCTGGTTCCGCCGGGACAAGCGCATCCGGTGGTTGGACGCCGCGGGCGACCCGCTGGGCGAGGCGCTGGCTGTCCTCGATGTGCGCCAGGCCTGATCTAGACTCGGAGCGGTGAACGCTGAGTCTGCTTCTTCTGTCTCTGACGCCTCGAACGCCTCTAACGCTTCGAACGCTTCGAACGCGGTCGTGACGCCCTTCGCCAAGGGCCACGGCACCGAGAACGACTTCGTCATCGTCTCCGACCCCGACGCCGCGGTGGCGTTCCCGCCCGAGCGCGTCGCCGCCGTGTGCGACCGCCGCGCCGGCATCGGCGGCGACGGCCTGCTGCGCGTGGTGCGCGCCGGGGCTCTCGTGGCCGCCGGCGAGATCCCCGCGCTGCCCGAGGGCGTCGCCGGGGACGACTGGTTCATGGACTACCGCAACGCCGACGGCTCGGTCGCCGAGATGTGCGGCAACGGCGTGCGCGTCTTCGCCCACTGGCTGCGCTCGCGCGGGCTCGTCGACACCGACGAGTTCACCGTGGGCACGCGCGCCGGGGCCCGCCAGGTGCGCGTCCTCGAGTGCTCGGAGTACGACGCGCGCGTCAGCGTGCGCATGGGTGCGGCGACCGTGACCGGGGTGTCGACGGCACGGATGGGGGACTTCGACTTCGCCGGGCTCGGCGTCGACGTCGGCAACCCGCACCTGGCGGCCGTGCTGCCGGACGCGGACGCGGCGACGATCCGGGATCTGGCGCTGTGCGCGCCCGAGTTCGACCCCGAGTTCTTCCCGGCCGGCGTCAACGTCGAGGTGCTCACCCCGCTTTCCGACGGCGCGGTCACCATGCGTGTGTGGGAGCGCGGCGTGGGCGAGACCCGCTCCTGCGGTACCGGCACCGTCGCCGCGGCGACGGCCGCGCTCGCCGACGCCGGCGTGGCCACCGGTGCGGTCACCGTCCGGGTGCCCGGCGGTGAGGTCGTCGTCGAGATCGAGGAGACGGGGGAGCGGGGGCAGCAGGGTGCTGGTCGTGCTGAGGGCGCTGAAGGCGCTCCCGCCGTCGAGGCGACGCTCACCGGCCCGTCCCGCATCGTCGCCACCGGCGAGATGGTGCTCTAGCAGTTTTCGGGGGCCGGGGCCGGGCGGCGCAGTGATCTACTGCGGCTGTGCCGTCCCCGGATGCATGTCCGCCCCAAGATGGCGGTGCAGTGATCTACCGCCAGCCTTGAGTCGACCGCCGCGCCCCACCGGTCCCGAGAGCCTGCCGACCGCTGGCACCCGATGCAGTAACTCACTGCAAGGACCGCCCGGGCCCTCGAGTGCCGGCCTCGAGATCGCAACGCAGTAACCCCCGCAATACCCGGGCTGGCACCCGCGACACCACGGGCCTCCTCCATCTCGGCACCGATGCAGTGACCTACTGCAATCCCCATCAAGTCCCGCGGATGCTGGTGTTGGGACGGTGGTGCAGCGATCCACTCCGGGATCCGGCCGGCACCGGCGAGGCCACAGACCGTCGCCCACTCAACCCCGGCGCACTGATCTACTGCCGGATCCGCCAGTCGGTCGTTTCAATCGCCCCTCGAGCCCGGCGCAGTGACCTACTGCAGTCCCCATCCAGCCCCGCCGATGGCGACTTCGGAACGTCGGCGCAATGACCTACTGCAACCACCATCCGGGACCCGCCCAAGCCAAGCTCACGACCCAAATTCGAACGCATAATCGACCCGTGTCACACCCCTCCACTACACTGAAACCCGAACACACAAGACACAACAAAACGCCAGCACACACCACATAACCAGGGGGTAGAAAGGACCATGAGACACCACCGGGGACAACGAAAAGGCCACCACAAAGGATCGAACACCCACATCAAAAAGAGGCTCGGAATCCCCCAAGCCCGCCGCACGGCCATCGGGCAGGAGACCAGCCGGCGCCAACGCATCGCCGCCAAGAAAATCAAGACCCGACTCCGCGCCCGCCAAGCCGCCCGTAACCGACGCGAGGCGGAACTGCGCCTGATGCGGGCCAACCGGTGGCGGAAAAACCAGGCCCCCGCAGGACACATCCCACAAAAAGACGGCACCAACCCACCCAACTACTTCTCGAATACCGACCAGACCGACCCCGTGGCCGTGAAAAGCCAATTGAAGCGACGCCTCGACTACGAGATCTGGATGGACAACCAACCCCGCGCCGACGAGACCATCACCGCCTACTCGACACGCATGGCCGCCTCCACCGCAGTCAGCCGCTACACGATCAAAGACTCCTACGTGACCTCGCTCGGCGCCTACATCGACAAACTGCCCCGTCTGAAGGCACTGCAGGAGATGCTCTTCCACATCGAGGTCACCTCCCTTCGCACCATCGGCGCTGCCGTCATGGCCGTGAAAGACCCCGAGATCCTGGACCGCATCGATGAAGGCATCACCGACTTTCTGACCCCGACCGCACCGAGGCAGGCGTTGCCGACGACCTCGAAGATCAGCGACAAGATCAACGAACTGGTCAACCTCTACGACCCCGAGATCCGCTTGCCCCGCGACTTCGACGACGACGGCACACCCGCACCGATACCCGGCATCTTCGAGACCGACGACTCGATTGCCGGGGTGACCGAGTACCGCATCACCCTGCCCGATGATCAGGCCAGCATCCTCAACGCCGTGCTGCAGACGAAATCCATCTCCGATGGGACGAGTCTGACCCAGGCGTTCTACGACACGTTGACCGACAACACCACCGTCACGGTCACCAAGTGGGTCTACCAGGCCGGTGATCTGACCGAAGCGCCGATGTGGCTGCCCGGTGCCGGCTGGCTGTCGCCTGCCGCGCAGGCCCGCTGGGAGGAGATGGTCACCGTCGTCAAAGACGCCACCGTGGGCCGGCAGGAGGAAACCGCCGCCCATGACCCGACGATGGGGTTGGACGCCTGGGTTACGGGTGTGCACGCGGACTGTTCTGGTCCGTCGTCGACGACGAAGACACCGGCCACGCAGTTCGAGCACCGGATCCCTCACGAGGAGGGCGGGGCCACGGCACTGGATAATGCCTCTCGGGTGTCGCAGCACTGGCACAACCTGAAGACCGACGGGCAGGTCAAATACCTCCACGATCCGGTGTCGGGGATGACGGTGTGGTTGTTGCCGGGCAACATCTTCCAGGTCAGCGTCCCGGACGGGCCTCTGACACCGGGTGGGGCGCGTCTTGCGATGACGGTGGCGGAGCACCGCCGGCAGGCTGAGGAGCGGGCCAGGGCTCGGGGTGAGGCGGACCGGGCAGCGCATAACGAAAAGATCGGTTACGACCCGGCCGCCCCGGTGCCCTTCTGACCCGGTCCGGTTATGGAGCATCGGGGCCGTTCTGGGACACCTGGCCGGCGGCACCGGTTCCGTTCTGACCCGGTGCCCGCAGACAAAGAGCACCGCGCAACCGCGGGGTCGGTCGCCGACGGCGACCGACGGGACGTCGGAAATCGAAGGAGAGGAGAAATCAGTGCATGTCTTCGGCGGTGACGTCGACCATGTAGTCGGCGATGCCGGCCGGGTCGGCGAGGAAGTCCTCCATGGCCTGGAAGGCGACGGTGTCTGTGACCCGGTCGCGGTGACGGATGCCCGCCTCGCGGTCGATCTCCCAGATGGCCGCGCCCGGGACCGCGGTGACGATCGGGGAGTGGGTGGCGACGATGACCTGCGCGCCCAGCTCGGCGATCTGGTGGAGCTCGGCCATCAGAGCCATCTGGCGCACGGCCGAGAGACCGGACTCGGGCTCGTCGAGGATGTAGAGCCCCGACGCGTGGAAGGCCTCCCGGATGACGTGGGCGACGGACTGGCCGTGCGACATCGCGTTGATGTCGCGCACTCCCGGCCCGTCCGCACCGAGCTCGCGGCCGACGCGGTGGTGCGACTCGGCGCGCAGGAACCAACCGGCCATCGGGCGGTTGGTCATCAGCGCCGCCGCCCGGCCGAAGAGGTGGTTCTCTGCGGCGGGTCCGGGGTTGCCGGTCCAGGGGCCGCCGTGCGTCGGGAAGCGGCAGCTGTAGGCGAGCGCCTCGAGGAAGGTCGACTTGCCGGTCCCGTTCTCGCCGGTGATGACCGTGACCGGGGAGGAGAAGGACAGGGTGCGCCCGGCCGAGACCGTGCGGAACACCGGCAGCTGCATCACCCAATCCGGGACCGGGGGAGCGGATGCCGCGCGCGGCGAGTCCGAAGACAGCAGGTAGAAGCCGTCGACGAAGAGGCCGGGATGGTTGCGCAGGGCACTCATGGACGACCCTCGTCGTCGGTGAGGAAGGCCGCGGTGCCGGCGGGGTCCGCGATGAACTCGCGGGTCGCGGTGACCGCCTCCATGGCGTCGAAGTCGGTGGGCTCGAGCCGGCCGTCGCGCAGTTCGAGCAGCTGTGCGCCGGGCACGGCCATCAGGACGGGGGAGTGGGTGACCACGATGAACTGGGCGCCCGCCGCGGCCAGATTCGCGATGTGGCCCAGGAGCTCCAGCTGGCGGAAGACGGAGAGACCGGCTTCGGGCTCGTCGAGGATGAACAGTCCGTCGCCGTGGAAGCGTTTCGAGACCAGGCCCATGAGGGATTCGCCGTGGCTGAGCTCCGTCAGCTGCAGCTGCGTGCCGAGCCCCGCGTAGTAGCGGACCGTGTCGAGGTGGGTCTCGCCACGCAGGAACCAGCCGTCGCGCGGGTTGTGCCGGCGGGTGAGCACGATGTGCCCGGAGAGCGGGGAGACCGTCTGCTCCGAGCCGTACTGGCGGGCGTTGCGGGAGCCGCCCATGGCGTCGAAGCCCGCCGCGACGGCGACGGCCTCGACGAGGGTGGACTTGCCGGAGCCGTTCTCCCCGCCGATGACGGTGACCGGGCGGGTCAGCTCGAGCGGCTCGCGCTCGAGTGCGCGGGTCAGTGGCAGCCCGGCGAGGTATCCGGGCAGGTCGGCGGCGGGGCAGGACAGGCGCACCGACGTGACAAACGCCGGGCCCGGGCCACCCCGGCCGCGCGAGCCGCCGACGCCCGAGCCGCCGACCGTGGAGCTGACGCCCGAGCCGCCGACCATGGAACCGTCAGTAGTCCTGCTCGGGCACCTGGACCTCGCCGAGGGCGGAGAGCTCCTCGACGGTGTCGTAGTCCTTCTCCTCGCCGGTGCCCGGCATCTTGATCATCTCGACGTCCGCGATGAGCTCGCGGGCGGCGACGTCGCGCGCGCCGCCGTGCGTGGCGGCCACACCGTCGAGCGCCTTGCGCAGCGCCGGGGTGCGCCACAGCTGGCAGAGGTGCTGCAGCTGGCCGTCGTCCGACTCGACGACGGCGACGTCGGCGTCCTTGGCGCGCTCGAGGGTGCGGTAGAGCGGGGCGATCAGCGCCGGCGCGTGCGGGGCGTCGACGGTGAGCACCATGGTGTAGCGGCAGGTGGCGTCGAAGGCCGCGGCGATGCCGGCGACGGGGCCACCGCCCGCGGGCTTCTCACTGACCTGGCGGATGCCCTCGGGCAGATCGAGGATCTCGCTCGGCGAGACCACCGTGACGATCTCCGGCCCGGGCAGCTGACGCAGGACCGCGTCGATCAGGCGCACGCCGCCGACGCGCACGAGCGCCTTGTCGACGTTGCCCATGCGCTTGCCCTGCCCACCGGCGAGGACGATGGCGTGGATGCTGGACATTTAAGACTCCTCCGTTCGGCCTGGCATCGGACGCGACCAGTCGCCCGACCTGCCCCCTGATTTTGCCACGATCGCGCAGGTGCGGATGTAGGCGGAGCGGTCGACGCCCTTGACCATGTCGATCACGGCCAGACAGGCGACGGTCACGCTCGTCAGCGCCTCCATTTCGACCCCGGTGCGGTCCGCGGTGCGCACGGTGGCGGACACCGCGACGTGGTCGTCCTCGATCGAGAGGTCGACCACGCAGCCGTGCACCCCGATCACGTGCGCCAGCGGCAGCAGGTCCGGGACCTTCTTCGCCGCCGAGATCCCCGCGATGCGGGCGGTGGCGAGCACGTCGCCCTTGGGCACCGTGCCGTCGCGCAGCGCGGCGAGGATGTCGGGTGAGCAGGCGACCTCGCCCCGGGCGGTGGCCGAGCGCACGGTCGGCGTCTTGGCGGTGACGTCCACCATGCGGGCCTGCCCCCGGGAGTCGATGTGGGTCAACTGGGGTTCGCGAGGTTCGGAACTGGTCATGGGCACCGAGTCTAGCGGGCGCGCAGCACGACGGTGGCCGCGTCCGGGCGCGCGACCGCGAGGCCGTCGGCCCCCGCGAGCGCGCCGACCATGTGGGAGCCGCGGGCCGCCGACATCCGGGCCACACCCGCGGCCCAGTCGAGGCGCACCGGAGCCGCGGAGACACCCCCGTGACGCGGTGCGAGCTCCCCGTCGAGGGGGAGCGCGCACCGGGGCAGCTCCTCGAGCGAACCCACGGCGGGCATCCCCGCGAGGCGGCGCACGGCGGGGGCGACGAAGAGCACGGCCGAGGTCCACGCGGCCACGGGGTTGCCGGGCAGGCAGACCACCGGCGTGTCGCCCCAGAGCCCGGCGCCCTGCGGCTTTCCGGGGTGCATGGCCAGCGGGTGGAAGTCCATCCGCGCGCGCCCGTCTGCGGTGGCGGCGCGCCCCAGCTCCTTGACCACGTCGAAGGCCCCGGCCGAGATGCCGCCGGCGGTGACGATCAGGTCGCAGCCGGCGGCCGCCTGATCGAGGACCGCGGCGAGCGTGGCGGTGTCGTCGCGGCAGTGCGCGGCGCTGACCTCGGCGCCGAAGTCGGTGATCAGGCGGGTGAGCATCGGCCCGTTGGAGTCGGGGATGCGCCACGGCTCGGGGCGGGCGTCGGGCGCGGTCTCGTCGCCGGTGGTCACCACGCACACCCGCGGCACCGGCCGGGCGGTGACGGACTCGACCCCGCAGGAGACGAGCGTGGCGAGCGTCCCGGCGTCGAGCGGCAGCCCCGCGGGCACGGCGACGTCACCCGCGCGCAGGTGCTCGCCGGCGTGCCGGATGTTCGTGCGGCCTGCGTTCAGCGCGGTGACGGTGACGTGGGCGGGCAGCGCCACGCGCGGGGCGTCGGTGTCCTCGACGGGGACCACGGCGACGTCGTCGTCGCAGGCGGGCACCACCGCGCCGGTCATGATGCGCACGGCGGCGCCGGGTGGGATGACGACGGGCGGGTGGCCGGCGGGGATGTCCCCGGCGACGGGGAGGCGCGTGCCGACGGCGAGGTCGCGCACGCGGGCGACGTAACCGTCGACGGCGGAGACGTCGGCGGGCGGCACCGCGCGCAGGGCGCGCGCGGCGTCGGCAATTACCCGGCGGCTATCGGCGCCGGCGACGGCGACGGTGCGCCCGGGCAGGGGAGAGACGAGTTCCTGCACGGCGCGCAGGTGATTGACGACGTCGCGCCGGTGCGGCTGGGTGGGCATCGTGCGCTAGCCGCCGATCGCGGACATGGGGCGGTCCGGCTGGATGAAGGAGGGCTCGTCGATGCCGTGGCCGGGCAGCTTCGCCCACATCACGGCGCGCCACGCGTCGGCGAGCTCGGAGTCGGTGGCGCCGGCGCGCATGAGGTCGCGCAGCGAGGTCTCCTCGCGGGCGAACAGGCAGTTGCGCACGGCGCCGTCGGTGGTCAGGCGGGTGCGGTCGCAGGTGCCGCAGAACGGGTGGCTCACGGAGGCGATCACGCCGATGCGGCCGCTGACCCGTGGGTCCTCGCGGTCGACGGCGTCCCAGACGGCCGCGGGTGCGGAGCCGCGCGGCTCGGCGGCGGGGGTGAGCTCGAAGCGGGTGCGCAGGTCGGCGAGGATGTCCTCGGCGGTGACCATGCGCGCGCGGTCCCACTGGTCCGGCGGGCCCAGCGGCATCTGCTCGATGAAGCGCAGCTCGAGGCCGCGCTCGAGGGCGAAGGCGGCCAGGGAGACGATGTCGTGGTCGTTGATGCCGGGCATGATCACCGTGTTGATCTTGACCGGGGTCAGCCCCGCGTCGAGGGCGCCCTGGATGCCGCGCAGGACCCCGGCGTGGCGGTCGCGGCGGGTCAGCCGGCGGTAGTGCTCGGGGTCGAGGGTGTCCAGGGAGATGTTGACGCGGTCGAGGCCGGCGGCGGCCAGGCGGGCGGCGCGCTTGTCGAGGCCCAGGCCGTTGGTGGTGATCGCGGTCTGCGGGGCGGTGCCGGAGTCGGTGCGCAGGCGCTTGGTCGCGGCGACGATGTCCTCGAGCGAGCGGCGCAGCAGCGGCTCGCCGCCGGTGAAGCGGACCTGGCGGATGCCGAGGTCCTCGACGGCGATGCGGATCAGGCGCAGGGTCTCGGAGTCGTCGAGGGTCTCGGCGGTGGGGAACCACTCGAGGCCCTCGGCGGGCATGCAGTAGGTGCAGCGCAGGTTGCAGCGGTCGGTCAGAGACACGCGGAGGTCGCGGGCGACGCGGCCGTAACGGTCCTCGAGGGGGAGGACCTGGAGAGAGGTGCTGTCTCGGGTCATGGTCCCTCCAATGATAAGTCCGGTCGAGTCGGAATTAAAGGAACCTCTCCTCGGGCGGCGGGCCGGAGGGCTCGCCGGTGCCGTGGTAGCTCTCCGGCGGGGTGATGCGCTCGACGGCGAGCCGGATCAGTGCCTCGTCGTGGGCGTGGTTCTGCAGGTGGCGGTGGATGAGCAGGCCCTCGTAGAGCGAGTCGAGGACCAGCGTCGTCGGCCAGTCGAAGTGGCGGGACATCGCCTCGCGGCAGCGGCGCACCCAGCGCAGGAAGATCGCCCGGTAGCGCGGGGCGCGCAGGGCCAGGGCGTAGATCTCGATGGACAGCGAGACGCCGCGCTCGGCGACGGTGGACTCGCTGGTCAGCGCGGAGACGACGGCCTCGCGGGCGGAGGCGAGGTCGTCGGCGGCGGCGAAGGCGGTGCGGAACTCGGCGGCGGAGAGGTCGGTGAAGCGGAGGAAGGCCTCGGCGATGAGGTCCTCGCGGCCGTCGAAGTAGTAGGTGAGCGAGCCGAGGGGCACGCCGGCGCGGGCGGCGATCTTGCGCAGCGAGGTGCCCTCGACGCCGTCGTCGGCGATCACGTCGAGGGCGGCGTCGATGATGCGGTCGCGCCGCCCCGGGTCGTGCCGGGGGTTGCGCGGGGCGGGCGCGTCAGGGTCCATAAGGGTCCACGCTACCCGGGTCGGTCAGGCCGGGGTGTTCGGCGGGACCTCCTCGGCCGTCGGCGCCTCGCTGCGGCGCCGAGAGGTGCGGTAGGCCAGCCAGATGCCGTAGAGGCCGACGACGGCCCAGACGAACTCGGTGACGAAGAGGCCGACGTTGAAGGGCTTGATGGCGGTGTAGACGAAGGCCGCGCCGCCGAGGAAGTTCAGGCCCTGGTAGATGTAGGAGTCCGACTTGAGCAGGCCGAAGTTGAGGCCGGCGAAGGCGATGACGAACAGCGCGCCGCCGATGAGGCCGATGACGTAGGATCCGGCGAGAGTTTCCATGGGATGCCTTTCTTGAGGTGAGGGACGGGGGATCAGTTGACGCGCGCGGGCGTCTCGGCGGCGCGGCGCTTGCGCCAGATCTTGAAGATGCCGTAGAAGCCGATGAGGCTCCAGATCACCTCGGTGAGGAAGACGCCCATGTTGATCGGCTCGGTGACGAAGGCGGAGTAGGCCAGGAAGCCTGCGCCGATGGCGTTGAGCCACTGGTAGGTGTAGTGCTCGGCGGTCAGCTTGCCCAGGGTGAGCAGCGCGAAGCCGGCGAGGAGGGCGACGGAGGCGATCAGCCCCGTCACGGTCATGACATCGAGTTCCATGATGTTCCTTTCTGGGTGAGGCCGGTGGGCCTCAGCGGTCGTTGTGTTCGGCGTGCCGGCGCTTCTCGGGGCGGCGGTAGTCCTCGACGGTCGGCAGGGCCAGCGCGCGCAGCGTGTCGGTCATGCCGGCGAAGTCGGCGTCGAAGGCGTGCAGGCTCTCGAGCTGGTCGGTGCGCAGCCTGCCCTCCTTCTCGAGGTACTTCAGCCGGGGGTACCGGCCGGCCAGCAGCAGGCCGAAGTCGACGCCGAGGTCGCGCTGGCCCTCCGTGGTCGGCCCGCCGCCGGCGTCGGCGAAGCGGCGGACGTCGGCGAGTGTGTCGTGCAGCATGCGCAGGTCGCGGTCGACGCCCGGCTCGGAGCCGTCCTCGGTGGCGTAGGAGTCGACGCCGGTGCGCGACGGGCCGGTCTCGGTGTCGCGCCAGCGGCGCATCCGCAGCGTGTCGGTGGCCAGCACCGGCTCGTTGAGCTCGAGCACCTTCGCGTCGGGCTCGCCGGTCAGCTGCCCCTGGCTCATGCGGATGAAGGTGTGCCGGCGGCGCATGTCGGGGCGCAGGCAGCGCAGGCCGACGGCGAAGGCGTCGAGGTCCTCGCGGGTGAAGTTCCAGCCGAGGTAGCGGGCGACGGGCAGGATCTCGTAGTCGTCGGGCCCGGTGCCCGGGAAGCCGAAGCCGGTCTCCTCGATGTAGGCGCGCACCCGCTCGCGGGCGGCGTCGTCGAGGATCATGTCCTCGTGGACGGGATACATGTGCTCTGACTCCTTCTAGATCATCTGCATGCGGTCGTAGTCGTCGTTGTCCTCGAACCAGCCGCCGCGGCCCTTGCCGACGATGTCGTAGCGGTTGACCACGTCGATGCGCTCGACCCACTTGATGGAGCGGAAGCCGGTGGAGATCTCCTGCCGGATGCGCATCGGGGCGCCGTTCTCGATCGGCACGTTCTTTCCGTTGAGCGAGATGGCGACCAGGGTCTGCGGCTGGTTGGCCTCGACCATGGGCGCGGACTCGTAGTAGAAGCCCTCGTCGTAGACGGCGTCGTCGCGGCCCATGTTCTGGAAGCTCTGGAAGACGACGTCGGTCGCACCCGGCAGCGGGCGGGCCAGGTCGAGGATCGTCTTGAGCGGCACGCCGCCCCACTCACCGACCGAGGAGAAGCCCTGCACGCAGTTGTGCATGGTCACCTGGGAATGGTCCTTGGCCAGTTCGCGCAGGTCCCGCATGGACAGCACCATCGGGCGCTCCACGTAGCCGCCGATCTCGAGGTAGTAGTCGTCCTCGTAGTTGTTGGCCACCATCGCGGTGTACTCGTCGATCTCCGGCGGGCAGCCCGAGCCGCGGAATAGGCGGCCGGTCTTGAAGCCGGTGAAGTCCTGGCGGCTGGGCAGCTTGATCAGCCGGCGGGTCAGCGGGCGCACCAGCGTGTTGTTGAGCCGGCGCACGAGGTGCGGCTTGTGCAGCGAGGTCTTGGTGGCGATCACGTGGAGGAAGACCACGAAGGCGAGCAGCGCGGTGAAGATGACGCCGCCGGCGACCGGGGAGTCCGAGTGGCCGAAGACCATCTTGGAGACCTCGTGGCCGTAGCCGTGCATGATGACCATCGCGACGTGGATGACGATGAACACCAGGTAGATGATCAGGCCCCAGAAGTGCAGGGTGCGGATGACCTGGCGGCCGCCGAGGGCCTTGGTGACCCGCGGCCAGTGCGTGTTGACGGCCGGGGCCTGGAAGAGGCCGGTGAAGATCATGAAGGCCGGCAGGATCAGCATCACGAAGGCGTAGGAGAGCTGCTGCACCGAGTTGAAGGGCATGCCGTCCTGCGCGTGCGGGATCTGGAAGGCCAGGTAGTGCACCACGTCGTCGAGGGCCTGCGGGAAGACGTCCCAGCTCTGCGGGACGTAGCGGCGCCACTGGCCGGTGACGGCCAGCAGGACGTAGTAGATGAGGAAGCAGGTGACGTAGCCGGTCACCATGATGAAGTGCCAGTAGCGGCCCTGGCCGAGCTTGCCGTAGCCGGGCAGCGAGACGATCGGGGAGTAGTTCTCGTACTCCGCGCCGACCGCGTAGTACTTGTGCTTCGGCTTCTCCTTCACCGTGAACTGGGCCCAGTGCTCACCGGGCTGGTTCTGCACCTTGCGGTGCAGGCGCGGGTAGGTGCCCAGGATCTCGATGCCCGAGCGGATGAAGAAGGTGACGAAGATGATGTTGAGGAAGTGCTCGGCACGCAGCCACCAGGGAAATCCGAATTCCATTGTCTCTTTCTCCTTCGGGCTCTCAGTCCGTGAAGCCCTGGTCGTCGGGCCAGGCGACGATCATGCCGTAGTTGATGGCCCAGTTGAGCACCCAGTAGGCGACGGAGGCGAGCATCATCGTGTTCCAGCACGCCGCCAGCTCGACGCTCGCGCCGTTCCAGACGTAGGGCGCGTCGCCGAAGAGCCCGCCGACGTAGACGAGCACGGCGACGGTGGCCACGAGGCTGCCGTAGTCCCAGATGCGCATCCGGGTGCACAGGCCGAGCGCGAGGTAGACGGCGGCCAGTGCCGCCACCGCCCACAGCGCGAACCCGGCCCCGGGGAAGGGGAGGTGGTCGGAGAGCGCCACGGCCACCGCGGTGCCGCCGATGACGGCGACGACGATCAACAGCAGCGCCTTGGTCAGGCGCGGCAGGTTGATCCGGATGTAGCGCAGGAACGGCGCGCGCTCCCGGCCCGGCGGGATGTGGTGGAACACATCCTCGGTGGCGTTGGGGGTGCCGACCGCGTTGATCTCTTTCATGGGGCGACCCTTTTCCAGTCAGTCCGTCCCCCGGGACGTCCACGCGCGGCGGCTGATGCGCCGGGGTTTATCAACGACGTTTCCCGTGGGGCTTGACACATCGGAGTCTAAGGCCGAATCCCAGGGCATGCATAGTGTACGAGCGTACAAATGTCCAGGTGAGCGCAGTTGCAGAAGGCATGAAAAAGCCCCCGGCCGAAAAGCCGGGGGATTGGCACGGGTGAGTCCGTGAAAAGGGGTCAGTCGACGACGATGACCATGAGGTCGCGGGGGCCGTGCACGCCCTCGACGCGGACGAGCTCGATGTCCGAGGTCGCCGAGGGACCGGAGATCATGGTCACGGGCAGCTCGGGGTCGAGGCGGTCGACCATCTCGGGCACGCCGTAGACCACGGTGTCCATGTGCACGATGCACACGTGCCGGTCCGGCACCAGCGTCAGGGCACGGCGGCCGTTGGTCGCGTTGGACTGCAGGCAGATCGTGCCCGTCTGCGCGCACGAGACGTGCGAGTCGGTGACCACCGCGTCGACGGCGTCGAGCTCGCGCGGGTCGGAGTCGCGGGAGTCCGGGGTGCACTCGGCGTCGACCTCGGCGAAGAGGCCGGTGTCCAGCCCCTCCGCGTAACGCACGGTGTGTGCGCCGCGCTCGGAGAGCACGCGGGCCAGGGTGGCCGGCAGCTCCTCGGAGCTCGAGCGGGTCACGTCGGCGCGGTAGTCGACGAGGCGTCCGATGAGCAGCTCACGCAGCTCGTCGCGGCCCATCTCGGAGGTCGTGTTGTACTCGCGGGGCACCTCGACCTCGGCCGGGGTGTGCGAGAGCTGCTGGGCGTCGCGGACCCGCTGGAGGATCTCGCGCTTGGCGTCGGCGTTGCGGCGCTCCTCGGCGGTGGTCATCGGTTCTCCTCCTCGTTGTCCTGCGCGTTGTCCTGTTCGGCGGACTCGTCGCCGGCGTCCTGCGCTTCGGCGGGCATGCCCTCGCGGCGGGCCTCGTCGAGCAGCTCGCGCGCCTCGTCGGAGTTCCACCAGGAGCGGAAGGACTTCTTCGGGGGCACGGCGGTGTCGCGCACGTCGGTCCAGCCGGACATGAAGCTCGGCAGGTGGGTGATGGTCTTGTCGAACCCGCCGAGCACGCGGCCGAGGAAGATCCGCTGCATGACGGCGTTCCACAGCTTCGGGTGGCCCATGGCCACGCCCGCGGCGTCGAGCAGGGCGCCCTCGATCTTCGGCCGGTGGTTCTCGACCTTCTGGTGGCGCAGCTCGACCAGGATGTCCGTGATCGGGATCTTGACCGGGCAGACGCTGTCGCAGCGCCCGCACAGCGAGGACGCGTAGGGCAGTGAGGCCGAGGGGTCGTCGGTGGAGTCGATGCCGGTCAGCTGCGGCGTGATGATCGCGCCGATCGGGCCCGGGTAGACGGAGCCGTAGGAGTGGCCGCCCGCGCGCTCGTAGACGGGGCAGACGTTCAGGCACGCCGAGCAGCGGATGCACTTGAGCGCCTCGCGGCCGATCTCGTTGGCCATCGCGTGGGTGCGGCCGTTGTCGAGGATGACGACGTGGAAGTCCTGCGGGCCGTCGCCCTCGGTGGTGCCGGACCACAGCGAGGTGTAGGGGTTCATCCGCTCGCCGGTCGAGGAACGCGGCAGCAGCTGGAGGAAGACGCCGAGGTCGGAGAAGCGCGGCAGCAGCTTCTCGATGCCCATCACGGAGATCAGGGTCTCCGGCAGGGTCAGGCACATGCGGCCGTTGCCCTCGGACTCGACGATGGAGACCGTGCCGGTCTCCGCGACACCGAAGTTGCAGCCGGAGATGGCGACCTTGGCGCGCATGAACTGCTCGCGCAGGAAGAGGCGGGAGGCCTCGGCCAGCTCGGGCGGGTTCGCGGGCAGCGACTCGTCGGTGTTGGGCATCTCGCGCACGAAGATGTCGCGGATCTCCGCGCGGTTGCGGTGCAGCGCGGGCACGACGATGTGGGAGGGGCGGTCGTGGCCGAGCTGGACGATCAGCTCCGCCAGGTCCGTCTCCCGGGCGTGGATGCCGGACTCCTCGAGGACCTCGTTGAGCGCGATCTCCTGGGTGGCCATCGACTTGATCTTGACCACGTCGGTCTCGCCGGTGGCCTTGACCAGGTCGGTGACGATCCGGCCGGCCTCGGCGGCGTCGCGGGCCCAGTGGACGTGGCCGCCGCGGGCGGTGACGGCCGCCTCGAACTGCTCGAGCAGCTCGGGCAGGTGGGCGGCGACCTCCTGCTTGATCGCGGAGCCGGCGTCGCGCAGCTGCTCCCAGTCGTCGCACTCGGAGACGACGCGGGCGCGCTTGGCGCGGATCGAGGTGGTGGCGTGGTGCAGGTTGCGCCGCTTGGTGGCGTTGTCCAGCTCGGTGTGGGCGGCGGTGGTGAAGCCGACGTCGCCGCGCAGGGCGCTGGGGGAGTGGGAGGCGACCGGCGGCATGGCCGGGCGGCCGAGGTTGACGACGCTCACAGCATGGCCTCCCTCTGGTAGGCGGCGCGCTCGGGGGTCCACGGGTGCTCGCGGGTGGAGGCGAGGATCTCGGCCATGTGCACGGCACGGATGCCGGTGCGCTGGCGCGAGAGGGCGCCGACGATGTTCATCAGGCAGGAGGAGTCGCCGGCGGTGACGTACTCGGCGCCGGTGGACTTGATGTTGCGGACCTTGTCCGAGACCATCGCCGCGGAGACCTCGGCGTTCTTGACGGAGAAGGTGCCGCCGAAGCCGCAGCACTCCTCGTGGTTGGGCAGGTCGACCAGCTCGAGGCCCTCGACGGCGTTGAGCAGCCGGTAGGGCTTGTCGCCGACCTCGATGAAGCGCAGCGAGTGGCAGGAGGCGTGGTAGGTCACGCGGTGCGGGAACCAGGCGCCCAGGTCGGTGCGCTGCTCGACGTCGCAGAGGAACTCGCACAGCTCGTAGGTCTTGTCGGCGGCGCGGTGGGCGCCGTCGACGAGGGCGGAGTCGCCGTAGCGCTCCGCGATGCGCACGTGCTGTTCGCGCACGGCGCCCGCGCAGGAGCCCGAGGGGGCGACCACGCAGTCGATGGACGGGTCGGCGAAGGCGTCGGCGTAGGTGCGGATGATCGGCACCGCCTCACGCTGGTAGCCGGTGTTGATGTGCATCTGTCCGCAGCAGGTCTGGCCCTCGGGGAAGACGACCTCGTGACCCAGGCGGGTCAGCAGGATCGCCGTCGCCTTGTGGGCGTCCGGGAAGAGTGCGTCGCCGATGCACGTGGAGAAGAGCGCGATGCGCATGTGAGCGGCTCCTGGAGAGTATTCGGCGTGAAGACGGACGTCCGCTCCGCCGAACTCGCCGGGGTCGTCGTGAGACGTCTGCGACGGGGGTGGTGGGGTGGGCGTCCGGGTCCTTGGGGCACCCCCGACTCTAGCGCAGAATTAGTTGACATGCCCGCGGGTCAGGCCCGCCACCTGGGCTTATTAATGCAACGACGGTGTTGCGTTATTCCGTTTGCGATCGAAGATAATGTCCGGGTGGTTCCGTTTCGGCTACCCCGGCGGGGGTGGCGCCCCGGGTGTGACGTGCGCCGCCGAGCCGGGCGCCGCGCCCCCGCACGGGCCCCGGGGGACGCCGCCGAGGGGGTGACCGGGGTCAAAGATAGGGACCATGCGATTTTTCCGACGCCCCGGTCGTGCCGGACGCGCGCGACCTGTGCGTTAGAATCTGCGCCCATGACACCTGCAGCCCTCGGAGAACTCATCGGCACCACGGCCTCGGCCGTCTTCGCCGACCACAACCTCGATACCGCGGTGCTCCCGGAGACCGTGACCGTCGAGCGGCCGCGCAACCCGGAGCACGGCGACTACGCCACCAACCTGGCCCTGCAGGTGGCCAAGAAGGCCGGCGTCAACCCGCGCGAACTCGCCGGCTGGCTGGCCGACGCACTCGGCGCGGACGACGCCGTCGCCTCCGCCGAGGTCGCCGGACCCGGCTTCCTCAACATCCGCCTGGCCGCGGCCGCCCAGGGCGAGATCGTCGCCCGCATCCGGGAGGCCGGCGCGCGGTTCGGCCACGCGGACACCTACGCGGGCAGCCGCATCAACCTCGAGTTCGTCTCCGCCAACCCGACGGGGCCGATCCACCTGGGCGGCACCCGCTGGGCCGCCGTCGGCGACTCCCTGGGCCGCGTGCTCGAGGCCGCCGGCGCCGAGGTCACCCGCGAGTACTACTTCAACGACCACGGCCGCCAGATCGACCGCTTCGCGCGCTCGCTGGTGGCCGCGGCGAAGGGGGAGCCGACCCCGGAGGACGGCTACGGCGGCGCCTACATCGCCGACATCGCCCGACGCGTCGTCGACAAGCGCCCCGACGCGCTCGAGCACGGGCCGGAGGAGACGCAGGAGATCTTCCGCGCCGAGGGCGTGGAGATGATGTTCGCCCACATCAAGTCCTCCCTGCACGAGTTCGGCACCGACTTCGACGTCTTCTTCCACGAGAACTCGCTGTTCGAGTCCGGCGCCGTCGACGCCGCGATCCAGAAGCTGAAGGACAACGGCGAGCTCTACCTCGCCGACGGCGCCTGGTGGCTGCGCTCGACCGACTTCGGCGACGACAAGGACCGCGTCGTCATCAAGTCCGACGGCGACGCCGCCTACATCGCGGGCGACATCGCCTACATCGGCGACAAGATCGGCCGCGGCCACGACCTGTGCATCTACATGCTCGGCGCCGACCACCACGGCTACATCGCCCGCCTCAAGGCGGCCGCCGTGGCCCTGGGCTACCGCGCCGAGCAGGTCGAGGTGCTCATCGGCCAGATGGTCAACCTGCTGCGCGACGGGCAGGCGGTCAAGATGTCCAAGCGCGCCGGCACCGTGATCACCCTCGACGACCTCGTCGAGGCGATCGGCGTCGACGCCGCGCGCTACGCGATGATCCGCTCCTCGGTGGACAGCTCGCTGGACATCGACCTGGACCTGTGGGCCTCGCAGTCCAACGACAACCCCGTCTACTACGTCCAGTACGCCCACGCGCGCCTGTGCTCGCTGGACCGCAAGGCCGCCGAGACCGGCGTCGAGCTGCCGGCGGCCGACCTCGCCGCGCTCACCCACGAGCGCGAGGGCGAGCTCATCCGCACCCTCGGCGAGTTCCCGGCCGTGGTCACCGCCGCCGCGGAGCTGCGCGAGCCGCACCGTGTCGCCCGCTACGCCGAGCGCCTGGCCGGTGTCTTCCACCGCTTCTACGACAACTGCCCGATCCTGCCGAAGGCGGACGAGGAGCCCACGGCCCGGCACGCCGCGCGCCTCGAGCTGGCGCGCGCGTCGCGTCAGGTGCTCGCCAACGCCCTCGACCTGCTCGGCGTGACCGCGCCGGAGCGGATGTAGAGGGGGACGCCAGGTGACCGTCCCGAAGAACATACCGGAGTCCGTCCGCCAGACCGTCGCGGCGTTCAAGGCCCAGGGCCGCACGGCCGAGGAGGCCTTCAACGAGCTGCCGGCGAACGTCTGGCCGACCAACGCGCGCCGCCAGGAGGACGGCGTGGTCACGGTCGCGGGCGTCCCGCTGCCCGAGATCGTCGAGGAGTACGGCGCGCCCGTCGTGGTCGTCGACGAGGCCGACTTCCGCCTGCGCGCCCGCCAGCTGGCCCGCGCCTTCGGCGGCCCGGACCACGTGCACTACGCGGCCAAGGCGTTCCTGACCCGCCAGATCGCCCGCTGGGTCGACGAGGAGGGCCTGAGCCTCGACGTCGCGAGCGCCGGCGAGCTGGCCATCGCGCTGGCCTCCGGCTTCCCCGCCGCGCGCATCACCGTGCACGGCAACAACAAGACGCGCGGCTTCCTCGAGGAGTGCGTGCGCGCCGGCGTCGGCCACGTGGTGCTGGACTCGCCCGGTGAGCTGCACATGCTTGACGACGTCGCGCGTGGCGCCGGTGCGGTCCAGTCCGTGCTGGTGCGCGTCACCCCCGGCGTGGAGGCGCACACCCACGAGTTCATCGCGACCTCGCACGAGGACCAGAAGTTCGGCTTCTCGCTGGCCTCGGGCGCGGCCTTCGGGGCCGTGCGCGACGCGCTGGCGGCCGAGGGACTGCACCTCGACGGGTTGCACTGCCACGTCGGCTCGCAGGTCTTCGACGCCGAGGGCTTCTCCCTGGCCGCCCAGCGCGTGCTGGGGCTGCTCGGCCGCGTCGTCGACGAGCTGGGCCCGGAGTACGGCGGGCGCGAGGCCCTGGCCGAGGAGCTGAGCCTGCTCGACCTCGGCGGCGGCTTCGGCATCGCCTACACCGCCGAGGAGGACCCGCTGGACGTCGCCGGTGTCGCCCGCGACATGCTCTCGCAGGTCGCCGCGCACGCGGAGGCCTCCGGGGTGCCGGCGCCGAAGGTGATGGTCGAGCCCGGCCGCGCGATCGTCGGCCCCTCGGCCGTGACCGTCTACGAGGTCGGCACCGTCAAGGACGTGCCGATCGACGAGGGCATCACGCGGCGCTACCTGGCCGTCAGCGGCGGCATGTCGGACAACATCCGCCCGATGCTCTACGACGCCAACTACGACGCCCGTCTGGTCAACCGCTTCGCCGAGGGCGAGGCCGTCGCCGGGCGCGTCGTCGGCTCGCACTGCGAGTCCGGCGACATCCTCGTCCACGACCTGATGGTCCCGGACGACGTCGGGGTCGGCGACCTGGTCGCCCTGGCCGCCACGGGCGCGTACTGCCTGGCGATGTCGTCGAACTACAACGCCGCCTGCCGCCCGCCGGTGGTCGTCGTCGACGGGGGAGAGGCACGCCTGATGGTGCGCCGTGAGACCGTCGACGACCTCATGGCCCGCGAGGTCCTCTGAGGCTCCGAGGGCCCCTGACGGGCCCCTGCGTCGTGCAAAATGAACAGCATGGTCTATAGTGTCGGGACATACCCGTATCGACGCTTGAGGCAGGAGAGAGATGACGACGCAGCAGCATGACGCCGCCCGGTACCCGACGGCGGCGGCCCGCGAGAATCGTCCGGTGGGCATCGCCCTGCTGGGCTACGGCACGGTCGGTTCCGAGGTCCTGCGGCTGATGACCGAGAACTCCGAGGCTCTCGAGCACCGCATCGAAGGGCCCTTCGAGCTGAAGGGCGTGGCGGTCTCGGACGCGTCGAAGCCCCGCGAGGGCGTGGACCCGGAGCTGATCACCGAGGACGCGCGCAGCCTGGTGCTGCGGGACGACGTCGACGTCGTCGTCGAGGTCATCGGCGGCATCGACTACCCGCGCGAGCTCGTGCTCTCCGCGCTCAACGCGGGCAAGTCCGTGGTCACAGCGAACAAGGCCCTGGTCGCCGCGCACGCCGACGAGCTGGCCGCCGCCGCGGACGCCAACAACGTCGACCTCTTCTACGAGGCCGCCGTCGCCGCCGCGATCCCGGTGGTCAACATGCTGCGCCGCTCGCTGGCCGGCGACCAGATCCGCCGGATCTCCGGCATCGTCAACGGCACCACGAACTTCATCCTCGACGCCATGGACGCCACCGGCGCCGACTACGAGGCCGCCCTGGCCGAGGCGACCCGCCTGGGCTACGCCGAGGCCGACCCGACGGCCGACGTCGAGGGCCATGACGCGGCGAGCAAGGCCGCGATCCTGGCCTCGATGGGCTTCTACACCCGCGTGCGCTTCTCCGACGTGAGCTGCGAGGGCATCACCGGCGTGACCGCCGAGGACATCGAGGCGGCCAAGGCCGCCGGAGACACCATCAAGCTGCTGGCAATCTGCGAGAAGATCACCGGAGAGGACGGCACCGTGTCCGTATCCGCCCGCGTCCACCCGACGCTCGTGCCGCGGGAGCACCCGCTGGCCAGCGTGTCCGGCTCCTACAACGCCGTGTTCGTCGAGGCCGAGGGCGCCGGCGACCTGATGTTCTACGGCAACGGCGCCGGCGGCGCCCCCACCGCCTCGGCCGTGCTCGGCGACGTCGTCGGCGCGGCGCGCAACAAGTACCTCGGCGGCCACGCCCCGAAGGACCTGACCTACGCGGACCTGCCGATCGCGGACCCGGGCGACGTGCCCACCCGCTACCACATCGACCTGCGCGTCCACGACCGCGTCGGCGTGCTGGCGGACCTGGCGCGCACCTGCGCCTCGCGCGGTATCTCGCTGCGCACCGTGCGCCAGGAGGAGGGCTACGAGGTCGACGGCCACGAGGCCGCCCGTCTGATCCTGGTCACCCACACCGCCCGCGAGCACGACCTCGCCGACTTCGTCGCGGACCTGAAGGCCCACGACGACGTCCTGGCGGTCAAGTCGGTCATCCGGCTGGCCGAGTAGCGGCGGCCGGGCGAAGCGCGAGCAGAGCGAGCAGAGGAGGAGCGAGAGACATGGCAGTGGAACTCGAGGTCGGGCGCGCCGTCACCGTGCGCGTGCCCGGCTCCTCGGCGAACCTGGGCCCCGGATTCGACACGATGGGCCTGGCGCTGGACATCCACGACACCGTCGAGGTCGAGGTCATCGACTCCGGCCTGGAGATCGAGATCCACGGCGAGGGCGCGGCCGACCTGCCGCGCGACGCCTCGCACCTGGTGGTCAAGGCGATCAACGCGGGCCTCAACGCCGCGGACGTCACCGCCCCGGGTCTGCGGGTGACCTGCACGAACACTATCCCGCAGTCGCGCGGGCTCGGGTCCTCGGCCGCCGCGGCCGCCGCCGGTGTGCTCGCCGCGAACGGCCTGGCGGACTCCCCGCTCAGCGAGGAGCAGCTCGTCCAGCTGGCCAGCGCCTTCGAGGGCCACCCGGACAACGCCGGCGCCTCGGTGCTCGGCGGCGGCGTGGTCTCCTGGACCGAGATCCCCGTCGACGGCGTGAGCCAGCCGGTCTACCGGGCCGTGCGCATCCCCGTTGACGAGCGGATCCGCGCGACCGTGCTCGTGCCGTCCTTCCACGCCTCCACCCAGGCCGTGCGCCGCGTGCTGCCCAGCCACGTCACGCACACCGACGCCCGGTTCAACGTCTCGCGCACGGCGGTGCTCTCCGTCGCGCTGCAGGCGCACCCGGAGCTGCTCTGGGAGGGCACCCGCGACCGGCTGCACCAGCCGTACCGCGCGGACGTGCTGCCCGTGACCGCGGAGTGGGTCAACCGCCTGCGCAACCGCGGCTGGGCGGCCTATCTCTCGGGCGCCGGCCCGACCTGTGCGGTGCTGTCCACCGAGCCGGTGGACCCCGCGCTTCTCGACGCGGCCCGCGAGGAGGGCCTCAGCGTCTACGAGCTCTCCGTGGCCGGCGGCCCGACGGTCACCCCGTCCCGGGCCTGACTGATCAGGGCCCGAGTGACCGGGCCCGGACGGACTAGGGCCGCACGCAGAGGGTGCAGCGGCCCTTCTCGGTCAGGGGCAGCATCGTCGTCTGCGCGGTCGAGGTGGCGCCGAAGTACTCCTCGATGAATCCCTCGTGGATCGCGCAGACGACGGGGGAGGGGGCCGCCTCGCCGGCGACGAAGGGGCAGGCGCGCAGCGAGACCACGCGCGTGCCCTCGGGGGTCTCCTCGGTGAGGTCGCCGCGCGACTCCGGCTCGTCGGCCGGGTCGAAACCGAGCTGACGCAGCCGCTGGACCAGCTGGTCGAAGGCGGCGTCCGCGCCGACGCGGCCGCCCTCGTCGGCGAGCGTCATCTTGCGCGCCCACCGCCGCCCGATGCGGTGCGCGGTGGCGAAGCGCTCCTCGGGGTCCGGGGTGCGGGCGGTCAGGTCGTCCGCCATGATCTCGATGAGCGAGAGGTACTCGCGGGCGATGGCCCGGTTGTCGGGCAGCCGGGCGGAGAAGAGGATCGTCGGGCGGCCGCGGCCGTGGATGGGGGCGGTGGCCGTGTGCACGGCGCGGTGGGCGAGCAGCTCGTCGAGGTGTCCGCGCACGGTGTTGGCGTGCATGCCGAGGATCTCGGAGAGCTGGGCGACCGAGACGCCGCCGGGGTGCTCGCGCAGGGCGGCCAGGACCTCGCGCTGCTTGGGGCTCAGCGGCAGGGCCTCGGAGAACAGCTCGGTGGCGGGCCGCGGTGCCCGGCGGCGGGCGGGAGCTCCGGTACGCATACCTTTTATCGTACCCCGGACGAAACAGGGGTCAGCGCTTGCCCGGGCCCTTGAGGGCGACGACGTCGTAGTCGCCGGCGGCCAGGTGGGCGCGCAGATCCTTCTTGTCGAACTTGCCCACCGAGGTCTTGTCGATGTGGCGCACGAAGGTCCAGTACTCCGGGAGCATCCAGCTGGGCAGCTGGTTGCGCAGCCGGTCGCGCAGCATCTCCGCGGTCCCGGCGTCCTGCGGGACGTCGGGGTGGACGACGGTGACCACCAGCGGGCGTTCGCCCCACTTGTCGTCCGGGTAGCCGATGATGGCGGCCTCGACGACCTCGGGGGACTCCATGACCATGTTCTCCACCCCGGCCGAGTAGATCCACTCGCCGCCGGAGCGGATGACGTCGCGGGCGCGGTCGTGGACGGTCAGGTAGCCGTCCTCGGTGACCGAGCCGACGTCGCCGGTGCGCAGCCACCCGTCGGCGGTGAACTGGACCTCCGGGGTCTCGGCGGCGCGCCCGTCGGCACCCGCGCTGTCGGCGCCGACGTAGTAGGAGCCGGCCACCAGGGGGCCGCGCACCTGGATCTCGCCCTGGTTACGGTCGGTGGCGGAGACGACGCGGCCGTCGTTGACCACGCGGTAGTCCACGGTGGCGGGGAAGCGGCCCTGGCTGGTGCGGTAGGTCCAGCGCGCCTCGCCGGAGGCGCCGGCCGGCGGGCGGGCCACCGAGCCGACCGTGGAGGTCTCCGTCATGCCCCACACGTGCACGACGTCCACGCCGTAGCGCTCCTCCCACATCGACAGCAGCACCGGCGGGGCCTGGGAGCCGCCGACGAAGATCTCGGTCAGGCTCATCCGCTCCGGCGGGTTGTGCATGTAGTGCACGAGCAGCTGCATCCACACCGTGGGCACGCCGTGGGCCACGCGCGGGTGCGTCGCGGCGATCAGCTCGGCCAGTGTCTCGCCGGAGACGTCGGCGTCGGGCAGCACCAGCGGGGTGCCCGCCATGAACGCCGCGAAGGGCACCGCCCAGCTGAGCACGTGGTAGATGGGCACGCAGCACAGGAAGCTCTGGCCGTTGGAGACGGCCATCGAGTCCGTGCCCAGCAGCGTCAGCGCCGTCAGGTAGAGCGAGCGGTGGGAGTAGGCCACGCCGCGCGGCTCGCCGCCGGTGCCGGTGGAGTAGCACAGGGCCGCGGCGTCGTTCTCGTCGGGCACGGGCCACGCGTAACGGGTGGCGCGACCGTCGAGAAGCGCCTCGTAGGAGTGGACGCTCACCCCCTCGGGCAGCTCCACGTCCGGCAGCTCGGTGCCGATGAAGACGACGTGGCGCACCCCGGGGCAGCCCTCGAGGACCTCGGCGAGGCGGTCGGCCAGCCGCGGGTCGGCGATGACGACCTGGTCCTCGGCGTCGTTGACGATGTGCCGGATCTGGCTGACCATCAGCTGCTTGTTCAGCGGGTTGAAGACGGCGCCCATGCACGGCACGGCGAACATCGTCTCCAGGTGCTCGGCGCAGTTGTGCATCAGGGAGGCCACCCGCGCGTCGCCGGAGACCCCCAGCTCATCGCGCAGGGCGTGGGCCAGCGCGGCGGCGCGGGCGGCGATTTGGGCGAAGGTGGTCTCCTCGCCCCGGCCGTTCTTCCACGTGGTCACGCGGGTCCGGCCGTGCACCGAGGCGCCGTAGGAGAGGATGCGGGCCACGGACAGTGGTATGTCCTGCATCGTCGACTGCATGTGCCCCACACTACCGCCGGGGGCCGAAGTTCCACCGTCGTGGTGCCATGCGTTAGACTTGTCGCCGGATTGGCCGGGTGCCCGCCCGTATGTGGGGGCCCGCCCCCTCCCGGGGCAGTTGCCCGACCCGCGCGCGGAACTTGAGCGGCGGGGACGGAGGGGAGTCACGGCCGACCGGCATCGTCAGGCCCGAGGGGCGCACCGGGGTGCGCCCGTACGCGATTTTCCGGGCCGCGAGAAGTCTCCACCCGGGCCGCGCGCGCCGCGTCTCCACCGCCGTGGGCCGCACCCGGAGCCACGAAAGGACATCTGTGACGACACTGGACAGCACCACCCCTGCCGCCGGCGGGGACCTCGCCGGAATGCGCATCCCCGAACTGAAGGCCATGGCCGCCGGGATGGGCATCAAGGGGTTGTCGGGCAAGCGCAAGGCCGACATCATCGCCGCGATCCGGGCCGGGGGTGGCGGGCAGGTGTCCGCGAAGCAGTCGACGAAGAGACAGGACCAGGACCGAGCCGTGGACAACGAGAGCAACGAGAACAAGGGCCGCGACGAGGGCCGCGGCGACGACCGGGGCGGGCAGCAGGACGGCCGGCAGGGCGGTCAGCAGGACGGCCAGGGTCGCAAGGACGGCCAGAAGGACGGCCAGAAGGACGGACAGAACCACTACGAGTCCCGCTCCCAGGCGCGTCGCGCCCGCCGCAACCGTGCCCGTCAGGCCCAGCGCGAGCAGGAGAACCAGGACAACGGTTCCCGCGGCGGCCAGAACGACGGCGGCCACGACAACAACGGCGGCGGCAACAACAACGGTCATGGTGACGGCCAGAACCACGGCGGCCACAACGACGGCAACCACGGCAAGGGCCGCCGCCGCGAGCGTCGTCGCCGCGGGCGTCGCAACCGCGACGGCAACAACAACCAGAACAACCAGAACAACGGCAACCAGAACCAGCAGGGCGGCCGCAACCAGAACCCCGAGGACCTCGAGCCGGTCGCGGGCATCCTGGACATCGTCGACAACAACGTCGCCTTCGTGCGCACCACGGGCTACCACCCCTCGGAGAAGGACGTCTACGTCCCCAACCAGCTGATCAAGCGCTGCGGGCTGCGCTCCGGCGACGCCGTGACCGGCCGGATCTCCGCCGGCGGCGCCCAGGTGCGCGGCCGCGGCCGCAACCGCCAGAAGTTCAGCAACCTCGCCCACGTCGAGACCGTCAACGGCCTGAGTGTGGAGGACGCCCGCCAGCGGCCCGACTTCGCCAAGCTGACCCCGCTGTACCCGAACCAGCGCCTGCGCCTCGAGACCGAGCAGAAGGTCCTGACCACCCGCGTGATCGACCTGATCATGCCGATCGGCAAGGGCCAGCGCGCGCTGATCGTCTCCCCGCCGAAGGCCGGCAAGACCACCATCCTGCAGAACGTGGCCAACGCGATCTCGACGAACAACCCGGAGTGCCACCTCATGGTCGTCCTCGTCGACGAGCGCCCCGAGGAGGTCACGGACATGCAGCGCAGCGTCAACGGCGAGGTCATCGCCTCGACGTTCGACCGGCCGCCGAGCGAGCACACCGCCGTCGCGGAGCTGGCCGTCGAGCGCGCCAAGCGCCTCGTCGAGCAGGGCAAGGACGTCGTGATCCTGCTCGACTCGATCACCCGCCTGGGCCGTGCCTACAACAACTCCTCGCCGGCCTCGGGCCGCATCCTCTCCGGCGGCGTGGACTCCAACGCCCTCTACCCGCCGAAGCGCTTCCTGGGCGCCGCGCGCAACATCGAGCACGGCGGCAGCCTGACGATCATCGCCACCGCCATGGTGGAGACCGGCTCGGCCGGCGACACCGTGATCTTCGAGGAGTTCAAGGGCACCGGCAACGCCGAGCTCAAGCTCGACCGCAAGATCTCCGAGCGCCGCGTCTTCCCGGCCGTCGACGTCGGACCGTCCGGCACCCGCAAGGACGAGCTGCTGCTCGCCCCCGAGGAGGCCCGCCTGGTGCACAAGCTGCGCCGGATCCTGGCCGCCCTGGACAACCAGGCCGCGATCGACCTGCTGATCAAGCAGCTGAAGAAGACCAAGAGCAACGGCGAGTTCCTCATGCAGGTCGCCTCGAGCGCCCCGATGGCCGCCGACAAGGACGTGGAGGACTACCTGTGAGCACCGAATCCACCCGCGTCGACGACGTCCTGTCCGAGTACCAGGGCATCGAGGCCCAGATGGCGGACCCGTCCCTGGCCGGCGACCAGGACGCCTTCCGCCGCCTGTCCAAGCGCTACGCCGAGCTCAAGCCGATCGTGCAGGCCCACGAGGAGCACGAGAAGGTCGTCGCCGACCTGGCCGACGCCCGCGAGCTGGCCCACGAGGACCACGACTTCGCCGCCGAGGCCGAGCGCCTGGCCGCCCGCGAGGTCGAGCTCGAGGAGAAGCTGGCCGACCTGCTCGCCCCGCGCGACCCGCACGACGGCGACGACATCATCATGGAGGTCAAGGCCGGCGCCGGCGGCGAGGAGGCCGCGCTCTTCGCCGGCGACCTGGTGCGCATGTACGAGAAGTTCGCCGACAAGCACGGCTTCGTCTACGAGGTCCTCGACCTTGCGGAGTCGGATCTGGGCGGCGTGAAGGACATGACGCTGTCGATCCGCTCGCGGCACCCGGGCCGCGACGGCGCGTGGAGCGTCTTCAAGTTCGAGGGCGGCGTCCACCGCGTCCAGCGCATCCCCGTGACCGAGTCGCAGGGCCGCATCCAGACCTCGGCGGCCGGCGTGCTCGTCTACCCGGAGCCCGAGGAGGTCGGCGAGGTCGAGATCGAGGACAAGGACCTGCGCGTCGACGTCTACCGTTCCTCCGGCAAGGGCGGCCAGGGCGTCAACACGACGGACTCGGCCGTGCGCATCACCCACCTGCCCACCGGCATCGTGGTGACCTGCCAGAAGGAGCGCTCCCAGATCCAGAACAAGGCCCGCGCCATGCAGGTGCTGGCCGCCCGCCTGCAGCAGATGCAGGAGGAGGCCGCGGAGGCCGAGGCCGCCGAGGGCCGCGCCGCCCAGGTGCGCACGATGGACCGCTCCGAGCGCATCCGCACCTACAACTGGCCGGAGAACCGCATCTCCGACCACCGCATCGGCTTCAAGGCCAACAACCTGGACCAGGTCCTCGACGGCAACCTCGACGACCTCTTCGACGCCCTGCGCACCGCCGAGCGCGCCGAGCGTCTCGAGGCCGAGTGACCGGCACCTGGCGCGCCGAGCTGCGGGCCGCCGCCGAGCGGCTCGGGGCCGCCGGCATCGAGTCGCCCGCCACCGACGTGCGGCTGCTGGCCGCGCACCTGGCCGGCTGCGCGCCGCTGGAGGTCGGCTTCCTCGACGCCGCGCCCGCGGGCTTCGCCGAGGCGCTGGCCCGCCGGGAGCGCCGCGAGCCGCTGCAGCACATCACCGGCACCGCCGCCTTCGGCCCGCTCGACATCGCGGTCGGGCCCGGCGTCTTCATCCCGCGCCCCGAGACCGAGGTGCTCGCCGACTGGGCGGTGCGCCGCCTGCGCGGCGTGCGCGCACCCAAGGTGGTGGACCTGTGCACCGGTTCCGGCGCCCTGGCCTGCTACATCGCCCACGAGATTGACGACGTCGCGGTGGTCGCCGTCGAGCTCTCCGCCGACGCGGCCGCGTGGGCGCGCCGCACCGTGGCGGACAACGCGCTGGGCGGGCGCGTCACCGTGGTCGAGGGCGACGCGACCGACGCCGGGCTGCTCGCGGAGCTGGCCGGCGCCGTCGACGCCGTGGTGTGCAACCCGCCGTACGTGCCGGCCGCCGGGCCGGTGGCCCCGGAGGTCGACGCCGACCCGGACGTCGCCGTCTACGGCGGGGAGTCCGGCATGGACGTCATCGAGAGGCTCCTGGACCCGGTCGCGCGCCTGCTGCGCCCCGGCGGGGTCTTCGGCGTCGAGCACGACGACACGACCGCGGAGCGGACCGCGGCGCTCGTGGACGCCACCGGCCGGTTCACCCCGGCGGAGCACCTGTGCGACCTGGCGGGGCGGGAGCGCTTCGTCACGGCCGCTAGACTGTGAGTCCGCGTCCGGGAGGTCCGGACGCGGCAGAGCCAGAAGAGACGAGGGACCCACGTGGGAAACATCTACAGCTGTCTCGACGCCGCGAAGCGACGCGACGCCGTGCGGGCCGCGGCCGAGGCCGCCCGCTCCGGTGAGCTGGTGGTCACCCCGACCGACACCGTCTACGGCATCGGCGCGGACGCCTTCAACAACCCGGCGGTGGCCGCGCTGCTGGCCGCCAAGCACCGCGGACCGGACTACCCGGTGCCCGTGCTCGTCGGCTCCTGGGACACCGTCGCCGGCCTGACCTCCGGCGTCGACGGGCGCACCCGGGCCCTGGTCGAGGCCTTCTGGCCGGGCGGGCTCTCGCTCGTCGTGCCCGAGGCGCCCTCGCTGCCCTGGGACCTCGGCGACACCCGCGGCACCGTGATGGTGCGCATGCCCAACCACCCGGTGGCCCTGCAGCTGCTGCGCGAGGTCGGCCCGATGGCCGTCTCCTCGGCCAACATCCACGGCCACCCGGCGCCGACCTCGGCGGCCGCGGCGCGCCAGCAGCTCGGCGACTCCGTGTCCGTCTACCTCGACGCCGGGGAGGCGACCATCGGCGAGCCCTCGACGATCGTCGACATGTCCGGCACGACCCCGCGCATCCTGCGCGCCGGCGCGGTGCCGGGGGAGCGCATCGCCGAGGTCCTCGGGCTCACGCCCGAGTCCATCGGGGCCGCGGCTGAGGGCGAGAACGCGGCCGAGGCTGCGGCTGACGCCGCAGCGGGGGATAAGGAATAACCCGTGGGCGTCGGTGTGGCGGGCGTTCCCCTGCGCGAGCTCGGACTCGTGCTCCTCGTGGGCGCCGCGGTGACCTTCCTGGTCACCGGGCTGATCCGCTACGCCCTCGTGCGCACCGGCCGGATCGCGGAGATCCGCAAGCGCGACGTGCACACCCAGCCGACCCCGCAGCTCGGCGGGGTGGCGATGTTCACCGGCTTCGGCGCCGCCGTCTACCTGGCCAGCCAGCTGCCCGCGCTCACCCGCGGGTTTTTGCCCGTGACCCCGGAGATGAGCGCGGTGATCTGGGCCGGCTTCGTCATCGTCGCCGTCGGCGCCATCGACGACCTCTACGAGCTCGACGCGCTGACCAAGCTCGTCGGGCAGATCCTCGGCGCCGTCGTGATGAGCCTGCTGGGCCTGAACTGGACGCTCCTCTACGTCCCGGTGGGGGAGGGCACCACCGTGGTCCTCGACCAGGTCCAGTCCACGGTCTTGACAACGGTGTTCACCGTGCTGCTCGTCAACGCGCTGAACTTCGTCGACGGGCTCGACGGCCTGGCCGCCGGGCTCGGCGCGATCGCCGGCGGCGCGCTGCTGCTGTACTCGCTGACCGTCCTGCACGACCAGGGCGGGGCCGTGGCCGCCTACCCGCCGGCTATCATCGCCGCGGGCCTGGTGGGCATCTGCCTGGGCTTCCTGCCGCACAACTTCGAACCCTCACGCATCTTCATGGGCGACTCCGGGGCCATGCTCATCGGCCTGCTGCTCGCGGCGGCCGCGACCTCGACCTCCGGCAAGATCAACATGTCGCTCTACGGCACCGTGGACATGATCGCCCTGGCCAGCCCCATCATCGTGGTGGCGGCCGCCGTCTTCGTGCCCGTGCTCGACCTCGTGCTCGCCGTCGTGCGCCGCGTCTCGGCGGGGCGCTCGCCCTTCGCCGCCGACCGGATGCACCTGCACCATCGCCTCCTGCGACTGGGCCACACCCACCGGCGCACGGCGCTGGTGCTGTACCTGTGGTGCTCCGTCTTCGCCTTTGGGGCGGTGTCCTTCTCCGTGGTCCCGCCGCCCGTGGCGGCGGGCGCCACCGCTTTCGCGCTCGTGCTCGCCGCGGCGGCCACCCTCGTGCCCCTGCGCGACGGCCGCATCGGGCCGGGCAGGCACCGCGCCGGCTGAGCGCGACGTCGGTAAGCGGTAGTGTTGACGGGCGTGAACGACACCGTAAACGACGCCCCCATCAACGAAGGCGACCACGACGACCCGCGCCGGCCCCTGCAGAGGGCGGTGCGCCAGGGCGGCGTCGCGCTGCTCGCGGTCACGGTCGTGTCCCTGGTCGCCTGGGGGTGGGCACGTGACCTGCCCGGCATCTGGGGGGTCCTGATCGGCGCCGCGATCGGCGGCGGGTTCGTTCTGCTCACCGCACTGAGCGTGCTGCTGACCTCGGGCACCTCGGCCGCCACCACCGGGGCGGTGGTGCTGGGCGGCTGGCTGCTCAAGCTCGGCGTGCTCGTCGTCGTGCTGTTCGTGCTGCGTGGCATGGACTTCTACGACACCTGGGCGTTCTTCGTCACCGTGGTCGTCGCCCTGGTCATCGTGCTCGCCTGCGAGGCCTACGCGGTGATCACCACCCGGGTCACCTACCTCTCGGAGAAGGGCTGAGGACCATCCGGGCACGCGCGCGCCCGGGCCGGGGGGGATTTCGGGGGTGAGTCCAGTCGGACAAACACACAGTGGGCTGATAGCCTGTTACGCGGGTCGCCTCAGCGTGGGCCAACGGAACCGTCTCCGACGGGGCCGGTTCTCCGACGTTGGGGCCTGTTCCCCTGCGGCCATTCCGGGATGAGCGACGGAGTCACGGTGGCCGCGGACTGACTGGCACGACCTCCATCGCACCGTGCGGAGCCCGCCGGCCGCCGCACGGCCCCTAGAACGGGAGAGAACGCTGAGCGTTACGACACTGGCCATGAAGGGGGAGTTTCACGCCCCCGAACTGGACCATGAATTTTTCCCGGGGTACATGAAAGACGGCGAGGCCCACAATCTCATCTTCACGGGCTTCGCCGACGGCTGGTTTGCACTGGACCGCCTGATGATCGTCCGCCTGATCATGGCGGCGGTCCTGGTGGTCTTCTTCCTTGTCGCCATGCGGAACCCGAAGATCGTTCCGCGTGGGGTGCAGAACGTCGCCGAGATCGCGCTCGACTTCGTGCGCGTGCACGTCGCGGAGGACATCCTCGGTAAGAAGGAGGGGCGTCGGTTCCTGCCGATCATCGCCACCATCTTCTTCACCGTCCTCGTGATGAACCTGGCGACGATCATTCCGGGCCTCAACATCTCGCCGAACGCGCGCATCGGTATGCCGTTGACGCTGGCGGTCGTTGGGTACATCGCGATGATCTACGCGGGGAGCAAGGAGTACGGCTTCGGCAAGTACATGAAGTCCTCGCTGATCGTCCCGAACCTCCCGTGGCCCCTCCACTTCCTGGTGGTGCCCATCGAGGCCTTCTCGACGTTCGTCATGCGGCCGGTCACCCTGACCCTCCGTCTGATGGCGAACTTCCTGGCCGGTCACCTCATCCTGGTCCTGCTCTACAGCGCCACGAACTTCTTCTTCTGGCAGCTGAATGCCTGGACCGCGATGTCGGGGCTGACCATCGTCGCGGCGATTCTGTTCACGCTCTACGAGTGCATCATCATCTTCCTGCAGGCGTACATCTTCGCCCTGCTGGTCGCGGTGTACATCGAGCTGTCGCTGCACGCGGACTCGCACTGACAAGGCGCGAACCACGCGGTCAACTTCATAACCCCAAGAGCACACACCTCGTCCGGGGCCAGGAACAACAGGGCCCGGACACCAAGAAAGGGAACGACTTTCTCATGAACGACATCATCCTCGCTCAGGCCGACGCCGCCGCTGCCGCCACCCCGCACCTCGGTGCCATCGGCTACGGCATCGCCACCATCGGGCCGGGCCTCGGCATCGGCATCCTCGTCGGCAAGGCCCTGGAGGGCATGGCCCGCCAGCCCGAGATGGCCGGCCAGCTGCGTACCACCATGTTCCTGGGCATCGCGTTCGTCGAGGCCCTGGCCCTGATCGGCCTGGTGGCCGGCTTCCTGTTCACCAGCCTGTAAGAACACACGCAGCAGCACGAAGAACGGATTCACATGACGAACGTCATCACCTACCTTGCGGCGGAGACGTTGCCCCTCGAGTCGGGCAACTCGATCCTCCTGCCCAAGCCCTACGACATCGTCTGGTCCATCATTCCGCTGCTGGTCATCCTCTTCATCTTCTGGAAGTGGATCCTTCCGAAGTTCCAGGAGGTCCTGACCGAGCGTGAGGACCGGATCGAGGGCGGTATCCAGCGCGCCGAGGCCGCCCAGGCCGAGGCGAAGGCCGCCCTGGAGAAGTACAACGCCCAGCTGTCCGAGGCCCGTGCCGAGGCCAACGAGATCCGCGAGCAGGCGCGTGAGCGCGGCAAGCAGATCCAGGCCGAGATGCGGGCGGAGGCGAGCGAGGAGTCCTCGCGCATCGTCGCCTCCGGCGAGAAGCAGCTCGAGGCCTCCCGACAGAGCGTGATCGCCGAGCTGCGTCAGGAGATGGGGCAGAACTCGATCAACCTGGCCGAGCGTCTGCTCGGCGGCGAGCTGTCGGACGCCACCAAGCGCTCCGGCACGATCGACTCGTTCCTGTCGGACCTGGACAGCCTCCCGGCAGGGAAGTGAGTGGGTAGTATGCACGCAGCAAGCCGCGACGCACTGTCGCATTCCTTTGTGAGCCTCGACGCGATCGTCGGTGACGACGTCGCCGCCGCGGCCACGACGGGCACCGAGCTCTTCGAGGTCGTCGAACTCCTCGACGGGAACCGCCAGCTGCGCGTCGCCCTGGCCGACCAGGCCGCCGACGCCGAGTCGCGCACCCGGCTGGTCGACGACGTCTTCGGCGGCAAGGTCGCAGGCACCACCCTCGACGCCGTGAAGGCGGCCGCGGGCCGTACCTGGTCGACGCCGCGACAGTTCCGCACCGGTCTGGTCGCGATCGGCCGCCGCGCGATCTTCCGCGCCGCGAAGGCCGAGGACCAGCTCGGACAGGTCGAGGACGAGCTCTTCCAGCTCGCCCGCCTGCTGGAGCGGGAGCCGCGGCTCACGCAGCTGCTGAGCGACGCCACGGTCGACGGTGACCGCCGGCGTTCGCTGGCCGCATCCGTCCTCTACGGCAAGGTGTCCAAGTACACCGAGGCCCTCGTCCTCCAGGTCGTGGGCCGCCCCGAGCACGGTCCGGTCGACGACGTCGACGCGCTCGTCGCCGAGGCCGCGGAGTTCTCCGGCCGGGAGGTCGCCCACGTGGTCTCCGCCGGCGAACTGGATGACCGGCAGCGCCAGGCGCTGGCCGAGAAGCTGGGCCGTGTCTACGGCCGGGACATCTCGGTGCACACCCAGGTCGACGAGTCGCTCCTGGGCGGCGCCACCGTCAAGGTGGGCGACGAGCGGATCGACGGTTCCCTGCGGGGCCGCCTGAACCGCCTCCGCGCCCAGATGGTCTAGTGCGGACGCTTGACTTTTAAAGATATTGAACGAAACTACCGAGAGCAGGAAGAACATGGCGGAGCTGACGATCTCCTCCGATGAGATCCGTAGCGCGATAGCGAACTACACCTCGAGCTTCTCCGCGGAGGCCTCCCGAGAGGAGGTCGGCGTGGTCGTCTCGGCCGCGGACGGCATTGCCCAGGTTTCGGGCCTGCCTTCCGTTATGGCCAACGAGCTCGTCGAGTTCCCCGGCGGCGTCATCGGCGTCGCGCAGAACCTCGACACCGACACCATCGGTGTCGTTGTCCTGGGCAACTTCGAGGAACTTGAAGAGGGCGACGAGGTCAAGAGGACCGGCGAGGTCCTGTCCATCCCGGTCGGCGAGGACTTCCTCGGCCGGGTCGTCAACCCGCTGGGCCAGCCGATCGACGGCCTGGGCCCGGTGGAGAGCGAAGAGGACCGCGTGCTGGAGCTGCAGGCCCCGACGGTGCTGCAGCGCCAGCCCGTCGAGGAGCCGATGCAGACCGGCATCAAGGCCATCGACGCGATGACCCCGATCGGCCGTGGTCAGCGACAGCTGATCATCGGCGACCGTAAGACCGGCAAGACCGCGGTGTGCATCGACACCATCCTCAACCAGAAGGCCAACTGGGAGTCCGGCGACAAGGACAAGCAGGTCCGCTGCATCTACGTCGCCATCGGCCAGAAGGGCACCACGATCGCCGGCGTGCGCCACACGCTCGAGGAGCACGGCGCCCTGGACTACACCACGATCGTGGCCGCCCCGGCGTCCGACTCCGCGGGCTTCAAGTGGCTGGCGCCCTTCGCGGGTGCCGCCCTGGGCCAGCACTGGATGTACCAGGGCTACCACGTCCTGGTCATCTACGATGACCTGACCAAGCAGGCCGAGGCCTACCGCGCCATCTCGCTGCTGCTGCGCCGTCCGCCGGGACGCGAGGCGTACCCCGGTGACGTGTTCTACCTGCACTCCCGTCTGCTGGAGCGCGCGGCCAAGCTCTCCGACGACATGGGCGCCGGCTCGCTGACCGCCCTGCCGATCATCGAGACCAAGGCCAACGACGTCTCGGCGTTCATCCCGACCAACGTCATCTCGATCACCGACGGCCAGGTCTTCCTGGAGTCGGACCTGTTCAACCAGGGCGTCCGCCCGGCCATCAACGTCGGTGTCTCCGTCTCCCGTGTCGGTGGCGCCGCCCAGACCAAGGGCATGAAGAAGGTCGCCGGCTCGCTGCGACTCGACCTGGCCGCGTACCGCGACCTCGAGGCCTTCGCCACCTTCGCCTCCGACCTGGACTCCGCGTCCAAGGCCCAGCTGGAGCGTGGCCAGCGCCTCGTCGAGCTGCTCAAGCAGCCGGAGAGCTCCCCGCAGGCCGTCGAGTTCCAGATGGTCTCGATCTACCTCGCCAACGAGGGCTTCTTCGACGTCGTTCCCGTCGAGGACGTGCGCCGCTTCGAGGCGGAGCTGCAGGAGTACCTGCGCCAGCACACCCCGGAGGTCTACGAGCAGATCGACGGCGGCAGCCCGCTGTCCGACGAGTCCAAGGCCGCCCTGGCCCGCGGTGCCGAGGAGTTCACCAAGACCTTCCAGGCCTCCGACGGCCGCCCCGTGGTCAACGACCCGGAGGTCGACGCGCTGGACCAGAGCGAGATCGAGAAGAACAAGCTCACGGTCTCCCGCAAGAAGACCAGCAACTAGTCGGGGAGGACGCATGACCCACGAGATGATGAAGGAAAGGAGGGACGTTATCCATGGCTAATCTTCGCGAACTGCGCGACCGCATCCGGTCCGTGAACTCGACCAAGAAGATCACCAAGGCCCAGGAGCTGATCGCGACCTCGCGCATCACCAAGGCACAGAACCGCATGAACGCTTCCGTGCCCTACGCCGAGGAGATCCAGAAGGTCGTGGAGCGTCTCGCCAGCGCGTCCTCTCTCGACCACCCGATGCTCAGCGACGACGGCGGCAAGGTCGCCGCGGTGCTCGTGATCTCGTCTGATCGCGGCATGTGCGGCGGCTACAACCACAACGTCTTCAAGAAGACGGCCGAGCTGACCAAGATGCTCGAGGAGGCCGGCTACGAGGTCGTCCTCTACGTGACCGGATCCAAGGGAATCGGTTACTACCAGTTCCGCGGCACGGAGCTGGCGGGCGCCTGGAGCGGGTTCTCGCAGGACCCGAACTGGGACATCACCCACGACGTGCGCCGGCACATGATCGACGGCTTCCTCGCCGGTTCGGCCGGGACCGCGAAGGCCCGCGAGGGCCTGAACGACCCCGAGCAGGACGGCGTGCGCGGCTTCGACCAGGTGCACGTGGTCTACACCGAGTTCAAGTCGATGCTCTCGCAGGTGGCGCGTGCGCACCAGCTGCTGCCCATCGAGCCGGTCATCGAGAACGAGGACTTCGAGCTGGGCGACGGCATCCTGGAGGACGCCGGCGATCAGCCCGAGCCCGACTACGACTTCGAGCCGGACCCGGACACGCTGCTCGAGGCGCTGCTGCCCAAGTACGTCTCGCGCTCGCTGTTCTCGATGTTCCTCGAGTCGGCGGCCTCCGAGTCGGCCTCGCGGCGCACCGCCATGAAGTCGGCGACGGACAACGCCACTGAGCTGGTCAACAACCTCTCGCGCGTGGCCAACCAGGCCCGTCAGGCGCAGATCACGCAGGAAATCACAGAGATCGTCGGTGGCGCTGGCGCGCTCGCCGAAAGCGGAGAAAGAGACTGATTATGAGTACAGCTCTCAACGAGCATGAAGCACAGCAGGCGACGGCCGCTGGCCGCGTCGTGCGCGTCATCGGTGCTGTCGTCGACGTGGAGTTCCCGCGCGGCGAGCTGCCGGCACTGTACAACGCGCTGAAGGTCGAGGTCACCCTCCCGGCCGTCGCCAAGACCATCACCCTCGAGGTGGCGCAGCACCTGGGCGACAACCTGGTGCGCACCATCTCCATGGCCCCGACCGACGGCCTGGTCCGTGGCGTCGAGGTCACCGACACCGGCAAGCCGATCTCGGTGCCGGTCGGCGACGTGGTCAAGGGCCACGTCTTCAACGCCCTGGGCGACTGCCTGGACGCACCGGAGCTCAACGACGACGAGTCGATCGAGCGCTGGGGCATCCACCGCGACCCGCCGCCCTTCGACCAGCTCGAGGGCAAGACCGAGATCCTGGAGACGGGCATCAAGGTCATCGACCTGCTGACCCCGTACGTCAAGGGCGGCAAGATCGGCCTGTTCGGCGGCGCCGGCGTGGGCAAGACGGTGCTCATCCAGGAGATGATCACCCGTATCGCCCGCGAGTTCTCCGGTACGTCGGTCTTTTCCGGCGTCGGTGAGCGCACCCGTGAGGGCACGGACCTCTTCCTCGAGATGGAGGAGATGGGCGTGCTCCAGGACACCGCGCTGGTGTTCGGTCAGATGGACGAGCCGCCGGGAGTCCGTATGCGCGTCGCCCTGTCCGGCCTGACCATGGCGGAGTACTTCCGTGACGTGCAGCACCAGGACGTGCTGCTGTTCATCGACAACATCTTCCGCTTCACGCAGGCCGGCTCCGAGGTGTCGACCCTGCTGGGCCGCATGCCGTCGGCCGTCGGTTACCAGCCGACCCTGGCCGACGAGATGGGCGTCCTGCAGGAGCGCATCACCTCGACCAAGGGCCGTTCGATCACCTCGCTGCAGGCCGTCTACGTGCCTGCGGACGACTACACCGACCCGGCCCCGGCGACCACGTTCGCCCACCTGGACGCGACCACCGAGCTCGACCGCGGCATCGCCTCGAAGGGCATCTACCCCGCGGTGAACCCGCTGACCTCGACCTCCCGCATCCTGGAGCCGTCGATCGTCGGCGAGCACCACTACGAGGTGGCGCAGCGCGTGATCAACATCCTCCAGAAGAACAAGGAGCTCCAGGACATCATCGCGATCCTGGGCATGGACGAGCTGTCCGAGGAGGACAAGATCACCGTCCAGCGTGCCCGTCGCATCGAGCGCTTCCTGGGCCAGAACTTCTTCGTGGCCCAGAAGTTCACGGGCCTGGAGGGCTCCTACGTCCCGCTGAAGGACACCATCGACGCCTTCGAGCGCATCTGCGACGGCGAGTACGACAACTACCCGGAGCAGGCCTTCAACGGCCTCGGTGGCCTGGACGACGTCGAGGCGGCCTACAAGAAGATGACCGAGAAGTAGGGGGTCGCCATGGCTGACATCACCGTGGAACTGGTCTCCGTGGAACGGAAGCTGTGGTCGGGTAAGGCCACGATCCTGACCGCGCAGACCACCGAGGGTGAGATCGGCGTGCTGCCCGGGCACGAGCCGATGCTCGGCCAGCTGGCCGAGAACGGCGTCGTGACGGTCCGACCCGTCGACGGCGACCGCCGCGTCGCCGCCGTGCAGGGCGGATTCCTGTCCGTCTCCCAGGAGAAGGTCACGGTCCTGGCCGACTGGGCCGAGTGGGCCGACGAGGTCGACCGGACCCAGGCCGAGGCCGACGCCGACTCCGACGACGAGATGGTTCGCGGCCGCGGCCAGGCCGCCCTGCGCGCGCAACAGCGCCTGCAGGAGGCCTAGAGAGCCCCGGTACACCTTTGGGACCACCCCGTCCCCGCCACCGGCGGGGGCGGGGTGGTTCTTTGTCGCGTGCGCGATAGACTTGCCCAAAGGGATCCGGGAGGTCCGTGGCAGGCTCGCGTAAAGGAGTTCCCCGAGTGACGGTCGTTGTCTGGGTGTTCGTGGCGGTTCTGGTCGTCGGTGCGGCGCTCGCCGCACGCCGGTTCCTGCTGCTGCGCTCGACGGGGGCGACCGTGGTCCTGCGCCGGCTGCCCGCCACCGGAGCCCACGGCTGGCGCCACGGCCTGGTCCGCTACGACGGGGACTTCCTGCACTACTACAAGCTGCGCTCGATCGCGCCGGGGCCCGACTCGACCTTCCACCGCGTGGAGATCACGCTGGGACGGCGCCGCGAGCTGACCCCGAGCGAGGCCGCGTTCATGCCCGACGGCCACCACGTGCTGTCCTTCCGCAGCGCCGGCGCCGAGTGGGAGATCGCCTGCGCCCCGCACGCCGAGATGGGCTTCACCGCCTGGCTGGAGTCGGCCCCGGACGTCCGCCAGGAGCGCCCGGACTTCCACCGCCTGCGCGCCCGCATCCGCCGGGAGCGCCGCGAACGCGGGCGCTGAGCCCCGCGGCACGCCGGGCGGAGTCCGCCGGGTACCCTGGTGCACCATGCGTCTCGTCATCGCCCGTTGCTCCGTGGACTACGTCGGCCGCCTGGAGGCCCACCTGCCCCCGGCCGACCGTCTGCTGATGCTCAAGGCCGACGGCTCGGTCTCGGTGCACGCCGACGACCGCGCCTACAAGCCGCTGAACTGGATGACGCCGCCGTGCACGGTGCACACCTCCGAGATCGTCGACGCCGACGGCGAGGACACCGGCGAGGAGCTCTGGGTGGTGGAGAACCCCAAGGGAGAGCAGCTGCGCATCACCGTCGAGAAGATCCACGCGGAACTCTCGCGAGACCTCGGCGAGGACCCCGGCCTGGTCAAGGACGGCGTGGAGGCCCACCTCCAGGAGCTGCTCGCCGAGCAGATCGAGGAGCTGGGCGCCGGCTACACCCTCATCCGCCGCGAGTACCCGACCGCGATCGGCCCGGTGGACATCCTGGCCCGCGACGCGGACGGGCACACCGTGGCCGTGGAGATCAAGCGCCGCGGCAACATCGACGGCGTCGAGCAGCTGACCCGCTACCTCGAGCTGCTCAACCGCGACGCGCTGCTCGCCCCGGTCGCCGGCGTCTTCGCCGCCCAGGAGATCAAGCCGCAGGCGCGCACCCTGGCCGAGGACCGCGGCATCCGCTGCCAGATCCTCGACTACGCGAAGATGCGCGGCACCGAGTCCGACGAGCTGAGGCTGTTCTAGATGCCGCGGCACAACCGGCGCGGCCGCGTCGAGCCGCGTCCCGTGCCCGCCCTGTGGTCCAACCGGGTCACCGGCCCGGGCGGCGGCGACTTCGAGATGCGGCCCGTGACGGCCGACCGCGCGCACAAGCGCTACACCTGCCCGCACTGCATGGGCCCGATCGCGCCCGGGGTGGCGCACGTGGTCGCCTGGCCGCGCCACGACCCGGAGTCGCGGCGCCACTGGCACTCCGGCTGCTGGCACCGGGCCGCCCGCACCCGCGGGTAGGACCCGTGCCCCGCGGGTAGGGTGGGGCCCATGATCATCGCCTTTTCCGTGGCGCCCACCGAGACCCCGAACGCGGAGGCGGAGATGTCCGCCGCCGTCGCCGAGGCCGTCCGCGTGGTGCGCGAGTCGGGTCTGCCCAACGAGACCAACGCCATGTTCACCCTCCTGGAGGGGGAGTGGGACGAGGTCATGGACGTCGTCCGCCGCGCCTGCGAGGCCGTCGCCGCGGTCTCCCCGCGCGTCTCGCTCGTGCTGAAGGCGGACATCCGCCCGGGCTACACCGACCGCATCCACGGCAAGGTCGAATCGCTGGAACGCCACCTCAAGGAGGACTGACTTGACCGCACCCGACCGTTTCACCTCCCGCGCCGTCGACCTGGGGCAGCTTGCCGACGCCGCGCGCGACCGCCAGGCGGACAAGGCCGGCGTCGCCGCGTACGTGGAGTTGACCCCCGACAACGCCGAGCGCGAGATGGTGCGCCGCTCCACCCAGGTGCCCGTCGTGGTGCTCGTGGGCACCGCCCGCAGCCCCGAGTCCGAGCAGCTGCGCGCCGACCTGCGCGCCCTGGCCGAGGGCCAGGAGCAGACCGCCTTCGTCTTCGGCTACCTGGACGCCGACGCCCAGGCCCGCCTGGCGCAGGCCCTGGGCGTGCAGGGCCTGCCCACCGTGCTGGCGCTCGCCGCCGGCCGGCCCGTGGCCAGCTTCCAGGGCGGCCAGCCCGCCGAGCAGCTGCGCGGCTGGGTCGGCGCGCTCGTCGAGCAGGTCGGCCCGCAGCTCGAGGGGCTGCCGGCCGACGGCGGGGAAGAGGAGGCCGACGACCCGCGCTTCACCGCGGCCGAGGAGCTCATCGCCGCCGGTGACCCCGCGGCGGCGGTCGAGGCCTACCAGGCCATCGTCGACGCCGAGCCGGGCAACACGCGGGCGCGCCAGGCGCGCGACAACGCGAAGCTGCTCGTTCGCCTGGCGGAGCACACGGAGCCCGGCGCCGACCCGGTGTCGGACGCCGACGCCGACCCCCGCGACGTCGGCAAGCAGTTCGCCGCGGCGGACGCCGAGGTCGCCGCGGGCGCGCCGGAGCGCGCCTTCGAGCGCCTCATCGCGCTGCTGACCACGTCGGCCGGCGACGAGCGCGACCGCGTGCGCGACCGGCTCGTCGAACTGTTCGCCCTCTTCGACGCGGGCGACGAGCGCGTCATCGCCGCGCGCACGAAGATGGCCAGCGCGCTGTTCTAGCGCCACCGACGGCGCCGGGGCGGCGCCGACCGCCCCGGCGGGGGGGGGGGATCAGTCGCGCACCAGGCGGTACCACTGCACCGACTGCGCCGGCAGGTGCAGGGTCACGGAGTGGGCGAAGCCGTCGTACTCCCGCTCGGGGGCCTCGACGAACTCGTCGAGCGGGTTGCCCGCGCCCTCGTAGGCGGCGTCGTCGGTGTTGAGCACCAGCTCCCAGCGCCCGCCGAAGGGCACGCCCAGGCGGTAGCCCAGGTGCGAGGAGCCGGACATGTTGACCACCGCGAGCAGCGCCGAGCCGTCCGCGCCGTGGCGGACGTAGGCGAGCACGTTGTGGGTGAAGTCGTCCGACTTGACCCACTGGAAGCCCGCCGGGTCCGAGTCCCGGCTGTAGAGCGCCGGCAGGGTGGGGTAGAGGCCGTTGACGTCGTCGATCAGGCGGCGGATACCGCGGTGGTACTCGCCCTCCCAGCCCTCCATCTGCCCGAAGGGCACGCCGATGCCGTCGTTCCACTCGTCGGCCTGGCCGAACTCCTGGCCCTGGAAGAGCAGGTTCTTGCCGGGGTGGGAGAACATGTAGCCGTAGAGGGTGCGCAGGCCCGCGGCCTTGTTCCAGGCGTCGCCCGGCATGCGCTGCCACAGCGAGCCCTTGCCGTGGACGACCTCGTCGTGGGAGAACGGCAGGATGTAGTGCTCCGAGTAGGCGTAGATCATCGAGAAGGTGATCTCGTTGTGGTGGTAGGAGCGGTGCACCGGGTCGAGCGAGAAGTACTCGAGGGTGTCGTTCATCCAGCCCATGTTCCACTTGAAGTCGAAGCCCAGCCCGCCGTCGTAGGTCGGGGTGGTCACCCCCGGCCAGGAGGTCGACTCCTCGGCGATGGTCAGCACGCCGGGGAAGGTCTTGTGCACGGTGGCGTTGGTCTCCTGGAGGAACTGCACGGCGTCGAGGTTCTCGCGGCCGCCGTACTGGTTGGGCAGCCACTCGCCGTCGTTGCGCGAGTAGTCCAGGTAGAGCATCGAGGCCACCGCGTCGACGCGCAGGCCGTCGATGTGGAACTCCTCGACCCAGTACAGGGCGTTGGCCACCAGGAAGTTGCGCACCTCGGCGCGGCCCCAGTCGAAGACGAAGGTGCCCCAGTCGCGCTGCTCGCCGCGGCGCCAGTCCGGGTGCTCGTAGAGGGCCTGGCCGTCGAAGCGGGCCAGCGCCCACTCGTCGCGCGGGAAGTGCCCGGGCACCCAGTCGACGAGCACGCCCACGCCGGCGCGGTGGCAGGCGTCGACGAGCGCGCGCAGCTGGTCCGGCGAACCCCAGCGCGAGGTCGGGGCGTAGTAGCCGGTGACCTGGTAGCCCCAGGAGCCGCCGAAGGGGTGCTCGGCGACCGGCATGAGCTCGATGTGGGTGAAGCCGTGCTCGACGACGTAGTCGACCAGCTCGGTCGCGGCGCGCTCGTAGTTCATGCCCTCGCGCCAGGAGCCGAGGTGGACCTCGTAGACGCTCATCGGCGCGGTGGTGTGGTCGGTCTGCTCACGCTCGGCGACCCAGGCGGAGTCGTGCCACTCGTAGTCGGACTCGGCGACCTTGGAGGCCGTCGCCGGCGGCACCTCGGCGGCCTTGGCCATCGGGTCGGCCTTGTCGCGGCGGGTGCCGTCCTGGGCGAGCACGGCGAACTTGTAGGTCGCGCCGGCGGCCACCCCGGGGATGAACAGCTCCCACACGCCCGAGGAGCCCAGCGAACGCATCGGGTGCTGGTCGGCGTTCCAGCCGTTGAAGTCGCCGATGACGGCCACCGAGCGGGCGTTGGGCGCCCACACGGCGAAGGCGGTGCCCACGACGTGGCCGAGGGCCGTGTCGTAGCGGCGCACGTTGGCGCCGAGCACCTTCCAGAGCCGCTCGTGGCGGCCCTCGCCGATCAGGTAGATGTCCAGCTCACCGAGGGTGGGCAGGAAGTGGTACGGGTCGGCCAGGACCACCGGCTCGGCCCCCGGCCAGGTGACCTTGAGCCGGTAGTCCAGCGAGCGGCGCGAGTCGAGGCCGGCGGCCCAGATGTCGTGGCCGAGGGGGATCATCTCGACGCTGTCGCCGTCGTAGAGCAGCTCGACCTTCTCGGCACCGACCTGACGGGTGCGCACCACGGAGCCGTCCTCCGTCTCGTGCCAGCCGTAGAAGTCGTGCGGCGCCCAGTGACTCTGCGTGAGCAGCAGGTCGAGGTCGGAGTCGGGGATGCCGAGGTCGTGTTCGTGCATGGTGGGTCGTCTTTCCGTTGTGTTCTCGGATGTCGGGGTGCCGGCGGCGCCCGGCGCACGCCGGGCGCGGGGCCGGTCAGGGGCGGTAGTCGTGGACCTCGCGGTAGGCCAGGCGCTCGCGGCGCTCCTCGGGGACCTGCGGCAGGGCCAGGATGTGGGCGACGTCGGCCTGCGGGCTCAGCCGCACGAAGTTGCGGTCCGACCAGCGCCAGTGGGAGCCGGTGACCAGGTCGTGGACGGGGAAGTCGCCCTCGGCGTCGAGGCCGAGGACCTCGCGGTCGACGGTCACGGTGCCCTCCTGCGGGTTGCGCGGGTCGAGGTTGACCACCACCAGCACGGCGTCGCCGGTGACCGGGTCGGTCTTGCTGTAGGCGATGATCTGGTCGTTGTCGACCTCGTGCAGGTGCAGGGTGCGCAGCTGCTGCAGGGCCGGGCGCTCGCCGCGGATCCAGTTCAGCAGCGCGATGAACGGCTCGAGCGAGTCGCCGCGGGCGGCCGCGCCCTCGAAGTCGCGGGGGCGCAGCTCGTACTTCTCGCTGTCCAGGTACTCCTCGCTGCCCGGGCGCACGGCCTCGTGCTCGTAGAGCTCGAAGCCGGAGTAGACGCCCCACAGCGGCGAGATCGTCGCCGCCAGCGCCGCGCGGATGGCGAAGGCCGCCCGCCCGCCGTACTGCAGGGACTCGTGCAGGATGTCCGGGGTGTTGACGAAGAGGTTGGGCCGCGAGACGTCCGCGTTGTCGAGCGTCTGGCCGATGAACTCGGTGAGCTCGCGCTTCGTCGTCTTCCACGTGAAGTAGGTGTAGGACTGCGAGAAGCCCACCTTGGACAGCCCGTAGAGGCGCGCCGGGCGGGTGAAGGCCTCGGCCAGGAAGATCACCTCGGGGTGCTCCTCGTGCACCGTGGAGATCAGCCAGTGCCAGAAGTTGACCGGCTTGGTGTGCGGGTTGTCCACGCGGAAGGTGTGCACGCCGTGGCCGATCCAGAACTCCACCACCCGCAGGATCTCGTGGTAGATGCCCTCCGGGTCGTTGTCGAAGTTGAGCGGGTAGATGTCCTGGTACTTCTTCGGCGGGTTCTCCGCGTAGGCGATGGTGCCGTCGGGCAGCACGGTGAAGAACTCCGGGTGGCTCTTCGCCCACGGGTGGTCCGGGGCGGCCTGCAGCGCCAGGTCGATGGCGACCTCGAGGCCGAGCTCGTCGGCGCGGGCGACCAGCGCGTCGAAGTCGTCGAGCGTGCCCAGGCGCGGGTGCACCGCGTCGTGGCCGCCGTCCGCGGAGCCGATGGCCCACGGCGAGCCGACGTCCTCGGGGCCCGGGGTCAGGGTGTTGTTGCGGCCCTTGCGGTTGACCTCGCCGATCGGGTGGATCGGCGGGAAGTAGACGGTGTCGAAGCCCATGGCGCGCACCCGGTCGAGGGCCGCGGCGGTGGTGGCGAAGGTGCCGTGGACGGGGTGGCCGGCCTCGTCCCAGCCGCCGGTGGAGCGCGGGAAGAGCTCGTACCACGAGCTGAACAGGGCCTTCCTCCGCTCGACGCGGACCGGGCGCTCCTCGGAGACGACGATCATGTCGCGCAGCGGCTCGGCGTCGAGGATGCGGCGGGTCTGGTCGTCGAGGGCGATCAGGCTGCGGTCGTAGGGGTGGCCCTCGGAGGCCAGCGCGTCCGCGGCGCTGCGCAGGCGGGTGCGTGCGCCGTGGTCGGAGGTGTTGAGCGCGGCGCGCTCGAAGAGCTCCGCGCCGTGGCGCAGGTCGTTGTCGAGCTCCTCGGCGCTCTGCCCGGCGCCCATCTTCTTGGTCACCGCGTTGCGCCACGTCGCGATCGGGTCCGACCACGCCTCGACGCGGTACCACCAGTCGCCCTCCCGGTCCGGCACGAAGACGCCGTGGTGGTTGTCCGGGTTCTGCGGCTCCGGGACCATCGGGTGGGCGGTGGTGACCCCGTCGGGGTCCGTGACCTGGAGGGTGGCGGCCACGGCGTCGTGGCCCTCCCGCCAGACGAGTGCGAAGACGGGGACCATCTCGCCGACGACGGCCTTGGCCGGCAGCCTCCCCATCGTGATCGTGGGCCTGATGTCGTCCAAGCCGAGCCGGGCGACGGGGTCAGCGGGGTCTGTCATCTCGGCGTCTCCACCTTCCAGTGACGTGGGCTCTTACCTCCTCCGAGCCTAGCGGAGCGACGCCGGGCACACATGCGGCCGCGCGCGGCACGCGCAATGGCACAATGGGGGTGTGAGTGAATCGAGTGAGGATCTTCTGATCGACTTCCGCGGCGTGACCTTCGCCCGCGGCGGGCGCACGCTGGTCGGCCCCGTGGACTGGCAGGTTGAGCTCGACGAGCGCTGGGTGATCATCGGGCCCAACGGTGCGGGCAAGACCACACTGGTGCGCATGGCCGCGGCCGAGGAGTTCCCCTCCTCGGGGGAGGCCTGGGTGCTCGGCGAGAAGATCGGGCGCACCGACATGCGCGACCTGCGCGCCGGCATCGGCATCTCCTCCTCGGCCGTGGCCCACCGCATCCCGGACCGCGAGAAGGTTGGCGACCTCGTCGTCTCGGCCGGCTACGCGATCCTCGGCCGCTGGCGCGAGGAGTACGACGAGCAGGACTTCGACCGGGCCAACGACATCCTCGAGGAGCTCGGCGCCCTGCACCTGCGCGACCGCTCCTGGGGCACGCTCTCCGAGGGCGAGCGCAAGCGCGTCATGGTCGCCCGCGCCCTGATGATCGACCCCGAGCTGCTCATCCTCGACGAGCCGACCGCGGGCATGGACCTCGGCGGGCGCGAGGACCTCGTCGCCTACCTCGCCCAGCTGGCCATGGACCCGGACGCCCCGGCGACCGTGATGATCACCCACCACGTCGAGGAGATCCCCCAGGGCTTCACCCACGCCCTGCTCCTCGACGAGGGCGAGGTCGTCGCCCAGGGCCTCTTCGACGACGTGATGACCAGCGAGAACCTCTCCAAGGCCTTCCACCAGCCGATCCAGCTCGACCGCGTCGGCGAGCGGTACTTCGCGCGCCGGGTGCGCACGGGCGGGGCCCACCGCTCGCGGGCGGACCGCTAGGCGGAGGCGGGGGAGATGCCGCAGAACTCCGGCGTCGGCGGCTCGCGCCTGGCGGCCACCGTGCTGCTCGTGCGCGACGGCCGGCAGGGACTCGAGGTGTGGGTCCAGGAGCGCGTGTCCACCATGCCCAACTACCCGGGCATGACCGTCTTCCCGGGCGGCGGGGTGGACCGGCGCGACTTCGCGCTCGTCGACGAGAACGAGGACGGCGTCGAGGACCTGTGGTCCGGCCGCCCGCTCGAGGACACCGCCGACGTGCTCGGCGTGCCCACCCAGCAGGCCCGCGCCCTCGTCTTCGCCGCCGTGCGCGAGCTCTTCGAGGAGACCGGCACCCTGCTCGCCGTCCACCGCAACCGCACCACGGTGGCCGACGCGACGCCCTTCCACGCCGACCGGCTGGCGCTCGAGTCCCACCGGCTCTCCCTGACGCAGGTGCTCCACCGCGGCAAGCTGCGCGTGCACTCCGACATGCTGCGCCCCTGGGCGCGCTGGGTGGGCACCTCCGAGCGCGGCAACACCTTCGACAACACCTCGTTCCTGGCCGTGCACCCGGTCGGCCAGGAACCCGACGGGCGGTCCTCGGAGACCGACTCCGCCGGCTGGTTCCCGCCCTCGCTGCTCATCGACGGCTGGCGCACCGGCCTGGTCCGCCTGGTCATCCCGACCTGGGCGCAGCTCAAGCGCCTCGCGGACTGCCGCACCGTCGCCGAGGCGCTCGCCGAGGCCGAGCACTCGGACATGACCCCGGTCGTCGGCGACCCCGTCGACGACCCGCGCTACCGGGAGTTCTTCACCATCGACCGCCCCGACCGCATCTGAGGAATCACCGATGGCCTACTCGCGCGCCGAGGCGCGCTTCATCACCGAACGCTTCGCCGAGGTCGACGACGCCGCCGCCGGACTCGACCTGAGCCGGCGCACCGTACTGAAGGACACCGAGGTGCTGCGCGCCCGCTTCGGCGAGTTCGGCCGCGCGGCCACGGAACTGGCCCAGTGCCGGCGGCGCCTGCCCGGCTGGCTCACCGACGACGAGTCGCGCCAGCAGGCCACCCACCCCGCCGTCGCCGCCGAGCGCGCCCGGATCATCGCCGGGGCCGGCGCGCAGACCGTCTTCGACGTCACCTGCTCGATCGGCGGGGAGGGCCGGGCCGTGACCGCCGCCGGCATGCGCTACGTCGGCTCCGACCTCGACCACGTGCGCCTCCTGCTCGCCCGGCACAACGTTCCCGGGGGCTCCTTCCTGCGCGCCGACGCCCTGCACCCGCCGCACACCGGGGGCGTCGTCGTCGCCGACCCCGCCCGGCGCGCCGGGGGACGGCGCATCACCGACCCCGCCCGCCTCATCCCGCCGCTGCCGGACCTGCTCGCCGCCCACCGCGGCCGGGAGCTGGCCGTCAAGTGCGCGCCGGGCATCGACTACTCCGACTGGGACGGGCTGGTCACCGTCGTCAGCGTCGACGGCGCGGTCAAGGAGGCCTGCCTGTACACCCCGGGCTTCGGCCGGGGCCGGCGCGCCGTGGCGGTCAAGACCGCCGCGGACGGGACCGTCACGGCCGTCGACCGCATCGACTCGGACGCGGACGACGAGGTCGGCGTCGGCGAACCCGGGCGCTACATCCTCGAGCCCGACGGGGCCGTCGTGCGCGCCGGGCTGGTCGCGCACTGGGCGCACCGCGAGGGGCTGTGGATGCTCGACAGCCACATCGCGTTCCTGACCGGCGAGCGGATCCCGGCCGGGTCGAGCGGGTTTGAATTCATCGAGGCGGTGCCGCTGAAGAAGCTGCGCGCCACGCTGGCCGCGCACGACGCCGGTTCCGTGGAGATCCTGGTCCGCGGGGTGGACGTCGACCCGGACCGGCTGCGCAAGAAGCTCAGGCTGCGCGGCACCAGGCCCATGGCGGTGGTCATCGCCCGCGTCGGCGACTCGGCCCGGGCCCACGTCTGCGCGGGCCGGGTACACTGTCCGCCGTAATTCGAGCAAACACAAGTACCTACACAGTGAAGGAGCCTCATGCCCACGATCGTGGCTCTGGTCAAGAACGTGCCGGACACCTGGTCGACCAAGAAGCTCAGCGACGACCACACCCTCGACCGCGACGCCGTAGACGAGGTCCTCGACGAGGTCAACGAGTACTCCGTGGAGGCCGCGCTGCGGCTGCGTGAGTCCGACCCCGACGCCGGCTGGCGGGTCATCGCCCTGACCGTCGGCCCGGCCGGCGCCGACGAGGCGCTGCGCCGCGCCATCGCCATGGGCGCCGACGACGCCGTGCACGTCCTGGACGACGCCCTCGCCGGCTCCGACGTCCTGGGCACCGCCTGGACGGTCGCCGCGGCCGTCGCCAAGCTCGACGACGTCCGCCTCATCGTTGCCGGCGGCGCCTCCTCGGACGGCGCCGTGGGCGCCCTGCCAGGCATCGTCGCCGAGTACCGCCAGTGCCCGGCGCTCACCGAGCTGCGCGCCGTCGCGCTCGAGGGCGACACGATCACCGGCACCCGCGAGGACGCCCACGGGCACTGGGAGCTCTCCGCGCCGCTGCCGGCGGTCGTCTCGGTCACCGACAAGGCCGACAAGCCGCGCTTCCCCAAGTTCAAGGGGCTGATGGCCGCCAAGAAGCACGAGATCACCACCTGGGACCTCGCCGCGATCGGCGTGACCCCGGAGCAGGTCGGCCTCGAGCACGCGGCGACCCGCGTCACGGGCGCCAACGAGCGCGCCGCGCGCACCGCCGGCGAGACCGTCCGCGGCCCCGAGTCGGCCGCGAAGGTCCTGGCCTTCCTCGACGACGAGAACCTGCTGTAAGGAGAGCACACCACATGTCCAACGCATACGTACTGGTCGAGCACTCCGGCGGCGAGCTCGACGCCGTCACCGGCGAACTGATCACCGCCGCCCGCGTCTTCGGCGACGTCACCGCCGTCGTCGTCGGCGCCCCGGGCACCGCGGCCCCGCTGGGCGGACGGCTCGGCGAGCTGGGCGCGGCCACCGTCGTGGCCGCCGAGTCCGCCGACCACGACGCCCGCCTGATCCTGCCCGAGGTCGACGCCGTGTCCATCCTGGCCGCGCAGAACCCGGCCCCGATCCTGGTGGCCGCCGGCCCCACCGGCAACGAGATCGCCGGCCGCCTGGCCGCCCGCCTGGCCTCCGGCGTGCTCACCGACGTCACCGGCGTCAACGCCGACGGCTCGGCCAACCACTCCATCTTCGGCGACCAGGTGCAGGTCTCCGCCGTCGTCGGCGGCACCAGCCCCATCTACGCGCTGCGCCCCGGCGTCGTCGACGCCCTGCCGCAGCAGGCGGCGGGCACCCTCCAGAACCTGCCGCTGCCGGCCGCCGGCGCCAAGGACGTCACCGTCACCTCCTTCACCCCGGCCACCCGCGGCACCCGCCCCGAGCTGACGCAGGCCAAGGTCGTCGTCGCCGGCGGGCGCGGCGTGGGCTCCGAGGAGGCCTTCCACGACGTCGTCGAGCGGCTCGCCGACGCCCTGGGCGGCGCCGTGGGTGCCACCCGTGACGCCGTCGACCTGGGCTACTACGACGCCCAGTTCCAGATCGGCCAGACCGGTGTCAACGTCTCGCCGGACCTCTACATCGGCCTGGGCATCTCGGGTGCCATCCAGCACCTGTCCGGCATGCAGACCGCCGGCAAGATCGTCGCGGTCAACACCGACGAGGACGCCCCGATCTTCCAGGTCGCGGACCTGGGCGTGGTCGGCGACCTCTTCGAGGTCGTGCCCGAGCTGATCGACGAGCTGGAGGCGCGCAAGTGACGGCCGCGGGGGCGGGGGAGCACTACCTGGACCACGCCGCCACGACGCCGATGCGCCAGTGCGCCGTCGACGCGTGGGTGCGTCACGCGCGCGACCTCAACCCCGGCGGCCAGTACGCCGCCGGCCGGGCCGCCCGCCACGCGCTCGACGAGGCCCGCGAGGCCGTCGCCGCCGCGCTCGGCGCCGACCCGGTCGAGGTGATCTTCACCGGCGCCGGCTCCGAGGCCGACAACATCGCCGTGCAGGGCCTCTACCGCGCCGGGGTGGCCGCCGGCCGCCCGGCGCGCGTGGTGGCCAGCCAGCTGGAGCACTCGGCGGTCTTCCAGACCGTGCGCCACCTCGGCGCCGAGGTCGTCGACCTGCCCGTCGACGAGGGCGGCCGCGTCAGTGACCTCACCGCGCTTGCGGAGCCGGCCGCGGTGGCCGCGTGCATGCTCGCCAACAACGAGACCGGCGCGATCCAGCCGGTGGACAAGGTCATCGCCGCCGCCGACGTGGCCGGCACCCCGGTGCACATCGACGCCGTGCAGGCCGTGGGCAAGGTCGCCGTGGACTTCCACGCCATGGGTGCGACGACGCTGGCGGCCAGCGGCCACAAGTTCGGCGGGCCCCGCGGCGTGGGCGTGCTGCTGGCGCGGCGCTCCCCGGCGCCCGAGGCCGTCGTCTTCGGCGGCGGCCAGGAGCGCGGCCTGCGCCCCGGCACCAACGACGTCGCCGGTGCCGCGGCCTTCGCCGCCGCGCTCACCGAGGCGCTCGCCGAGCGCGAGGCGGAGAACGCCCGCGTGGCCGCGCTGCGCGACCGGCTGCGCGAGGGCATCCTCGCGCGTGTCGACGACGTGCGCGTCAACACCACCGAGCCCGCGCTGCCCGGCCACCTGTCGGTGTCCTTCCCGGGCGCGGAGGGCGACAGCCTGATCATGCTGCTCGACGCCGCGGGCGTCGCCGCGGCGACCGGCTCCGCGTGCTCGAGCGGGGTCAACCGGGCCAGCCGCGTGCTGCTGGCCGCGGGCGTGCCGGAGGCCACCGCGCGGGGCACCCTGCGCTTCAGTCTGGGACACACCTCGACCGACGCCGACGTCGACCGCGTGCTCGCGGTGCTGCCCGACGTGGTCACCCGCGCCCGCGCGGCGGGCATGGCCTAGCAGGCCACCGGCCCGGTCCGCGGCCGGTTCCGCAGCCGGGTCACAGCCAACCCCCGGCAATCCCGTGGCCGACTCGCGGGCTACCCGCGCGATTCCCCCGGAATGGGCGCGTACACCTTAGCGGGTGAACACGGAGAAGATCCTCAACTGGCCCCTGCTGGGCGGGGCAGCCGAGGTCGTCGTCTGCATCTGCCTGGCACTCGGGGTGCTCCTGGCGCTGGTCGCGCTGGCCACCGCGCGCGCACGCCGCGGACGGCAGGGTCACGGCCCGCGCCGCGGCCGCCGCCTCGCACTCGCCCTCGGCTCCGCCGCCGGGGTGACCGTCCTGGTCTGGCTGGTCCTCGAGGTCGTCTGGAAGCCCTTCGGGGAGCCGACCTCGTGGATCGTCTACGCCGTGTGGGGCCTGGTGCTCCTCGGCCTGACCGCGCTCGCGCTGGCCGCCGGGCGCCGCCTCCCGGCCACCGTGGCCGTGGTGGTCCTCGTCCTCGGCGCGCTCGGGGCGACGAACGTGGTCTTCCAGCAGTACCCGACGCTGCGCTCGCTGCACCCGGTGCCGGCGGCGAAGGAGATGGACTGGGCGGAGTTCAAGGCCACCACCCAGCCGCCGCAGGAGGACGGCCGCGACATCGGCGCGCTCGTCCACGTCGACCTGCCCTCGGGCACCGACTTCACCGCGCGCCAGGCCCTGGCCTACGTGCCACCGGCCTACTGGCACAGCCCCCAGCACCGCCTGCCGGTGCTCATGCTCATGGCCGGCAACCCCGGCTCGCCCGAGCAGTGGTTCGACTCCGGGACCGCCGGCGAGACCGCCGACGCCTGGCAGGCCGCCCACGACGGGGTGAGCCCGATCGTCGTCAGCGTCGACGGCACCGGCTCGCTGACCGGCAACCCGGGCTGCACGGGCGCCTCGCGCGAGTACGTCACCGACACCGCGCCGGATCTCATCGCCCGGCGCTTCCGCGTGGACCCGGACCGCTCGCACTGGACGATCGGAGGCCTGAGCTACGGCGGCACCTGCGCGCTGCAGGTGGTCACCAACTCCCCGGACGCCTTCGGCAGCTTCCTGGACTTCTCCGGGCAGGCCGAGCCCTCGTTGGGTGACCACGCCCGCACCGTCGCGGAGCTCTTCGGCGGCGACGAGGCCGCCTTCCGCGCCGAGAACCCCGCCGACCTGCTCAAGGCGAAACGCTACGACGGCATCGCCGGGCGTTTCGTCGCAGGCTCCTCGGACCACGAGGCGACCGCCGCGCTGAAGGACCTGAGCCGGGCGGCGGAGCAGGCCGGCATGGACGTCGGGTACACCGAGGTCCCCGGCGGGCACGACTTCGGCGTCTGGCGCGCCGCGCTGCGCGGCAACTTCGACTTCGTGGCACAGCGAGGGGGACTGGAATGAGCGGGATGAAGACGATGACGAAGACCGTGGCGACGATGCTGCGGACCGTGGCAGGTCGCGCGCCGGTGAGCCTCGCGCTCATCGCCGTGATGTGGCTGGCCCAGCTCCTCGACCCCGACCTGCTGGCCGTGCGCGCCCCTTATGAGCTCGCCGACTGGCACGTCGTGACCAGCGGAGTGACCTCGGCGAGCGCGATCGGCACCGCGATGTGCACCCTGCTGGTGCTCGGACTCGCAGTGCCCGCCGAGCTCGCCCTGGGCCGGCGCGTCTTCCCCCTGGCCGTGGCCGGCATGCAGCTGGTGGCCACGCCGGTCGGGCTGATGGCCGCCCGCGCCGTCGAGGAGACCGACCTCAACCGCTGGGGTGCGGACCTCGACTCCGGTGCGCTGCTCTCCCCGCTGGGCTGGATCCTCGGCGTCGGCGTGCTCGGCGCGGCGCGGCTCCCGCTGCTGTGGCGCCGCCGCCTGACCACGGCCGCGGTCGCGCTGTCGCTGACGACGGTGCTCTACGCCGGCACGCTTTCCGACGTCGTGGGGCTCACCGCCGTGGTCCTGGCACTGGTGCTGCGCTGCCAGGGCGGCGTGCGCGACCCGCGCGGGCTGTCCGTGCACGAGACGCGCGTGCTGGTGGCCACCGTCCTCCTGTGCGTCGCGCTGGGCCCGCTGGTCACCCGGCTCAACCCGCACGCCGGCGGACCCCTGGTCGAGGCCGGCTTCTTCGCCTGGGGCGAGGTCGCCTGGCACGCCGCCTGGCTTCTGGTCAGCGCCGTGATCGCCCTCGGCGTGGTGCGCGGGCGCCGGATGGCCTGGTGGATGGCCCTGGCGACCAACGCGGTGACCGCGGCGCTGGTGCTGCTGCGCGTGACCGTGCTGCTCGGCGACCTGGACTGGGGTGCGGGCTGGTGGATCAACATCGTGCTGATCCTCGCGCCCTGGCTGACCGCGATCGTCGTGCTGCTGGTCACGCGCAGGGCCTTCACCGTGGCCGTGCGCGGGCGCAGGCTCGTCCAGCTCCTGGCCGTGGTGGCCGTGGCCGCCGTGGTCGCCTTCGTCGTCGATTCCACCGGGCTGTTCTGGGTGTGCGTGAGCCTGGCCGCCTACGCCGCGCTGGTCAGCGTCCCCGAGATCTCCCGGGCCGGCGACCGTGACCGTGCCCTGGCCATCCTGCGGGAGGGCACCGGCGACCACCTGCAGCAGATGACCGTCTGGGACGGCAACCGCTACTGGTTCGCCCCCGACGGATCCGCCTTCGTCGCCTACCGGGTCTCCCACGGGGTGGCCGTCACCGTCGGCGAGCCCGTCTTCGCCGCCGGGCGGACCGGTGCCGCGGACACGGTCGCCGCCGGCTTCGAGGAGTTCGCCGGCGACCAGGGCTGGACGCCCGTCTGGTACTCGGTGGGCGAGGACTTCGCCGCGGGCCGGGAACCCGCCGGCTACAAGCGCCTGCACGTCGCCGACGAGTCGATCCTTTTGACCTCGGACGCCGGGTTCCGCGGCAAGCGCTTCCAGAACATCCGCACCGCGCGCAACCACGCGAAGAAGGAGGGCGTGACCGCGAAGTGGACCACCTGGGCCGAGGCCGGGGTGGTGCTGCGCGAGCAGATCGAGGCGCTCTCCGAGCAGTGGGCCGCCACCAAGGCGCTGCCCGAGATGGGCTTCACCCTCGGCGGCGTGGCCGAGCTCGCGGACCCGGACACCCGCATCCTGGTCGCCCTCGACGCCTCCGGCCGCGTGCAGGGGGTGACCTCCTGGCTGCCCGTGCGCGTCGAGGGGCGCGTGATCGGGCTGACCCTGGACATGATGCGCCGCGACTCGGAGGGCTTCCGCCCGGTCATCGAGTTCCTGCTCTCCGAGGCGCTGCTGGGCGCGGCGGCCGAGGAGATGGACTGGATCTCGCTCTCCGGCGCCCCGCTGGCCACCGACAGCGCGGCCGACGGCATGCTCGACAAGGCGCTCAACCAGGTCGGCGGGCTCATCGAGCCGCTCTACGGCTTCCGCTCGCTGGCGGCCTCCAAGGCCAAGTTCCACCCCGAGCACCGCCGCTGGTACCTGCTCTACGCCGACGAGGTGCGCCTGCCGGCCGTGGGCCTGGCCGTCTGCTCGTGCTACCTGCCGGGGCTGAGGGTGCGCGACGCCGTGGGTGCGGTACGGCAGTGGGCCGGGGCGGGACGTCGTTAATCGCGCGCCGCAGGCGCGTCGTGGCGCGCCCGGCCGCCGGAGCGGAAGCGCTCCACCCACGCCCCGGCGTGGTACTGGGCGGGGACGGCGCCGCCGAGCAGCTCGCGGGTGAGATCCGGGTCGCGGTCGGCCGGCAGCGGGGTGTCGGAGCCGACGAGCACGATGTTGCCGTAGCGCCGCCCCTTGAGCATCGGGGGATCGGCGACGACGGCGAGGTGGTCGAAGACCTCGGCCATGCCGGCCAGCTCGGCGCGCGCACCGGTCAGGTCCGAGTGGTCGCCGCAGTTGGCCACGTACAACCCGCCGGGCACCAGGGTGCGCGCGCAGGCGGCGAAGAACCCGGTGGTGGTCAGCGGCTCGGGCGTGACCGCGTCGGCGAAGACGTCGCGCACGATGACGTCGCGGGTCGCCGGGCGCAGGGAGTCGACGACCTCGCGGGCCTCGCCGACGCGGATCTTGACCGTCGGCGAGCGCGGGATGTCGAAGACCTCGCGTACCAGCTTCGCCAGGGCGGCGTCGATCTCGACGACGGTGTGCCGCGAGCGCGGGTAGACCGCCGCCAGGAAACGAGGCAGTGAGCAGCCGGCCCCGCCCAGGTGGGTCACGCGCAGCTTGTTCGCGTCCAGGTGGGCGTCGACGAAGCGCTGGACCACCGCGGCGATCCAACGCATGTACTCGAAGTCGAGGTGCAGCGGGCGGCCGACGGCGACGTGGCTGGAGGGCACCCCGTTGAGGTAGAGGGTGAAGGCGTCGTCGAGCTGGTCGTCGGGCACCAGGCGGGCGGTGCCGGTGTCGACCTCGTACTCGGGGATCTCGTGGCGGGACAAGGTGAATGCTCCAGATCGGTCAGGCGTGGGTGTCGAGCAGGTGCTCGCGCAGATAGGGCAGGGTGAAACGGAGGAAACCGTAGTCGGCCGGGGTGACCAGGTCGGCGTCGATGAGCGCGCGGCGCCGCGTCGAGATGCCGTTGGGGGCGACCCCGAGCTCCGCGGCGATGTCCCCGGTGGCGGCCCGGCCGTCCGCGTCGGCCACCCGGGCCATCGCGACGAGGAAGGCCAGCTGGGAGTCCGGCATGCCGTGCAGCGAGGGCGCGTGGACCTGCCGGCCCATCCGGGAGACGGCGTGCGGCAGGATCGCCTCCACGGTCCCGGCGGTGATCTCCGCGGACTCCTCGAGGCTGGCCTGCGCCCAGGCCAGGGAGCCGAGCAGCTGGATCAGGTAGGGGTAGCCGTGGGCGCGTGCGGCGATGAGCTCGACGGCCTCGGACGTGATCTCCCGTCCGCCGGCCGCGACGGTCTCGGCGACGGCGGCCGCCGACTCCTCGGCGGTGACGGGGCCGAGGGTGACCAGCTCGGCGCGGCGCAGGAAGGTCGTGCCCGGGTGCTGCAGCAGCGCGGTGATGCCCGCGGGCAGCCCGGCGGCGAGGAAGGCGACGTCGTGGCTGTCGCGCACCAGGTCCTGCACCGCCGTGGCCACCGCGCGCAGGTGCTCGGGGTCGGCGGACTGGACCTCGTCGACGCTGATGACGATGCCGGTGCCGTGGGTGCGCAGCCGCTCGGCGAGCGTGCGCAGCACGGAGATCAGCGTGGCGGCCGGGCGGTGCTCCGGCTCGGTGGTCTCCGTGCGCACCGAGCCGAGCCCGGCGATCGAGGCGCCGGTGATGCGGCGCGCCGGGCGGTCCTCGTCGAGGGCGGCCAGCGCCCGGGGGATCTCCGTGGCCGTCAGGTCGGTGAGCATGTCCGCCCCCGGGTAGGCGCGCAGCACGATCCAGCCCTGCGTGCGGGCGGCCTCCTCGAGCTCGTTGAGCAGCACGGTCTTGCCGGAGCCGCGCGGGCCGGAGACCAGCATCGTGCGCAGCGGGCTGCCGGGGCCCTCGAGGAGCGCCAGCGGGAACCCGGAGAGCAGGTCGCCCCGCCCGGCCAGCACCAGCGGAGAGACCCCGAAGGAGGGGCGGAACGGGTTGGGTTGCGGGGTGGGCATGCCGCTCAGAGCTCCTTGCCGTCGGCTGTCGTGATTGTCGTCGGCTGGTGTCGTCTGACGTCGTCCCGGGGAGTGCGGCGGGCGCCGCGAACGGACGTGGTGCGAACGGACGTGGTGCGGACGGACGTGGTGTGGTCGTGGTGCGGTCGGATCCGGTGGAATCCGGCCTCCGGGATAGATCTTATAGATCTCGCGCGGCCTTGTAGATCTTGTAGATCTGATAGATCTGGCACGCCGGGGTAGATCCGGTAGAACTTCCGGTGCGCGGTAGATCCGGTAGATCGGGCGCGCCGGGGTAGAGCCGGCAGATCCACGACCACCTTGGCCGCCCGCCGTGGACGGCGATAGACTCGGCGGGTCACGCGGGCCCGGAGACGGCCCGCGGTGGAAAGGGGAGAGGAGAGCACATGAAGGTCATCGCCGCGATGAGCGGCGGGGTCGACTCGGCGGTCGCCGCCGCCCGCGCCAAGGACGCCGGCCACGAGGTCGTCGGCGTCCACCTCGCCCTGTCCCGCGACCCGCAGTCCGTGCGCGAGTCCTCGCGCGGGTGCTGCTCGCTGGAGGACTCCGCCGACGCGCGCCGGGTCTGCGACAAGATCGGCATCCCCTTCTACATCTGGGACTTCTCGGACCGCTTCCAGGCCGACGTCATCGACGACTTCGTCGACTCCTACGCCCGCGGCGAGACACCCAACCCCTGCCTGCGCTGCAACGAGAAGATCAAGTTCGCCGCCCTGCTCGAGCGCGCCCTCGCCCTCGGCTTCGACGCCGTGGCCACCGGCCACTACGCCCGCATCGACGCCGACGGCCACCTGCTGCGCTCCACCGACGACAAGAAGGACCAGTCCTACGTGCTCGGCGTGCTCTCCGCCGAGGAGCTGGCCCACTGCTACTTCCCGGTCGGCGACACCCCCAAGCCCGAGATCCGCGCCGAGGCCGCCGCGCGCGGCTTCTCCGTGGCCAAGAAGCCGGACAGCTACGACATCTGCTTCATCCCGGACGGCGACACCAAGGCCTTCCTCGGCCGCCACATCGGCATGCGCCCCGGCATGATCGTCGACCAGGAGGGCACGAAGCTGCGCGAGCACGACGGCGCCTACGGCTTCACCATCGGCCAGCGCAAGGGCCTGGACATCAAGTCCCCGGCCGCCGACGGCCGCCCGCGCTACGTCACGGGCATCGACGCGGCCACCGGCACCGTCACCGTCGGCCCCCGCGAGGCCCTGCAGGTCACCGAGATCGAGGCCGACCGGCTGAAGAGCCTGCACGAGGACTTCCGCGGCTCGCTCGACTGTGAGGTGCAGGTGCGCGCCCACGGCGGCATCGTCGCCTGCCACGCCGCGATCGACGGCGACCGCATGCGCCTCACACTCGCCGAGCCGCTCTCCGGGGTCGCGCCCGGCCAGGCCGCCGTGCTCTACGCGCGCGACGCGGTGCTCGGCTCCGGCACGATCGTGGCGGCGCGATGACCGCGGCAAGCCGCGCGCTCGGCCTCGGGGCCCTGCCGGGCGAGCGCCTCGACGACGCGACCGGTGTGATCGCCGCCGGCGGGCGCTGGCACGTGCCACAGTTGCCGCAGCGCGGGGTGCTTGACGACGCCGCGGTGCGCACCGTCGCGCTCCTCGACGGCGTGCATGCGGACCTGGGCCCGCGCGGCTGGGTGCTCTCCGCGCGACCGCAGCGCGCGAGCTGGGACGCCCGCGACCGGGTGGCCCGCGACCTCGACTGGCTCGAGGAGAACTGGGCCGGGGTGCCGTGGCTGAAGACCCAGCTGCTGGGGCCCTGGTCGCTGGCCTGCGAGCTGGAACTGCCCAACGGCCACCGCGCGCTGACCGACCGCGGGGCCGTGCGCGACCTGACCGAGGCGCTGGCCGGGGCGGCCGCCGCGCACGCCGCCGACCTCGTCGCCCGCTTCGGGCTGGCGGCCGCGGACGTCGCGGTCCAGCTCGACGAGCCGTGGCTCTCCGACGTCGTGGCCGGTCGGGTGCCCGGCACCCACCGCTTCGACGAGATCCGCGCGGTGCCCGCCGAGATCGCCCGCGCCGGGCTGGCCACGGTCGCCGACGCCGCGCGGGCGACGGCGGACGAGGACCACCCGCGCGAGATGCTGCTCAACGCGACCGGGCAGGACTTGGGCGCCGCCGGCGACGACTCGGCGGCCTGGGGCTTTTCCGGCACGCTGCTGCTCGACCCGCGGGGCCTTAGCCCCGCCGGGCTCGACGCACTGGGCGCGCGCCTGGACGCGGGCTCGCGCACGGGTGTGCGCGGGGCGTCGGCGCGCGACGTCGTCAATCTCCTGTCCCGGCTCGGGCTGCGGGAGTCCGCCGGGCTGGTCGACGTGGTCGCAGCCCCCGCGGAGGACCCGGCCGCGGCGCGGGCGGCCTATGCGCGGGCGGCCTCGGCGGCGAAGTCGCTGAACTAGACGGCTGCGCCTAGTCGCGGTCGAGCTCGTGCGGGTCGCGGGCGGTGAGCGAGATCACCGCGGCCGCCGCGGTGGCCACCGCCGCCAGGCTGAGCGCGACGCCGAAGGGGACACCGGAGGGCTCGGCGGCGCCCGCGGCGGCCTCGGCGGCCAGGCCGATCTGGAGCACCGCGCCGATGGCGGCGGTGCCGAGCACCGCGCCGAGCTGGCGGGTGGTGTTGTAGACCCCGGAGCCGGCGCCGAGCAGGTCGGGCGGCAGGTCACCCATGGTGATGCGCGAGTTCGGCGCCCAGACGAAGGCGTTGCCCACCCCGATCCCGACCAGCGCCAGGCCGATGAGGATCAGCGATCCGGAGGCGGACATCGCGGCGCACAGCAGGGTGATGCCGGCCGACAGCACGGCGAAGCCGGCCGCGCACAGCCGGGCCGGGTTGTGGCGGTCGACCAGGCGGCCGACGACGGGGGAGAGGGCGGCCGAGACGCCGGCCTGGCAGATCATCATCAGCCCGGACGTCAGCGGGGAGAGGTGGTGGACCTGCTGGAAGTAGAGCATCAGCGGCAGCGGGATGCCCGCGACGGTCATGCCCATCATGAAGATGCTCGCGTTGCCGCCGGAGAAGTTGCGGTTTCTGAACACCCGCAGCGGCACCAGCGGCTCGAGGCCGCGGCGCTCGGCGCGGCGCTGCTGGGCGAAAAAGACCGCGCCGACGACGAGGCCCGCGGCGACGACGGCGAAGATCCAGGGAGCCCAGCCGGCGCCCTGGCCCTGCTGAAGGCCGAAGACGAGCAGGAAGACCGCCACCAGGGAGAGCAGCACCGAGGTCGCGTCGAGGCGGCGCTCCAGGCGCGGGAACTCGGGCACCACCCGCCACGCGAAGGCCACGACGGCCACGCCGATGGGCACGTTGATGAAGAAGACCCACTGCCAGCCCCACAGCTGGGTGATGATCCCGCCGAAGATCGGCCCGGCCATGCCCGCCAGCCCCGCGGTCGCGCCCCAGACGCCGAGCGCGGTGCCCAGGTGCGAGCGCGGGAAGATGCGGTTGATCACGCTCATCGTCTGGGGGCTCAGCATCGCCGCGGACAGGCCCTGCACCCCGCGCGCGACGATCAGCGCGGTCATGCCCGGGGCCAGCCCGCAGGCCAGGGAGCTGACGGTGAACAGGCACATGCCCGCGCAGTACATCGTGCGCGGGCCGAAGCGGTCGCCGAGGCGCCCGGTGAACAGCAGCGGCACGGCGAAGCAGAGCAAGTAGACGGAGGTGACCCAGATGACCTGGTTGTAGCTGGCGGACATCTCCGCCTGGATGTGCGGGGTGGCCACCGCGACGATGGTCTGGTCCAGAAGCATCATGAAGAAGCCGACGCAGAGGACCACCAGCGCCGGCCAGCAGCGCTCGAGCGGCAGGGGCAGGTCCTCGTCGCGGACGACGTCGTGGTGGGTGGGGCTCACCCGGGACATTGTGCCAGGTGCGGGTCAGGCGGGGTCGTCTCTCGCGTCCTTTCTGCGGGCGTCCTCCTCGAAGCCGTGGGCGGCCTTCTCGAAGCCGCTGGTGCCGAGCCAGCCTGCGATGCCGATCGAGAGGGCGAAGAGCAGGGCGACGACCCAGCTGTCGTACATGTCGGTGACCGTGAAGATGATGAAGGTGGCCAGGAAGGCCAGGAGGCCGAAGTAGGGGGCGAAGGAGCCGGTCTTCTTCCGGGGCTTGTTCTCGTTCTCGGACATGTTCTCTTCTCCTATTCGTCGGTGGCCAGGATGAGGGTCAGGAGCGCGACCACGCGCGCGGGGCGCACGTGGTGGGCGCCGGCGGGGGACTTGCCGGTCCAGCCGGCGGCGTGCAGCGCGCCGAGGTGGTGGTAGGCGGCTCCGGTGGAGGAGACGGCGCCCTCCTCGACGAGCTCGGCGGCCGTCGCCGGCGCCTCGAGCAGGCGGCGCAGGATGCGGGTGCGCACCGGGTGGGCCACGGCTGCCAGGCGCTCGGCGGCGTCGTCCCAGTCGCCCTCGGTGAGATAGGCGGTCTCGCGCTCCCACTGGTAGCTGTAGGAGGCCCCACCGACGCGCACGTCGCCGGCGTAGAGCACGGAGCCGCCCGGCAGCGGCAAGTGCTCGCGCAGGCCGCGGACGGCCCAGGGCAGAAGATCGGGGTCGTCCGCGTCGCGGTCGGGCTCGTGCGCCTCGGCGCCGGCGGGACCGGCGGCCTCGAGGCGGGCGACACGGTCCTCGAGCTCGGCCAGGCGTTCGGTCAGATTCTGGTGCGGGGCGGTGATGGCGGGGCTCCTTCCGGGTCGTCCGGGGTCGATCGGGTTCTCGGGCGGTGCCGGGTGTGCGGCCTCGCTGTTCCAAGAATACAGAATTACAGAATTGTGACAACCGGAGCGCGTGAAAAGCGCGTGAAAAAACCGCCGCCCGGGCTGCGGGCGGCGGTGGAGGGGGAGGGGTCAGGCGCGCTCGGCTGTGTAGCCGGCCTCCTCGACGGCGGCGAGCACGTCGGCGTCGGCGACCTCGGTGTCGGCGGTGACGGTCAGGTGGCCGTCGGTGCGCGAGACGTCCACGGCGGTCACGCCGGTGATCTCGCCGACCTCCTCGCGCACGGCGTTCTCGCAGTGCTCGCAGGTCATACCGGTGACGGTGTAGTTCTGGGTGGCCATGGGTGGGGTCCTTTCCGGGCGGGGTCGACTGTCTTCTCTGCCTGTGGACTATACCCCCTGGGGGTATGGCGCGCCACGGGGCGGGACGCGCCGAGGGGCGCGGCGCGACGTCGGCAATTGAAAGGGCGTCAGCCCTGCATGGGCCAGGAGGTGGTCACGTCGGAGGCGTCGCGCCCGCGGGACTCGAGGTACTTGCGGAACTCGGTCTGGATCTCGTGGTAGCCCACGGCCTGGAACTCCATGAGCTCCTCGGCGTCCATCTCGACCAGGTCGGGCCAGATACGCACCTGCTTCCAGGCGATGCGCGCGGCGGCCAGCGCGTCCGAGGTCGCCTCGTGGGCGTTGTCGATGCGCACCCCGTAGTGCTCGCACAGGTCGGAGAGCCGACGACGGCCCTTGCGGTAGCGGTCCTTGATCTTGTCGATGACGAACGGGTCGTAGACCGTGCCGGTGACCGTGAAGTCACTGGTCAGGTGGCGCAGGACCGTCAGGTCGTAGGTGGCGTTGTAGACGATGAGGTTCAGCCCGTCGCGCCAGCCGGCCTGGATGGTCTCCACGGTCTCGTCGAGCACCTCGTCGTGGGGACGGCCGTGCTCGCGGGCGTACTCGGTGGTGATGCCGTGGACCTTCTGCGCGCCCTCGGGGATCTCGACGCCGGGGTCGGCGAGGATCTCGCTGGGGTGGGCGCCGGAGGAGTCGATGCGCACCATGGCGGAGGTGACGATGCGCGCCTCGTGGGGGTTGGCCGAGGTGGTCTCCAGGTCGAAGGAGAGCATGGCCGCCGGGTCGAAGTTCGTCATGCCGCCCACCCTAGCGGGCGGGTTCGACGGAGCCTGCGGCGCGGCGCGGGGCGCGCGCCGGGCACGCGTCGGGCACGCGCCGGGTGGCGCGGGCCGGGGCGCGCCCGCGCGGCTAGACTCGGTGCCCGTGACTGAGAGAGACACCGACATCCGCGCGACCTGGCAGCGGCTCGCCGACGAGGTGCGCCGGCACCGCGAGCTCTACTACAACGAGCAGCCGGAGATCCCGGACGCCGACTTCGACGCGCTGTTCCGCCGCCTGCAGGAGCTCGAGGCCGCCCACCCCGAGCTCGCCGTGCCGGACAGCCCGACCATGCAGGTCGGCGCGCCGACGCCCACCGACGGCGCCTTCGCCGACGTCGAGCACCCCGAGCAGATGTACTCGCTGGACAACGTCTTCTCCGCCGAGGAGCTCGGCGACTGGCTCACCCGCACCCCGGCGGAGACCTACCTGACCGAGCTGAAGATCGACGGGCTGTCGATCGACCTGATCTACCGCGACGGCGTGCTCGAGCGCGCCGCCACCCGCGGCGACGGCCGCGTCGGCGAGGAGATCACCGCCAACGCCCGCGTCATCGAGGACATCCCGCACGAGCTGGCCGCCACGGAGGAGTTCCCCGTGCCGGCCATGGTGGAGATCCGCGGCGAGGTCTTCATCGCCGTCGAGGACTTCGCCGAGATCAACGCCGAGCGCGTCGCCCTGGAGAAGAAGCCCTTCGCCAACCCGCGCAACGCGGCGGCCGGCTCGCTGCGCCAGAAGAACCCCGAGGAGGTGCGCAAGCGCCGCCTGCGCATGATCTGCCACGGCATCGGCGCGCGCGAGGGCTTCGCGCCCGAGTCCCAGCACGAGGCCTACCGGGCGCTCGCGGCCTGGGGGCTGCCCGTCTCGCCCTACACGCGCCCCGTGCACTCGCAGAAGGAGGTCCAGGAGCGGGTGGCCTACTGGGCCGACCACCGCCACGACGCCCTGCACGAGATGGACGGCCTGGTGGTCAAGGTCGACTCCCTGGCCGAGCAGCGCTCCTACGGCGCGACCAGCCGCGCGCCGCGCTGGGCGATCGCCTACAAGTACCCGCCCGAGGAGGTCACCACCGAGCTGCTCGACGTCCGCGTCGGCGTGGGCCGCACCGGACGCGTCACCCCCTTCGCCGTGATGCGGCCGGTCAAGGTCGCCGGCTCCACGGTCGCGATGGCCACCCTGCACAACCAGACCGAGGTGCGCCGCAAGGGCGTGCTCATCGGCGACACCGTGGTCATCCGCAAGGCCGGCGAGGTCATCCCCGAGGTCCTTGGGCCCGTCGCCGACCGCCGCGACGGCACCGAGCGCGCCTTCGTCTTCCCCACGCTGTGCCCGGCCTGCGGCACGCGCCTGGCCCCGCAGAAGGAGGACGACGCCGACTGGCGCTGCCCGAACACCCGCCACTGCCCGGCGCAGCTCTCCGCGCGCCTGGAGTACCTGGCCGGCCGCGGCGCCTTCGACATCGAGGCGCTCGGCGAGCGCGGCGCCCAGGACCTGATCCGCAACGCCGTCATCGCCGACGAGTCCGGGCTCTTCGACCTCGACGAGGAGGCCCTGAAGCGTTCGCAGGTCTACACGAAGAAGAACGGCGAGATCAACGCCCAGGGCGAGAAGCTCCTGGCCAACCTCGCCTCCGCGCGCGAGACCGACCTGTGGCGCGTCATCGTCGCGCTGTCCATCCGGCACGTCGGCCCCACCGCCGCGCGCGCCCTGGCGGCGCGCCTGCACTCCCTGAAGGCGATTGACGACGCCCCGGTGGAGACGTTGGCGGAGATCGACGGCGTGGGCGGGGTGATCGCCCGGAGCGTGAAGGACTGGTTCGCCGTCGACTGGCACCGCCGCATCGTCGAGGCGTGGGCCGCGGCCGGGGTCACCGTCGAGGAGGAGCCCGGCGAGACCGCCGAGCAGACCCTCGAGGGGCTGACCGTGGTGGTCACCGGGACCCTGGAGAACTACTCGCGCGACTCCGCCAAGGAGGCCATCATCGCCCGTGGTGGCAAGGCCGCCGGTTCGGTGTCGAAGAAGACCGACTTCGTCGTCGCCGGGCCCGGTGCGGGCTCGAAGGAGACCAAGGCGCGCGAACTGGGCGTGCCGCTGCTCGACGAGGCCGGCTTCGAGAAGCTGCTCGCCGGCGGCGCCGAGGCCGTGACCGGGGCCGGGGAGGCCGCGGACGACGCCGGGGCCGAGAGCGAGTAGCCGGGCCGCCTAGTCGGCGGCCGAGAGGATCGCGCCGCAGACCTTGGCCAGGTGGCCGAGCTGGCTGACCTCGCCGGCCAGGTAGTCCGGGCCGGCGGTGCGCGCGACCACGACCACGAAGTCGGTGCCCGGCAGGGGAGCGGCCGCCAGCACGGAGTCGAGCAGCGACCAGGTCTCCGGGATCCAGTCCTCGGTGTCGGGGTTGAGGATGCGCGGCGCGTTGACCGGGATCGACTCGTGCGCCCGGCCGTCGTCGGCCGGGGCCGCCTGCGAGGCTGCCACCCGGGTCACCGGCGCGCTCGCGCGCAGCACCAGCGCCCAGGTCGAGCTCATCGAGCGCGGCAGCACGCCCACGAGCACCTCGAGGGCGCGGCGCGGGTTGTCGGCGTGCTCGGCGACCTCGGAGAGCATCACGATCTGCCCGCGGCGGTCCACCCGGCCCGCGAACGGGCGGATCGAGTCGACCAGCACCCCCTCGGCGTCCTGCGCGGCGGAGACGATGACGTCGGCCATCACGTCCTTCGGGACCGTGACCACGATGTCGTCCATGACGGTGCCGTCGGGCAGTGTCTCGACGACGTCCACCGAGTTGATGTTCGCGCCCGAGCGGCCCAGCGAGCGGGCGAGCTCACCGAGGGCGCCGGGCTCGTCGGGGAGGAGCACGCGGATCAGGTAGGACATGGGGTCGACCTTTCGGCCTGTCCCGGACGCGGGCGCGCCGGGACGCACAGATGAGAGAAATCGTTCGGCCCCCGATCATAACGGAGCGCCCGGCGCCCGGGCGGGATTGTCCACGGCCTGTCCCGGCACGGGCGGCGGGGTGCATTAGGATGGCCAGGGTCAGAAAGGGACCGGCGTGACCGGTCAGTCGAGCGAAGGATGGGATTGCACGTGCCTGACATTTCCCGCGAGGAGGTCGCCCACCTGGCGAAGCTCTCGCAGCTGGCGCTGAGTGACGAGGAGATCGAGCACTTCGCCACCCAGATCGACCAGATCGTCGAGACCGTCTCCAAGGTGCGCCAGGTCGACACCGAGGGCGTGGAGCCGATGAGCCACCCCCAGTCGATCACCACCGCGATGCGCCCCGACGAGGTCAAGCCCTCGCTGACGGCCGAGCAGGCCGTCGACCAGGCGCCCAACGCCGAGGACGAGCAGTTCGTCGTCCCGCAGATCCTGGGGGAGGAGTAGTCGGATGAGCGAAGCGACCAACCTGACCGCGATGACCGCCGCCGAGCTGGCGGAGAAGATCCACAATCGCGAGGTCTCCTCGCGTGAGGTCACCCAGGCCCACCTCGACCGCATCGCCGAGGTCGACGGGGACATCCACGCCTTCCTGCACGTCGGCTCCGAGGCCGCCCTGGCCGCCGCCGACGCGGTGGACAAGGCCCTGGACGCCGGCGAGCAGCCGGCCTCCCCGCTGGCCGGCGTGCCGCTGGCCCTCAAGGACAACCTGGTGACCACGGACGCGCCGACCACGGCCGGCTCGAAGATGCTCGACGGCTACCTGAGCCCCTACGACGCCACCGTGACCGCGCGCCTGCGCGCCGCCGGCATCCCGATCCTGGGCAAGACCAACATGGACGAGTTCGCCATGGGCTCGTCGACGGAGAACTCGGCCTTCGGCCCGACGAAGAACCCGCAGGACACCGCCCGCACCCCGGGCGGCTCCGGCGGCGGCACCGCGGCGGCCCTGGCCGCCAACGAGGCCCCGATCGGCATCGGCTCGGACACCGGCGGCTCGGTGCGTCAGCCGGCGGCCCTGACCGACACCGTGGGCGTCAAGCCCACCTACGGCCAGGTCTCCCGCTACGGCCTGATCGCCTGCGCCTCCTCGCTGGACCAGGTCGGCCCGGCCGCGCGTTCGGTGCTCGACGCCGCGCTGCTGCACGAGGTCATCGCCGGCCACGACCCGATGGACGCCACCAGCGTCGACCGCGAGGTCCCGGGCGTGGTCGCCGCGGCCCGCCAGGGCGCGAACGGTGACCTGAAGGGTGTCAAGGTCGGCGTCGTCGCCCAGCTCAACGGCGGCGAGGGCTTCCAGCCCGGCGTGGTCGAGAGCTACCGCGCCGCACTCAAGCAGCTCGAGGCCCAGGGCGCCGAGCTCGTCGAGGTCGACTGCCCGCGCTTCGCCGACGCGCTCAACGCCTACTACCTGATCATGCCGTGCGAGGTCTCCTCGAACCTGGCGCGCTTCGACGGCATGCGCTACGGCCACCGCGGCGGCGACGACGGGCGCCACTCGGCGGCCGAGGTCATGGCCATCTCGCGTGCCGAGGGCTTCGGCCCCGAGGTCAAGCGCCGCATCATGCTGGGCACCTACGCGCTGTCGGTGGGCTACTACGACGCCTACTACCTGCAGGCCCAGCGCGTGCGCACGCTGGTCGCCCAGGACTTCGCCCGCGCCTACGAGAAGGTCGACGTCCTGGCCACCCCGACGACCCCGACCACCGCCTTCAAGCTGGGCGAGAAGGTCGAGGACCCGCTGGAGATGTACGCCTTCGACCTGTGCACCCTGCCGCTGAACCTCGCCGGCCAGGCGGGCATGTCGCTGCCGGGCGACCGCGCCTCCGACACCGGCCTGCCGGTCGGCCTGCAGCTGATGGCCCCGGCCTTCGCCGACGACCGCCTCTACCGCGTCGGCGCCGCCTTCGAGGCCGGCCGCAAGTAAGAGAGATTGCCGACGCCGCGCGCGTGACCCCGGGGTGCACACCCCGGGGTGCACACCCCGGGGTTTTCGCGTACCCGGCGTTTGTCCGGCTCGCCCGGCGGGCCCGGTGCTCGCCCGTCGCGACCCATGGGCGCTTTCTGATTTGTGAGGGTAGGGTGGCCTTCCAATCGAAAGGAGGCTCCCGTGAGCGAGACCCGGAGCGACCAGACCAGGAAGCCGGGCGGTCCCGGCCGGAGAAAGAAGAGCCGGCGTGCCACGCCCGCGACGGTGACCGGGCGCGAGCGCCTCTCGCCGGAGATGATCCGGCTGAACTTCGACTGCCCCGGCATCCGGGGCGCCGAGCTGCCCTTCACCGACCACTACGTCAAGCTGCTCTTCGTGCCCGAGGACGCCGGCTACGCCTGGCCCTTCGACCTCGCCGAGGTCCGCGAGACCCGCCCGCGCACCGAACACCCCGTCATGCGCACCTACACGCTGCGCAACATCGACACCGACAACGGCGCCTTCGACATCGACTTCGTCGTCCACGGCGCGGACGGGGTGGCCGGGCCCTGGGCCGAGCGCGCCGAGATCGGCGAGGTCATCCCCTTCGCAGGCCCCGGAGGGGCCTGGGCGCCGCGCCCCGGCGCGGCGCGCCATGTCCTCGTCGGCGATGAGTCCGCACTGCCGGCGGTGGCCGCGGGCGTCGGAAAGCTCTCCGACGACGACGTGGCGGACGTCTTCCTGGAGGTCTCCGGTGAAGACGCCCACGTTGCCCTGCCGGTGAGAGAATCCGTGCGCGTGCACTGGGTCCACCGCGGCGACGCCACCCCCGGCACCCGCCTGGTCGAGGCCGTGCGCGCCGCCGGGGCGGACGCGGACGAGGACTGCGAGTGGTTCGTGCACGGGGTCGCCGAAATGGTGCGTGAACTGCGCCGATTCCTCTTCGTCGACGCTGGGGTTGCGCGCGACAAGGTGAGCATCTCCGGCTACTGGCGCCTCGGCATGGTCGAGGACGAGTGGCAGGCCTCCAAGCGTGAGTTCACCGCCGCGGCCGAGGCCGCCGAGGCGGCGGGCATCCCCGGCAACCGTTAGACTGTGAGCCATGCGTATTGCCACTCTCACCTCCGGCGGTGACTGCCCCGGACTCAACGCCGTCATCCGCGGAATCGTGCGTACGGCCAACTCCGAGTTCGGGTCCACGGTCGTCGGCTACGAGGACGGCTGGGTCGGCCTGCTCGAGGACCGGCGCGTCCAGCTCTACGACGACGAGTTCATCGACCGCCTCCTGCTGCGTGGCGGCACCATCCTGGGCACCGGCCGTCTGCACCCGGACAAGTTCAAGGCCGGCATCGACCAGATCAAGGCGAACCTCGCGGACGCCGGCATCGACGCGCTGATCCCGATCGGCGGCGAGGGCACGCTCAAGGGCGCGCAGTGGCTCGCCCAGAACGGCATCCCCGTCGTCGGCGTGCCGAAGACGATCGACAACGACGTCAACGGCACCGACTTCACCTTCGGCTTCGACACCGCCGTGGCCGTGGCCACCGACGCCGTCGACCGCCTGCACACCACGGCCGAGTCGCACAACCGCGTGATGATCGTCGAGGTCATGGGCCGCCACGTCGGCTGGATCGCGCTGCACGCCGGCATGGCCGGCGGCGCGCACTATACGATCATCCCCGAGGTGCCCTTCGACATCGCGGACGTGTGCAAGGCCATGGAGCGCCGCTTCCAGCTCGGCGAGAAGTACGGCATCATCGTCGTCGCCGAGGGCGCGCTGCCCGCCGAGGGCACCATGGAGCTGCGCGAGGGCGAGATCGACCAGTTCGGCCACAAGACCTTCACCGGCATCGGCCAGCAGGTCGCCGACGAGATCCACAAGCGCCTCGGCCACGACGTGCGCACCACCGTGCTGGGCCACATCCAGCGCGGCGGCACCCCGACCGCCTTCGACCGCGTGCTCGCCACCCGCTACGGCGTCGGCGCGGTGCGTGCGGTCCAGGCCGGGCAGTTCGGCAAGACCGTCGCCCTGCACGGCGAGAACATCGAGCTGATCGACCTCGAGGAGGCCGTCGGCCACCTGAAGAAGGTGCCCGAGGAGCGCTACCGCACCGCCCAGGCGATGTTCGGCTGAGTGGCTGAGCTGATTGGCTGATCCGGATCAGCGGCCGGCGGAGCAGGACCCGAAGACGCCGGGAGAGGGGGCCTCGGGTGGCGGCTCCGGGCGTGCCCGCTCGCGCAGGCGCGGCCGTGGCCGCCGGGGGAGACGCGGCCGCGGACGTGGCCGGGCTTCGGCGACCCCGGAGAACGAGGGCCGCGGGAGGTCCGGGTCGCAGAAGTCGGATTCCCGGAAGTCTTCCTCGCGGAAGTCTGATTCGCGGAAGTCTGATTCGCAACGGTCCGGGCGCCGTGGCAACGGCGCGGGGGACTCCGGGCGCCGGAAGTCCGGGCGCTCCCGGAAACCCGCCTCCAGGCCCCAGGCCGGTGAGCTGCACGGCGGCTCGCGCGGGCGCGGGGGAGTCAAGAGACGCACCCCGGTCCCCGAGGCCACCAGCGGCGTGCCCGAGGAGGCGCTGCCCGTCGCCCTCACCGGCGGGCCCGCCGAGGCCCCGGAGGGCACCGTCTACTCCGTCTCCGCCGGCTTCGCCGTGGGCCGCAACCGCCGCGGCAAGGTCGAGATGCGCTTCAGCGCCGTCACCCTCGTCGACGGGAAGGAGTGGTGGTGGTCGACCCGGCGCGTGTGCGACCCCTCGCCCTACCGCTTCCGCCGCGGGCGCCGGCTCAACGTGCTGCGCATCGACGAGTGGCGCAGCTCCCGCAAGCGCCGCCGCGACGGCGAGCCGATCTGGGCGAGCCTGACCTCCATCCTGGCGGAGTGGACCCGCGCCTGCGACCAGCTACGGGCCATGGGCCTGCGCGTCCACCAGATCGTGGGCAACCTGCTCTACGGCTACACCATCGCCACCCCGGGCGCCCTGGAGCGCGGCCTGGCCGCCACCCGCGCCCTCGAGCTGGCCGTCGACCGCATGCCCGAGCAGGACCGGGGCCTGAGCGCACTGAGCGGCGGGCGACGCCCCCGCGGCGCGGCCGGCAAGGTCACCTACGACGAGTGGGGCTACCCCGTCGGGGTGACCGGCCTAGAGGAGCGCTACGAGGGCCGCGTGGTCGCCGCCGTCGACGCCTCGCTGCTCGACGAGGGCAGCCCGCAGGCCATCTTCGGCGCCGTGGTCAACTCCGAGGGCTGGTGCCGGGTCAAGCAGTTCCCGCACGCGCGCACCAGCAACCGCGCCGAGAAGGAGGCGCTCAGCTGGGCGCTGACGGTCATCCGGCGCCGCTCCGGGGCACCCGCCCCGCTGCTGCTGGCCGACAGTGCGGACACCGTGGCGACGACCGCCCCGCCCAAGGGCACCCGCGGCAGGGCCGTCGTGCGTTGGGTGCCCGGCCATCTGGGCCACCCGCTCAACGAGGGCGCCCACCACCTCGCCTTCGGCGCCAACCGGGCGTTCCTGCTCGGTCGCCTCGACGAGTTCCACCGCGAGATCCGCCCCCTGATCGCCGCCGAGGCCAAGCGCCAGTGGCGCCGCTACCGCCAGGGCCAGTCGGTCTCGGTGACGCCCTACCGCAGGATCCTGGAGCGCGCGGGCCTCGTCGAGAAGAACTGAGGCCGCCGGGCTCCGCCCGCGGGCGGCGCACCGAGGGCGGCGCACCGCGGGGCGCGCCTGTCCGCCCGGGCATCGGCCGACCCCACGCGGGGGTGGCCCACCCCACACCGTCCCGGCCGCGCAAAATTGTTTTAGAACAGGGAAGATAATTCCTTGTTGAACAATGTCCGCCCAGGTCACCGGGGTCGAAAATTTCGGGGACGCACGGCGCGGAATTAACATCGGTTCATGGCTACTCAGAACAGACCAAGCGAGGATCGCGCGGCGTACGTCGCCGCGCTCGGCTTTCCCGTCCTCGTCATTATCGGGGGTCTGGTCGGCTTCGCCTTCCCTGAGGCCGCCCACACCCTGGCGCCGGCGACCAACTACCTGCTCGGCGTGATCATGTTCGGCATGGGGCTGACCATGCGCGGCGCGGACTTCATCCTCGTCGCCCGCCGCCCCCTCCCGGTGCTCATCGGCGTGGTGGCGCAGTTCGTCATCATGCCCGCCGTCGCCGTGGTCGTCGTCCACCTGCTCGGTCTGCCCGCTGAGATCGCCGCCGGCGTCATCCTCGTCGGATGCGCCCCCGGTGGCACCTCCTCCAACGTCGTCAGCTACCTCTCCCGCGGCGACGTCGCCCTCTCGGTGACCATGACCAGCGTCTCCACGCTGCTCGCCCCGGTCTTCACCCCGCTGCTGACCCTGTGGCTGGCCGGCCAGTACATGCCGGTCGACGCCGGCAAGATGGCCTGGTCCATCGTCCAGGTCGTCCTCGTGCCCGTCCTGCTCGGCCTGATCGTGCGCAAGCTCGCCGGCGGCTTCGTCGAGCGCGTCCTGCCGGCCATGCCGTGGGTCTCCGTCGCCGCGATCTCGACCATCGTCGCCATCGTGGTCGCCGGCTCCCGCGACGCGATCACCACCGCCGGGCTGACCGTGCTCGTCGCCGTCGTGCTGCACAACGGCCTGGGCTACCTGCTCGGCTGGGCCACCGGCCGTCTCACCGGCCAGCCCGAGCAGGCGCGGCGCACCCTGGCCATCGAGGTCGGCATGCAGAACTCCGGTCTGGCCGCGGGCCTGGCCGCGCAGTACATGAGCCCGCTCTCCGCGCTGCCGGCCGCCGTCTTCTCCGTCTGGCACAACCTGTCCGGGGCGCTCCTGGCCGCGCTGTGCCGCCGTGTCGACCACGGCCACGCAACCAACCGGACCCCGGCGGAGACCCCGGCGCAGCCCGCGCCCGTCACCGCCGACTGACCCGTCGATTTCCGACGCCGCGCCTGCCTCAGGCGCGGCGTTTTCCTCGCGCGCCTGCCCTGCGTGCGCCGGGGGCGGGGGAGTGCCTCAGCCCAGGGGGCGCAGCGCGCGGCCGGTGGCCCCGGCCGCGAAGAGCCAGTTGGCGGCTAGCAGCACCAGGGCGGTGACGGAGTAGACCTCCCAACCGGCGGCGCCGGTGACCGCGGCGAGCTGGTGGCTGCCCATCACGCAGGTGCCCACCGGGAAGGTCAGCCCCCACCAGTTGGGATGGAAGCCCATCCCGTGCCGCAGCCCCCGGACCACGGTCACGTACGCGTAGGTCCCCAGAACGGCGGCGAGGGTGAGCATCACCGTGCCCCACACGAGCGCCGGGCCGTGCCAGGCGTCGTGGACGGCCGAGATGTGCTGGGCGGCGAAGGTGGACTGCCCGCACACGCCCAGCGGGATGAACGCGGTGCACGAGGTGCCCACCGGCGGAAAGCCCGGCAACGTGCGCGCGTAGACCACCGCGAACAGCGGCAGTGCCACGACCGCGGCCACGATGAAACAGAGGACCGCGACCGTGCCCATGAAGGCGGGGAAGACGGTGTGCTCGGCCAGCCCCGCCGCCGCGGCCGCGGAGACCATCGGGGTCACCGGCACCAGGCCGTGGGCGAAGACCGGCGGCTGCATACGCCGGACGTTGAGCGCGATGAGCACCAGGAAGCCGAAGCCGACCGCGGTGCCCACGACCCAGCAGGCGAGATCGACCCACCAGGACCAGGGACGGTCGACGATCAGTCCGGTGGCCTGACCGAGCGCCATGACCCCCATGCCCAGCATCCCCCAGGAGGACAGTGCGGCCGGGGCGAGGTTCTCGGCCAGCTCGTGCGGGCGCCGGGCCAGGCGCCAGGCGAAGCCGCCGAGGAGCACCACGGCCACGATCCAGGCGAGTGCGAGCACCGGCCAGGCCACGGCCGGCAGCCCGTGGGCGAAGGTCGCGGACGCGAGGATCGAGGTGCCCATGAGCATGCCGAACCATGCGGGGCCTACGGCGGGAAGTCGCATGCCGACCAGTATCCGCACGCGGCGCAGGAAACGGAACGAATGAAATTTTGGGCACCCACAAGCAGATCTTGTGGCTAGACTGCGTGCCATGCTTGACGCCGTACCGGACCTGCGCTCGCTGGCCGTGCTCGTCGCCGTGGCCGACGAGGGCTCCTTCGGCGCCGCCGCGCGCCGGCTGGAAACCAGCCAGCAGGCCGTCTCCGAGCGGGTGCGCCGCGCCGAGGCCGCCTGCCGGCTGACCCTCTTCCACCGCACGCCCACCGGCGCGCACCCCACCCCGGCGGGTGCGGGCATCATCCGGCAGGCCCGCCGGGTGCTCGAGACCGCCCGGGAGTTCGCCGAGGTCACCGAGGCCCAGCGCGACCCCGACCACGCCATCGCGCACGTCGCCGCCTCGCAGACAGTGCTCGACCACTACATCCCGCGCTGGCTCGCGGCCGCGGGAGCCGACCACCCGGGTCTGCGCTTCCGCGTCGACGGCGGCAACTCGCGCGCGGTGGCCGAGGCGGTCGCCCGCGGCGAGACCACGCTCGGCTTCATCGAGTCGCTCAGCGTGCCGGCCTCGGCGGCGGGGGAGCTGACGGTCGCCGTGGTCACCGTCGACGAGCTCGTGCTCGCCGTGCCCGCCGGACACGCGTGGGCCGGGGGAGCGGTGGACCGGGAGACGGTGCGGGCGACCCCGCTGATCGTGCGCGAGACGGGCTCGGGCAGCCGCGAGGTCGCCGAGACGCGGCTCGGGCCCCTGGTGCCGCCGCGCGCGGAGCTGGCCGAGCAGGCCGCGCTGCCCGCGGCCGTGCGGGCGCTGGGCGGCCCCGGCATCGTGCCGGCCGCCGCCCTGGCCGGGGCGGATGACCTGCGCGCCGTGCGGGTCGACGGGGTGGCCATGACCCGGCCGATCCGTGCGGTGTGGCGCCGGGGCGGACGCCCGCGCGGCGCGGTCGCGCTGCTTCTCGACGCCGCGCGCACCGTGCGGTGAGCGGGCGCTAGACTGTGTGACCATGACTGCCGCGATGTATGACCTGATGGACTTCGACGAGGTCCTGGAGACCTTCGATCCCGTGATGGGCCTGGAGGTCCACGTCGAGCTGGCCACCGAGACCAAGATGTTCTCGGCCTCGTCCGCCCACTTCGGCGCCGCGCCGAACACCCACGTCGACCCGACCTCCCTGGGTCTTCCCGGCGCCCTCCCGGTGGTCAACGCCAAGGGCGTCGAGTGGGCCATCAAGATCGGCCTCGCGCTCAACTGCGAGATCGCCGAGTCCTCGCGCTTCGCCCGGAAGAACTACTACTACCCGGACCAGCCGAAGAACTACCAGATCTCCCAGTACGACGAGCCGATCGCCCACGACGGCTACCTCGACGTCGTCCTCGACGACGGCACCGAGTGGCGCGTGGAGATCGAGCGCGCCCACATGGAGGAGGACACCGGCAAGCTGACCCACATCGGCGGCGAGGGCGGCCGCATCCGCGGTGCCACGAAGTCGCTGGTGGACTGCAACCGCGCCGGCGTGCCGCTCATCGAGATCGTCACCAAGCCCATCGAGGGCGCCGGCGAGCGCGCCCCCGAGGTCGCCCGCTGCTACGTCGCCGCCCTGCGCGACCTGGTCAAGGCCCTCGGGGTCTCCGATGCGCGCATGGACCAGGGCTCGATGCGCTGCGACGCCAACCTCTCCCTGCGCCCGATCGGCCGGGAGGAGTTCGGCACCCGCACCGAGACGAAGAACATCAACTCGCTGAAGTCCGTCGAGCAGGCCATCCGCTTCGAGATGCAGCGCCAGGCCGCCGCCATCCAGAACGGCGAGGAGATCGTCCAGGAGACCCGCCACTACCAGGAGGCCGACGGTTCGACCGCCAAGGGCCGCCCGAAGGAGACCAGCGAGGACTACCGCTACTTCAACGACCCGGACCTGCCGCCGGTCATCGCCCCGCGCGAGTGGGTCGAGGAGATCCGCGCCAGCCTGCCGGAGCTGCCCTGGGTGCGCCGCGCGCGCATCCAGGAGGGGTGGAAGCTCTCCGACGAGGAGATGCGCGACCTGGTCAACACCGGCGCGCTCGACCTCGTCGTCGAGACCGTCGAGCACGGCGCCAGCGCCGACGAGGCCCGCTCCTGGTGGGGCTCCTACCTGACCGGCAAGGCCAATGAGGCCGGCGTCGAGCTCGCCGCCGTCGGCATGGAGCCGAAGCAGGTCGCGCGCGTGGCCGAGCTGGTCCGCGAGGGCAAGCTGACCACCAAGCTGGCCCGTCAGGCCGTCGACGGCGTCATCGCCGGCGAGGGTGACGTCGACGAGGTCGTCGCCGCCCGCGGCCTCGAGGTCGTCCGCGACGACGGTGCGATCGAGAAGGCCGTCGACGACGCCCTGGCCGCCAACCCGGACATCGTGGAGAAGTACCGCGCCGGCAACAAGAAGGTCACCGGCGCCATCGTCGGCGCCGTCATGAAGGCCACCCGCGGCAAGGCCGACCCGAAGCAGGTCAACCAGCTCATCGCCAAGAAGCTGAGCTAGACCCGAAGCACCCGCCCGCCCGGCGGCCCCGGCACCGCGCCGGGGGCGCCGGGTTTCCGCGTATCAGGGTGAATTTATCCGTGGCCTGCGCGACAGCTCGGGCGGGCGGCGTTATGAAATCGTTACAAACCTGCATATATGTGCCGGTGGCACTGGTCATAACGGTGGATAGGTGGCCCAAACCTACTCAAATCCGTGATGTTAACTGGGTGTTTCATGGGTGCCTCGCTATGGTGAGCCAGGTTGCGCGGGAGCCCGCCGCGCCGACGACGCCTGTTTCTGTTCCCTACAGCGGCCCGCGGGCGGGGTCGTACGAGGACCATTCACTCCAGTGAACGTCAGACGCACAATCTCCATCGCACTCGCCTTCGTCGGCCTGCTGGTCGGCGCCGGCTTCGCCACCGGGGCGGAGGTGATCCAGTACTTCCTCTCGCACGGCTCCGCCGGGCTCTGGGGCGCGCTGATGGCCGGTGTGATCATGTCCGTCGCCGGCGCCGTCATCCTGCAGCTGGGCAGCTACTTCCTGGCCGACCAGCACAACCGCGTCTTCCGTAACGTCGCCCACCCGGTCGTGTCGAAGTTCCTCGACATCTCCGTGATGGTCACCCTCTTCGCCTTCGGCTTCGTCATGCTCGCCGGTGCGGGCTCCAACGTGGAGCAGCAGTTCGGCATCCCGGCCTGGCTCGGCTCGGGCATCATGACCGCCCTGGTGATCTTCGTCGGCATGTTCGACGTCGACAAGGTCAGCGAGGTCATCTCCGCGATCACCCCGGCGATCATCATCGCCGTGGTCGTCGTCTTCGTCTACACCATGTTCAACCTGCCCGGCGACTTCTCCGGGCTGAGCGACGTCGCCCTGCAGCAGGACTCCCCGATCTCGCCCTGGTGGCTCTCCGCCCTGAACTACTGCGGCCTCGCCCTGATCCTGGGCGTGTCGATGTGCCTGGTCATCGGCGGCAACTACGCGTCCCCGAAGGAGGCCGGCGTCGGCGGCCTGTCCGGCGGCATCCTCTACATGGTCCTGATGCTCATGGCCGCGACCTCGCTGTACCTGAACATGGAGGCCGTCGGAGACTCCGACGTCCCGATGCTCGCGATGTTCGAGAACATGCACCCGATCGCCGGCTTCCTGATGTCGCTGGTCATCTTCGCGATGATCTTCAACACCTGCATCGGCATGTTCTACGCGCTGGGCAAGCGCATCACCGTCGGCCAGGAGGACCGCTACCGGCCGTACTACATCGTGCTCTGCCTGATCGGCTACGTGGTCAGCTTCATCGGCTTCGACTCCCTGATGAGCTCCGTCTACCCGATCATCGGCTGGCTGGGCATGGCCCTCGTCGTCGTCCTGGTCGCCTGGTGGATCAAGAACCGCAAGCGCATCTACGAGGAGATCTCCCGCCGCGAGCGCATCTACGAGCTGGCCTACAACCGCGAGCACCCCGACGAGGACTTCAGCCGCGCCGACGCGAAGGAGCTCGACGAGGCCCTCGGTGACTCCTCCGTGACGTCCGACTCCCTGCGCGAGACCATCGTCGTCGAGGTCGCCGACGACCTGCTCAACGACGAGGAGGTCGACTACGAGCCGGAGGGCAAGGTCGCCCAGCTCCTCGACGAGTCCGAGAAGTCCGATTTCTCGCTGGAGGACTCCGATAAGGCCGACGCCGAGGCCGCGGACGCCGACACCGCCACCGACGGTGCGGAGACCGGCGACGCCGGCTCGCACGTCGTCGGCAATAAGTAGCGCGGCACAACGCACGGCCGTCACCTGCGCGTGCACGGTGACGAGACGGGCGTCGGGAATCAATCAGATTCCCGGCGCCCGTTTTCGCCGCGGGGGAGGGCCCGGCGTGCCTACACTTGACGGACCTATGTGGACCAAAGTGATCAAGATCGCCCTCGCCTTCGTCGGCATCATCGTCGGCGCCGGCTTCGCCACCGGCCAGGAGACCGTGCAGTACTTCGCCTCCTTCGGCACCCTGGGAATCGTGGGGGCGGTGGTGTGCGGGCTGATCATCGCCGTCGGCGGCATGATCATCCTCCAGCTGGGTACCTTCCACCTCGCCGACGAGCACCGCCAGGTCTTCGACGTGATCACCAACCGGTGGCTGGCCCGCTTCCTCGACGCCGGGGTGATGCTGACCGTCTTCTCGCTCGGCTTCATCATGCTCGCCGGCGCCGGGGCCACCCTCAACCAGGAGCTCGGCTGGCCGACCTGGGCCGGCTCCACCGTGCTGCTGGTCATGGTGCTCGCCGTCGGCTTCCTCGACGTCGACCGCGTCTCCGCGCTGATCGGCTCGATCACCCCGTTGATGATGGCGCTGATCCTCTTCGCCTTCGGCTACGTGCTGCTCACCCAGCTGCCCGCCGACCACGCGCTGCTCGCCGAGGTCGCCGAACGCCAGGTCTCGCCGATGCCCAACTGGTGGCTCGCGGCCGTCAACAACGCGGGCATGTGCCTGATGATGGGCGTGTCCATGACCCTGGTCATCGGCGGCAACTACCTGGACCCGAAGGTCACCGGCCTGGGCGGGCTGCTCGGCGGGGTGGCCTACATGGTGCTGCTGGTGATGATCACCGTGCTGGTCTACCTCGCGCTGCCGCTGACCGAGGGCTCGGACGTGCCGACCGTGGCGCTGCTCGGCCAGATCCACCCGGCGCTCGGCGTCATCAGCGTCGTCGTGGTCTTCCTGATGATCTACAACACCGCCATCGGCATGTTCTACGCGCTGGGCCGCCGGCTCTCGCGCAACCGCCCGAACCGCTTCCCGGTCTACTTCGTCGCCGTGGTGCTCGCGGGCTTCGCCGTCAGCTTCGTCGGTTTCGCGGACCTGATCAGCGTGATGTTCCCCGTGCTCGGCTACCTCGGCCTCGTGCTGGTGGCCGTCATGGTGGTCACCTACCTGCGCCACCGAGGCGAGATCGCCGTCGAGTCGCGCCGCCGCGTGCTCATCCGCGCGCTCTTCGTGCGCCGCGGGGAGCTCAGCGCCGCCGAGACGCGGCGCATGGACGCGTTGGTGGCCGCCTCCGGCATTGACGACGCCGCGCTGCTCGACGCCGTGCGTGACGACGTCGACGGGGAGGACGGCGGCGAGGACAATGGGACCCATGACCTACCAACCGAGAAGTGACCGCTACGACGACATGCTCTACCGCCGCGTGGGCCGCTCCGGGCTGAAGCTGCCCGCGGTCTCGCTGGGCTTCTGGCACAACTTCGGCGACGACAAGCCGCTCCACCGCCAGGCCGCCATCATGCACCGCGCCTTCGACCGCGGGGTGACCCACTTCGACCTGGCCAACAACTACGGCCCGCCCAACGGCTCGGCCGAGGAGAACGTCGGGCGCATCCTCGCCCGCGACTTCGCCCGCCACCGCGACGAGCTGATCATCTCCTCGAAGGCCGGCTGGGTGATGAACGACAGCCCGTACGGCTTCGGCGGCTCGCGCAAGTACCTGATGAGCTCGCTGGACGCCTCCCTGAAGCGCCTCGGGCTCGACTACGTCGACATCTTCTACCACCACCGCCCGGACCCGGAGACCCCGCTGGAGGAGACCATGCGCGCCCTGCGCGACATCGTCGCCCAGGGCAAGGCGCTCTACGTCGGCATCTCCTCCTACGGGCCCGAGCTGACCCGCGAGGCCGTGGAGATCATGGAGCGCGAGGGCTGCCCGCTGACCATCCACCAGCCCAGCTACTCAATCCTCAACCGCTGGGTCGAGCATCCCGGCGAGGCCGGCGAGAGCCTGCTCGACGCGGCGGCCGGCTCCGGACTCGGGGTCATCGCCTTCTCGCCGCTGGCGCAGGGACTGCTCACCGACCGCTACCTCGACGGGGTGCCCGCCGGCTCGCGGGCGGCGGCCGGCAAGTCGCTCAGCTCCGAGATGCTCAGCGAGGACAACCTCGCGATGGTGCGCCGCCTCAACGAGATCGCGGAGCGGCGCGGCCAGACGCTCGCCCAGATGGCGATCGCCTGGATCCTGCGCGACCAGGGCGAGGCCACGGTGACCTCCGCTCTGGTGGGCGCGTCCTCGGTCGAGCAGCTCGACGCGAACATCGACGCGCTGGGCAACCTCGAGTTCAGCGCGGACGAGCTCGCCGAGATCGACGCCGCCGCCCACGACGCCGGCATCAACATCTGGGCCGGCGCCACGGCCTCGCGCACCCACCGCTGAGGCGGGACGCCGGGCGCGGGGCGCGGGGCACTGGGCGCGGGGCAGCGGGCGCGCGCCGTGCGCGCCCGGGCGTCACGCGCGGCGTCGGTAAGCGAACGCGGCCAGGCCGAACAGGCCGAGCGCGGCGACGAACCACCACGCCACGCCCGCGCCGCCGGACTCGGGCAGCGTGCCCTTGCGCACGTCGGCGACCTGGAGGAGCACCACGGTCGAGTCGTCCTCGTCGACCGTGCTGTCACCGACGGTTACCAGGCCCCCGCGCGCGCCCTCGGCCAGCGTGACCTCGGCCCCGGAGTCCGGGTAGGCGATCTCGAAGGCGACCGGCGCGGGCATCAGCTCGAAGCCGTGGGGCGCCCGGGTCTCGATGAGCAGGTAGCGCCGCCCCGGCTCCAGCGGGGTGTCCGTGGACAGGTAGGACTGCCCCTCCAGCGTGCGGACCCGGGTGAACGAGGCGACCAGCTCGCCCGTCTCAGCGTCGTGGATCTCGAAGGCGTGGTCCGCCTCGATGGCCAGGGCGTTGCCGTCGGTGTCCGTCTTGGCCACGGCGATGTCGACGCGGTCGGAGGGCACGTCGTCGCAGGCCCAGGCGCTCGCCTCATCGCCGTCGAAGGCGACGGTGGCCTCGTTGAACAGGCCCTGTCCTGCGCCCGCGGCCGTGGCCGTGCAGGCGGCGGTCTCCGGGTCGGTGACCCGGCCCGAGTAGTCGACGGTGACGCGGTAGCGCAGTGACCCGCCCGCCGGGATCGTCGTGCCCGCGTCCGCGAGACGGATGGCGCCGTCGCGGAGCTCGACCGGGGAGCCGTCGACGAGCACGGAGGAGATCTTCAGCCCCTCGGCGAAGACGGGGCGGTCCGTCACCTCGACCTCCTGCTCGACGTCGGCCGGGTTGGTCACGGTGACCTCGTAGGAGATCTGCCCGCGGGACGTCTGCTCCGGGTCGGTGGTCTTCTCGATCTTCGGCGCCGGCAGGTCCGGGACCTCGATCGGCGCGCAGGCGTCGGCCTCGTCCTCCATGCCCGCCGGTGCGGTCACCCTCGCCGCGTTGTAGAACCCGTGCCCGGCGGCGTCGTCACCGATCACGCACTGCAGGCGGTGGGACTGCTTGGCGCCACGCGGATCCCGCAGACGCCATTCGACGACGACGGTGTACCCGCGCGTCGCGCCCGGCTCGATCGTCACCGGCTCCTCGGTGGTGCCGGCCACGGGGAATGTCCCGTCCGCCGCGGGACGGACCTCGGTGCCGTCGACGGTGAGGCGTCCGGTCTCGACGTCGTCGGCGAAGGCGGGGGAGTCGGTCACCACGACCGGGAGGCTCGACTTGTTCGGGTTGGTGACCTCCACGCGGTAGGCGACCGTGCCCGAGCGCCCGCCGGCGGCGACGGTGGACTGCTCCGGCAGGTGGGTCTTGGTGATCTCCGGGCCCTCGACCGGTTCCATCGAGCCGCAGGCCGTGGCCTCCTTCACCGGGGCGGTGTTGCCGCCGCCGTCGCGCTCGGCCGGGCTGACGATAACCCTGTTGAACAGGCCGTTCGCTGGATCGCCGGTGCACTTGAGCTCGGCGTTGACCGTCTCGTCGAGGGCACGGTCGAAGAAGACGCGCACCCGGTAGGTCTCCGTGGCCCCCGCGGCCAGGGTCCGGTCCTCGAAGAGGACGAACTGGCCGTCCTGGTCGGGCACGCCCTTCCAGCCGACCCCGGAGGGCCCGTCGACGACCTCGATGCTCTCCGGTCGGGCCGCGCGGGTGAACTCCGGGCGGTCGACCAGCCGGTAGCCGGTGTCGAGGTCGGTGTTGTTGGTGACCTTGATGTCGTACTCCGCGAAGTCCCGGCCGGACTCCTCGTCGTGGCCGACGCCCTGGAAGAACTTCTCCAGGTCGAAGAATTCGGTGCGGGCGTACCAGAGCGGGCGGAACTTCGCGTGGAGGTAGCCGTTGTAGGAGTTGACGCGGTAGAAGCCGTTGCCGTCGCTCACCTCACCCGCGACGCCGCCCTCGGTGGTGCCGACCCGGATGACGGTGCGGGTCCAGCCGGGGGTCGGGATCGCTACGCGGAACCGGCCGACCCCGCCCTCTCTGTTGATCTTGTTCCACTGGTTGTTGACCTGGGCCTGGTTCATCGACCGGGTGATGCCCATGTCCTCGAGGTTGAGGAAGTTGATGTTGAAGGTCGAGACACCGGCGGCGGAATTCAGCCAGACGCCCAGCTTGTCGTCGGGCGAGATCATCAGCATCTGCAGCGGCCCGCCGATGCCGGGGACCTGGACGTACTTCCAGCCCGGGTCGTCGGTGTTGAGCACGCCGTCGACGAAGATCTGGAAGCCGGGCTTGCCCGTGCGGCGGTAGTTCAGGGCGAAGTCCATCCGCGCGTTGGTGCCCGAGGGGCTGTACATGCCGCCCTGCCAGGAGCCGTCGGAGCGCCCACCGCCGATGAGGAACTCGTCGGCGCGGTAGGCCGGGAACTGCGTGCCTTTGCCCTTCTCCTGCCAGGCCCACTGCACGTGGTCGCGGCTGAAGAAGTAGCCCTGCTCGTCGACCCGGTAGACCGGGCAGTCGCTGCCGCCGGCCCAACCGGTGTCGGTGAAGCCCGGGCCGCGCACGCCGCGGTCCGGCATGGTGCGCCCGCCGTATCCGGCGGCGCACCAGTTCCGGTGCCGGATCGGGTAGGTGTAGTTCTTGTCGTTGTAGGTGTTCGTACCCGGGTTCTGCTCGTGCTGCTCGCCGAAGTCCGGGTCGTTGAGCGGCCCGCGGTACGGCGTGGCGCCGTAGTTCTGCTTGGTGTCGGTGGAGCCGACGTGCTCGGTCGGCGGGATGACGGCCACCTCGGGGGTATCGGGTGCCGAGTTCACCGCGGCCGGGCGGCCGGTCGACTCGCCGGCGGCGAAGAGCTGGACCTGGCGGTCCTGCTCCTCGGGCTGCGGGTAGTCGAAGGCGTCCTTCTCGGCCTGCGGGTTGAACTGCCACGTGCCGTCCTCAGCCGCCGGCTGGCCCTCGTCGTCGACGAGCAGGTAGCTGACCTCGATGCGCTCGCCCGCGGTGGCGCCGATCGCCGCGATGTCGAGCGAGATCAGGTCGTGGCCGAGCTCGCCGTCGTCGTTGTGGAACGCCGCGGGCACGTCCCGCCCGCCGATCTTCGCCTCGGCCACCCCGAAGAGCGGCGTGGAGGCGTCGGTGCGCTCGAAGGTGAGCATGCCGGCGGCCACCGGCGTGCCCTCCGTACCGGCGAGCGTGCCGGAGATGACCCATCGGCCGTCCTCCTCGCCCGCGTCGACCGACAGCGAGGCCGGGTCGATCGGGCTGACGAGGCCCTGCACGGCGCGGGCGGCGTCGGTGAGGCCCGCCGCGTCGTCGGTCGCCGACGCCGCGTCGTCGCCGAAGGCGCCGTCGGCGGTGCCGGCGGTGCCGGCGGTGTCCGCGTCTGGTACGAGGGAGGCAGTCGATTCCCCGGCGGTGGCGGCGGGATCGGCGGTTTCCTGGCCGACGGCGGCCGAAGGAGCCATGAGCAGCATCGCCGCAGCGAGGGCGGCGGCCTTGAGGATGCCTCGACGCGGTGTCATGCGCGCGGTCCTTTCCGGTTGGGGCGGTAGGTCATCGCTGCTGGTTCCTTTCGGTACGGCGGCGGATGAGGATGAGCAGTCCGGCGAGGAACAAGAGGGCGCCGAGGACGATGACGCGCCAGGAGTCCGCGCCCGTGCGGGCGAGGTCGCTGCGGGTGCCGTCGTCCTGTGCCGGGGTCTGGGCGGGCGGGGTGGGCTGGCCCTGCGGGACGGGGATGCCCGGGCCGGGGACCGGGACCGGAACCTCCGGGGTGGGCTCCGGCGGCGTCGGGTCGATCCGCGTCGGGGACAGGGTGGGCTCCTCCGGGGTCGGCTCCGGCGGCGTCGGGACGGTCCGCGTCGGGGACAGGGAGGGGTCCTCCGGGGTAGGGGTGGGGGACTCGGGGGTCACGGTGTCCTCGGGCGGTGTGGTCGGTTCCTCCTCGAAGCGCACCCGCGTCTCGTTGGTCGGCACACCCGGGCGGGTGTCCGGCGAGAACGGCGGGTAGCCGTCGACGATGAGGTAGCCGCGGTTGCGCAGCACCTTGTCGGCCGGCACGGACTCGATGAGGACGGTGAACACCCAGTTGACCGTCACCTGAGGGTTCCCCGCGCGCAGCGCGGCGAGGCGGGCCAGCCCGGAGTCGGTCAGATCCATGCGCGCGACCTTCTGCCCGCCGGTCTCCTCGACAGTGACGGTGAAGTCTCCGGCGTCGAGGTAGGTGGAGGCCTCGCTCCAGTCCTTGGTGGCGTCGACCAGGATGACCTTGTCGGAGTCGGTCACGTGGCTGGACGCGGGATCGAGCGGGTCGTGGATGGAGACCCGGCTGATGGTGCCGTCGCGGTAGGGCGCGGGCACCGTGGCGGTGATTCCGTAGCTGAGCTGTTGGCCGGGGCGGCCGTAGTGGGTGCCGGCGGCCTTGCGGGCGGTGAGCTTCTGGTCCTTGGCGTTCACCGAGACCGAGTAGTTCCAGCCGCTCCGGGACTGCGCGTCGGTGGAGGGCACGGCCACGATGAACGGCTCGGCCACCGACCAGTTCTTCTCCGCCGCGGAGCCGGGCTGTTCGGTGACGTGGTAGAGCCCCAGGGGCAGGTCGGTGAAGACTGCTACGCCGTCCTCTCCGGTGGTGGCCTCGTACGCCTCGCCCAGGCGCCCCGATTCCGGGGCGTCGGAGATGAAGTCGGTCGCCGAGAGGCGCTCGGCCTCCCGCCAGCCGTCGGCGGTGGTCAGATCCACCCCGTCGATGCGGCGGGCCTCGAAGACGGCGCCGGCGGCGGGTTCCTTCGGCGGGGCCTCGCCGCCGCGCTGCGGATCGCCGTACTCGGTGAACGGGTCGCCGAGGGCCTTGGTGATCCGCAGCTCACCGGTGCGCGAGGCGTCGATGAGGGCCGGGTCGCCGCCGGCCGACGGTCCGGCCGCCGCCGGGGTCGGGACGAGCAGTGCGAGCAGGATCGCGGCGACGGCGACGACGGCGAAGAGTGCCGTCACCGGGCGCCACGTGCTCGGGCGGTCAGTTCTCATGCGGTGTCTCCTCCTCGGCGGAGTTCCGCTCGGCACCGGCGGCGCGCTTCCTGCGGGCCCGCCAGGCGCGGTAGGCGATGAACGCGAGCACGGCGACCACGACCACGAGCACCGCGGTCATCCACCACTGCCAGGGCCGGTGGGTCTGGGTGAACACGCCCTCGTCCTCCGGGTCCAGTGGCACGCGCTGGCCGGTGAGCAGCAGGCGGTGGGAGTTGATGCCGTAGGGGGTGCAGGTGATCAGGGTGACCTGGTCCTTGCCGGCCTCGGGGACCAGCGACTCGGTCTCCTCGGGCAGGACCACGCGGATGTCGTCGATCTGGTACTTCATGCGCTGGCCGGTGACGTCCAGGTAGAAGGAGTCCCCCTCGTGGACGTCGGTGAGGTTGTCCCACAACGTCGAGGCGGACAGCCCGGTGTGGCCGGTGAGCACGGCGTGCGTGGCCTCGCCGCCGACCGGCAGCGAGGAGCCGTAGAGGTGGCCGATGCCCTTCTGCAGGGTGTCCTCGCGGGTGCCGTGGTAGATCGGCAGGTCGGACTGGATGGACGGGATGATGACGCGCCCCATCACCTCATCCAGGGAAAGTTCTTCGAGGTAGGCGCGGTAGTCCTCGTTGTCGTCGGTGATGCGCGCGAGCCAGGGGTCCAGGATCGGGGCCCCCTGGTGCTCGGCGTTCCACCGGTGGGCGCTCTCCAACGCGGCCTGCCGTTCCTCGACGGTGGTCCGGTCGTTGATGCGCTCGGTGTATGCGTAAGCCTGGTCGGACTGCTGGACGTTGGCCACCACGGTCGCGACGACCGGGTAGAGCACCACCAGCAGCCCGGCGAGAACGAGGAGGAGGGGCACGAGCTTGCCGCCGCGGTGGCCTCGGGCACGACGGTGACGCCCGCCGTCTGCGGGCTGGTCCCCACGTGGGGTGTCGACTGCGACAGTCATCGGCGCATTCTCCGTCCTCGTCGGCCCCGGCCTGCGCGTCGCGCGGACCGGGGACTTCGTCGGTGTGTCTTAGGCGTTCTCGCGGCGCTTGGACACGTAGTAGTAGCCGCCGCCGATGACGACGAGCAGGCCGCCGGCGGCCAGGATCAGCCAGATGCCGTTGCCACCGGTCAGGGGCAGCTCGAAGCCGGCGTTGCGCTGGACGTCCTTGACGGTCACGTTGGTCAGGCCGACGGTCTCGGTGGCGCCCTTGTTGACCACGAAGTAGATCGCGTCGGCCTGCAGCTCGTGGCCCTGCGGGGCCGTGGTCTCAACCAGGCAGTAACCGGTTACCATCCTTGCCGTCGACGAAGTCGTTGACGTGCAGGCCGTTGACGCGGGCCTCACCGTTGGCCTCTGTGGTCACGCCTTTGCGGATCGGACCGCCCTCGAGATTGTCCTTCTGCTTTTCGCCGTCGGCGGCCTCGTTGCAGCGGTACACGTCGAAGACGGCGCCCTGGAGCCCCGTCTCGCCGGTGTCCTGCTTGACGATCTTGACGTTGCCGAAGTAGGACTTCGGCTTGTCCTCCGGCTCCGGCGGGTTCTCCGGCGGCTCGCCCGGAACGTCCGGGTCCTCCGGGCTGCCGTCCGGGTTCTCGATGACGGTGAAGGAGTTGTCGACCGGGCCGGTCTCGTCGCCCTCGATCTCCTTGACCTTCATCGACAGCTTGACCTGGACCTTGCGGGCGTCACCTTTGAGCGCGTCCAGCTTGGCGCGGCCGGCCTCGGTGAAGATCACGTAGAGCCGCCCGGTCTCGTTCTGGACGGCGACGGTGTAGTCGGTGCCCTGGGTGAACGGCTGACCGCCGGCGGTCACGGAGGTGACGGATTCGGCGTTCGCCTCGAGGCGGTTGGCGTCGAAGAGGTCGACGATCTGGAAGCGGCCGAACTTCTGGTAGTCCGGCAGTGTGGTGGTCAGCGTGTAGTCGACGTCGTCGCCGGCGTTCTTGTTGGCGTCGACGACCGTCTTGGTCATCTCGGTCTCGAAGGGCTGGTTCTTCGGATAGATGTGGATGTTGTACATCCACGCGTTGCGGTCCTGCGGGTTGGTCATCGGCACGGTGACGAAGAACGGGGTGGAGCGGTTGTGGCCCTCCGGCGCGACGGTCTCCGTGACGCGGTACAGGCCCAGCGGCAGGTTCTCGAACGTGGCCTGACCGTTCTCACCGGTGGTCAGCTCGACGCCCGTCTCGACTTTAAGGGTGGGATCGTTGACCGCGTCGGTGCCGCCCTTGGCCAGCCTCTCGGCGGCGAGCCAGCCCTCGGCGGTGGTCAGGTCGATGTCGCTGACACGCTCGACCTTGAACACGGCGCCCGCGAGGTCGGTGCCCGGGACGCCCCCGTCTTCTCGAGGCCGTCGTTGGCGACGCCGGTGGTGTCGCTGGACTTCTTGTGGATGGTCAGGCTACCGGTCCTGGTCGAGTCCACGGTGGCCGCGGCTGCGGCGGCGTCCTGGGTGCCCTCGGTCTGGGCCAGGACCGGGGTGGCGGCCATGCCGGCACCACTGACGACGAAGGCCGACGCGACGGCGGCGACCAGCGTCTTCTTGAATACGTTCATGTTCTTCCTCATCCTTCGGGGGACGCACGTGCACGTCGGGGTAGGGGTCCGTCTGGGTTTCGTGTGCGGGGGCGCGCCCGGCCGAGACCGCTGATTCTCGGGGGATGTCCGTGCGTCGGGCCGTCCCGCAGGTTCGCCTGTGTGTCCGTGAATGGTGCTTGAGTGCCACCGGAGATGTCTGCGCTGCAGACATAACCGCCGACGCATCGACCCTAAGGAAGATCAAAGGGTGCGGCAAGATTTCGTTAAGTAAAAAATATGCCGCAGCACAGTAAAAGTGCCGCGGCGGTGCAAAAATATCGCCCTACGCAAGCTAAGCGCTTTCAGAAAAAAGAATAAGCAGCGAATATATAAAAAATGAATATGTTTAACAGGTGGTCGGATGAGGTGCTGTGATGTGTATCCTATGCCCCGAGAGGGGTGGGCCAATAGTTTGAAAATGTGGGGAGAGGTCTTGCCGCACTGAAAGATGTTCAATAAAGTGTGCGGGTTGACCATATCACGGCCAACTTGGTATATGCTGTCCGTCCTCCGTGGCCGCCGCACGAGGCGGCGGCCGTCACATGGTGACCAGGCGCCAGACCAGGTAGACGAGGATGACGCCGAAGACGCCGTTGAGCACCCGCCACACCTTCGGGCTGGACAGCGGCCTGGAGAGCAGCCCGGCGCCGTAGCCGACGCCGATGTACCACACCGCGGAGGCACCGAGGCAGCCGGTGATGAACCACCATGCGCCCGGGTCGCCGTACTGCTGCGCGATGCCACCGATCATCACGAGACTGTCCAGGTAGGCACCCGGGTTGAGCCAGGTCAGCGCGATCGCGGCGAGCATCGGCTTGAACCAGGTCGGACGGTTCTTGCCCGTGCGGAGCGCTCCGTCCTGCGCACCGCCGTCGTGCGGGGTGCGCGGGGCGGTGCCGCGCTCGCGGGTGTCCACCGCCGTCGAGCCGGTCCAGTTGCCGTCGGCCGTGCCGCCGCTTGCCGACGTCGCGCCGCTCGCCGTCGCCTGCGCACTCGCCGTCGCACCCGTCGCCGTGTCCGCGGCCCGGGCGGCCTCGGCGGTCTGCGGCTCGGCCTCCTCGATCACCGAGAGGGGCTGTTCGCGCTCCTTCTTCGGGCGCAGGCAGTCGCGGAAGGAGGCGAAGGCGAACCAGGCCAGGTAGACCGCGCCCACCCAGCGCAGCACGTCGAGCGCGGCGGGGAAGGTCTCGGTCAGCTTGCCCACGCCGAGCACTCCGGCGATGAAGAGGATGACGTCGGAGAGCAGGCAGACCGTCACGACGGCCGTGATGCCCTCGCGTCGGATGCCCTGCTTGATCAGCAGGATGTTCTGCGGGCCCATCGCGACGATCAGAGAGATGCCCAGCAGGAAGCCGGCGAGGACGACGGAAATCACGGACGTGGTCATGGCCCAGAGTGTGCCGCCGGGGCGCATTGAAGTCCAGGTAAGCGTTGTGAAGCTGATGAAGAACTGCTTAACCGCGGATTCCGGGCCCGTGCCTTCCCGCTGGCCCGGCGGCCGCGACCTCCGCTGCTGCGCCAGGGGACTATGTCAGAGCTCACATCCGCGGATGCATTAGGCTGGCGCGGGTGAACCCGACGCACCTGGAGACCCTGCTCGCCCTCGTCGAGGAGGGCAGCTTCGAGGCCGCCGCCGCGGCGCTCGGCGTGTCCCCCTCGGCGGTCAGCCAGCGGGTCAAGGCCATGGAGCGCGACGCGGGGCGTGTGCTCGTGCGCCGCACCAGCCCGGTCGGGGTGACCGACGCCGGCGAGGTGCTCGTCCAGGCCGCCCGCCGCATGGCCCTGCTGCAGGCGGAGGCCGAGTCGCAGCTGAGCGGCCGGCTCGAGCGCGTGCCGCTGTCGGTGGCCGTCAACGCCGACTCGCTGGCCACCTGGTTCCGTCCCGTCTTCGCGGCCGCGGCCGCCTGGGGTGACGTCGCCCTGCGCCTGCGTGTCGAGGACGAGGCGCACACCCTCGCGCTGCTGCGTCGCGGCGACGTGATCGGCGCCGTGACCCGCGAGCCGCGTGCCGTCTCCGGCTGCGAGGTCGTGGGCCTCGGGGTGATGCGCTACCGCGCGGTGGCCACCCCGGAGCTGCGGGCGCGGTACTCGACCCACGAGGGCATGGACTGGGCGCACATGCCGGCGCTGCGTTTCGGGCCCACCGACGCGCTCCAGGACGACGACTTGACCGGCCGGCTCGGCCGGCGCGTGCCGCGGCGGCGCCGGATCAGCCACGTGCCCAGCTCGGAGGCCTTCGTCGAGGCCGCCCGGGCCGGGCTCGGCTGGGCGCTGCTCGCGGAGCCGCAGGCGCGCCCGCTGCTGCTCGCGCGCGAGCTGGTCGCCCTCGACGACCAGGTCCTCGAGGTGCCGCTGTACTGGCAGTGCTGGCGCCTCGAGTCCCGCGTGCTCGGCCAGCTGACCGACGCCGTGGTCGCCGCGGCGGCCGAGATAAACTGAGTGGCCCGCGGACCCCTAAGCGGACAAGTCCGGGTTCTTGACTTCCTCGCCCGCGGGCACCGGCCCGGGCAGGGTCACGCCCTCGGCGAAGGGGGTGCCGGGCAGCTCCTCGCGTCCGTGCGGGGTGTTCAGGCCGGTCATGTCCGGGCCCAGCGGCACCACACCGGTGGGGTTGACGTCGGTGTGCACCGCGTAATAGTGCTGCTTGATCTCGAGGATGTCGGTGGTGTCGCCGAATCCGGGGGTCTGCCACAGGTCGCGCAGGTAGCCCCACAGCGCGGGCATCTCGGTGATCTTGTTGCGCGAGGCCTTGAAGTGACCGTGGTAGACGGGGTCGAAGCGCACCAGGGTGGGGTAGAGGTAGATGTCCGCGAGCGTGATGTGCCCGCCGACCAGGTAGCGGCTCTCGCTCAACCTTTCCTCGAGCCAGTCGAGTGCGGTCCACAGCCGGTGGTAGGCGGACTCGTAGGCCTCCTGAGAGCCGGCGAAGCCGCAGCGGTAGACGCCGTTGTTGACCTCGGTGTAGACCCGCTTGGAAACCGCGTCGATCTCCTCGCGCAGTTCGGCGGGGTAGAGGTCCGGCGCGCCCTCGCGCGCCAGCCCGCGCCACTGGTCGTTGAAGTCGACGGGGATGGTGGGGAAGTCGTTGGTGACCACCTTGCCGCTGGCGACCTCGACGAGCGCGGGCACGGTGATCCCGCGCGGGTACTCGGGGAAGCGCGCGAGGTAGGCGTCCTGCAGGCGCGGGATGCGCAGCACGGGATCCACCCCCTCGGGGTCCAGGTCGAAGCGCCAGGAGCGCTTGTCGTGGGTGGGGCCGGCCAGGCCCAGCGAGATCGCGTCCTCGAGGCCCAGCAGGCGGCGGGTGATGATGGTGCGGTGCGCCCACGGGCAGGCCCGCGCGCCGATGAGCCGGTAGCGGCCGGCCTCGACGGGCCAGTCGAAGGCGCCGTCCTCGCGGGGGCGCGGCGCGGAGCCCGGCGCCAGTTCGGCGGTCAGGCGGTCGGTGATGTAGGTCGTGTCGCGGACGAACTCGCCGTCCGGCGAGGCGTTCTTCGCGTCGCCGGCCCAGTCCTCCTCGTGTGCCACGGTGCAGACTCCCTTCTAGGTGATATGTCAACAAAGATAGCTTGACGACGTCGCGCCTGCAAGGGGTTTGCGTGGATTCGAACGGTCGTGCGGGTGGTGGCGCCGCGCGTCGCGCGGCGTTGTTAACGTCTCATTCACCATGAAGAAGTTCCTCATCGCGCTCTCGGCGGTCTTCGTCCTCGCCCTGGCCATCGCCGCGAAGGACGCCCCGCCCCCGGGTGCCGAGCGCGAGGTGCAGACCACCGCCGTGAAGGCCCCTGCCACGCAGCCGACGGCGACGGAGACGGAGACGCCGGCGGGGGAGACGTCGGAAAGCGGGGTCGCGCCGGGCGCGACGCAGCCGCCGACGCCGCTTCCCGGGACGTCGGCGAGCGAGGTGGCCGACGACGGCGCCTTCGCGCTGCTCGCCGGCCTCGAGGTCAAGGGCAAGGCGCCGCGCACCGGCTACGAGCGCGAGGCGTTCGGGCAGCGGTGGAGCGACGACGTCACCGTCGAGTTCGGCCACAACGGCTGCGACACGCGCAACGACATCCTGCGCCGCGACCTGCGCGAGCTCGAGGTGCGCCCGGGCACGCACGGGTGCGTGGCGCAGACGGGGTTCCTCGACGAGCCCTACACGGGGCAGGTGCGCCGCTTCGACCGCGGCACCGACGAGGCCTCGCGCATCCACATCGACCACGTGGTCGCGCTGGCCAACGCGTGGGAGACCGGCGCGCAGTTCTGGGACGGGGACACCCGGCGCAACTTCGCCAACGACCCGCGCAACCTGCTGGCCGTCGACGGCCCGGCCAACCAGTCGAAGGGCGCCGGCGACGCCGCGACCTGGCAGCCGCCGAACAAGGCCTTCCGCTGCGACTACGCCAGCCGCCAGGTCGAGGTGAAGGCCGCCTACGGGCTGTGGGTCACCCCGGCGGAGAAGGCCGCCCTCGAGCGCGAACTCGGGCGCTGCCCCTCCCGCGCGGCAGCCCCGTGAGAAGGTCTTCACCGCCTAATCTGTGGGACATGAGCGAGAAAAACGACCGGGCCGGATCCCAGCCGCTCGACGACGACTTCGACGACCTGGACCTGCCCACCTACGACCCCGACAAAGACGCCAAGACCTCCCGCCCCGTCCGCGGCGGCTCGACTGCCGCCTCGTCTCGCCTGAGCCGGCGCGACGCCGACACGGCGGACGAGGCCGACAAGGGCACGGACGCCCGCAAGGGCGACGAGGCCGGGTCCTCCCGCCCGCGGCGCCGCCCGCGCCGGACGGACCCCTACGCCCGCACCGGCCGCGCCGCGCCGCAGTCCATCCCGCCGCGTGACCCGGAGCCGGAGAAGCGCGCGGCCGCCGAGCCCGCCGCCGACTCCGCCGAGACCGAGTTCCTCGACCGGCCGGCCGCCGGTGCCGGTGCCGCCGGTGCCGCCGCAGGTGCCGCGGGCGCCAAGGGGTCGGGCGCGAAGAGCGGATCCACGCGCGCCAAGCGGACGGACCGATCCGAGCCGCTGGCCTCCGACGCGCCGACGAGCACCCGCGACGAGCGCCGCGGCCTGCGTGGCCTGCGCGACCGCCGCGACGCGGAGGAGGCCCCGGAGACGACGGTGATGCCGGCCGGCGACTCCACCGAGCCCCTCGACATCGGCCCGACCGCCGCCGGCGCGGGTGCCGGAGCGGCCGGTGCGGGTGCCGGTGCCGGCGCCGCGACCGTCGCCGACGAGCGCGCGCTGGACGACGAGGAGGTCACCGCCCCCGGGGACCTCGGCGGACTCGAGGAGGAGCCGCTGGACGCCACGCGCCGCGGCACCACCGACTTCGGTCTGTTCCTGCTGCGCCTGTTCGTCTCGGCGTTTCTGATCCTGCACTCGGTGACCGTCTTCTTCCGCCTCGACGGCGGCGACGGGCTGGCCGGCCTGGAGGCCGACTTCGCCAACTACGCCTGGTCGGGCGCGCTGTCGGTGGCCGTGCCGGCCGCCGAGCTCGCCGCCGGCGTCTTCCTGCTGCTCGGCCTGATCACCCCGCTGTTCGCGGCGGTGGGCGTCGTGGCCGTCGGCTTCGCCGCCCTGCACGAGATCTTCAATTCCGGCGTCGGCCTCGACGTGTTCAACTGGCCGGCCGAGGTCTGGCTGCCGCTGGTGCTCGGCGGGGCGCTGATCGCCCTGCAGTTCACCGGTCCCGGCACCTGGTCGGTCGACCGCCCGCGCGGCTGGGCCCGTCGCCCGCTGGCCAGCTCGTGGATCTTCATCGTCGTCGCCGTCGTGGCGCTCGGCGCCCTGTGGTGGTTCGGCGCGGGGGTCAACCCGTTCTGATCCGGCGCCTCGTCTGATCCGGTACGTCGAGACGCTCCGGCCGCCGGGCCCCGCGCCCGCGGCGAAGTGAAAGACGCCGGCCCGTTTCGGGCCGGCGTCTTCGTGTGTCCGGGTGCGCCTCCGGGGCGCCTGGGTGGCCGGGATGGCGGGTCAGCGGGCGGCCGTGGCGCCCGAGGCCCCTGTGGTGTCCGGGGCGTCGGCTGCCGCGGCCGGGGCGTCGGTGTGCGTGTCCGCCGGGTCTCGGACCAGGTGGACGGTGAGCACGGCCAGGAAGGCGAGGGCCAGCCAGACCGAGTCGCTGACGAGGATGCGGGCGAGAAGGCTCAGCTCGGTGAAGTCGATGCCGTCGCCGTAGGCCCACTTGAGCGGCCTGGTCAGCAGCAGCAGCGCCCACAGGCCCACCACGGCGGCCACGCCGCGGGCCGGCCGGGCCGTCGAGAGCACCCGGTAGGCGGCCACGGGGAAGAGCAGGCCGAGCCAGACCCAGTGGTGCGACCAGCTGATCGGGGAGATCAGCAGCATCACCAGTGCGTTGACCAGCCAGGCGTCGGTGTCCCAGCCGCGTGCGATCAGCCGGTGCATCAGCCAGGCGCCCCAGGCGATGACCGCCAGGGAGAGCACCAGCCAGAGGACGTTGACCAGCGTGTCGTTGGCGGTGAGCCACTCGCGCGTCGGCGCGAAGCGCATGATCATCGCCTTGATCGAGCTGTTGGAGGTGTAGGTCGGGTCCACGCCGATCTCGCCGCCGCCGCCCATGCCGAGCAGGATGTCGCCGAAGAACTCCCTGGTCTGGTCCCAGCGCACCACCGCACCGAGCGCGGTGGCGACCAGCGCGGAGACCGCGGCCGTCAGGATCGGCCGGATCTGGCGTTTGACCAGGAAGTACAGCAGCATCGCCGCCGGCGAGAGCTTGATGGCCACCGCCAGGCCGATCAGCCAACCCTGCGGCAGGTACCGCTTGCGCGGCACCAGGTCGAGGACGACCAGCGCCATGATGACGACGTTGATCTGTGCGAACTCCCCGTTGAGCACCAGCGGCTCGAGCACCATCACCGCGGGCCAGGAGACAGCCGTCAGCGGCAGCACCCAGTCGCGCTCGCGCACCACGGCGCGCAGCACGAGGTGGAGGCACAGCAGGACCAGCAGCCCGGAGAGGACGACCATCAGGTCGCCGGCGGCGCGGTGGCTGAGCCAGCCCGGCGCGAAGGGGGAGAGGGCCAGCGCCCCGAAGGGCGGGTAGATGAACGGCAGCTTGATGCCGTCGACGTCCATCATCTGCGAGTAGAGCTCGCCGCCGGAGAGGAAGGCGCGCACGCCCTCCCGGTAGACGGCCATGTCCAGCGCGTAGTCGAGGACGCGGGTGTCCTCCGGGTAGGCGAAGGCCCGGACGCGTTGGGCGGTGACCGCCAGCCCGGTCGCCATTCCGATGAGGATGACGAGGCGGCGCAGGACGGCCACGGGTGCCGGGTGGGCGGGCGGGGCCGTGCCGGCGCCCGGCGTATCGGGGGCGTCCGGCGCGGTGCGGGAATCCGTGGTGCTCGAGTTGTCCGGCATGGGTAGATAGATTACCGCCCGCGGGTCTGCGCCCGCCGACCGGCGCGCGTGGGCGCACCCGCCGCCCGCGCGCGGGGCGGCGACGGGGCCGTCCCCCGGGGGAGTGACGGGAGCCGGTTAGCTCTCGTCGGGCAGCCGGCGCACCGCACCCTTGTCGGCCGAGGTGGCCATCGCGGCGTAGGCGCGCAGCGCGCGGGAGACCTTGCGCGGGCGGTCGACCGGGGTCCACGGCTTCTCACGGGCCTCCATGGCGGCGCGCCGCTTCGCGATCTCCGCGTCGTCGAGGTCCAGGTTGATCTCGCGGCCGTGGACGTCGATGGAGATCGGGTCGCCGTTCTCGATCAGGCCGATCAGACCGCCGTGGGCGGCCTCCGGGGACATGTGGCCCACGGACAGGCCCGAGGAACCGCCGGAGAAGCGGCCGTCGGTGATCAGCGCGCACTTCTTGGCCAGCCCGGAGCCCTTCAGGAAGGACGTCGGGTGCAGCATCTCCTGCATGCCCGGCCCGCCGGAGGGCCCCTCGTAGCGGATGACCAGGACCTCGCCGGGGACGATGTCGCGGTTGAGGATGCCGGAGACCGCCTCCTCCTGGGACTCGAAGACGTGCGCGGGGCCGGTGAACTTCCACAGCGACTGGTCGACGCCGGCGGACTTGATCACCGCGCCGTCGGGGGCGAGGTTGCCGCGCAGGATGACCAGGCCGCCGTCGGCGGTGTAGGCGTGCTCGACGTCGTGGATGCAGCCGTCGACCGGGTCGACGTCCAGCTCGTCCCAGCGGTTGTCCTGGGAGAACGGCTCGGTGGTGCGCACCCCGCCCGGGGCGGCGTGGTAGAGCTCGACGGCCTCGTCGATGGCCTTGCCGCCGCGAATGTCCCAGTCGTCCAGCCACTCGTCGAGGCTCGGGTAGGCCACGGTGTGGACGTCCTCGTGGAGCTTTCCGGCGCGGCGCAGCTCGCCGAGGATGGCGGGGATGCCGCCGGCGCGGTGGACGTCCTCCATGTGGTAGTTCGAGTTCGGCGCGACCTTGGACAGGCACGGGATGTCGTAGGACAGCGCGTCGATGTCGGACAGGTCGAAGTCGACCTCCCCCTCCTGGGCGGCGGCCAGGATGTGCAGGACCGTGTTGGTCGAGCCGCCCATCGCCATGTCCAGCGACATGGCGTTCTGGAAGGCGTGCTTGGTGGCGATGGAGCGCGGCAGGACGGACTCGTCCTCCCGGCCGTAGTAGCGGTCGCACAGCTCGACGACGCGGCGGCCGGCCTCCTCGAAGAGGCGGCGGCGCGCGGCGTGGGTGGCCAGCGTGGAGCCGTTGCCCGGCAGCGACAGGCCGAGCGCCTCGGTCAGGCAGTTCATCGAGTTGGCGGTGAACATGCCGGAGCACGACCCGCAGGTGGGGCAGGCGAAGTTCTCCACCTGGGCCAGGCCCTCGTCGGAGACCTGGTCGCTGGCGGAGGCGGACATCGCGGTGATCAGGTCGGTCGGGGCGTGGGCCACGCCGTCGACGACGACGGCCTTGCCGGCCTCCATCGGGCCGCCGGAGACGAAGACGGCGGGGATGTTCAGCCGCATGGCGGCGTTGAGCATGCCCGGGGTGATCTTGTCGCAGTTGGAGATGCACACCATCGCGTCGGCGGTGTGGGCGTTGACCATGTACTCGACCGAGTCGGCGATGATCTCGCGGCTGGGCAGCGAGTAGAGCATGCCGCCGTGGCCCATGGCGATGCCGTCGTCGACGGCGATGGTGTTGAACTCCTTGGGCACGCCGCCGGCGGCGCGCACGGCGTCGGCGACGATCTCGCCGACGTTCTTCAGGTGGACGTGGCCGGGCACGAACTGGGTGTAGGAGTTGACGATCGCGACGATCGGCTTGCCGAACTCGTGCTCGCCGGTGCCGGTGGCGCGCCACAGGGCGCGGGCGCCGGCCGCCGAGCGGCCGACCGTGGTGACTTTGGAACGCAGGGGAAACACTTCAGGGCTCCTGACTGGGGCGGGAGAGGATATGGGTGGGTGTCGGGCGGGCGTGGCGTGCGCCGCGCGCGGGGTGCGCGGGCGACGGGTCGCGTCGGGAGGAGACGCGCGGTGCGCGGGGCACACCGGGCGTCCGGGGTCGGGGACAGCCTGCGGGGGCTAGCCGCGGGCCTCGGGCCGGTCGGCCTCGGCGGGGGCGCGGTGGCCCTCGCCGGGGCGGCCGGCCTCGCCTAGGTCCCCGGCGGCCCGGGAGGACCCGGATACCCGGGTGCTCCCGGAGCCGTGGGCGATCTCGGTGCCCTCGGACTCCTGGGCGTCGCCGGCGGCGGCCGAGGCCATGGGGCGTACCCGGCCGGCGTCGACGAGCGCGGCGAACTCCTCGCGGGTGACCAGGCGCTGGGTGCCGTCGGCGCGGGTGATGGTGACCATGTCGTCCACGGCCTCGCGCGCGGCGCTCAGCGCGTCGGTAATTCGTCCGCCCGACGCCTCGGCGAGGGCGGGGATCGAGTTGAAGGTGACCGCGGGCAGGACGAACTCGGAGCCGTCCTCGAGGCGGGCGACGGCGCGCGGGCCGGTGAAGCCGACGCCGGCCAGCTCGTCCCAGGAGGCCGAGCGGGCGGCGCGGAAGGCGTAGCGGGCGGTGATCCCCTCGGCGCCGACGCGGGTGCGGGCGCGCAGGATCCACCACAGGTACGCGGCGGGGAAGATGAGTGTCCAGCCGAGCGCCAGCGGCGCCGACCCGATCGGGATGAGCATGATCACGGTCATGATCGCGCCGACGAGCAGGTGCGTGCGCTCGGGACGGAAGTCGACGGGGCGCTCGGCTGCGGAAGTCATGACGGCAATACTAGTCAGCCGTCGCGCCGCCCCCGACTCCGGACCCCGACCGCGCGTCGGGGTCGGCCTGGTCGCCGGTCGGCTCGGCGGGCTGCTCGGTCGGGGCGACACTGGTCTGGCCGTTCTGGTTCGGCGAGCGGTCCTGCTGGTCGGGCCGCTGCGGCTCGGTCTGCCCGGCGCCCTCGCCCGGGGTCGCGGTGGCCTGGTCCTCGGGGGTCTGCTCGGCCGTGCCGGCGGTGGTGGTCGGCTGCGTGGTCTCCGGGTAGGACTCCTCGACGGTCTGCTCCTGCGTGGTCTCCGGGGTGGAGCTGACCGTGTCGTCGGTGCGCGGGGCGAGCCACCCGTCGGATCCCTCCCAGCCCTCGCCGGTCTGCACCGTCGAGGCCCACAGGAAGAGCAGCACGGCCATCGCCACGCCGAGCAACGTGGTCGAGGGGCGCACCCGCCCGCCGAGGCTGAGCAGCCCGGTGTGGCGTTCCGCCTCGGCGTCCTCGTCGAGGGCGTCCTCGCCGGCCTGCTTCTGGGCCGCGGGGTCGTCCTCGGGGGAGACCGGCGAGACGGGCCGGGCCTCCGGGCCCGAGTGGGCGGGCATGGCGCGGGTCTGCGCGTCGATTTCCGACGTCGCGCCCTCCCCGTCGCCGGTGCCGTGCGACGGGGCTGCGGCGTGCGCGGCCGCGCCGCCGGAGGCGGCGACGGTGCCGTTCCCGCCCGCGGTGCCGGGCGCGACGTCGTCAATTGCGGGGGAGTGCCCGTCGCCGGCGGCGTCGCGGCGCTCGGCGGCGGTGAACAGCGCGGTCGGGGGAGCGACGTCGCGGTTGTGCGCCAGGTCGTGGTCGACCGGAGCGCCGGTGAGGCTCGGCGCGGCGCCGTACTCGTCCCAGAACTCGTCGAGGATGGCGGTGCGCATCGCACGCTCGACGGCCCACTGCGCGCCGGCCGAGGAGGTGACCATCAGGCGCACCGACATCGTCCAGGGGGTGCCCACGGTGCTCGGCGGGGTGACGTCGACGGCGGGCTGGACGACGAGCTCGTCGAGGACGTCGTCGCGGATCTCTTCGCGGTGCAGCGCGCGGGCGGCGGCGTCCTCGGCCCGGTCGATGGCCTCCTCGGTCGAGTGCGAGCTGCGCAGCGGGATCGGCATGGTCACCACCGCGCGCGACCAGTACTGCGAGGAGTTCACGCAGACCTTCGGCGTCGAGTTCGGGATGGTGATCGTCTCCTGGGCCAGCGTGCGGATCCGGGTGGCGCGCAGGGTGATGGAGATGACCGTGCCCTCGACCTCCACGCCGGAGCCCTCGAAGCGCACCCAGTCGTTGATGCCGTACTGCTTCTCGGTGAGGATGAAGAACCCGGCGAGGAAGTCGGCGATGATGCTCTGCGCGCCGAGGCCGAGGGCGGCGGAGACGACCGTGGCGGGGATGGCCGCGCCGGCCAGCGAGAAGCCGAGCGTGCTCAGGAAGAAGACCATCAGCAGGAAGTAGGCGACCAGCTGGCCGATGTAGACCGCGGCGGTGGTCAGCGCCAGGGAGGTCTTGCCCTCCTGCTGCTCCTGGGAGTTCTCGATGCGCGTGTTGATCTCGCGGATGAGGAAGCGCCCGAGGCGCGGCACCATCAGCGCGGCGACGGTGATCAGGGCGAGCGTGATGCCCTTGTCGGCGATCCACTGCCACATCACCGTCAGGATGTATCCGATCGGCATGCCGCCCACCCTAGCCGCGGTCCGCGGGTCTACGGCCCCGTCCAGGCGACTCCCGGGAAACCGGTACGCGGCTGACGGCGGGCGGGGTACGGGGGTGCCCCCGTTCCCGCGGGGCGAACGGCGTATCCCACCCCGTGGACCTGCGGTTCCATTCATCGGGAGTGATTGATGTCATGTCTTCCGGGGGTGGGTGACCTGGCTGATTTTGGGCGACTCACCGCACTGTGTATGATGCCTCACATGGACATTATTTGGCTTGTACTCGGAACCGCACGGCGCGTGCCGTAACGGACGTACAAGTCGAGCTCGGCTAGCGCCCCCGGAACGCACCGCCACACGGCGGAGACGATCCGGTCGGGCGCTTTTTCGTTTTTTGTCCAGTCCCACCCGCGGCCCGCGGGCGGGGAGAAGAGATGTGAAGTGGTGAGGAGCCAACAAGACGTGAACGTGGAAGCAGACACCAGGCCCACGGCACCCGCCCCCGGGGCGGGAGGGGCAATCACGGGCGCCCAGGCGATCGTGCGCTCCCTCGAGGAGCTCGGCGTGGACGTCGTCTTCGGCATTCCCGGCGGCGCCGTGCTGCCGCTCTACGACCCCCTGTACTCCTCCGAGAAGGTCCGTCACGTGCTCGTGCGCCACGAGCAGGGGGCCGGGCACGCGGCGGAGGGTTACGCGGTGGCCAGCGGGAAGGTCGGCGTGTGCATCGCGACCTCCGGACCGGGCGCGACCAACCTGGTCACCGCCCTGGCCGACGCGATGCTCGACTCGGTGCCGATCGTGGCGATCACCGGCCAGGTCGGCCGCGGCATGCTCGGCACCGACGCCTTTCAGGAGGCCGACATCCGCGGCGTGACCATGCCCGTGACCAAGCACAACCTCATGGTCACCGACGTCCACGACATCCCCCAGGCGCTGGCCGAGGCCTTCCACCTCGCCGCCACCGGCCGGCCGGGCCCCGTCCTGGTCGACGTGCCCAAGGACGTCCAGAACGCCACGGCCGAGTTCGTCTGGCCGCCCGAGCTGGACCTGCCCGGCTACAAGCCGGTCACCTCCCCGCACTCGCGGCAGGTGCGCCAGGCCGTCGAGATGATCGAGCAGGCGAAGAAGCCCGTGCTCTACGTCGGCGGCGGCGTGATCAAGGCCGACGCCGCGGCCGAGCTGCGCGCCTTCGCCGAGCTGACCGACATCCCCGTGGTGACCACCCTGATGGCGCTGGGGGCCATGCCCACCGACCACGAGCTCTACATGGGCATGCCCGGCATGCACGGCTCGGTGCCGGCGGTCGCGGCCCTGCAGCGCTCCGACCTGCTGATCGCGATCGGTGCCCGCTTCGACGACCGGGTCACCGGCGACGTGGACACCTTCGCGCCCGAGGCGAAGGTCATCCACGCCGACGTCGACCCGGCCGAGATCGGCAAGATCCGCGCCGTCGACGTGCCGATCGTCGGCGACGCGCGCAAGACCCTGGTCAAGCTCGCCGAGACCTTCCGCCACCGCGAGGCGACCACGGACACCGAGGACTGGCGCGACTACCTCGACGGGCTGCGCGAGCGCTTCCCGCGCGGCTACGACGAGCCGGCCGACGGCTCGCTCTCGCCGCAGTACGTCATCGAGACCCTGGCCAAGACGGTCGGTCCGGAGGCCGTCTACGTCTCCGGCGTCGGCCAGCACCAGATGTGGGCGGCGCAGTTCCTCGACTTCGCCCACCCGCGCACCTGGCTGAACTCCGGCGGCCTGGGCACCATGGGCTACGCCGTGCCGGCGGCCCTGGGTGCCAAGGCCGGCCGGCCCGACGCCGAGGTCTGGGCCATCGACGGCGACGGCTGCTTCCAGATGACCAACCAGGAGCTGACCACCGCCGCGGTGGAGGGCATGCCCGTCAAGGTCGCCCTGATCAACAACGGCAACCTGGGCATGGTCCGCCAGTGGCAGACCCTCTTCTACGAGGGCCGCTACTCGAACACCCGCCTGCGCAACCGCGGTGAGTACGTGCCCGACTTCGTCGGCCTGGCCGAGTCCCTCGGCTGCGTCGCGATCCGGGTCACGGACCGGGACCAGGTCGCCCCGGCCATCGAGGAGGCCCGGAGGATCAACGACCGCCCCGTCGTCATCGACTTCATCGTCGGCGAGGACGCCCAGGTCTGGCCGATGATCTCCGCGGGCGCCTCGAACTCGGAGATCCAGTACGCCAAGGGCCTGCGCCCGCTCTTCGACGAGGAGCACTCGGCGGCGGAGGCCCCGGAGACCATCGACGAGACCATCGGCGAGCACCTCGACACGCGTGCGGAGGAGTCGGCCCAGGCCGGGACCTCCGGCGCGGCGGGTGCGGCCGGCAAGAAGAAGGAGGACTGAGCCCCGTGGCACCCACCGCCAACGTCGCGCCGCAGAAGAAGCGCAACATCCTGAGCGTCCTGGTCCAGGACGTCGACGGCATCATCACCCGGGTCTCGGCGATGTTCACCCGGCGCTCCTACAACCTGGTCTCGCTGGTCTCGGCGAAGACCGCGACGGAGGGCATCAACCGCCTGACGATCGTCGTCGACGCCGACGAGAAGAGCATCGAGCAGATCACCAAGCAGCTCAACAAGATCATCCAGGTGCTCAAGGTCCGCCTCCTGGAGGAGGAGTCGACGATCGCCCGGGCGATCCTGATGGTCAAGGTCGACGCCAACAACGAGAACCGGCCCAAGGTCGTCGACGCGGCGAACATCTTCCGCGCCCGCGTCGTCGACGTGGCTCCGGAGTCGGTGGTCATCGAGGCGACCGGCACACCGGGCAAGCTGCGGGCGCTGCTGGACGTCCTCGAGCCCTTCGGGGTCCGCGAGATGATCCAGTCCGGGCAGATCGCGCTCAACCGCGGTCGCAAGGTCCTGGCACCGGCAGAATCAAGCGGCAAAAAGTAATCCCACGTGGCGAGACGACTGTACTGGCGTTTTGCCGAATTATCCCAACCAATGAAATCTCTGGTAGGGTGTATTGTAATTCACGTGTTGTCCGATCGGAACCTTAAAAATTTCCGATCGGGCGGCGCTGAATGCAGACGATCCCTGCCAGACAATGTGTCACCAGAAAGGTGAGTAACTCCCATGGCCATTGACGTTCTCTACGACGCGGACGCTGACCTGTCCATCATCCAGGGCCGCAAGGTCGCCGTCATCGGCTACGGCTCCCAGGGCCACGCCCACGCGCTGAACCTGCGCGACTCCGGCGTCGAGGTCTGCATCGGTCTCCGCGAGGGCTCCAGGTCCGCCGAGAAGGCCCGCGAGGCCGGCTTCGAGGTCAAGTCCAACGCCGAGGCCGCGAAGTGGGCCGACGTCATCATGATCCTGGCGCCCGACACCACCCAGGCGAAGCTGTTCGCCGACGACATCGAGCCGAACCTGGAGCCGGGCAACGCGCTGTTCTTCAGCCACGGCCTGAACATCCACTTCGACCTGATCAAGCCCGCCGACTCCATCACCGTCGGCATGGTCGCACCGAAGGGCCCGGGCCACCTGGTCCGCCGCACCTTCGTCGACGGCAAGGGCGTCCCGATGCTCATCGCCGTCGAGCAGGACCCGGACGGCAACGGCCGCGACCTGGCCCTGAGCTACGCCGCGGCCATCGGCGGTGGCCGCGCCGGCGTCATCCCGACCACCTTCAAGGCCGAGACCGAGACCGACCTCTTCGGCGAGCAGGCCGTCCTGTGCGGTGGCCTGGAGTACCTGATCATGACGGGCTTCGAGGTGCTGACCGAGGCCGGCTACGAGCCGGAGATGGCCTACTTCGAGTGCTGCCACGAGATGAAGCTGATCGTCGACCTGATCTACGAGGGCGGCATCGGCAACATGAACTACTCCTGCTCGGACACCGCCGAGTACGGCGGCTACCTCTCCGGCCCGCGTATCGTCGACGAGGGCGCGAAGGACCGCATGAAGGAGGTCCTCACGGAGATCCAGGACGGCACCTTCGTCAAGCAGCTGCTCAAGAACATCGAGGGCGGCAACAAGGACCTCGAGGCCCGCCGCGCCGAGGTCGCCGCGCACCCGATCGAGAAGACCGGCGCCAAGCTGCGCGACCTGATGAGCTGGGTCAAGAACCCGCTCGACGCGACCGCCTAAGGTCCACCGGGTCCGCCCGGCCCACCGGGCCGGCCGTGCCGGCGCCGCGGGCGCCGGCGGCGCGCACGTGCCGCACCCGCCGGCACGCGCGACGTCGTCAATCACCGACGCCGCGGGGAGTTCACGCTCCCCGCGGCGTCGTCGTGTGTGCGGGGGTCGGTGCCGGGGCGGCGGGGGAGCGGCACGCGTTTTCAATACATTCCCAATAAGGCGGAAAAAGGGTATCCTCAGGGGCATGGACGCCACCGCACACGGCCACGGCGCAGACCACCGCCACGGGCACACGCACGACCACCCCCACGGCCACTCGCACGCCCCGAAGTCGCTGCGCGCCCTGCTCGGTGTGATCACCCTGACCACCGTGATCTTCCTCGCGGAACTCACCGCCGGCTTCGTCTCCGGCTCGCTCGCGCTGCTCTCCGACGCGATGCACATGCTCTCGGACTCCACGGGCCTGATCCTCGCGCTGGTGGCGATGCTCATCGGCCGGCGCGCGCCGTCGAAGCGGGCCACCTACGGCCACCGGCGCGTGGAGGTGCTCGCCGCGCTGGTCAACGCGCTGGCCGTCTCCGCGATCTCCGTCTACATCGTCTACGAGGCCGTGCGCCGCCTGGGCTCGGCCGAAGAGATCGACGTGCCCGTCATGCTGGCCGTGGCCACGATCGGCCTGGTGGCCAACGGCGTCTCCGCGACGATCCTCGTGCGCCGCCAGCACGACAGCCTCAACATGCGCGGCGCCTACCTGCACGTGCTCTCCGACCTGCTGGGCTCGGTGGCCGTCATCGTCGCCGGCGTGGTCATCTGGGTGACCGGATTCACCCCGGCCGACACCATCGCCTCGTTCGTCATCGCCGCGCTGGTGCTGCCGCGCTCCCTGCGGCTCCTCGCCGCCTCCGTCAACGTGCTGCTCGAGCGCGCCCCGGCCGACGTCGACGTCGAGGAGATCGCCGGCGCGCTGGAGGCCGTCGATGGCGTGGTCGCCGTCCATGACCTGCACCTGTGGTCCACCGACGGCACCGACGTGCTGGCGACCTGCCACCTCGTCGTCGACGCGGAGGACATGTACGGCTGCGGCGTGCTCGACGACGCGCAGGACATGCTCGCCGGGCTCGGGGTCACGCACTCGACGATCCAGCTGGAGCAGCCCGGCCACGAGCGCCACGAACACGTCTGTTGACCGACGTCCGGGCCCGGCTACGATTGGTCCCATGGGATTTTCGACCCCGAGCTACGGACTCTCCGACCTCTTCGCCCGCATCGACCGCGGCGACCTCCAGCTGCCCGACTTCCAGCGTGACTACTCCTGGGACGTCGACATGATCCGCTCGCTGCTGGTCACCGTCCTGCGCGGATTCCCCGTGGGCTGCTTCATGGCCCTCGACACGCGCAACATGCCGCTGCGCTTCCGCCCGCGCCCCATCGAGGGCGCCCCGGACACCGGCAACGCGCCCGGCATGCTGCTGCTCGACGGCCAGCAGCGCCTGACCACCCTGTACCACTGCCTCGGCGGCGACGGCTTCGTCGACACCACCGACTTCCGCGGCCGCCCGGTGCGCCGCAAGTTCTACGTCGACGTGCGCCGCGCCGTCGAGGGGGACCTGGTGCCGGACTCCGCGGTCTTCGCCGTCGGCGAGGACGGCCAGATCCGCTCGCACTTCGCCCCTGAGATCCCCGGCGGCCTGCCGGATCAGGAGACCGCTCTGCAGGAGGGCTGCATCCCGGTCTCCGCGCTGCTCGGCGACGACGCGATGAACCTGCTGTTCGACCTGGTCGCGCAGGTCAGCGACGACAACCGCGGCCCGGCCAAGGAGTTCTTCAACTCCGTGGTCTACCCGCTGGCGCGCTACTCCATCCCGATGATCCGCCTCGAGCGCGGCACCGAGAGCACCGGCATCGGCTCGATCTTCGCCCAGGCGAACTCGGCCGGCCTGCAGATGGACGTCTTCGAGCTGCTGACCGCCGTCTTCTCCGCCGAGGACCCGGACTTCTCCTTCGCCGAGGACTGGGCGCGCACCGAGAAGACCCTGCGCGAGTACCCGGCCCTCGACGGCATCGGCCGCAACGAGTTCCTCACCGCCGTGGCGCTCCTGGTCAGCGCCCGCAAGGGCCGCGCCGGCGGCCACCGCGAGGACGTGCTGGCCATGTCGCTGGCCGAGTACCGCGAGGCCGCCCAGGTCGTGCGCGTGACCCTGCGCGAGACCGCCGAGTTCCTGCTGCAGCGCTGCATCCTCTCGCTGTCCCAGGTGCCCTACACCGAGCAGATCATCCCGCTGGCCGTCATCCTGGCGCTGCTGGCCGACCGCGACGACGGCGCGCTGTCCAACACCAAGGCCTGGGACCGCATCAACCGCTGGTTCTGGTCGGGCGTCTTCGGCGAGCTCTACGGCTCGGCCGCCGTGCGCAACCGCATGGCCCGCGACGTCAACGAGGTCACCGCCTGGGTCGCCGGCGAGACCGACGAGGAGCCGAAGACCGTGCGTGACGCGACCTTCCACGAGGACCGTCTGCTCTCGGCCCAGCCGGGCAGCCCGCTGCACCACGGCATCTACGCGCTGTTCATGGGCCGCGGTGCCCGCGACTGGCGCACCGGCGCGACCTTCGACCGCTGGTCCTACGACCAGATGCGCCCGCACTTCACCCGCATCTTCCCGGAGGGCGAGGGTGTCGACGAGCTGCGCGGCGAGAGCGTGGTCAACCGCACCCCGATGTCGCGGCGCACCCAGGTCGTCATCGAGAACCAGACGCCGCCGCGGTACCTGCCGCGCGTGCAGTCGAAGTCGCTGATGGACGACGACGAGTTCGACGAGGTGCTGGCCACCCACGAGATCACCCCGATCTACGTGCTGCGCGGCGACTTCGACGCCTTCTTCGAGGACCGTCGCGAGCGCATCATCGGCATGATCGAGTACGCCATGGGCAAGGAGATCATCCGCGACGGCGAGCTGCTCGGCCGCCACGCCGCCGAGGACGACGGCGAGGAGGGCGAGATTTCCGACGCCGCGACCGTCGCCGGCGCCGCCGAGGGCGCGGCCCGGCGCGGGGGTGCCCACGCCAAGGCCGAGGGTGACCTCGACGAGGCGGCCGAGGCTGACGTCGCCGAGGCCGATAACGAGGCCGAGGGCGTCGAGCCGGAGACCGCCGAGAACGGCGACTCCGGGGAGTAGCCGAGAGATCGGGGGTCGGGCGCGCCGCACGGGGCGGCGGCGCGCCACGGGGGACCGGGGCGTTCCGGCCGGGTACCGGGCCGCCGCGCGGGGATGACGCGCCGCACGGGGCGGACGGCGGGCGCGCGGCGCTTACCGTTAGACTCACGAGACATGTCGACGAACAAGCGCCGCCTCCTCTTCCGCGCCACCTCCGCCACGGCCGCCGCCGCCATCGCGGCGACGGTGTTGACCTCCTGCTCGGACAGTGGGGAGGGCGACGGGTCGGACACGGCCGCCGCGACCTCCGCCGCCTCCGTCGAGGAGGCCGCGGAGCAGAACCGCGACCGCGAGGTCGACGAGCGCTTCGGCGACCGCCCGCAGGTCCTCGCCGACGCCTCCGGCACCGGCGTGGAGTCCAGCGCCCTCTTCTTCGACTCCTCCGAGTCCGTCGTGCTCGCCGGCCCGGATGTGGCCGACCAGCTGCGCGCGGCCTCCGCCGCCGTCGCCGCCCACGCCCCGCTGCTCGAGGTCACCCCCGAGACGGCCGGCGAGGTCGCCGACGAGATCGAGCGTCTGGGCGCGAGCATCGCCGTGACCTTCGGCGACGTCAAGGCCCCCGACGTCGAGGGCCTGACCGTCGTGCGCGCCCCGGCCGGCGAGGACGGCCTGGAGCAGCTGACGAGCCTGAGTTTCGAGCGCACCGAGGTGCCCGCCGACAAGGGTGCGGTGCGTGCGCTCGCCGAGTTCGACGCCGAGAACCCGCAGGAGCTCGCCCCCGGCGCCGGCCTGGAGAACCCCGCGCCCGCCGAGGCCGCGCCGGCCGAGGGTGAGGCCCCCGCCGCTGACGGCGCGGAGGGCTCGCCGGACGCGCAGCCGGCGGAAGACAAGGACGAGAACAAGGACAAGTCCGGCGGCGAGGCGGAGCAGTCCGGGGAGTCGGGCGACGCCGAGGGCGCCCTGCCGGTGTCCACCCCGCGGGAGAACCCGCCGGTGGTCCTGGCCACCCCGGAGTCCCCGGCGGTCGACGTCGCCAACGCTCGCGCCTACGGCGCCGACGTCTACGTCATGGACTACCCGGACCCGCGCGTGAGCGAGGAGGCCTCGAAGGCGGTCGCCGGTCTGGCCGACCGCCCGCTGGTCGCCCTCGGCGCGCAGTTCGGCTCCGCCGAGCGTCTCACCGGCGCCATCGAGGCCTCGGCACGCGAGACCGCGGAGCTGCCCGGCGGCGGCCACCTGGTCTTCCCGGGCCGGCGCATGGTCGCCCTCTACGGCCACCCGTCCGGCGGCGACCTCGGCGTGATGGGCGAGCGCCCGCCGCAGGAGTCGGTCGACTACGTGCGCGGCATCGTCGATCAGTACCAGGCCATCGACGAGGACGAGCCGGTCATCCCGACCTTCGAGATCATCGCGACCGTCGCCAGCGAGTTCCCCGGCGAGGACGGCGACTACTCCAACGAGGCCACCATCGAGGAGCTGACCCCCTGGGTCGACGCGATCACCGACGCCGGCGGCTACGCCGTGCTGGACCTGCAGCCGGGCCGCGGCAACTTCCTGGACCAGGCCAAGCGCTACGAGGAGCTGCTCAAGCGGCCGAACGTCGGCCTGGCTCTCGACCCGGAGTGGCACATGGGACCGGACGAGCTGCCCGCCCAGCGCGTCGGCTCCGTGGAGGCCCACGAGGTCGACGAGGTCTCCGAGTGGCTGGCCCAGCTCGTGCGCGACAACAACCTGCCGCAGAAGGCCTTCGTGGTCCACCAGTTCCAGGTGCAGATGCTGCGCGACCGCGAGCAGATCAACACCGACCACGCCGAGCTGTCCTACGTGCTGCACGCCGACGGCCACGGTGTGCCGGAGCAGAAGTTCGACACCTGGAACGTGCTGCGCCAGGGGCTCGACCCGGTCTGGAACATGGCCTGGAAGAACTTCTTCGACGAGGACCAGCCGATGTTCGACGCGCAGCAGACCTTCGCCGTCGAGCCGCGGCCCTGGTTCATCTCCTACCAGTAGGCGTGCCGGCCACGGGGCGGGGGCGGACCGGTGGGACGGTGTGTCCCACTTCCGGTCGGGGCACCGTTCGTCACTTGCGGGGGAACGCCCCGCCCACCCCGGGGGTGATGGGGGTGAGGTTAACAAGGGGCGGTGCCTGTGATCTGCGATACCGCGCGTAGAGTGAGCCGCGGTCCTTATCGCACGAACACACCATAGGAGACGAGAAGACGTGAGCCGTCCAGTCGTTCTGATCGCCGACAAGCTGGCACCCTCCACCGTGGAGGCACTGGGGGATTCCGTTGAGGTGCGCTGGGTGGACGGTCCGAACCGTCCGGAGCTCCTGGCCGCCGTTCCCGAGGCCGACGCGCTGCTGGTGCGCTCGGCGACGACCGTGGACCGCGAGGTCCTCGAGGCCGCCGAGAACCTGAAGATCGTCGGCCGCGCCGGCGTGGGCCTCGACAACGTCGACATCGACGCCGCCACCGAGCGCGGCGTGATGGTCGCCAACGCGCCGACCTCCAACATCCACTCCGCCTGCGAGCACGCCATCGCGCTGCTGCTGTCGACCGCCCGTCAGATCCCGGCGGCGGACAAGACCCTGCGCGCCGCCGAGTGGAAGCGCTCCTCCTTCAAGGGCGTCGAGGTCTTCGGCAAGACGATCGGCATCGTCGGCTTCGGTCACATCGGCCAGCTCTTCGCGCAGCGCCTGCGTGCCTTCGACGTCGACGAGATCGTCGCCTACGACCCCTACGCCAACCCCGCGCGCGCCGCCCAGCTCGGCGTCGACCTCGTCGACCTCGACGAGCTGATGCAGCGCAGCGACTTCGTGACCATCCACCTGCCCAAGACCGCGGAGACGGCCGGCATGTTCGACGCCGAGCTGCTGGGCAAGGCCAAGGAGGGGCAGATCATCATCAACGCCGCCCGCGGCGGCCTGGTCGACGAGCAGGCCCTGGCCGACGCCATCAAGGCCGGCCGGATCCGCGGCGCCGGCTTCGACGTCTACTCCACCGAGCCGTGCACCGACTCGCCGCTGTTCGCGCTCGACGAGGTCGTCGTCACCCCGCACCTGGGCGCCTCCACGGTCGAGGCGCAGGACCGCGCCGGCACCGACGTCGCCGCCTCCGTGCTCAAGTGCCTGGCCGGCGAGTTCGTCCCGGACGCCGTCAACGTCTCCGGCGGCGCCGTCGGCGAGGAGGTCGCCGCCTGGATGGACCTGGCCCGCAAGCTCGGCCTGCTGGCCGGCCGTCTCCTCGGCGAGGCCCCCGACAGCGTGTCCGTGCAGGCCCGCGGCGAGCTGTCCACCGAGAAGGTCGACGGCCTGGGCCTGTCCGCCCTGCGCGGCCTCTTCTCCGCGATCACCCAGGTGCCGGTGACCTTCGTCAACGCCCCGCGCATCGCCGAGGAGCGCGGCGTGGACCTGAAGGTCTCCACCGCCACCGAGTCGGCGACCCACCGCTCCGTCCTCGAGGTCACCGTCATCGGCGCCGACGGCGCCCGCGCCACCGTCATCGGTGCGCTGACCGGCCTGGAGCGCGTCGAGAAGATCGTGCGCATCAACGGCCGCGGCGTCGACATGCGCGCGGAGGGCCACAACCTCTTCCTGCGCTACACCGACGTGCCCGGTGCCCTGGGTAAGGCCGGTGCCCGCCTGGGCGAGGCCGACATCAACATCGAGGCCGCCGCGCTCACCCAGGCCGCCAAGGGCGACGGCGCCACCCTGATCCTGCGCGTCGAGCGCGAGGTGCCCGAGGAGCTCGTCGAGGACATCTGCTCGGCCCTGGGCGCCACCGCCGTCCAGCTCAACCTGGGATAGTCCCCGGCAGACCCTCCGGCCCCCGCGGCGTCCACGGACGGACGCCCCGGGGGCCGTGGTGTGTCCGGGTGCGTCGCCGCCACCGCTTCCGCCACTGCTTCCGCCGGCGCGTCCACCGGCGTCTCCGCAGGCGTCACCCCCGAAAATGAGGGTGCGCACGTGCGTCGGCCGAGCACGTTGTAGGGTGGACGAAAGCCCACTAGGCGAGAAAGGAATCCCGCAACATGAAACTGGCAGTGATCGGCGGAGACGGCATCGGCCCGGAGGTCACCGCGGAGGCCCTCAAGGTCCTCCAGGCGGTCCGCGACGACGTCGAGATCACCGAGTTCGACCTCGGCGCCCGGCGCTACCTGCGCACCGGCGAGCTGCTGCCGGAGGAGGACCTGGCCCGCCTGCGCGAGCACGACGCGATCCTGCTGGGCGCCATCGGCTCGCCCGGCGAGGTCCCGCCGGGCGTCCTGGAGCGCGGCCTGCTGCTGGCCATGCGCTTCAAGCTGGACCACCACGTCAACCTGCGCCCCGCGAAGCTCCACCGCCCCGAGGCCTCCCCGCTGGCCGAGCCCGGCGAGATCGACTTCGTCGTCGTGCGCGAGGGCACCGAGGGCCTCTACTGCGGCAACGGCGGCACCCTGCGCGAGGGCACGCCCCACGAGGTCGCCAGTGAGGTCTCCCAGAACACCCGCTACGGTGTCGAGCGCGTCGTGCGCGACGCCTTCGAGCGCGCGAACGGCCGCCGCCGGCACCTGACCCTGGTGCACAAGACCAACGTGCTGGTCAACGCCGGCGACCTGTGGCAGCGCACCGTCGCCGAGGTCGGGGAGGAGTACCCGGACGTCACGGTCGACTACTGCCACATCGACGCCGCGACGATCTACATGGTCACCGACCCGGGCCGCTTCGACGTCATCGTCACCGACAACCTCTTCGGCGACATCCTGACCGACCTGGCCGGCGCCGTCACCGGCGGCATCGGCCTGGCCGCCTCCGGCAACATCGACTCCACGCGCGCCAACCCGTCGATGTTCGAGCCCGTCCACGGCTCCGCGCCGGACATCGCCGGCACCGGCGTGGCCGACCCCTCCGCCGCGATCCTCTCGGCCGCTCTGCTGCTGCGCCACCTCGGCGACGAGGACAACGCCCGCCGCATCGAGGAGACCGTCGCCGCCGACGCCCTGTCCCGCGAGCCGGGCGCCCCGGTGCGCACCACCGAGGTCGGCAACCGCATCGCCGCCGCCGTGCGGGCCTGAAGCACCCGGGAATTGCCGACGTCGCGCCCCGCGACGTCGGCTTTTTCGTGCCACGTGGCGTGGCACGCGGCGTCGTCAAGCGTGGGTGGGAACCAACGTGGGCGGCTCAGTGCACGGGCACGCGCACGCGGTCGTCGATGGCGGCCGCGGCCTCGGTGCCCTGGCGGATGGCGCGCTTGGCGTCGAGCTCGGCGGCCACGTCCGCGCCGCCGATGACGGTGACGGGGACACCGAGGCGCTCGAGGGGCTCGACCAGCGCGCGCTCGGAGACCTGGCCCGTGCACAGCACCACGGTGTCGGCGGCGACCGTGTGCGCGCTGCCGTCGGAGAGGGTGACGTGCACTCCGGCGTCGTCGATGAAGCGGTAGGTCACCCCGGAGATCTGCTCGACGCCCTTGGCCCGCACGGCCGCGCGATGCACCCAGCCGGTGGTCTTGCCGAGCCTGCGGCCCATCTTGCCCTCGGTGCGCTGCAGCATGGTCACCCGGCGCGCCGGTGCGTCCGGAACGGGCTCCGTGACGAAGCCGGGGTTGTCCGGGTCGCGGCTGACGCCCCACTCGCGCTCCCAGGCGGCCAGGTCGAGCGTCGGGGACTCCTTGGTGGTCAGCCACTCGGTGACATCGAAGCCGATGCCTCCGGCGCCCAGCACGGCGACGGTGCCGGCCGGCTCCACGCGTCCGGAGAGCACGTCGGCGTAGGTGCACACGCTCGGGTGGTCCACGCCCTCGATGTCGGGCACACGCGGGCGCACGCCGGTGGCCAGCAGCACGTGGTCGTGGTCGGCGAGGTCCCCGGCCGCCACCCGGCGGTTGAGGTGGACGTTCACGCCGGTCTCCTCCAGGCGCACGGTGAAGTAGCGCAGGGTCTCGGCGAACTCCTCCTTGCCGGGGATCTCGGCGGCGAGCGCGAACTGCCCGCCGAGGTGCCCCGAGGCCTCGAAGAGGTCGACGCGGTGGCCGCACTCGGCGGCCGAGACCGCGGCGGCCATCCCGGCCGGGCCCGCGCCGACGACGGCGACGCGCACCGGGCGGCGGGCGCGTGTCAGCCGCAGCGTGGTCTCGCGCCCGGCGCGCGGGTTGACCAGGCAGGAGACGGGCTTTCCGGAGAACGCGTGGTCGAGGCAGGCCTGGTTGCAGCCGATGCAGGTGTTGATCCGCTCCGGGGAGCCGGCGGCGGCCTTGGCCACGAAGTGGGGGTCGGCGAGCAGCGGGCGGGCCAGGGCGACGGCGTCGACGCGGCCGCGGGCCAGGATCTCCTCGGCGACCTCGGGGGTGTTGATGCGGTTGGCGGCGATCAGCGGCAGATCGACGACGTCGCGCAGGTTCTCGGTGAAGTCGACGAAGGCGGCGCGCGGCACGGAGGTGACGATGGTGGGAACCCGCGACTCGTGCCAGCCGATGTCGGTGTTGATCGCGTCGACACCCAGGCGCGCGCAGGCCCGGGCGGTCTCGGCGATCTCCTCGAAGGTCTGCCCGCCCTCGACCAGGTCGGCGACGGACTGGCGCAGGATGACCGGGAAGTCGGCCGGCACGCGCCCGCGGATCGCGGAGACGACCTCGAGCAGGAAGCGGCGCCGGTTGGCCGGGCCGCCGCCCCAGTCGTCGGTGCGGTCGTTGGTGCGCGGGCACAAAAACTGGTTGATCAGGTAACCTTCGCCGCCCATGATCTCCACGGCGTCGTAGCCGGCCGCCACGGCTCGTGCCGCGGCGCGGCCGAAGGCGGCGATCTCGTGGCGGATCAGAGGGGCGTTGAGGCGGATGTGGCGGAACGGGTGGATCGGCGATGGCTCGGTGCCCGGCGCGGTCTTGAGCGGGGTGACCCCGTAGCGCCCGGCGTGCAGCAGCTGGACGGCGATCAGTCCGCCGGCGGCGTGCACGGCGTCGGTGACCCGGCGGTGCGCGGCGACGTCCCCGCGAGAGGTGAGCGTGCCGGCCAGGGGCTGCAGCTTGCCGGTGGCCGAGGGGGCGATGCCGCCGGTGACGATGAGGCCGACCCCGCCGCGGGCGCGTTCGGCGTAGAAGGCGCCGAGCCGGCCGGCGTCGCGGTGGCGGTCCTCCAGCCCGGTGTGCATGGAGCCCATCACGGTGCGGTTGGGCAGCTCGATCCCGCCGATGCGCAGCGGGCGCATCAGGTGCGGGAAGGGGGTGACGGTCTCGTGCCGGGAATCAGACATGTGACACAGGTTACTTGCTAGGGTTGGCGCATGTCCGCCGAATTGCGTGAGGTCCGCGACTTCCTCGCCGCCCACGAGCCGTTCTCCCGGTTGCCCGCCGAGGAGCTCGACCGCCTGCCGGCGAAGCTGACCATGCGCTACGTGCGCCGCGGCGAGGAGCTGCTCACCGAGGGCGAGACCAACGACGCGATGTTCATCCTGCGCTCCGGGGCCGTGGACGTGCTCTCCGGCCAGGTGCTGCTCGACCGCCGCGGCGAGGGCGACTACTTCGGCTACTCGACTCTGGTCGGCGAACCCGAGTCGATCTATCAGATGGTCACCGTCGAGGACAGCCTGGTGCTGGTCATGCCGCGGGAGGTCTTCGCCGGGCTGCACGCCGGCCACCCGGTGCTGCGCCGCTACTTCGACTCGGCGACGAAGCGCATGCGCGCCGCCGTCGACGAGCTGCACGACACCCGCTTCCAGGCCCTGTCCACCCCGGTCGCCGAGCTGATGAGCCACGGGGCGCACACCGTGGGACCCGGCGAGTCGATCGCCGCGGCGGCCCGGGCGATGGAGGCAGCCCGCTCCTCGAGCCTGATGGTCACCGACTCCGGGCGGCTCACCGGCATCCTCACCGACCGCGACCTGCGCGGCCGCGTCCTCGCCGCCGGGGTGGACCCGAGCGCCCCGGTGGCACGCGTGATGACCCCGGAGCCCGCGACCGTCGCCCCCGGCGAGCCGGCGCTGGCGGCCCTGCTGACCCTGGCGCGCCTGGGGGCCAACCACCTGCCCGTCGTCGACGGCGCGGAGCTGGTCGGGGTGATCACCACCGGCGACGTGATGGCACTCATGCGCCAGGACCCCGTGTACCTGGCCGCCGACCTGGCGCGCGCCGCCGAGCCCGGGCAGCTCACCGGGGCCTTCCGGCACGCCGCGGAGGTCACGGCCCGCTTCGTCGAGCGCGGGACCGGGGGAGCCGAGGCCGGCACCATCATGACCGCGCTCGTCGACGCCGTGGCCGTGCGCCTGTGCGAGCTCGCCGAGGAGGAGCTGGGCACCCCGCCGGTCGACTACGCCTTCGTCGTGCTCGGCTCCCAGGGCCGCGGCGAGACCATGCTCGCCAGTGACCAGGACAACGCGCTCATCCTCGCCGACGACTTCGAGGATGCGGCCCACGGCGCCTACTTCGCCCGCCTGGCCCAGTACGTCTGCCACGGCCTCGACGCCGCCGGCCAGGTGCTCTGTCCGGGCGAGATGATGGCGCTCAACCCCGGGTGGCGGATGACCGCACGGGCCTGGGAGGATACCTTCACCGCCTGGGCCACCGCCCCGGGGCCGGACGCCCTGCTGCACGCCCAGACCTTCTTCGACCTGCGCGTCGTGCACGGCGACGAGCGCCTGGCCGCCCGGGTGCGCGCGGCCGCCGTCAGCGCGGCGAAGGGCTCGAGGCGCCTCCACGTCCACCTGGCCACGCTCGCCGCCCGGCGCCAGCCGCCGCTGAGCTTCTTCCGCGGGCTCGTCGTCGAGCGCGGCGGCGACTACGCCAGCACCCTGGACGTCAAGAAGGGCGGGCTGCACGCCGTGGTGCAGATCGCGCGGCTGAGCGCGCTCGCCGCGGGGTCGACGGCCACCTCCACCCGCGATCGCCTGGCCGAGGGCGACCTCTCCGCGCAGGGCGCCCGCGACCTCACCGCCGCCTTCGACTGCCTGCAGGCCATCGCCCTGCGCCACCAGGCCGCCCAGCTGCGCGCGGGCGAACACCCCGACTACCACATCGACCCCGCCCGCCTGGCGCGTACCGACCGCGACGTCCTGCGCGACTCCTTCCAGGTCATCCGCTCCGCGCAGAACGGGCTGGCCACCCGCTACCCGGTGCACGCCGCATGACGGGCCGCGACACCGGGGGTCGGACGAGTGGCGCGGACGGGCTGTGGGCGCGCCTCGGTGAACTCCTCTCCCCGGCGCGCGCCCGCCTGCCTCGCCGCAGTATCGGCGAGCTGCGCCTTGTGGCCGTCGACGTCGAGACCACGGGACTGGACCCCCGCCGCGACCGCCTCGTCGAGGTCGCCTGGGTGCCCGTCGAGGACCGTGAGATCCGCCTCGGGGAGGCCGGTCGCCTCATCGTGCGCGGCGGCGAGGTGGGCCAGTCCGCCACCGTGCACGGAATCGGCGACGACGCGGTGGCCGGCGGAGTCGAGCCCGTCGCGGCGCGCCGGGCGGTCACCGAGGCACTTGACGGCCGCGTGCTGCTCGCGCACTTCGCCCCGATGGAGCTGCGTTTCCTTCGCCTGCGCGGGGTGCCGGTGGTCGACACGATGGACCTCGAGCGCACGGGGATGGAGCGGCGCGGCACCTACCCACGCGGGGAGGACCTCCGCCTGCCCAGAGCCAGGGCCCGCCACGGGCTACCGGCCTACCGCAACCACGGGGCGCTGACCGACGCGCTGGCCTGCGCGGAGCTCTTCCTCGCCCAGACCGCCGGCAGAGAGGACCGTCCGGCGCGCACGCTCGTGCGGTGACACGCACGCTCGTGCGGTGACACGCACGCTCGTGCGGTAGATCGTGCGGTATACGGGGTGTCAGCCGCGGGCGGCCAGGATCATCCGGTCGATCTCCTGGAGCACCTCGTCGACCGCCCCCGGGTCCACCCCGCGCTCACCCCGGGCGGCGAGCAGCTCCTGCTGGGCCGCGCGCAGCGAGGCCAGCCGCAGCTGTTGGGCCGCCCCGCGCCAGCGCTCGATCTCCTCGTGGTCGGGGCCGTGGCCGGACTCGTGCTCGTCGAAACGCACCCGCACCCAGCGCCCGACCGCCTCGTGGGCCTCCTCGGGAAGGTCGCGGGTGTGCCCGGCCAGGTAGTCGCGCGCGGCGCGCCGGGCCCGGTCGTGCAGGTGGTCGACCTGCTCGGGGCTCTCCACCAGGTCGAGCGCGCGCATCAGCGCCGGCAGGGTCAGCCCGGGCAGCACCATGGTCAACAGGAGCACGACCAGGGCGATGACGGCGGCCTCGTGGTGCAGGGTGTCCGAGGCACCCGCCGGGATGGACAGCACCAGCGCCAGGGTGACCAGCCCGCGCATGCCGGACCAGGTCATCAGCAGCACCTCCTGGAGGCGCAGCGGGGCGGTGGCGCGCCGCCCGCGGCGGATGTTGACCCGGTAGAGCAGCCACAGCCAGATACCGCGCACCACGACGGCGACCACGGCGAGGACCGCGCCGACCCAGGCGGCGTGCCACAGCTCGGCGCCGACCTCCTCGACGGCGTCGCGCACCGACAGCCCGATCAGGCCGAAGGCCACACCGGTGAAGAGCATCTCGACGGTGCCCCAGAACGCGCCGCCGGACAGGCGGTCCTCGGCGCCCAGGGAGGCCCGGCTGGTCAGCTCGACGGCGGCGATGACCACGGCGATCACCCCGCTGGCGGCGACCTCCTCGGCGAGCAGGTAGACGGCGAAGGGCACGACCCAGCTCAGGGCGTTACGCGCGGTGGTGTCGCCGACGTGGTCGGTGAACCAGGCGGTCGCGCGCCCGGCGACAAGCCCGATGACCACCGAGGCGATGACGGCCCAGACGAAGTCGAGGACGCCCCCGGCAAAGGAGACGTCCTCGCCGGCGAGCAGGGCGGCCAGGCCGAGGTGGAAGGTGACGATGGAGGCGGCGTCGTTGAACAGTCCCTCCGAGGCCAGCGCCGAGGTGATGCGCCGGGGGATGCCCACCGGCTCGGCCACGGCGTCGACGGCGACGGGGTCCGGCGGGGCGAGGGCCGCGGCCAGCACGATGGCCCCGGCCAGGCCCAGACCGGGCATCAGCCACAGGGCGGTGCCGGCCAGGGCGGCGACGGTGACGAAGACGAGCAGCACGGACAGCGAGACGATGGTGGACAGCTGGGCGCGGATCGAGCCCCAGGAGGTGCGCCGGGCCAGCGCCCACAAAAGGGGCGGCAGGAAGATCGGCAGGATCATCTCGGCGGGCACCTCGAGATCCGGCAGGCCGGGCAGGAACAGGGCGCCGGCGGTGAGCAGCACCAGGAGCACGGGCCAGGGCAGGCCCGCGCGGTCGCCGACGGCGACGACGATGACGGTGGCCAGCATGAGGCCGACCAGGGCGGCGAGGACGGTCACGGAGGGTCTTCTTTCGGGGCGGTGTGAGCGATCACCCCATTTTTACCCCCACGCCGGTGTCTGCCGGAGGTGGTGGCGGCGGGTAGGCTGCCCTGCATGCGTTTCGCCAGAATTGCCACCCCGGAGGGTATGTCCTTCGCCGTCATGGACGGTGAAGGCGACGACCTGACCGCCAAGGCCATCGCGGCCACCCCGTTCACCGCCCCGCAGTACACGGGCAAGGAGTACCGGGAGGGGGAGTACCGGCTGCTCGCGCCGATGCTGCCCGGCAAGGTGGTGGCCATCGGCCGCAACTACGCCGACCACGTCGCCGAGGTCTTCAAGCAGTCCGCCGAGCAGTTGCCGCCGACGCTGTTCATCAAGCCCCCGACGGCCGTCGTCGGCCCGGGCGCGCCGATCCGCATCCCCGACTTCGCCACCCGCGTCGAGTTCGAGGGTGAGCTGGCGCTGATCATCGGCAAGCCGTGCAAGAACGTCAAGGCCGACAACTGGCGCGACGTCGTCCTCGGCTACACCGTGGTCAACGACGTCTCCTCGCGCGACCTGCAGTTCTCCGACGGCCAGTGGGCCCGTGCCAAGGGCATCGACACGTTCTGCCCGCTGGGCCCGTGGATCCAGACCGACCTGGACGCCATCGAGACCGACGACCTGCCGATCAAGGCGCGGCTGACCCACGGCGGGGTCACCGAGGTCAAGCAGGACTCGAACTCGAACCAGATGATCATGGACCTCGGCGAGATCATCGAGTTCATCACCGCGTCGATGACGCTGTTGCCCGGCGACGTGATCTGCACCGGCTCGCCGGCCGGCACCGCGCCGATGGAGCCCGGCGACTACATCGAGATCGAGGTGCCCGGCGTCGGCGTGCTGGGCAACCCGGTCGAGCGCGCCTGACGCGCGGCTTCCTCCGGGGGCGCAGGCCCCGGTGGAACAGGACCCCGCTGAAACAGGCCCCCGCTGAAACAGGCCCTGGCGCACGCGCGCCGGGGCCTGTCGCCGCTCAGAGCTTGACCGGAACCTTCCAGAAGGTCTCGCTGGCCAGTGCGTCCTCGCTCTCGTCGTGGGAGAAGGATCCCGACGTGTCGGTGGGGAAGACGATCAGGACCGCGTCGAACTCGCCGCTGATGGATCGGAACGTCTGGCCGCAGTAATCGATGTCGTGGGTGTCGCCCGGGGACATCCGGTACGAGGACCGCGGCTCGATGAGCTTGACAACCTCGCCCGTCGGGGCCATCAGCCACATCTTGGGGGTCGAGAAGTGGGGCGCGTCGTTGACGTCCTCACCCAGGCGGTAGGTGGTGTGCGCGCAGATCTTGCCCTTACCGGAACCGGTGTCGGCCACGGTCTCGAACTCGTTGAGCTTCAGCCCCGATCCAGGGAAGTCAGGGGTGTCGGGGTCGATCTCCTCCTCGCGGGGCTTGGCGTTGGCCAGGCGCTTCGAGAACTCCTCGGTGTCCGCCTTGCCGTCGGCGGTGCCGACCTCGATGTACTCGGGGGAGGAGAAGTCGAAGAGGTCGTGGTCGGTGGTGTCGAACTCGTACTGTTTGGCTAGGTTGCTCAGCTGGCGGGCGGCCGGGGCGATGAACGCGCAGTCTCCCGTCGCCCGCAGGTGGACGCCCTTGAGCGACCCACGGCCGTAGAGGTTGCAGGCCGCGCCGTTATCCCACCACTCACCGTCTCCACCGGTGGACGTGCGCAGCATCTTCCAGTCCTCGAGCCCGGGCAGGTCGGCGGCGCCGGCGTCGTCCGGGACGTCCGCCTCCTTGGCCTCGGTCGTGGTGATGTCGACGGGGATCCGGGCGGTGCCGGCGTGCACCGTGCCGGTGCACTTCTCCGGGGAGTGGACCTCGGAGTCCCGGATACCGGCGCTCTCGTAGAAGTCGTCGCCGAAGTCGCAGTCGGTGAAGTCGCCGCCGTCGGTCTTGTCCGCGACGTCGTCGGCGGACCAGCCGAGCGGGCCGGGCGGGGCGTCGCGCTGGGAGTGCCGGTAGAGCAGGCCGCCCGCGACGAGCGCGGCGACGAGCACGACCGCGATCACGGTCAGCGGCCACCACCGGCGCCGGGACTTCGCGGGGGCACCGCCGGGGACGGGGCCGGCGGGACCGCCGGGGCCGCCGTAGCCGCCGCCCTGCGGCACGGGGTAGCCCTGCCGGGTCGCGGGATAGCCCTGCTGGGGCGCGGGATAGCCCTGCCGGCCTGCGGGGTAGCCCTGCGGGGCCGCGGGATGACCCTCGTGTCCTCCGGCGTGGCCCTGCCGGCCTGCAGGATCGGCGCCCCACTGGCCGTCATCCGCGGGGTTGTTCCACTGGCCGGGACCGGGGTTGTTCCCCGCGTCGCCGCCGCTTCCCCAGGTGTCGTTCATCGGTTCTCCCGTCATTGGCAGCGTTCAACAAGTCATTTGACAGGTTAACCGTGGGAAGCGGCCACCGGAAAGCGAATGGGGAGTGGTCCGCGCCCGGGCACCGGGGAACAAGAGAACTGGAGGGGCGGTTCCCGGTCAGGTCCGGACCGGAACCGCCCAGTAGTCGGGCGCGGCGGTGGCGGCCTCGTCGACACGCGAGGTGTCGGCGTCCGCGGCGAAGGTGAAGGGGATGACCAGCAGCTCGAAGTCACCGGCGATGGTGCCGACGCCTTCGCCGCAGTAGGTGATCCCACGGGCCTCGCCCACGGCGAGGGACAGGCCGTCCTCGACGGGGGAGAGGAAGGACGTCTCGCCGTTCGGGGTGACGGCCACCAGCGTCGGCACGCGCACCGTCGTCGAGCCGGCGGCGTCTTCGCCGAGCACGAAGGTGGTCTCGGCGCAGACCTCCAGGGTGTCCGCCCGCGCGGAGTCGAGGCGCAGCGTGGAGCCGGGGAAGTCCGCGTTGCCGGCGTCGAGGGTCTCGCCCGGGGCGGAGGCCGCGCCGATGCGCTCGTCGTAGCGCGCCCAGGAGAGCTCACCCTCGGGCTCGCCGACGTCGAGGTAGTCCGGGCCGGAGACGGCCAGCAGCCCGTGGGCAAAGTGCTCCTCGTCGAGCTGGACGCCGAAGTTCTGCAGCTGACGAGCCAGCGGCGCGGCGAGCGAGCAGGGGCCGTTGACGGAGACCGCCACGCTGGCGAGGCTGCCCGGCCCGGTCATCCGGCAGTTGGGGCGCCCGGCCAGGCTGCCCTCGAAGCCGTCGCCGCCAGGGTCGCCCGAGCTGGTCCACTCCTCGAGGCCGGGAAGATCCGAGGAGATCTTCTCGCGCTTCTGCTCGCCGGCGGGTTCCACGATCACCGAGGCGGTCACCCGCGCGTCGCCGACGGCGATCCAGCCCGAGCACTCCGTCTGCCCGTCCTCGCGCCCGCCCTCGGCGACGGTGACGTCCTCGACGCCGGCACGGGAGTAGAAGGCCTCGCCGAAGTCGCAGGAGCGGAACTGCTCGCCGTCGGTGAAGCCCTCGATCTCCGAGGTGGTCCAACCCAGCGGGCCGATCGGGGTCTCGTGGCGCGACCCGGCGATCAGCAGCACGGCCGCGGCCAGCACCATCACCAGCAGCACCCCGACGGCCACGCCCACCGGGATCCTGCCCCGGCGCCGCGCGGCGCTCCGGCTCCCGGGGCGCACCGCGGCGCGGCCGCCCACGGGGTCTGCCGTCTCGCCCACGGCCGCGGGGCGCACGTCGGTGGCCTCGCGTCCGGTCCGCGGCTCACCGTCCACGCCTCGGTCACCCTTTCTCTTCCGGTCCACAGTTACCCCGCAACATTAGCCAAAGCGCCCGCGCGCGAGGGCACCCGCCGCACGGAACCGCCCCGGGTGACCGACGCGGCGTCGGCAATCTCTCTAACGCAGGCGGGTGCCGTCGGCGAGCTCGAAGAGGTGGGCGAGCACCGCGCCGTCGGAGGCGCGCAGCCCGTTGTGCTCGTGCTCGCTGGTCACCCAGGTGCGCAGGCCGGGCATGAAGCCGGCGGTCTCGCGGGAGAACTCGAGCGGCACGTAGGCGTCGTTGACGTAGACGGCCGCCGCACCGCGCGCGCCGGACTCCTCGAGGGCGACCGGGTCGTAGAGGTGGTTCCACGGCTGGCCGGCCAGCTCGCGGGCGACCGGGGCCCAGGGGCGCAGCCCCGGCACGGTCTCGAGCCACTCGCGCGAGACGTGCTCGCCGGTCAGGAGCGTCGGGTCCTCGGCGAAGTCGGTGGGCATGGCGCGCTCGGCGGCCCAGTCGGTCACCACGCCGTCGGCCATCGAGGACTCGTGGAGGACGTAGTAGAGCGGGTTGCGCGCGCCGAAGGGCAGGAGACCGGCGAGGTCGTGGCGGAAGGCGGTGGTGCGCGGGTCCTGCTCGAGCAGGTTGAACAGGCTCAGCCAGCCGTCGTCGGAGCCGAGCAGCATGCCCAGGCTGCGCACGCGCGAGACGGAGACGACCTCGGAGTCCGGCAGCACCAGCTCGCCGGCGGCGGCCAGTTCCACGAGCTCGGCGACGGCGTCGCGGTGGTGCGGGAAGCGTGCGTAGTAGGCGAGGGATTTACGACGCAGCTCGGTGAAGGTGGTCGCGTAGATGTCCTCGGCGCGGTGGCCGACCGGGGCCAGCCCGCCGGTGAAGTAGGCGTCGTCGACGCTCTCCGGGTGCACGGTCAGGTAGTGCAGGAGGGTGAAGCCGCCGAAGGACTGGCCGAGCACGCTCCAGGTCTTCGCCCCCAGGTGCTCGCGCATGGCCTCGCAGTCGCGCACGATCGCGTCGGCGCGCAGGTGGGTCAGGTACTCGGCGGTGGCGCTCTCCGGGTCGACCGGGGTGGAGCGGCCGGTGCCGCGCTGGTCGAGCAGGACGACGCGGTAGCGGGTCAGTGCGGTGGTCATCCAGGACGGGAAGAGCGCCGGCGACTCGTTGCCTGGCCCGCCCTGCAGGAAGACCAGGTAGGGAAAGTCCTCGCCGCCGCGCGGGGTGATCACTCGGGCGAAGACGTCGACGGTGCGCGCGTCGGCCGGTTCCTCGGTCAGCGGGCAGGTGATGGTGTGGTCCTCGAGGAGGCGGGTGCCGATCTGGATGCTCATGTCCGCCATGCTAGCCCCGGGCGCGGCGGGCCCGGGGTCGTGACCGGGGCCGTTTCGGGCTGGTGCCCGGGGTGGCTCAGAGGCCGAGCGCGCCGAGGATGGTGCCGAGCTTCGCGGTGGTCTCGGCCAGCTCCGCGTCGGGGTCGGAGTCGGCGACGATGCCGCCGCCGGCCCAGGCCCGTGCCGAGGCCCCGTCGGCGGCGACCTCGGCGCAGCGGATGGCGACCATGTACTCGCCGTCGCCGCCGGCGTCCGCCCAGCCGACCGTGCCGGCGTAGAAGCCGCGGGGCGACTCGACGCGCGCGATGTAGTCGCGGGCCGGGGCGGTCGGCGTGCCGCAGATGGCGGGGGTGGGGTGCACCAGGGCGGCCAGCTCGAGGGCGGTCAGGTGCGCGTGCCCGGCGTCGAGCTCGCCGGTGATCGGGGTGGCCAGGTGCCAGACCTCGTTGGTGGCGGTCAGCTCCGGCTCGTCGGGGATCTGAAGGCGCGAGCAGACGGGCTCGAGTGCGGCGCGCAGGTGCTCGACGACGAAGGCGTGCTCGGCGCGGTCCTTGCCGGAGGCGGCCAGTCCGCGGGCGACCTCGGCGTCCTGTCCGGGGTCGGCGGCGCGGGCGGCGGAGCCGGCCAGCGGGTAGGCGCTGACCGTCGTGCCGGACTTGCGCACCAGGACCTCGGGGGAGGAGCCGACGAGCATGCGCCCGGCGAAGTGGCCGCCCGCCGGCGAGAGGTCGCAGATGAAGCCGTCGTGGCGTGCGGAGGTGTCGATCAGCCGGGCGGCGACCAGGCGCGGGTCGACCGGCGGGTCGAAGGCGATGTCGACGGCGCGGGCGAGGACGACCTTGTCCATCGCTCCTGCGCGGATTTCCTCGACGGCGGCGGCGACGCGCGCGCGATGCTCGTCGGCCTCGGGGTCGCCCCGCACGAGGCTTGCGTAAAGTTCAGAGCCTTTACCTTCGAGGTAGTACGGGTGCGGGTGGAGCACACCGGGCTCGCGGATGATGCTCTCCGGGACGGTGAGCGCGGCCGGGGCGTCGGGCAGGAAGGGCAGGGCGCCGACGACCATCTCCGCCTCGCCGGAACGCAGGGCCGCCGCCGCGGCGGGGACCTCGGTGAAGGTGCGCGCGGCACCCTGGGTGCGCACGGAGCCGTGGCCGCGGGAGAGCAGGAAGTCCGGGGCGGTGGACGGACGGGAAGTGGACATGACCCCCGAGTCTAAGACAGCGCGGCGGGGGTGCGGTCCTGAGGCGGCGGGCGCAGCGGTCTGGGTGCGGTCCCCGGCGAGGGTTCAGACGGGGGTATCGGTGCATGAAACGCATGGTGAATGTGTTGCGGCTGTGGTTTAAGTGACATAATCTCAGGTGCGTGAAACTCCTCCGTGACCTCCGCGCCCTCGCCGTCGCCGCACTGGCCGCCGGCGCCGTCATCGCCGCGCCCGGCCAGGCCGTCGCCCAGGAGGCGCCCGCCCCGGAAGCCGCCGTCGAGCCTGCGCCTGCACCCGCGCCCGAGGCTCCGGCACCCGCGCCGGGGCCCGAGGCACCCGCGCCGGGTCCCGAGGCGCCCGCGCCGGCGCCGGCCGCGCCGGAACCGCCGGCACCCGAGGCCCCGCCGGCACCGGTCGCCCCGCCCGTCGCCCCGGGCGCCGACGGGGAGATCGACCTGAACGGCCGTTCCTACGTCATCCACGTCCCGGCCGACTACACCCCGGAGAGGGCCTGGCCGGTGCTCGTCGGCTACTCGGCCTACCGGGACTCCACGGAGAACTTCCGCAGCTACTCCCGCCTGCGCGAGTCCACCGCCGGGCGTGAGGCGATCATCGTCTACCCGCGCTCCGTCGGCGGCTCCTGGGAGGGCTCGCCGACCGCGGAGTCGCGCCCCGGCGAGGACATCGCCTTCACCCGTGCGATGATCGACGACGTCGCGGGCAAGTACTCCGTCGACCGGGCCCGCGTCTACGCCACCGGAATGTCGACCGGCGGCGGGATGGCCATGGTCGCCGCGTGCCACCTCCCCGACGTCTTCGCGGCCGTCGCCCCGGTCTCCGGCGCCTACTACACGCCGGTCAACATGAACTGCCCCGGTGCCCCGGTCTCCGTGCTGATGGTGCACGGCACCGGCGACACCCTCATGGAGTACGACGGCGGCAACCGCCACGGCGCCGACTACCTCGCCGTGCCCGACCTCTTCGAGTCCTACGCCCAGCGCAACGGCTGCGGGCCGGGGCGAGAGACTCGTCCCGAGTGGGACGGCGCCGAGCGCGTGGTCGCCGGCGGCTGCGCGCGCGAGACCGAGCAGATCCGCGTGCTCGGCTCCAACCACCTGTGGTGGTACGAGAACCCGGACACCACCGAGGAGATCTGGGCCTTCCTCGCGCGTCAGCACAACTGACGCACCCCGCCGCGGGGAAACGTCCGCGGCGGGGAGCGGGACGCTGTCAATCGACGACGCCTCAACGCACGGCCGGGGCGGGGTGCGCGGGTTGTACGATGTGGGGCATGTCTGAAGCCTCTGACGTCCGCGTACGTTTCTGCCCCTCACCGACCGGCACCCCCCACGTGGGTATGGTGCGCACCGCGCTGTTCAACTGGGCCTACGCCCGGCACACCGGCGGCAAGCTCGTCTTCCGCATCGAGGACACCGACGCCGCGCGCGACTCCGAGGAGTCCTACCAGGCGATCATCGACTCGCTGAACTGGCTCGGCCTCGACTGGGACGAGGGCATCAACGTCGGCGGCCCGCACGAGCCCTACCGGCAGTCGCAGCGCGGCGAGATCTACGCCGACGTGCTGGACAAGCTCATCGAGGGCGGCTACGTCTACCCGGCGTACTCGACCAACGAGGAGGTCCAGGCCCGCCACAAGGCCGCCGGCCGCGACCCGCACATGGGCTACGACAACTACGACCGCGACCTGACCGACGAGCAGAAGGCCGCCTTCGAGGCCGAGGGGCGCAAGCCCGTCTGGCGCCTGCGCATGCCCGACCACGACTGGTCCTGGGACGACATGGTGCGCGGCACCGTGGAGTTCAAGGCCGGGACCCAGCCGGACTACGTGGTCGCCCGCTCCAACGGCGAGCCGCTCTACACCCTGGTCAACCCCGTCGACGACGCCCTGATGGGCATCACCCACGTGCTGCGCGGCGAGGACCTGCTGCCGTCCACCCCGCGCCAGCTCGCCCTCTACGAGGCGCTCAAGGAGATCGGCGTGGCCGAGCGCACCCCGGTCTTCGGCCACCTGCCGTTCGTCATGGGCGAGGGCAACAAGAAGCTGTCCAAGCGCGACCCGAAGTCCAACCTGTTCAACCACGTCGAGGACGGCATCATCCCCGAGGGCATGCTGAACTACCTCGCGCTGCTGGGCTGGTCGCTCTCCGCGGACCGCGACATCTTCTCCCGCGAGGAGCTCGTGGCCAACTTCGACGTCAAGGACGTGCTGGGCAACCCCGCCCGCTTCGACCAGAAGAAGCTCGAGGCCATCAACGCCGACCACATCCGTCTGCTCGAGCCGGACGACTTCCGCGACCGGCTGCGCACCTTCCTGACCGAGCACACCGACTTCCCGGCCGACTACCCGGCCGAAAAGTTCGCCGTCGCCGCCGAGCTGGTGCAGACCCGCATCAAGACCCTCTCCGAGGCCTACGGGCTGCTGAAGTTCCTCGTGACCGCCGACGACGAGCTCGAGCTCAACGAGAAGGCCGCCCGCAAGAACCTCAAGGAGGCCGCGATCGAGCCGCTCGACGCCGCCATCGAGCGCCTCGACGCCGTGCCCGAGGACTCCTGGGAGCGCGGCCGCATCGAGGAGGTCCTCTCGCAGGGCCTCATCGAGGAGCTCGGCCTGAAGCCGCGCAAGGCCTACGGTGCGCTGCGCGTGGCCGTCACCGGCGAGCAGGTCTCCCCGCCGCTGTTCGAGTCCATGGAGCTGCTGGGCAAGGAGTCCACGCTGAAGCGTCTGCGCGCCGGCCGCGCCGCGACGCCGTTCGTGCCCGCCGAGCAGTAGGGGAGCTCTGTAACGGGCTCCGAGGGGGCTTCCGGCTCCTTCAGACCGCGACCCCGTGGTCGCCTCCCGGGTGGAGGTGGCCGCGGGGTCGACGTCTGTCCGGGGGCGGTGCGGGGCGGGGCCGGGGCGCGGCGCCGGCTGCCGGGGCTGGGGCTAGAGCGCGTTCGTGCGCCGGACGCGTGCCCGCAACGTACTGACAACGCTGGAATTCGTTGATGACCTGCTGGTTTGTGTGTTTCCGCGCCGTCTGGTTATAGTAATCCCCGTTGCGCACGGAGATGCGGCAAGCAGATCCGGGCAAAACGATGGCCTATGGTGTAATTGGCAACACAGCGGTTTCTGGTACCGCCATTCTAGGTTCGAGTCCTGGTAGGCCAGCTGCGATCACAGATCGCGTCCTCAAGCCCCGTTCGTCTAGCGGCCTAGGACGCCGCCCTCTCACGGCGGTAACGCGGGTTCAAATCCCGCACGGGGTACAGATAAAGAAGTCCCGGACACCACCTGAGGTGGTGTCCGGGACTTCTTCGTTGTTTGGGTGTGGCCAGGCTGAGCGCCGACGCCCCTGACCGGCGGCGCCGGGTCCGCTCAGCCCACCGACCCCCGGAACACCCGCGCCACGGACGGCACCACGTTGGCGTCGAAGACGCTCGGGATGATCTTCTCCGGCGAGGCGTCCACCACCGCGGAGGCCAGCGCCTCGGCCGCGCGCATCAGGTGCTCCCGCGTGAAGCGGGTGACACCGTGGTCGAGCGCCCCGCGGAAGATCCCGGGGAAGGCCACCGCGTTGTTGACCTGGTTGGGGTGGTCGCCGCGCCCGGTGGCGATCACCGCCGCCCCGCCGGCGCGCGCCTCCTCCGGGGTGATCTCGGGGTCCGGGTTGGCCAGGGCGAAGACGATCGCGGCGCGGTTCATGCGCATGATGTCCCCGCGTGCGAGCAGCCCCTTGTGCGAGATGCCGATGACGGCGTCGGCGCCCTCGAGCGCCTCCTGGAGCGTGCGCGCCTGCGAGTCGTGGTAGGCGGCCAGGCGCTCCTTGTACTCGTTGAGGTGGTCGCGCCCGCGCGAGATGACCCCGCGGGAGTCCACGGCGATGATCTCGGGGGCGGCGTACTCGTGCAGCAGCGTGGCGATGGCGACGCCGGCCGCACCCGCGCCGACCATGACGATGCGGGTCTCTGAGAGCCTGCGCCCGGTGACCTTGCAGGCGTTGATCAGCCCGGCGAGCACCACCACCGCGGTGCCGTGCTGGTCGTCGTGGAGCACCGGGATGCCGAGCTCCTCGCGCAGCCGGGCCTCGACCTCGAAGCAGAGGGGCGCCGCGATGTCCTCGAGGTTGATCGCCCCGAAGCTCGGCGCGATCGCCTTGACCGCCGCGACTATCTCGTCGGCGGTGTGCACGTCGAGCACCACCGGCACGCAGTCCACGCCGGCGAAGTGCTTGAAGAGCATCGCCTTGCCCTCCATGACGGGCATGGCGGCCCGCGGCCCGATGTTCCCGAGCCCGAGCACCGCCGAGCCGTCCGAGACCACCGCCACCAGGTTTCCGGTCCAGGTCAGCTCGCGCAGGCGTGCCGGCTCCGCGGCGATCTGCTGACACGCGGCGGCGACGCCGGGGGAGTAGTAGGCGCTGAGCTTCTCCCGGGTGATCGGGCCTGAGTCGCGCAGCGCCGTGGCGATCTTCCCGTGGTGTTCGCGGTGCAGCTTCAGGGAGAGATCGTTGAGGTCCATGAGGCGCGACCTTATCAGCGCCCGCCATCGCCGGCCGGTTATGCGACCGTCCGATCGGTGGGGCGTGTCACAACGGCCCGTGCGACGTGCTTTCCGACGACCGCGGCGTCGCCTGTGAGGTCACCCCCGTGCGGCGCGGCACGCAGGCGATTTACGACGCCGCGGGGGTGGCCCACGCGCGCGGGCGCGCGCGGGCGTAGCGTCTGAGGTATCGGGAAAGCCCCGGTGGGGATGTCCCGACAGACCCCGTCCGCGGTGAGTAAAGGAGATTGTATGCAGGCAAGTTCCTCAGACGAGTCGCATCACTCCTCCCGGCTGCGTGCACAGCCGTAATCCTCGACTTCCCAGCGCAAGAGATGCGTGAAGTAGGAGCAGTCCGGTCGAGTGTGAGGATGCAGATGACGTCGATTTCCACGGATGCGGCGTCGGACGAGATCGCCCGGCACACGCCCTGAAGGGTCGACGCGGACGCGGTGACCAACCGCCGGAGACTTCCGCTTGAGCGCCGTGGAGCGTGACCGCCCACCGCCGCACCAGTTCAAACCCCGCCCCCCTCGGAGAGGGAGGCGGGGTGCCTCCGTCTTCGGGGCGCGGGCGCGACGTCGGGAATCGGCGGCGAAAATATGCGCCGACGTGCGGATTTGTGCGCTATTGAGCGTTCCTTTAAAGTGGTGCAGGTCCGAGAGACAAGCCCTGTTCGTCTAGGGGCCTAGGACGCCGCCCTCTCACGGCGGTAACACGGGTTCAAATCCCGTACAGGGTACAAAGGCCAGGCGCCGCCCGGAACCACTTCGGTTCCGGGCGGCGCCTTTTTGTCGCCGGTGGGGCAGGGGGGACGGCCTGCGACCGCCCCCGCGCCTCAGTGCATCAGCGGCGCAGCCGGCGGCTGAGCTCGGCGGCGGCCTCGAGGATCTCGTCGGCCCACAGCGCACCGGGCGAGGGCTTGAGGCGCTCGGCCACGCCGGACAGCGAGATGACGGCCACGGGCTCGCCCTCGGCGTCGAAGACGGGGGAGGAGAGGCTGGCGAGCCCCACCTCGCGCTCGGAGACCGACTCCGCCCAGCCGCGGCGGCGCACCTCCTCGAGGTCGGCCTCGGTGAACCCGGCCTCGGGCAGGACGCGCTCGCGCAGCTCCTCGTCGCCGTAGGCGACGAAGACGCGGGCGGCGGAGCCCGCGGTCAGCGGCATGCGCGTGCCCACGGGTACCGTGTTCTGCAGCCCGGACTCGGGCTCGCGGGCCGCCACACAGGTGCGCGTGGTGCCGGTGAGCCGGTAGAGCTGGACGGACTCGTTGGTGGCGTCCTTGAGCTCGTCCATGACGGGCTCGGCGGCGTCGATCAGCTCGTCGCGCCCCGTGGCCAGCTGCTCGAGCATCGGGCCGGGCACCCAGCGCCCGTCGCCGGCGCGACCGAGCAGGCGGTGCGTCTCCAGCGCGGTGGCCAGGCGGTGGGCCGTGGCCCGCGGCAGTCCCGTGTCGTCGCACAGCTCCGCGAGCGTGCGCGGCTCGCGCGAGACGGACGTCAGGATGGCGACCGCGCGATCGAGGACCTTGATGCCGGATGAGTTGAATTGTCCCATGCCACGATACTATCATCTCATTTAGCGGAACTTTCCGTTTGTGGTGTAGGTCTCGGATCACCGGAGACCACCTGCAGTTTCCCGTCTGGTGAGAGAGAAAGCGTGTGAGGACATGAGCGACAAGCTGACGCTGGCCGAGAAGGTCTGGCGCGATCACGTCGTCGCCCCCGGGGCGGACGGCGAGCCCGATTTGATCTACATCGACCTCCAGCTCCTCCACGAGGTCACCAGCCCGCAGGCCTTCGAGGGACTGCGCATGAGCGGGCGCACGCTGCGTCGGCCCGACCTGCACCTGGCCACCGAGGACCACAACGTGCCCACCGTCGGCGTCGTCGGCGGCAACCTGCTGGACATCAAGGACCAGACCTCGCGCACCCAGGTGGCCACCCTGCGCAAGAACTGCGAGGAGTTCGGCGTGCGCCTGTACCCGATGGGCGACGTCAAGCAGGGCATCGTGCACACCGTCGGCCCGCAGACCGGCGCGACCCAGCCCGGCATGACCATCGTGTGCGGCGACTCGCACACCTCGACCCACGGCGCCTTCGGCTCCATCGGCATGGGCATCGGCACCTCCGAGGTCGAGCACGTCATGGCCACCCAGACGCTGAGCCTGAAGCCCTTCAAGACCATGGCCGTCGAGGTCTCCGGCACCCTGCGCGAGGGCGTCACGGCCAAGGACATCATCCTGGCGATCATCGCCAAGATCGGCACCGGCGGCGGCCAGGGCCACATCATCGAGTACCGCGGCGAGGCGATCCGCAAGCTGTCGATGGAGGCGCGGATGACCATCTGCAACATGTCCATCGAGGCCGGCGCGCGCGCCGGCATGATCGCCCCGGACCAGACCACCTTCGACTACCTGGAGGGCCGCGAGTTCGCCCCCAAGGGCGCCGACTGGGACGCCGCCGTGGCGTACTGGAAGACCCTGCCCACCGACGAGGGCGCCGAGTTCGACACCGTCGTGCACATCGACGGCGACGCCCTGACCCCGTACGTCACCTGGGGCACCAACCCCGGCCAGGGCCTGCCCCTGGGCTCGAGGGTCCCGGACCCGGAGGACTTCACCACCGACGCCGCCAAGGCCGCCGCCACCAAGGCCCTGAAGTACATGGACCTGACACCGGGCACCCCGCTGCGCGACATCGCCATCGACACTGTCTTTTTGGGCAGCTGCACCAACGCCCGCATGGAGGACCTGCGCCTGGCCGCCGGCGTGCTGCGCGGGCGCCACATCAGCCCGAAGACCCGCATGCTGGTCGTGCCGTCCTCGGCCGAGGTCAAGCGCCAGGCCGAGGAGGAGGGCCTCGACGAGGTCTTCCGCGCCGCCGGCGCCGAGTGGCGCACCGCCGGCTGCTCGATGTGCCTGGGCATGAACCCGGACCAGCTGGCCCCCGGCGAGCGCTCCGCCTCGACCTCCAACCGCAACTTCGAGGGCCGCCAGGGCCCCGGCGGGCGCACCCACCTGGTCAGCCCGCTCGTCGCCGCCGCCACCGCCGTGGCCGGCCACCTGGCCGCCCCCGCAGACCTGTAGACCGCACGCCGAGAACCCAGGGAGAAAAGCCATGGAGAAGTTCACCACCCACACCGGCGTCGGCGTGCCGCTGCACGCCTCGAACGTCGACACCGACCAGATCATCCCCGCCGTCTACCTCAAGCGCGTCGCGCGCACCGGCTTCGAGGACGGGCTCTTCGCCAACTGGCGCAAGAACGACCCCGACTTCGTGCTCAACCAGGAGACCTACGCCAACGGCTCCGTGCTGGTCGCCGGGCCCGACTTCGGCACCGGCTCCTCGCGCGAGCACGCCGTGTGGGCGCTGAAGGACTACGGCTTCCGTGCCGTGTTCTCCCCGCGCTTCGCCGACATCTTCCGCGGCAACGCCGGCAAGTCCGGCCTGCTGGCCGGGATCATGGAGGAGACCGACGTCGAGCTGCTGTGGAAACAGATGGAGCAGGAGCCGGGCCTGAAGCTGACGGTCAACCTCGAGGACCGCACCGTCACCGCCGGCGAGCGCGTCTACCCCTTCGACGTCGACGACTACACCCGCTGGCGCCTGATGGAGGGCCTCGACGACATCGGCCTGACCCTGCGCCAGGAGGACAGGATCGCCGCCTTCGAGGCCGCCCGCCCGTCCTTCAAGCCCGCGGTGCTCTGACCGCCGCGGTGACTGACGGACCACTGGACAGGCGCCTGGACTACCTCGAGCTCGACGTCTTCGCCACCGGGGCCTTCACCGGCAACCCGGTCGGCGTGGTCGCCGGCGCCGACCGCCTGAGCGACGCCGGGATGGCGCGCATCGCGGCCTGGACCAACTTCTCGGAGACGACGTTCCTGCTCGAACCCCGCGAGCCGGGCGCGGACTACCGGGTGCGCATCTTCACACCCACCGAGGAGTTCCCCTTCGCCGGGCACCCCACCCTCGGCACCGCCGCCGCCTGGCTGGAGCTCGGTGGCAGGCCCGCCCGTCCCGGCACGGTGGTCCAGGAGTGCGGCGCCGGCCTGGTCGAGGTGCGCGTCACCGGCGACGAGCTGGCCTTCGCCACCCCGCCGCTGCAGCGCACCGGGCCGCTCGACGACGCCGAACTCGCGCGGGTCACCGCCGCCTTCGGGTTGGCGCCGGACGAGATCGTCGCGCACGCCTGGGGAGACAACGGCCCGGGCTGGCGGCTCATCCAGCTCGCCGAGCCCGCCCGTCTCGATTCGCTGAGGCACCCCGGACCGGGCGGACCGAAGGTGGGGTTCTGTGTCCTGACCGGCGACGACGCGCCGTTTTACCGTGTGCGCGCCTTCACCCCGAACTTCGAGGACCCGGTCACCGGCAGCCTCAACGGGGCGCTGGGACAGTGGCTGCGCGCCCGCGGGCTGGCGCCCGAGCGCTTCACCGCCGCCCAGGGCGCACACGTCGGCCGCGCCGGCGAGGTGCTGCTCTCCGACGACGGCACCGACGTCTGGGTCGGCGGGCGCGTGCGCACCCGCGTGCGCGGCACGCTGCGCGTCTAGGAGAGAGATTTCCGACGCCCCGACGCAGGCGCGTCAGTCCCCGCCGGCGTCGTCGCCGCCCGCGGCGCCACTGCCGTGCCCGCCCGGGGTACCGCGGTGCTCGGGCAGGAAGGCGGCGACCGCGAGCGCGATCCCGCCGAGGACCATCCCCGCCAGGCCGGCGATGTTGATGGCGGTCGGCGGGGCGGTGATGAAGGAGACCGCCGAGGCGGAGACCACCAGGCCCGCGATCAGGGAGACCACGCCCGAGGAGGTGCGCCGGTCCGCCTCCCGCAGCGCGGGAATCGCGCTGAGCGCGGTGAGCACGCCGAGGGGAACGGAGGACCACATCAGGACGGGCACGACGGCAGGGTTCATGACGGCCACCCAGATCCCGAGGGCGGCGAGCGCGGTCAGTGCGCTGAGGATCTTCCTGGGCATGTCGGGGCCTCCCGGAGGGTCGACGGCAGCGGAGGGCGGGTCGTGGTCGGCCCGTCGCGGCGACCCGGGGGCCGCCGCCAGGGGCCCGAGGCTACTTGGCGGGCAGGGGGCTCGCCAGGTAGTCGGCGCCGACCAGGCGGCCGTCGGCGAAGGAGAGCACCCAGCAGCTGGCCTTCTTCGCCTCCGCGTCGGAGTCCAGCGGGAGCGTGCCGTTGGCCGAGAGCCAGGCGATCATGTCCGGGATAATCAGGCCCTGGCCGACGATGACGGGCACCCCGCCCTCGGCCACGACGTCGGTGAACGCCTTCTGCGCGCCGGTCATGTTCTCCAGCCAGCCCTCGTCGCCGAAGGCGCGGTCGACGGTGACGTCCACGCCGAGCTCGTCGGCCAGCGGCGCGGCGGTCTGCCGGCAGCGGTCCGGCTCGGCGGAGTAGACGGCGGTCGGGTGGAAGGGCAGAAGCGCCGGGATGAGCATCTCGGACTGGCGGCGGCCCTTCTTGTCCAGCGGCCGCTTGAAGTCGTCGCCGGCCCAGTTGCGGCGCTGGTGCGCGCGGGCGTGGCGCACGTAGAGCACGCGCGTGTCCACCCCGGCGGTGATGCGCTTGAGCGCCTTCTCCAGCACCCTGCGGTCCACCGCGTAGCTGAGCAGCTCGGCGGCCTCGTCGAAGGGCAGCCAGCGCAGCTCGTCGACCTCGTTGTTGGCGGTGAACTCGCCGGAGACCACCGAGGCCGTCCAGTAGTAGACGACCTTGGTGCGGTCGCCGACCGGGTAGGTCACCGTGCCCACGAGCTTCTCCAGGCGGGTCTCCAGTCCCGTCTCCTCGACGATCTCGCGGTGCGCGGTGGTCGGCATCGCCTCACCCGGGTCGACCTTGCCCTTGGGCAGCGACCAGTCGTCGTAGTGGGGACGGTGCACCACGGCGGTCTCCCAGGCGTCGGTCCCGGTCGCGTCCTCGGCGGTGTCGGCGCGCCGGCGGTAGAGCACGGCGCCGGCGGCGAGCGTGGCCCGCTTGAAATGCTTGGCGGGGTCGCGCGGGATGCGCTGGTACCGCCCGTCCACGAGCAGTTCGGCGGCGGAGTCCTTGTCCTCTTCGTGCAGTGCCATGTACCTATTTCTACCCCGCCCGGGCCCGCACGCGCGCGTCGGCGACCGTTATGCTGGGGAAGCGATCCGCACCGCTATTCTTTTTGGCGGTCCTGCGACAGCTCGAGAGCGAACCGACGGAAAGGAGGCGGCCGTGGTCAACGTCGCCGTGATGGGGGCGGGTTCCTGGGGGACCACCCTGGCGAAGGTCTTCGCCGACGCGGGCAACTCCGTGCGCCTGTGGGCGCGCCGCGAGGAGCTCGCGCGCGCGATCACCGAGACCCGCGAGAACCCCGACTACCTGGCCGGCATCCGCCTGCCCGAGGCGATCACGGCCGGCAGCGACGACGCCGCCGCGCTCGAGGGTGCGGACATCGTGGTGCTCGGCGTGCCCAGCCAGACGCTGCGCGAGAACCTCTCGCGCTGGCGCGACGCGATCCCCTCCGACGCGACCGTGGTCACCATCTCCAAGGGTGTCGAGTCCGACACCTACCTGCTGATGAGCCAGGTCGTCGAGGAGGCCGGGGACGTTCCCCGCGAGCGCATCGCCGTGCTGACGGGCCCGAACCTGGCCCGCGAGATCGCCGAGGAGCAGCCCGCGGCCACCGTCATCGCCTGCGCCGACGAGACCCGGGCGAAGTTCGTCCAGGCCGCCGTGGCCACCGGCTATCTGCGCCCCTACACCAACACCGACGTCACCGGCTGCGAGATCGGCGGCGCCTGCAAGAACGTCATCGCCCTGGCCTGCGGCATCGCCGCCGGCCGCGGGCTGGGCCAGAACACCCTGGCCACCGTGATCACCCGCGGCATCGCGGAGATCACCCGCCTGGGCGTGGCGCTCGGCGCCGACGCGCGGACCTTCTCCGGGCTCGCCGGTCTCGGCGACCTGGTGGCCACCTGCACCTCGGACCTGTCGAGGAACCGCAGCTTCGGCGCCCGCCTCGGCGAGGGCGGCACCCTGGCCGAGGCCACCAAGGCCACCCACGGGCAGGTCGCCGAGGGGGTGATCTCGTCGCGCTCGATCTTCGAGCTGGCGGGCACCCGCGGCGTCGAGATGCCCATCACGCAGGCCGTCTTCGCCGTGTGCCACCGCGGTATGGACGTGCGCGACATGATCACCGCCCTGATGGGGCGCTCCAAGAAAGCAGAGTGAACTTGAGCCAGACCACCACCGTCGCCGTGCTCTACGGCGGCCGCTCCACCGAGCACAACATCTCCTGCATCTCCGCCGGGGCGATCATGTCCCACCTCGACCCCGAGCGCTTCGAGGTGGTGCCCGTGGGCATCACCCGCTCCGGCAAGTGGGTCGCCGGCACCCGGGACCCGGAGGAGCTCAAGGCCCACGACGGCAGGCTGCCCGAGGTCACCGACGGCGAGGAGGTCGTCCTCACCGTCAACCCCGAGCGCGCCGGCGAGCTGACCTACCTCGACGGGAGCCGCTACGCCCGCGTCGACGTCGTCTTCCCCGTGCTGCACGGCGTCTTCGGCGAGGACGGCACCATGCAGGGCCTCTTCGAGCTCTCGGGCGTGCCCTACGTCGGCCCGGGCGTGCTCGCCTCCGCCTGCGGCATGGACAAGGAGTTCACCAAGAAGGTGCTCTCCGCCGCCGGGCTGCCGGTCTCCGCGGGCACCGTGCTCGCCGCCGGGCGGACGCTGTCGACCGAGGACCGCGGGGAACTGGGCCTGCCCGTCTTCGTCAAGCCCGCCCGCGGCGGCTCGTCGATCGGCGTCTCGCGCGTGACCGACTGGGCCGACCTGGACGCCGCGCTCGAGGAGGCCTTCGCCGACGACGACAAGGTCCTCGTCGAGGCCGAGACCGTCGGTGCCGAGGTCGAGGTCGGCGTGCTCGAGCGTCCCGACGGCACCGTGGTCGCCTCCGTGCCGGCCAAGCTGACCGGCACCGAGGACTCCGACGAGGGCTTCTACGACTTCGACGCGAAGTACCTCGACGACGTCGTGCACGCGGAGATCCCCGCGAGGATCGGCGAGGAGACCACCGAGCGGCTGCGCCAGATGGCCGTGACGGCGTTCACCGCCCTGGAGTGCTCGGGGCTCGCCCGCGTGGACTTCTTCGTCACCGATGACGGCCCGGTGCTCAACGAGGTCAACACGATGCCCGGCTTCACGCCGATCTCGATGTACCCGCAGGTCTTCCGCGCCGTCGGCGTCGAGTACGCCGACCTGCTGGCCACGCTGATCGAGACGGCCCGCGCCTGAGGGCCGGCCCCGGCCTGACCTACTGTGCCTCCTTGAGCGCGTCGCTCAGCGCGACGAGCACGCCGTCGGCGCCCACCGGGGGAGTGGAGACCGCGACGACCTCGTCCAGTCCCAGCGCGTAGAGCGTGTCGCCCTCGGAGAACCAGTTGACCCCGTTGATCTCGGTGACCTGCCCGCCGGGGGCGTAGGACTCCGGCATGGCCACACCGCAGACGGCCACGACCGGCGGCAGTCCGCGCGCGGTCCAGTGCGCCCGCGGGGCCTCGGCCTCGACGCGGCGGTAGTCGCCGATCTCCCCGGGCAGCGCGGCGAGCACCTCCTCGCAGCCCCCGGCCTCCGGGGTGTCCAGGTCGGCCAGCGGCAGCGGGTTGCGCTCGACCGAACCGGCCGGCAGCGCGGCCACGGGCTCGGCGAGCTCCTCCGTCGGATCGAAGCCCTCGGCGGTGACGGCCACCACCACGGAACGGTCCACGGAGTACCAGGTGGTCAGGTCCGTGTCCGGGTCGGTGACCGGAAGCCACTCGACGCCGCCGCTCTCCTCCGTCTCGGCACCCTCGGTCCACTGCGCGGGGGCGTCGACACCGCAGCGCAGCGTGACGCGCTCGGTGGAGCTCTTCGACCAGGCGGCCGCGCCCGCCGGCGCGGGCTCGGCCAGCTCGGCGCGGTCGAAGTCGCCCAGGGAGTCCGGCAGGTCCTCGATCAGCCCCGTGCACTCGGGGGAGTCGGCCTGGCCCGCGGGCAGGTCCGGCAGCGCGACCGGCTGGTCACCTGCGCGTTCGAAGACGACGCGGGCGCCGATGAGCACGCCGACGACGAGAACGACCGCCAGTACCAGGGCCGCGTAGACAGGTGTGCGGCTAAATTGGTTCGTGTCGCCCATGGGCAACCAGTCTAGCGGTTTGCCTCCCGGGTCCAACTTTAGGAGGAATGCAGACCGTGGCCACCATCTTCCCCGCCCGTTTCACGGGACCGACCGTCGCCGAACTGGGGGAGAAGGCGGTGATCCGCGAGATCGTCGCCCAGGCGCCCTCCGAGTTCAACGGCGACGACGCCGCGGTGCTCTTCAACGCCCCGCCGAACTCGCGCACGGTGGTCACCACGGACATGGCCGTCGAGGGCCGCCACTTCCGCCTCGAGTGGTCCACCCCCGAGGAGATCGGCGGCAAGGCGATCATCCAGAACTTCGCCGACGTCGAGGCGATGGGCGCGCGCCCCGTCGCGGCCGTCCTCGCCGTCGCGGCCCCCACGAACACCCCGGTCAGCTTCCTGCGGGCGCTGGCCCACGGCATCGGCGAGCGCGTCGTCGAGTTCTCCGCGGACCTCGTCGGCGGGGACATCGTCGCCGGTGAGCAGCTGACGGTCTCGGTGACGGCCATCGGCTCGCTCGGCGGCAGCCTGCCGCCGCTGACCCTGGACGCCGCCCGCCCGGGCCAGCAGCTCGTCGCCGCCGGCCGCATCGGCCACTCGGCCGCCGGCCTCGCCCTGCTCGAACACTACGGCCGCGAGGTGCCCGAAGGCCTCGAGGTGCTCCGCGACGCCCACACCAGCCCGCGCATCGACCCCACCCGCGGCATGATCGCCCGCTCCACCGGCGCGACCGCGGCCACCGACAACTCCGACGGCCTGATCGTGGACCTGACCACGCTCGCCGCCGCCTCCGGGGTGACGATCGACCTCGACCGCGACGCGATCGCCCCGGACGCGGACATGATCCGCGCCGGCGAGCTGACCGGCACCGACCCCTGGGAGTGGGTGCTCGCCGGCGGCGAGGACCACACCATCCTGGCCACCACCGCCGGGCCCGCCCCCAGCGGCTTCCGCGTCATCGGCCGGGTGGCCAAGGGCTCCGGCGTCACCGTCGGGGGAGAGCGGCCCGCCCACTCGGGCGGCTGGGTAAGCTTCTAGGGACCATGAGTCTTCCCGTCCACCCCTCCTGGCAGCCCGTCCTCGCCGACGTCGAGGACCGAGTCCACGAGATCGGTCGGTTCCTGCGCGCGGAGAACGCCGCCGGGCGCGGCTACCTGCCGGCCGGGACCGACGTGCTGCGCGCCTTCCAGTACCCCTTCGACGAGGTCAAGGTCCTCATCGTCGGCCAGGACCCCTACCCGACGCCCGGCCACGCGATGGGGCTGTCCTTCTCCACTCAGCCCGGCGTGCGCCCGCTGCCGCGCTCCCTGGCGAACATCTTCACCGAGCTGCACGACGACCTCGGACTCGACAAGCCGGAGGACGGCGACCTGACCGCCTGGTCGCGCCAGGGCGTCGCGCTGTTCAACCGCGTGCTGACCGTGCAGCCGCGCAAGCCCGCCTCGCACCGCGGCAAGGGCTGGGAGGAGGTCACCGAGACCGCCATCCGGGCGCTGGCCGGCCGCGGCCTGCCGCTGGTGGCCATCCTGTGGGGCCGCGACGCGCAGAGCTGCGCCCGCTTCCTCGGCGACACCCCGCGCGTGGAGTCCCCGCACCCCTCGCCGCTGTCCGCCCACCGCGGCTTCTTCGGCTCGCGCCCCTTCAGCCGCGCCAACCAGCTACTCGTCGACCAGGGCGGCGAGCCCGTCGACTGGCGGCTGTAAGGTTGGGATCCATGACCGCCCCCGCACGCCTCGACGGCGAGACGCTGCTGCGCTGGTCCCGTCGCGCGGTGGCCGAACTGGCCAGCAGGCGGCGGGAGATCAACGAGCTCAACGTCTTCCCCGTCCCCGACGCCGACACCGGCTCCAACATGGCGCACACCATGAGCGCCGCCCTCGCGGAGGCCGAGAAGCTCGACGACGGCGCCACGGCCCCCGCCGTGGCCGCCGCCCTGGCCACCGGCGCCGTCAAGGGCGCCCGCGGCAACTCCGGCCTCGTGCTCTCCCAGGTGCTGCGCGGGCTGGCCGAGGCCGCCGGGCGCGGCGAACTCGACGGCACCGCCGTGGCCGAGGCCCTGCGCATCGCCCTCGTGCTCGTCGACCGCGCGATCTCCGAGCCCGTCGAGGGCACCGTGATCACCGTGCTGCGCGCCGCCGGCATCGCCGCCGCCGAGCAGAGCGAGCTTGCCGACGTCGTGCGGGCCGCCGTCGCGGCTGCCCGCACCGCCCTGGCGCAGACGCCCTCGCAGTTGAAGGCCCTGCGCGACGCCGGCGTCGTCGACGCGGGCGGGCGCGGCTTCGTGATCCTGCTGGAGTCGCTGGCCGAGGAGCTCGCCGGTGCCGAGGCACCCGAGGTGCCCGCGCCCGAGTCGCACGGCCGACCCGCCTACCTGGAGGTCATGTGCCACGTCGCCGGCACCGACCTCGCCGCGCTCGAGGAGCACCTGAGTGCGATGGGCGACAGCCTCGTGCTCGCCTGCGACGGCGAGGACGCCGCCGGGGTGCACATCCACACCCGGGCCGCCGGCGAGGTCATCGAGGCGCTCTTCGCCGCCGGCGCCGTCACCGCGCTGCGCCTGGAGGTCCTGCCCGAGCAGGCCCAGACCCCGCGCCGCGCCGTCATCGCCGTCACCCCGGCCGGCCCGGTGGCCGACCTCTACCGCGAGGCCGGCGCCGCCGTGGTCACGCCGCCGGCGCCCGAGGGCGACGACGACATCGTCTCCGCGATCGCGCGCACCGTGCGCACCAGCGGCGCCGACGAGGTCATCCTGCTGCCCAACGGGCTGCTCAACCACCGCGAGCTGGTCTCCGTCGAGCGCGCCGGCCACGCCTTCGAGCAGGAGATCACCCTGCTGCCCACCGCCCGGCTGCTCTCCGGCATCGCGGCGCTGGCCGTCCACGACCCCGGCCAGCCGGTCGGCGTGGCCGCCTACGTCATGCAGGAGGCCGCCGCCGGCATGCGCACCGCCGTGCTCGTGCGCGCCGAGTCCGCCCGTCTGACCCCGGCCGGGCCCTGCGCCCGCGACGACGTCCTCGTCCTCGAGGGCGAGACCGTCACCGCCGTGGCCGAGGACGTCGCCGAGGCCGTCGAGTCCACCTGCCGCCGCCTGCTCTCGGCCGGCGGCGAACAGGTCAGCCTGCTGCTGCACGAGTCCGTCGAGGTCGACGAGCTGGAGCTGGCCGAGCGTCTCGGCGTCGAGGTGATGGCCTTCCCGGCCGGCGACATCGACGAGCTGGTCGAGATCGGCGTGGAGTGACACCGTGCTCGGGTGGAGGGACCAGCGGCCGCTGAAGAAGATCCTGCCGGCCCGGCTCTCGCGCGGGCTGAAGCGCTCCTTCGGCTACGAGACCGCCGACCAGCTGTGGGCGCACCTGCCGCGCGCCTACTCCGTGTCCGGCTCCGCGGTGGACCTCGACGAGGTCGAGGCCGGCGAGATCGTCACCTGCGTCGCCCAGGTCATCAACGTCAAGACCCAGCAGCTGCGCCGCCGCTCGGCGGGGGAGCGCCCCCGGTTCCTGAGCAAGGTGCTCGTCACCGACGGCACCTCGCACATCGAGGTCACCTTCTTCAACAGCCCCTGGGTCTCCGAGCGCCTGCTGCCGGGCACCCGGGCGATGTTCTCCGGCAAGCTCTCCTTCTTCCGCGGGCGGGTCCAGCTGCAGCACCCGAAGTTCATCGAGCTGCCCGGCGGCGACGACGCGGATGCGGGCACGGCCGCACCCGCGGGCGCGGACGCAGCCGGCGGCACGGACCAGGGCGCCGCAGGCGCCCGCGACGGTGCGGGAACCGCCGACGCGGCGGGCGCGACGTCGTCAAGCGGCGGGGGCAAGGGCAGGGAAGAGGACGCCGACGCCGAGATCCGCCGCCTGCTCGCCCAGCAGCGCCACCTGCCCGTCTACCCCGTCAAGCAGGGCATCACCTCGTGGCGCATCCTGCAGGCCGTCGACTGCCTCCTGCGCGCCACGGAACCGCTGCCCGAGCCGCTCGACCGGGTGCCCGAGGGCTTCATCGGCTTCGACGCGGCCGTGCGCGGGGTGCACCTGCCCGGCCCCGAGGGACCCGAGGCCGCGGTGCGCCGGCTGAAGTACAACGAGGCGTTCACCCTGGCGTGCGTGACCGCCCTGCGCCGCGACGACAACCGCCGCCGCCACGCCGTGCGCTGCGCGCCCAGGCCGGACGGACTGGTGGACCGGCTGCTCGCCGGGCTCGGTTTCGAGCTGACTGCCGGCCAGCTCGAGGTGCTCGGCGAGATCTCGGCGGACCTGGACTCCACCGAGCCGATGTCCCGGCTGCTGCAGGGCGAGGTCGGCTCGGGCAAGACGCTCGTCGCGCTCGCGGCGATGCTGCAGGTCATCGACAACGGCCACCAGTGCGCCTTCCTCGCGCCCACCGAGGTGCTCGCCGCCCAGCACGCCCGTTCACTGACGGCCACGCTCGAGCGCGCCGGCCTGGACGTGACCGTCCACCTGCTCACCGGCAGCATGTCGGTGGCCGAGAAGCGCGCCGCCCTGCTCGCGGCCGTCACCGGCGAGGCCGACATCGTCGTGGGCACCCACGCGCTGCTCGAGGACACCGTCGAGTTCTTCCGGCTGGGCCTGGCCGTCGTCGACGAGCAGCACCGCTTCGGCGTCGAGCAGCGCGACCGGCTGCGCCTGAAGGGCGGCCACCCGCACCTGCTGGTCATGACGGCCACCCCGATCCCGCGCACGATCGCGATGACGGTCTTCGGCGACCTCGAGGTCTCCACCCTGCGCGAGCTGCCGCACGGGCGCCGCGACGTCAAGAGCTTCCTCGTGCGCCGCGACCAGGCCAGCTGGGTCGCGCGCGTGCCCGGGCGCATCCGCGAGGAGGTCGCCGCCGGCGGGCGCGCCTACGTGGTCTGCCCGCGCATCGAGAAGGAGGGCGGCGTCGAGGACGTCGCCGCCAAGCTGCGCCACGGCGCGCTGAGCGGCCTCTCCGTCGGGGTGCTGCACGGGCGCATGCGGCCCGAGGACAAGGAGCGGGTCATGGCGGACTTCGCCGCCGGGCGCGTCCAGGTGCTCGTCTCCACCACGGTCATCGAGGTCGGCGTCGACGTGCCCGAGGCGACCGTGATGCTCATCCGCGGCGCCGAGCACTTCGGCGTCAGCCAGATCCACCAGCTGCGCGGGCGCGTCGGCCGCGGGACGCGCCCCGGCGTGTGCTTCCTCTACACCGAGTCCGAGCAGCCGCGCGTGCTGCAGCGCCTGGCCGCGGTGGCCGACACCGACGACGGTTTCGCGCTCGCCGAGCTCGACCTCGAGCTGCGCCAGGAGGGCGACATCCTGGGCGCGAGCCAGTCGGGCCGCAACAGCCTGCGGCTGCTGGACATGAAGGGCGACCGCGACCTCATTGAGCTCGCGCGCGCCGAGGCCGACGCCCTGGTGGCGCGCGACCGCGGCCTCGCCGAGAGCTTCGCGGCGGAGATCAACCCGGACAGCCAGGACTACATCGAGAAAAGTTAAGCTGGTGCCCATGGAGATTCACGCACCCTTCGCCGGAACCATCCGGTATCACGTCGCGGTCGGCGACACCGTCGACACGGGCGACCACCTGGCGACCATCGAGGCCGCCAAGCTCGAGGCGAGCGTCGACGCCCCGGGCCCCGGCGTCGTCACCGACGTCGACCGCGAGGATTTCACCGATGTGGGCGGCGGCGACCGCATCCTGACCCTGGGCGAGCGGAAGTAATGCCGCGCATCGTCGCCGGCGCCGCCCGCGGCCGCAGGCTCGCCGAGGCGCCCGAGGGCACCCGGCCCACCGCCGACCGCGCCAAGGAGGGCCTGTTCTCCTCGCTGGAGTCCCGCTTCGGCGTCGAGGGCCGCCACGTGCTCGACCTCTACGCCGGCTCCGGCGCGCTGGGCCTCGAGGCGCTCAGCCGCGGCGCGGCCGAGGCCGTGCTCGTCGACTCCTCGGCCGCCGCCTGCTCGGTCGCCCGCACCAACGCGGAGGCCGTCGGGCTTCCCGGGGCGCTCATCGAGCAGGAGGACGTCTTCGCCTACCTGCGCCGCGCGCCGCGCGGGCGCTTCGACATGGTGCTCGCCGACCCGCCCTACGACGTACGCGCCTCCACCGTGCGCAAGGTGCTGGCCGCGCTCGAGCCCGTGCTTGCCGACGTCGCGGTGGTCGCCGTGGAGCGCCGCGCCGCCGACGAGGAGACCACCTGGCCCGAGGGGTTCGAACCCACGCGGCAGAAACTGAAGAAGCGCACCTACGGCATCGCGCGCATGGACGTCGCCGTCTTCGAGCGCGCCGAGAGCTGAGCGCGCGGACGTGCGGGCACCGGGCGTGCCGGCGCCGTTGAACTGACTGATCCGAACGAGGAGGCCGAGAGAGCCGTGAAAGCCGTCTGCCCCGGGTCCTTCGACCCGATCACCCTGGGACACCTGTCCATCTTCGAGCGCGCCGCCGCGCACGTCGACCAGCTGACGGTGCTGGTGACCGCCAACCCGAACAAGAACACCGGGCTGTTCACCGTCGACGAGCGCATGGAGCTCATCCGCCGCGCCGTCGAGCACCTGCCCAACGTGGACGTGGACACCTGGGGCGGCCTCCTGGTCGACTACACCACCGCCCACGGCGTCGACGCCCTGGTCAAGGGACTGCGCTCCTCGCTCGACTACGACTACGAGCTGCCGATGGCGCAGATGAACCGCCGGCTGACCGGGGTGGAGACCTTCTTCCTGCTCACCGACGAGAAGTACGGCTACGTCTCCTCGACGCTGTGCAAGGAGGTCGCCCGCTACGGCGGCGACGTCTCCGGGCTCATGCCCGACCACGTGGTCGCCGCGGTGCGCGAGAAGTACCGCGCCCTCGACAGCGGAGAGAAGGCCTGAGCCCCGTGGTCGGAACGGGAACCGGGGTGGTGCTCATCCTCCTGGTGACCATCCTCATCGGCGCGACCATGCAGCGCGTCTCCGGCATGGGCCTCGGCCTGGTCGGCGGCCCGGTGGTCAGCCTGCTGCTCGGCCCCGTCGAGGGCATCCTGGTCATCAACGTGCTCGCCGTGGTCAACGCGACGATCGTCACGGCGACGACCTGGCGCAACATCGACCTGCGCAAGTTCCTGCTCGTCGGCTCCACCCTGGTCGTCGGCGCGGTGCCGGGCGCGATCGTCGTCCGCGAGTTCTCCCCGGACCTGCTGCAGGTCGTCGTCGGCTCGCTGCTGCTCATCGCCCTGGGCGTGGTGACCTTCGGGCTGCGGTGGGTGCCCACCCCGCGCGGGAAGGCCCCCGCGCTGATCTCCGGGGCCATCGGCGGCTTCATGAACACGCTGGCCGGCATCGCCGGGCCGGCGATCACCGTCTACGCCCAGGCCGCGCGGTGGGACCAGCGCGTCTACGCCGCGACCCTGCAGCCGCTCTTCGTGGTGGCCGGCTTCATCAGCGTGGTGATCAAGCTGGTCACCGGCGCCGGCGACCTGACGGTGGTCAACCCCTGGCTGTGGCCGGCGGGCCTGGTGGGCATGCTGCTGGGCATCTGGGCCGGCACGCGGCTCTCGCGGCACATCCCCCGCGACAAGGCGCACGCGCTGGCGCTGGCGCTCGCCGCCCTCGGCGGGCTGACCGTGCTGGTCCGCGGCGCCTCAGGGCTCTTGAGCTGAGCCGCAGACAGCGGAAAACCGGGGCCACCGATGGGGTGGCCCCGGTTCTCTTGTGCCCGGCCGTGGCGGCGGTGCGCCTGCCGCGCGGGCGGGCAGCTACTTGAGCAGGTTGGAGAGAAACGACTGCGTGCGCTCCTCCTGCGGGTCGTCGAGCACCTCGGCCGGGGTGCCGCGCTCGACGATGCGGCCGTCGGCCATGAAGACCACCTGGTCGGCGACCTCGTGGGCGAAGCCCATCTCGTGGGTGACCACGAGCATGGTCATGCCGTCGGCGGCGAGCTGCTTCATCACGCGCAGCACCTCGCCGACCAGCTCGGGGTCGAGCGCCGAGGTCGGCTCGTCGAAGAGCATCAGCTTCGGGCGCATGGCCACCGCGCGGGCGATCGCCACGCGCTGCTGCTGGCCGCCGGAGAGCTGCGCCGGGTAGGCGTCGGCCTTGTGGCCGAGCCCGACCATGTCGAGCAGCTCGCGGGCGTGGCGCTCGGCCTCACCGGAGTCGATGCCCTTGACGTGCACCGGGGCCTCGGTGATGTTCTCCAGGGCGGTGCGGTGGGGGAAGAGGTTGAAGTTCTGGAAGACCATGCCGATGTCGGCGCGCTGGAGGGCGGCCTCCTTCTCGGAGATCTCGTAGAGCGTGCCCTCCTTCTCCCGGTATCCGATGAGCTCACCGTCGACGTAGAGGCGCCCGGCGGTGACTTTCTCGAGGTGGTTCACGCAGCGCAGGAACGTCGACTTGCCGGAGCCCGAGGGGCCGATCAGGCAGGTCACGGAACCGGCGGGCACGGTCATGTCGATGCCCTTGAGCACCTGCAGCTGGCCGAAGGACTTGCAGACCTGCTGGGCGTCGATCATCGGGGTCGCGGCGCCCGCGCCGGCGGCGTTGTTGTTGGGCTGGGTCACTTCTTGGCCCTCCGTTCCGGTTCGGGGATGACGGTGACGTTTCCGGGCAGCGAGCCCTCGGCGTCGGCGAGTGCGGCCAGCTGACGGCCGGTCAGCTCACGGGTGGAGCCGCGCTCGTAGTACTTCTCCAGGTAGTGCTGGCCGATCATGAACAGCGAGGTGATCACCAGGTACCAGGAGGCGGCCACCAGCAGCAGCGGCACCGGCTGGAACAGCGCGTTGGCGATGTCCAGCGAGCGGCCGTAGAGCTCGTGGGTGTAGGGGATGGCCACGACCAGCGAGGTGGTCTTCAGCAGCGAGATGAACTCGTTGCCGGTCGGCGGGATGATGATGCGCATCGCCTGCGGCATCACCGTGCGCCGCATCGTCATCCACCAGCCCATGCCGAGCGCCTTGGAGGCCTCGAGCTGGCCCTCGGGGACGGCCTGGATGCCGGAGCGGACGATCTCCGCCATGTAGGCGGCCTCGTTGAGGCCCAGGCCGAGCACGGCGAGCAGGAACATGTTGCTCAGCACGGCCTCGACGCTGATCTCGACGGGGCCGACGGCGATGACCTGGTAGATGGAGCCGAGCAGGCCCCAGAAGACCAGCTGGACGTAGATCGGGGTCCCGCGGAAGACCCACAGGAAGCCCCAGGCGACCACGCGCAGCACCGGGTTGGGCGACATGCGCATCACGGCCAGCAGCACGCCGCCGACGACGCCGAGGACCATCGCGAGCGTGGTGATCGCGATGGTGTGGCCCGCCGCGGTGACGATGCGGCTGTCGAAGAGGTAGGCGAAGTAGGTGTCCCACCCGTAGGCCTCGTTGGTGGCCGCGCCGATGAGGAACCAGGCGGCCAGCCCGACCACGATCGCGGCGGTCACCCAGCGGCCCGGGTGCTTCAGCGGCACCGCGCGGATGGGCGCGGGCTGAGTCTGTGCGTTTTCAGTCATCGGATATCAGCCGGTTCCTCGTTGATCAGGGCCTGGTCGACCAGGCCGTCGGTGATGTTCCACTGCGCCATGATGCGCTCGTAGTCGCCGGAGTCGATGAGCACCTGCATCGCCGCGGCGACGGCGTCGGTCAGCTGCGAGCCCTTCGGGGTGGCGAAGCCGTAGGGCGCGGCGGCGAAGACGTCACCGGTGGTGGTGATCTTGCCGTCGGCGCGCTCGATGGCCCAGGCGGTGATCGGGGAGTCCGCCGAGAGCGCGTCGGCGCGGCCGACCACCAGGGCGGTGGCGGCCTGGTCGGCGGTCTCGTAGGACAGGATCTCGATCGGCTTCTCGCCGCGGGCCTCGCACTCCGCGGACTTCGGGCGCACGTCGTCGGTCTCGGCGACCGTGGTGCGCTGCACCGCGACCGTCAGCCCGCAGGCGTTGTCCGGGTCCACCGGGGGCTTTCCGGACTGCTGCGCCCACTGGATGCCGGCGTAGAGGTGGTCGATGAAGTCGAAGCCCTGCCGGCGCTCCTCGGTGTCGGTGAAGCCCGTCGCGCCGAAGTCGATGGTGCCGCCGTTGATCGCCGGCAGGATCATGGCGAAGTCCTGCTGGCGGATCTCCAGGTCGAGCCCCATCACGGAGGCGACGGCGGCGGCGAGGTCCATCTCGAAGCCGATGATGTTGCCCTGCGAGTCCTTGAACTCGAAGGGGGCGAACGGCGGGTTGGTGCCGATGGAGATGGAGCCGCGGACGGCGATCTCCTCGGGGACCAGCGCCTGCACCTGCGGGTCGGCCGGGGGAGCGATCTCCTCCCAGCCGGCGGGGTGGCCGGTCTCCTCGTTGGTCACGCACGCGCTCAGGCCCAGCACGCAGGCGAGCGCGGTGACGGCACCGGCCAGCGTGCGCAGCGGGCGGCGCAGCGTTGAGGCGGTCATTGTCAGGCCTCCGGATCTTTCTCTGTGACGACCTTCGAGCCACGGGACTCGAGAACGTGGTCGGTGACCAGCAGGGCGGCGACGAGTGCCGCACCGACGGCCACCGCGACGAGCACCGGACCGACGTTGCCCGAGGGGGCCAGCAGCGCGGCGTCGTCGTTCTGCCAGGGCCACAGCGCGCGCAGGGAGCCGGCCATGAGCCCTGCCATGACAGTAAGCGTCACCGTCCGGTGCTCGGACATCAGGTGGTCCAAAACGCGCACGAAGAGCACCAGGCCGAGCAGCGCGCCGAGGGCGAAGGTGATGATCACCGGCCACTCGCGCGCCGAGAGCGAGCCCATCACCGGCTGATAGAGGCCGAAGGCCAGCAGCAGGAAGGAGCCCGAGAGACCCGGCAGCACCAGGGCGCAGACGGCGATCATTCCCGCGAAGAACAGGATGACCAGCGAGGGGTCCTCGCGTGGGGCCGAGGTGAATCCGGTGCCGAAGAACGCCGCGGCCGCGCCCAGAAGGAAGAGCACCACGAGCAACGGCAGGCGCTCGCGCACGTGCCGGCGGTCCATCATGCCGACCGGCACGAGGATGGAGACGGCGACCATGCCGAGGAAGAGGCCGCGGGCGATCTGCGGGTGGCCGTCGACGAAGCCGTGCAGCACGGAGGACATGGTGAACACGGCGGTGACCATGCCGACACCGACGGCGGCCAGGAACAGCCAGTCGATGCGGCGGGCCGCCTCGCGGGTGCGCTCCTTGGCCAGGTCGAGCAGGAGGCTGCCGTTGTGCAGGGCGCGCTCGTAGATGCCGACGATCAGGGCGACGGTGCCGCCGGAGATGCCGGGCACGAGCTCCGCGAGGCCGATCAGCCCACCGCGGACGAAGTCGAGGACGACGGATACCGGACGGGACATCTAGCGCACCACGCTCCCGGGCGGGCGGGTCATGGACAGGGGGCGACGCACGGGGCTACCTCCAGTTACGAGCGGATCTTGACCCACCCAGCCTAGCAGCGGTTCTGCACCCCCGAACGGCGCCGCGCCCGACGGTTACCGCCCACGGTAAGGGGCGCGACGTCGGCAATCGGGGGTGGCGGGGGCAGCAGAAAGGCGCCGCACGTGGTGCGGCGCCTCCGGCGGTGCCCCCGGTGGGAATCGAACCCACACATCCTCGCGGATACCGCATTTTGAGTGCGGCGCGTCTACCAATTCCGCCACAGGGGCCTGCGGGGGAATGCTAGCGCACCGGGACCGCGCGGAATAAACGCGGCTGTTTAGACTGGGCGGGCGTGACGGAACGACTGCTGCTCATCGACGGCCACTCCATGGCCTTCCGCGCCTTCTACGCTCTGCCGGTGGAGAAGTTCTCCACCTCCGGCGGCCAGCACACGAACGCGGTCTACGGCTTCCTGTCCATGCTCGCCGGCCTGCTGCGCGACGAGGAACCCACGCGCATCGCGGTCGCCTTCGACGTCGGGCGCCACACCTTCCGCACCGATCTCTTCCCGGAGTACAAGGCCCAGCGCGAGGCCGCCCCGGAGGCGTTCCGCGGCCAGGTGGAGATCATCCGGGAGGTGCTGGGCACCCTCGGCATCACGACGCTGAGCGTGGACAACTACGAGGCCGACGACATCCTTGCCACCCTGGCCACGGCCGCCGACGGCGACGAGGCGCTCGGCCAGACCCTGATCGTCACCGGCGACCGTGACTACCTGCAGCTCGTCGACGAGAACACCACCGTGCTCTACCCGACCAAGGGGGTCTCCACGCTGCACCGCTTCACCCCGGAGGCCGTCGAGGAGAAGTACGGGCTCACGCCTGCGCAGTACCCGGACTTCGCCGCGCTGCGCGGCGACCCCTCCGACAACCTGCCGAAGATCCCGGGCGTGGGCGAGAAGACCGCGCAGAAGTGGATCCTCAAGTACGGCGACCTCGAGAGCCTGCTGGACAACGCCGACGAGATCACCGGAAAGACCGGCGACAACCTGCGCGAGCGCCTCGACCAGGTGCGGATGAACCGTCGGCTGACGCAGATGGTCACCGACCTCGACCTCGGGGTCAAGCCCGAGGAGTTGACTTTCCGTGAGGCGAAGGTGGCCGAGGTGGCCGCCAAGTTCGACGAGCTCGAGTTCGGCACCCAGCTGCGCGAGCGCGTGCTGGCCGTCGTGCCGCACGACGACGGCGAGCTGCCCGCCGACGACACCCCCGACGCCGTCACCGTCTCCGACGACGGCGTGGAGTGGTTGAGCGAGCGCCCGATCGCGCTCGACCTCGTGGGCGAGGAGACGCTCGTGCTTGCCGACGTCGCGCGCAGCGCCGTGGTGCTGGAACTGGCCGACCTGGACGCGGCCGAGGAGGCCAGGCTCGCCGAGTGGCTCGCCGGCGACTCGCCCAAGTTCGTGCACGGCGCCAAGGACCTCATCCACCGGCTGGCCGAGCGCGGCTTCGAGCTCGGCGGGCTGGCCCACGACACCCTGCTGGCCACCTACCTGCTGCACCCGGGCCAGCGCACCTACGCCCTCGACGACGTCTACCAGCGCCACCTGCGCCGCTCGCTCGGCGAGCGCGACGTCGACCGGGCCGCGGCCGTCCTGGAGCTCTCCGCCGAACTGGTCGAGGAGCTGCAGGGCATCGACGCCTACGAGCTCTACCTGGACATGGAGCTGCCGCTGGTGGGGATCCTGGCGCGCATGGAGGCCACGGGCATCGCCGTGGACATCGACGTGCTGCGCGAGCAGCTCGCCGGCTTCGAGGACTCCGTGGCCCACGAGGAGGAGGCCGCCCGCGAGATCGCCGGCGACCCCGAGCTGAACCTGTCGAGCCCCAAGCAGCTCCAGGTCGTCCTCTTCGAGACTCTCGGCATGCCCAAGACGAAGAAGACGAAGACCGGTTACTCCACGGCGGCCAAGGAGATCGAGCAGCTGGCGGCCAAGCACCCGCACCCGTTCCTCGACCACCTGCTGGCCCACCGTGAGTACCAGAAGATGAAGTCGACGCTGGAGGGCCTGATCAAGTCGGTCGGCTCCGACGGGCGCATCCACACCACCTTCCACCAGACGGTCACCTCGACCGGCCGGCTCTCCTCGACCGACCCGAACCTGCAGAACATCCCCGTGCGCACCCCGGCCGGGCGCAAGATCCGCTCCGCGTTCACCGTCGGCCCGGACTTCGAGTGCCTGGTCACCGCCGACTACTCGCAGATCGAGATGCGTGTGATGGCGCACCTCTCCCGCGACGCCGGGCTGATCGAGGCCTACCGGGGCGGCGAGGACCTGCACAACTTCGTCGGCTCCCGCGTCTTCGACGTGCCCGTCGACCAGGTCACCCCGGAGCTGCGCCGCCGGGTCAAGGCCATGAGCTACGGCCTGGCCTACGGGCTGTCGGCCTACGGACTGTCCCAGCAGCTGGGCATCGCGCCCGGCGAGGCGAAGTCCATCATGGACAGCTACTTCGAGCGCTTCGGCGGGGTCAAGGACTACCTCGAGGGTGTGGTCGAGGTCGCCCGCCGCGACGGCTACACCTCCACCGTCTTCGGCCGGCGCCGCTACCTGCCGGAGCTGGCCAGCACCAACCGCATCGCCCGCGAGAACGCCGAGCGCGCCGCCCTCAACGCCCCGATCCAGGGCACGGCGGCCGACATCATCAAGGTCGCCATGATCCGCGTCGACCGCGCGCTGCGCGAGCGGGGGCTCTCCTCGCGGGTGCTGCTGCAGGTCCACGACGAGCTCGTTGTCGAGGTCGCCGCCGGCGAGCGCGAGGAGGTCACCGACATCCTGCGCACCGAGATGGACGGCGCGATCGAGCTGCGCGTGCCGCTCGAGGTCAGCGTCGGCGTCGGCGAGAACTGGGAGGCGGCCGCGCACTAGTCCGCGGCGACTTCGTCACCGCGGCCAGGGGAGCAGACGCCGCAGCCGGGGACACGACACCGCGGCCAGGGGAGCAGGCCCCGCAGCCGGGGACGCGACACCGCGGCCAGGGGAGCAGACGCCGCAGCCGGGGACGGGGCGCCGCGGCCGGGTGCGAAACCCGGCCGCGACGTGCCGTGTCGCGGTTGAAATAGGCGCCGGAGATCGCTAGTATCTACCGGGCGTATCTGTGCGCGCGCGTCCACGACCCGGTGATAGGTCGGGCGGGGCGGGCGTCGCGGGATCGGTGCGGCCGCGTGGCCGGGACCTTCGGGCCCGGGGCAGCCGTGGCCGGCACCGAGAGATGCGCGATCCTGTACACCTACGAGTCCTATCCCATTTCGGAGCACACGAACATATGCCCAACACCAACGTCCCTCAGGTAGCCGTCAACGACATCGGCTCCGCTGAGGATTTCCTCGCCGCGGTCGACCAGACCATCAAGTACTTCAACGACGGTGACATCGTCGAAGGCACCGTCGTCAAGGTCGACCACGACGAGGTCCTGCTCGACATCGGCTACAAGACCGAGGGCGTCATCCCGACGCGCGAGCTGTCGATCAAGCACGACGTCAACCCGGACGAGGTCGTCGAGGTCGGCGACGAGATCGACGCGCTTGTCCTCACCAAGGAGGACAAGGAAGGCCGTCTGATCCTCTCCAAGAAGCGTGCCCAGTACGAGCGCGCCTGGGGCACCATCGAGGACCTCAAGGAGAAGGACGAGCCGGTCACCGGTACCGTCATCGAGGTCGTCAAGGGCGGCCTGATCCTCGACATCGGGCTGCGCGGCTTCCTGCCGGCTTCCCTGGTCGAGATGCGCCGCGTGCGCGACCTGGAGCCCTACATCGGTCAGGAGCTCGAGGCCAAGATCATCGAGCTGGACAAGCACCGCAACAACGTCGTGCTGTCCCGCCGCGCCTGGCTCGAGCAGACCCAGTCCGAGGTCCGCTCCGAGTTCCTGCACCAGCTGCAGAAGGGCCAGGTCCGCAAGGGCGTCGTGTCCTCCATCGTCAACTTCGGCGCCTTCGTCGATCTCGGCGGTGTCGACGGCCTGGTGCACGTCTCCGAGCTGTCCTGGAAGCACATCGACCACCCGTCCGAGGTCGTCTCCGTGGGCGAGGAGGTCACCGTCGAGGTCCTCGACGTCGACCTGGACCGCGAGCGCGTCTCCCTGTCGCTCAAGGCGACCCAGGAGGATCCGTGGCGCATCTTCGCCCGCACCCACGCGGTCGGCCAGATCGTCCCGGGCAAGGTCACCAAGCTCGTCCCGTTCGGCGCGTTCGTCCGCGTCGAGGAGGGCATCGAGGGCCTGGTCCACATCTCCGAGCTGGCCCAGCGTCACGTCGACGTGCCGGACCAGATCGTCACCGTGGGCGAGGAGCTCATGGTCAAGGTCATCGACATCGACCTCGAGCGTCGCCGCATCTCGCTGTCGCTCAAGCAGGCCGACGAGGACTTCTCCGAGGAGTTCGATCCGTCGAAGTACGGCATGGCCGACTCCTACGACGATCAGGGCAACTACATCTTCCCGGAGGGCTTCGACGCCGAGACCAACGAGTGGCTCGAGGGCTACGAGACCCAGCGCGAGGAGTGGGAGGCCCGCTACGCCGAGTCGGAGCGTCGCCACCAGCTGCACGCCGCACAGGTCGAGCGTCACCGCGTCGCCGCCGCCGAGGCCGCCGACGAGGCTTCCGCCTCCGCCAACTACTCCTCCCGCACCTCGGACGCGGCTCCGGCGTCCGAGCCCGAGGAGAACCACGGTGGCACCCTGGCCTCCGATGAGCAGCTCGCCAAGCTGCGCAAGAAGCTGACCGGCAACTGATCGGTCCGCCGCCCCCGGCGGTGACCACCCGGTGACACCGGGCTGAGTCCCGCCGGCGGCACCAGCGGTCCCGTCCCCACAGAGGGACGGGGCCGCTTTTTCGCGTCTGACGGGGGTGTCGTCTGCGGGCGCCCGGGCCACGCAGCCTCCGGGCGCGCGGAACCGCCCCGTGTCGTGAGCGCCACGGTTGGGGTGATATTCACCACGACGCATCGGTGCGCGCGTGGGGGAACGGGTCAGGCGGGGGAGGCACGGACGGGGGAGCGGCGGGGCGTCGTGGGTCCCCCCGGTACGGGCACCGGGTGGGGCGCCCGCACCCGCGGATGTGGGAACGGGATCGTCTCGGACGCTGACGGGGGTGGTTATGTCCGATTCGGTGGAATTTAGGTGATCGGTGGAGCGCTCGTTTCTTTCGTTTTTCAACCCGAATAGGGGGAACGGAAGGCTGTGAGGGCGGTCCGAGGGTGTGGGAATGTGATCATCGCCATTGCCCCTAAACAGGGTAGCGGGCCCATTTTTATTGCCCGTTTTGCACCGAACGGGCGTAAAGTCGACTGGGCATACGTTGTGAGCGGGCGCGAACATCGCCCGTGGCATCGAAAGGGGAGCCAACACATGGCATCATCCACGACCACCACCGCGGAGCACATCCTCCGTGAGATGGGCGGTCCCGAGAACATCACGTCGTTGACCCACTGCGCCACCCGCCTGCGCTTCCAGGTCGCCGACCAGTCCATCATCGACACGGACAAGCTCGACAGCGACCCCGCCGTCCTCGGCGTGGTCAAGCAGGGCTCCACCGGCATGCAGGTGATCATGGGCGGCGGTGTGGCCGAGTACTACAGCGCCCTGAACAAGCTGCCCGGCATGGGCGACAACAAGAAGGCCTCGAACGAGGGCTCCAACAAGAAGGAGTACGGCGGTGTCCGCGGCAAGTTCGCCGGCGTCGACTACGCCTTCGAGTTCCTCTCCGACACCTTCCGCCCCGTCCTGTGGGCGCTGCTCGGTGCGTCGCTGATCATCACCCTGCTGGTCCTCGCCGACACCTTCAAGCTCCAGGACTTCCACCAGGACCTGGTCGACCAGCCGGCTGAGTTTCAGCTGGCCCACGCCATGTGGCGCTCGGTGTTCTACTTCCTGCCGATCATGGTCGGCGCCACCGCCGCAAAGAAGCTCGGCGCGAACGAGTGGGTCGGCGCGGCCATCCCCGCCGCCCTGTTCACCCCGGAGTTCCTCGGGATGAAGGAGATCGCCGAGGAGGTCCCGACCGCCGTCGAGGGCCAGTACAACTACGTGGTGCACATCTTCAACATCCCGATGTACATCCAGGACTACGGCGGCCAGGTCTTCCCGCCGATCTTCGCCGCGATCATCCTGTACTTCCTGGAGAAGGGCCTGAAGAAGATCATCCCGTCCGCGGTGCACATGGTCTTCGTGCCGTTCATCTGCCTGCTGATCATGATCCCGCTGACCGCCCTGGTCGTCGGCCCGTTCGGCGTGGGCCTGGGCAACGCCATCGCGCACTTCCTCGGCTGGATCAACGGCATCTCGCCGTTCATCCTCTCCGTGGTCATCCCGCTGCTCTACCCGTTCCTGGTGCCGCTGGGCCTGCACTGGCCGCTCAACGCCATCATGATCGTCAACATCAACACCCTGGGCTTCGACTACATTCAGGGGCCGATGGGCGCCTGGAACTTCGCCTGCTTCGGTGTCATCACCGGCGTCGTGGTCGTCTCCTGGCGTGAGCACAACAAGCAGATGCGCCAGCTCTCCTTCGGCGCCTCGATGGCCGGCCTGCTCGGCGGCATCTCCGAGCCCAGCCTCTACGGTGTGCTCCTGCGCTACCGCCGCTCCTACTACCGCCTGCTGCCGGGCTGCTTCCTCGGCGGTGTGGTCATGGGCATCTTCAACATCAAGGCCTACGCCTTCGTGTTCACGTCCCTGCTGACCATCCCGGCCATGGACCCGATCGCCGGCTACGTCATCGGTATCGCCGTCGCCTTCTTCACCTCCTTCCTGCTGGTCGTCTTCCTCGACTACCGCACCCCGGAGGAGCGCGACGAGATGCGCGCCCAGATCGCCGCCGAGCGCGAGGCCGCCAACGAGGCCGAGGACCAGCGCGTCGCCGCCGCCGGTGCCGCCGGTGCCGCCGGTGGCGCGGGCACCGCGCTGGCCGCCGACGAGGTCGCCGGCGAGCCGGTCCAGGTCGGCTCCCCGCTGGCCGGCGCCGTCGTGCCGCTGGCCGACACCCCGGACGAGGCCTTCGCCGCCGGTGCCGTGGGCAAGGGAGTCTCGGTCGACCCGACCGGCGACACCGTCTACGCCCCGGCCGCCGGCAAGGTCATGGCCGCGTTCCCGACCGGCCACGCCATCGGCCTCAAGCTCGACGACGGTGTCCAGCTGCTGATCCACATCGGCATCGACACCGTCAACATGGAGGGCGACGGCTTCACGCTCCACGTCAAGAAGGGCGAGCGCGTCGAGAACGGCACCCCGCTGGTCAGCTTCGACCGCGCCAAGATCGAGGCCGCCGGCTACTCGCCGATCACCCCGGTCCTGGTGACCAACCACAAGAAGCTCGCCGACGTCACCCCGCTGCTCAGCGGTGGCACCGTCGAGGTCGGCGAACCGCTGATCGAGGCGACGCCGAAGATCAAGGTCGCCCAGCAGTAGCGCACTGACACTGCGCGGCTGAGCCGCCGCCTCGACCCCGGAAGGACCCGGGCCCCACGCGGGCCCGGGTCCTTCTTCTCGTCCCGGCCCTCCTTCGGGGCCGACCGTTCCCGCGGCCGACCACACTCGACTTCCGGCCCCTTGCGGCCCGGACGCGGCTAGCATGGGCGCATGCTCAAGATCGGACTGACCGGGGGAATCGGCTCCGGCAAATCCACCGTCGCCAATCTGCTGGCCGAAGCCGGCCTCGAGATCGTCGACGCCGACCGCATCGCCCGCGAGGTCGTCGAACCGGGGCAGCCCGCCCTGGCCGAGCTCGCCGAGGCCTTCGGCGCGGACATCCTGAACGCCGACGGCACGCTCAACCGCGGGGAGCTCGCCCGCCGCGCCTTCGTCGACGCCGAGCACACCGGGCTGCTCAACTCGATCACGCACCCGCGCATCTCCGCCGAGACCACCCGGCGCTTCGCCGCGGCCGAGGCCGCCGGCACCCGTGCCGTCGTCTACGACATGCCGCTGCTCATCGAGCAGGGGCTCGACGCCGGGATGGACCTCACCGTCGTCGTCGACGTCCCCGCCGAGACACGCGTGCAGCGCCTGGTGGCGCAGCGTGGGATGGACGAGAACGACGCCCGTGCGCGCATCGCCGCGCAGATTTCCGACGAACGCCGGCGCGCCGCCGCCGACGTCGTCCTCGACAACTCCGGGCCGCGCGAGGCGCTCGACGCCCAGGTCGCCGAGCTGGTCGAGCGCGTGGACCGGATGGCCGCCGCGGAAGCGGCCGAGTAACCTCGTAGCCCATGAGTCAGGAGCAGAACGCACAGGACGACATCTGGGGCACCGGCCCCTTCGACAACTCCGAGGCCAAGGAGCTTCTCGAGGACATCGCCTCCGGGGTCTTCGACCCGGTGCACCTGCTTCCCGACCGCTCGCAGCGCCACCTCAACGCCGACGAGGGGCAGGTGATCGTCGCCCTGGCCGCCCTCGCGGCCGCCGACGACGCCGACCTGCCCGAGGGCATCGAGCCCGCGGCGGTGTCCGGTCTGCGCGAGCCGGCCCACCGCGAGCGGCTGCGTCAGTCGCTCGAGGCCGTGCTGGCAGACGCCTCGGTCTCCGGTCTCTACGAGCGCTGGCAGCTCTCCGACGGCCAGCTGCTCGAGTGGAAGGCGCAGAGCTGGGTCGACCTCTCCTGATCGGCGGTTGACGCGGGGGCTTTGATCCGGGACCGATCGGGGTCGCTCCGTCCGCGGTCAGGCGGCGACGACCACGCCGACGATCGCGGCGTTGAGCATGTTGGTCAGGAAGCCCGCGCACAGGGCCTTCGGGCCGTTCTTGGCCACCTCGCCGCGGCGCTCGGGGCACAGCCCGCCGATGGCGCCGATCTGGATCGCGATGGAGGAGAGGTTGGCGAATCCGGCCAGCGCGAAGGTGGCGATCATGACGGACTTCGGGTCCATGGCGTCCACGTGCTCGCTGAACGAGGTGTAGCCGACGAACTCGTTGAGGATGGTCTTCTCGCCGATGAAGCTGCCCACCAGCGTCATGTCCTGCCACGGCACGCCGATCAGCCACGCGACGGGGGAGAAGAGGAGGCCGAAGAGGCCCTCGAGGGACCAGTTGTCCTGCCCGAACCAGCCGCCGACGCCGCCGATGATCGCCGAGAGCATCGCGATGATGGCGATGAAGGCGATCAGCAGGCAGGCGACCGAGACGGCGATCCTGCCGCCGGCCATGGCGCCGGTGCCCATGGCGTCGATGACGTTGCGGGAGTCCTCGTCGCGGACGTCGCGCACGCTGGCGTCGAGCTCGCTCTTCTCGGTCTCCGGCACCAGCGCCTTGGCCACGAGCAGGGAGCCGGGGGCGTTCATGATGGAGGCCGCCAGCAGGTACTCCAGCGGCGCGCCGAGCAGGGCGTAGCCGAGCAGCGTGGAGCCGGCGACCGAGGCGAAGCCGCCGGACATGCAGGCGAACAGCTCGGACTTGGTCAGTCGCTTCAGATACGGGGCGATGACCAGCGGGGCCTCCGACTGGCCGAGGAAGATCACCGTGGCGGCCCAGACGCTCTCCACCTTGGAGGTGCCCATCACCTTCCCGATGCCGGTGCCGACGATGTCGACGATGTACTGGATGACCCGCAGGTAGTAGAGCACCGCGATGATCGCGCCGAGCACGATGACCACCGGCAGCACGTTGAGCGCGAAGATGAACCGCGAGTCCGGGTCGAAGAGGTCGCCGAAGACGAAGGCGGTGCCCTCGTTGGTGAAGTCGGACAGCTTCTGGATGCCCTCGGAGACCTTCTTGAGCACCCGGAAGCCCGGCTCCCAGGCCAGGACGAGGAGCGCGAAGACGACCTGGAGGGCGAAGCCGGCGGCGAGGGTGCGCCACCGGATCTTCCGGCGGGCGTTGGAGGCGACGTAGATGACGGCGAAGACGGCGAGGATGCCGAGCAGTCCCTGGAGGCGGTCCACGGTCAGTCCTCCAGATCCTGCGGGCCGAAGGCGTGGGGGAGGATCTCCGCGTAGTCGTGGGCGCGCGGGCTCCCGTCGGCCTCGACGACGAGCGTGCGGCAGCCGAACTCGTGGAGCACCTGGCGGCAGGCGCCGCAGGGGTAGCACGGCTGCCCGTCCGCCTTCAGGCCGACGACGGCGGCGACCTCGATGCGGGGCTGCTCGGCCGTCGCGCGGGAGACCACCGAGCGGGTCGTGGCGGTGCGCTCGGCGCAGATGGTCATCCCGAAGGACGCGTTCTCCACGTTGCAGCCGGTGACCACGCGGCCGTCGGCGAGCAGCAGGGCGGCGCCGACGGGGAAGCCCGAGTAGGGCACGTAGGCCTTCCCGGCGGCCCGGCGGGCCAGGTCGATCAGCTCCCCGTGGGTGGGGCGCTCCCCGTCTCCGGGGCCGGACGGTTCGGTGGGACCCATGGTCACCTCCTCGGCGACACATGCGCATATCGCCGTTGACAGTATGTGTGAGCGGCATCATAATTGGCACGAAAGGCCTTCACAAGGGTCTCGCCCAGGTGAAGGAGCCCCGACCCCAAGGAGAGACCGCAATGGCCGCCGAGAAGGAACAGACCACCACGGGCGTCGAGGACTTCGACGTCGTCGACATGATCCGCGCCAAGCGCGACCGTCACAGCCTCAGCGACGCCCAGATCGACTGGGTCGTCGACGCCTACACCCGCGGAGTCGTCGCCGACGAGCAGATGTCGGCGCTGGCCATGGCGATCTTCCTCAACGGCATGGAGCCCGGGGAGATCGCCCGCTGGACCAACGCGATGATCGACACCGGCGAGCGCATGAGCTTCGCCGACCTGGGCAAGGTCACCGCGGACAAACACTCCACCGGCGGTGTCGGCGACAAGGTGACCCTGCCTCTGGCCCCGCTGGTGGCCAGCTACGGGGTGGCCGTCCCGCAGCTCTCCGGGCGCGGCCTGGGCCACACCGGCGGCACCCTCGACAAGCTCGAGGCCATCCCCGGCTGGTCGGCAGACGTGAGCAACGCGCGGCTGCGCGAGATCCTCGCCGACCCCGGCTGCGTCATCTGCGCCCCGGGCGCCGACCTGGTCCCCGCGGACAAGCGCCTCTACGCCCTGCGCGACGTCACCGCGACCGTCGACTGCATCCCGCTGATCGCCAGCTCGATCATGTCGAAGAAGATCGCCGAGGGGGCCGGGAGCCTGACCCTCGACGTCAAGGTCGGCTCCGGCGCGTTCATGAAGGACGCACAGACCGCCCGCGCCCTGGCCGAGACGATGGTGCGCCTGGGCAAGGACTCCGGACTGGCCACCTCTGCGCTGCTGACCGACATGTCGCGCCCGCTCGGCCGGGCCATCGGCAACGCCCTCGAGGTCGAGGAGTCCGTGGCCGTGCTCGCCGGCGGCGGGCCGGCGGACCTGGTCGAGCTGACGGTCGCGCTGGCCGACGAGATGCTCACCAAGTCCGGCGTCGACCACGACGACCTGGCCGAGCGACTCGCCGACGGGCGCGCCATGGACACCTGGAAGGCCATGATCCGCGCCCAGGGCGGTGACCCCGACGCCGAGCTGCCGCGGGCCACGCACACCGAGGACGTCGTCGCCGAACGCGACGGCTGGCTCACGGAGACCGACGCGCTCGCCTTCGGCGTGGCCAGCTGGCGCCTCGGCGCGGGCCGCGCCCGCAAGGAGGACCCGGTGCAGGCCGGCGCCGGCATCGAGCTGCACGCCGTGGTCGGGGACAAGGTCAGCGCCGGGCAGAAGCTGTTCACGCTGCACACCGACACCCCGGAGCGCATCCCGCGCGCCCTCGAGGCGCTCACCCCGGGCTTCACCGTGGGCGACGACGAGCCCGCCGAGCGCGCCTCGGTGATCCTGGACGCAGTGAAGTAACGCGCGACGTCGTCAATCGGAGTCGCAAGGCCCACGCCGCGGCGTGGCTAGAGTGGGGCGCATGGCATTCGCTGCTGAACACCCCGTGCTGTCCCACTCCGAGTTCCGCCCCGTCGGCGAGGTGGAACGCTCCGACGGCAGGTTCGAGGTCATCTCGGACTACGAGCCGGCCGGCGACCAGCCGAAGGCGATCAAGGAGCTCGACGAGCGGCTCGACCGCGGCGAGTCGGACGTGGTGCTCATGGGCGCCACCGGTACCGGCAAGTCGGCGACGGCGGCGTGGCTGATCGAGAAGCAGCAGCGGCCCACCCTGGTCATGGCCCCGAACAAGACCCTGGCCGCGCAGCTGGCCAACGAGCTGCGCCAGCTGCTGCCCAACAACGCCGTCGAGTACTTCGTCAGCTACTACGACTACTACCAGCCCGAGGCGTACATCGCGCAGACGGACACCTACATCGAGAAGGACTCCTCGATCAACGAGGACGTCGAGCGCCTGCGCCACTCGGCGACCTCCGCGCTGCTCTCGCGCCGCGACGTCGTGGTCGTCTCGTCGGTGTCCTGCATCTACGGCCTGGGCACCCCGCAGTCCTACCTCGACCGCTCCCTGGTGCTGCGCGTCGGCGAGGAGGTCGAGCGCGACCGCTTCCTGCGCCTGCTCGTCGACATCCAGTACGACCGCAACGACTACTCGCTCGAGCGCGGCGCCTTCCGGGTCAAGGGCGACACCGTCGACATCATCCCCGCCTACGAGGAGGTCGCCGTCCGCGTCGAGTTCTTCGGCGACGAGATCGACTCGCTCTACTACATCCACCCGCTGACCGGCGACACCATCCGCCAGGTCGACGAGATCCGCATCTTCCCGGCCACCCACTACGTCGCCGGGCCTGAGCGCATGGCCAAGGCCGTCGAGGACATCAAGGCGGAGCTCGCCGAGCGGCTCGACAGCCTGGAGAACCGCGGCAAGCTGCTCGAGGCGCAGCGCCTGCGCATGCGCACCGAGTACGACCTCGAGATGATCGAGCAGGTCGGCTTCTGCTCCGGCATCGAGAACTACTCGCGCCACGTCGACGGCCGCCCCGCCGGTTCCGCCCCGGCGACGCTGATCGACTACTTCCCCGAGGACTTCCTAACGATCATCGACGAGTCCCACGTGACCGTCCCGCAGATCGGCGGCATGTTCGAGGGCGACATGTCGCGCAAGCGCAACCTCGTCGAGTTCGGCTTCCGCCTGCCCTCGGCCATGGACAACCGCCCGCTGACCTTCGACGAGTTCGAGGACCGCGTCGGCCAGACCGTCTACATGTCCGCCACCCCCGGCGACTACGAGATGGCGGCCGCCGGCGGCGAGTTCGTCGAGCAGGTCATCCGCCCGACCGGCCTGGTCGACCCGAAGGTCACCGTCAAGCCGACGACCGGCCAGATCGACGACCTGATCGCCGAGATCCGCGAGCGCACCGACAGAGACGAGCGCGTCCTGGTGACCACCCTGACCAAGAAGATGGCCGAGGACCTCACCGACTACCTGCTCGAGAACGGCGTGAAGGTGCGCTACCTGCACTCCGACATCGACACCCTGCAGCGCGTCGAGCTGCTGCGCCAGCTGCGCCTCGGCGAGTTCGACGTGCTCGTCGGCATCAACCTGCTGCGCGAGGGCATCGACCTGCCCGAGGTCTCGCTGGTGGCCATCCTCGACGCCGACAAGGAGGGCTTCCTGCGCTCGGATCGCTCGCTGATCCAGACGATCGGCCGTGCCGCCCGAAACGTCTCCGGCGAGGTGATCATGTACGCCGACTCGGTGACCGAGTCGATGCAGTACGCCATCGACGAGACCGAGCGGCGCCGCGAGAAGCAGATCGCCTACAACGAGGAGCACGGCATCGACCCGCAGCCGCTGCGCAAGAAGATCGCCGACATCCTCGACCAGGTCTACGAGAACGACGCCGACACCGCGGGCGACGGCGCGCGGGAGACCGACGGCTCGCGCGCCTCCGGCGCGGGCGCGGACGCCGCGGTGGCCGGCCGCCGCGACACCGGATCCATGGCCGCCGACGAGATCCAGGGCCTCATCGACGACCTGACCAACCAGATGCGCGCCGCCGCCGGCGAGCTGAAGTTCGAGCTGGCCGGCCGCCTGCGCGACGAGATCCTCGACCTGAAGAAGGAGCTGCGCGGGGTCAAGGAGGCCGGCATCTAGGCCGGGCGGCCGTGCGGCCGGGGCCGGGGGAGTCCACGGGGCCACCCGGAAGTGGGGGAGCACCCACGACCCGGCGCGGGGTGAGCCCCACGACAGTCCGGAGCGGGGTACCCTTAGGGGGCCAGCAAAGACGAAAGGACCTGATAGCCCCATGACCTCCTACTCTTCGATCGCCGTCGGCACGGACGGGACCGACACCGCCGAGGTCGCGGTCCGCCGCGCCGCAGGTATCGCCCGTGACGCCGGCGCGAAGCTCACCATCATCAGCGCCTGGCACGGCCAGAACCGGGCCCTGCTCGACCCGCCGACCGCGGACACCTCCGTGCCGGTGATGGGCCAGCGCAACGCCGAGGAGTACGCCGAGGCCGCGCGCGTCATCGCCGAGGAAGAGGGCGCCACCGACGTCGAGACGTACACCGTGCGCAACCCCGCCGCCAACGCGCTCATCGACGCCGTCGACGAGAAGAACATCGAGCTGATCGTCATCGGCAGCCAGGGCGTGCACTCCCTGGCCGGGCGCCTGTTCGGCTCCGTGGCCATGGAGGTCCTCCGGCACTCGCCGGTCGACGTCATGGTGGTCAACACCGACGCCGTCAAGTGACGGTCCGCCGGGGCCTCCCGGTGCTAGAATTTCCCCAGTTGACAGCAGTCTAAGGAAGGTCACATGAGCGACACGTACGAGAAGATCGTCGTCGGCACCGACGGCTCCAACTCCTCGATGCTCGCGGTCGAGCGCGCCGCCCGTATCGCGGCCGCTTTCGACGCCACCCTCGTCATCGGGTGCGCGTACTACGAGAACAAGGAGGAGGCGTCGAAGACCCTGCGCCAGGAGTCCGTCACCATCCTCGGCGACGACCCGGCCCAGAAGAACCTCGAGACCGCCGCCGAGCACGCCCGCAAGTTCGGCGTGGACAAGATCGAGACCGAGATCCGCCCCGGCGCCCCGGTCTCCGCCCTGATGCAGATCGTCACCGACCTCAGCGCCGACCTGCTCGTCGTGGGCAACCGCGGCATCAACTCCCTGACCGGCCGCCTCCTCGGCTCCGTGCCGGCCGACGTCGCCCGCCAGTCCGACTGCGACGTGATGATCGTCCACACCGTCGACTAGGTCTCCGCCACCCCGCCCGCGCCCTGCGTGGAGCGGGGACCCCGGGGAAGAGGGGGAGAGAAGAGGCCGCGCGGCAAGCCGTGCGGCCTCTCGTCATGCGGTGAGAGGGTCACCGTGGCACCGGGGCCCCGGTGCGCGGACACCCGACGACCCGCTCACCCGATCAGCGTCAGCGAGCGCGTCGCGCGGGTGACCGCCACGTAGAGGTCCTGCAGGCCCAGGGGCGAGGCCTGCTCGACCCCGTCCGGGTCGACCACGACGACGTGGTCGAACTCGAGACCCTTGAGATCACCCACCGAACCGGGACGCACCACCGCGACCGAGCGCTCCGGTTCCGCGCGCCGCAGGTCCCCGGCGACCTCGTCGGGGTCCGTGCCCGCGGGCAGGCGGCGCACCGGGATGCCGGTCGACCGGATCGCCTCGGCCGGCTGCGCCTCCGGGTCGATGCGGGAGAGCAGCTCGTCGGCGACCTCCATGACCTCGCTCGGGGTGCGGTAGTTGACGCTGAGCGCGTGCCGGCGGAACCGGGAGCCGACGAAGGGCTCCAGCGTGTCCGCCCAGCTGTCGACGCCGGCGGGCGAGCCGTTCTGCGCGATGTCGCCGACCAGCGTCATCCAGCGGGCCGGGCACCGGCGGAAGACCGCGCGCCACTCCATCGGGGTCAGCTCCTGCGCCTCGTCGACGACGACGTGGCCGTAGGCCCACCCGCGGTCGGCGGCCGCGCGCTCGGCGGTGGTGCGCGTGTCGCGCTCCTCCTGGCGCGCGGCCAGCGCCTCGGCGTCGAGGACGTCGTAGGCGCCCAGGTACTCCGCGTCGAACTGGTCGTCGTCGTTGTCCGTGACGGCCGAGCCCTCGAGGACGTCGAGGGCCGCCTGCGCGGCCTCCAGCCGGCGCCGCTCGGCCTTCTCCTCCGGGTCGTCGTCGCGTTCGCCGGCCTCGCCCAGCAGCTCGGCGAGCTCGTCGAGCAGCGCGGCGTCCGAGGCCGTCCAGGCCTCGCCGTCCTCGCGTAGCAGCGCCGCGCGCGTCTCCTCGTCGTAGGCGCGGGCCGCGGAGTCGACGGCGGCCCGGGAGGAGAGCAGGCCCGCGAGCACCCCGGTCGGGGTCAGCCGGGGCCACAGCTCCTCGACCAGGTCGCGCACGACGGGCTCCTCGGCGAGGTCGTCGTGGAGCTGGTCGACGTCCGCGGCACCGAGCAGGTTCTCCCCGCCGAGCGGGTCGGCGCCGATCAGCTGCGCCATCTGCTCGGCCAGCTGGGTGATGAGCGACTCGGCGAAGGCGCCGCGGGCCTCGTTGTGCGGGCGCCGCGAGCGCCGCGCCCGGGTGCGTGCCGTCTTGACCATCGCCGGCTCGACGGTCAGCGTCAGCGAACCGATACGCAGCTCGCGGGCCTCCCCGGGCACCACCTGCAGGTCGCGCACGGCCTCGCGCAGCACGGTGACCATCTCCTCGGAGCCCTTGATCTCCCGGCCGAGCATCGGCTCCTCGGCCACCGGGCGCACCCCGGGGTAGAGCTCGCCGACGGTGGAGAGCACCACGCCCGTCTCGCCGAGCTCCGGCAGGACGTGCGAGATGTAGTCGAGGAAGACGCGGTTCGGCCCGACGATGAGCACGCCGGAGCGCGAGAGTTGCTCGCGCCAGGTGTAGAGCAGGTAGGCCACGCGGTGCAGGGCCACGGCCGTCTTGCCGGTGCCCGGGCCGCCCTCGACGACGAGCACTCCGCGGGTGGGGTCGCGGATGATCTGGTCCTGCTCACGCTGGATCGTCTCCACGATCGAGGACATCCGCCCGGTGCGCGCGGCCTGCATCGCCTCGTAGAGCGCGGCCTCGCCGCCCACGCCGGCGCGCAGGCTCGCCGCCTGCTCGGCCGGCAGCTCGGCGGCGGCCTCGCCGGAGAGCCGCTCGTCGTCCACGCCGGTGACCTCACGGCCGCGCATGCGGATGTGCCGGCGGGTGCGCACGCCCTCCGGGTGCGCGGTGGTGGCCAGGTAGAAGGGACGGGCGGCCGGGGCGCGCCAGTCCAGCAGCAGCGTGCGGTAGTTGTCCTCGCGCGCGTCGAGACCCATGCGCCCGATGTAGCGGCGGTCCAGGCCCTCCGCTCCGGCGACCGGGTTGTCGCCGTCGCCGGTCGGGTCCTCGACGTCGATGCGGCCGAAGACGAGGCCGAGCTGGGCCAGGGCCAGGCGGTCGAGGCGCTCGTTCAGACCGTGGTACTCGGTCTCGCGCTGGACCAGCGCCTCGGCCTTGGGGTTGGCGGGGTCGACGTTGGCCTGGACCTCGTCGAGGCGGGCGCGCGCCTGCGCGATCTCGTCGTCCAACCGGGCGAACAGGCCGTCGGCGTAGGCCTGCTCCGCCGCAACCTCGGCGGCGTAGTCGGTGTCTTTCTCGCTGTCCCGGCTGGTCACGCTTGTTTCCTGCCTCCCGGTCTCGTCGGATGTGCGCATGTCACGAACAGAGCGACCAGGATACCCGTTTCCCGCGGCGCGCGGCGCCGGCTCACGGCGGCCCGGCCGGACGCGCGCGGCGCCGGCCCACGGCGGCCCGGCCGGACGCGCGCGGCGCCGGCTCACGGCGGCCCGGCCTCCGGGATTCCTCCGGGTGCGGCAGGCACCCGGACATGCGCGCGCCCCCGCACCGGTGGTGCGGGGGCGGGGCCGACGCGACGTCGGCAATCAAACGCGGGGAAGCGCTAGCCGAGCTTCTTCTGCGCCTTGGTGATCGCCTTGTCGGCGCGCTTGCGCAGCTTGGCGGCGCGCTTGCGGGCCTTCTTGGCGCCGCGGGAGTTGGCCTTCTTGTCGGCCTTCTTCTCCGCCTTCTCGGCGGCGTCCTGGAAGCGGTCCTGCGCCTTCGCGGCGGCCTTGACCACGCCCTTCTTGGCGGTCTCGGCGTTGTCCTTGGCGTCGGCCAGCCACTGGTCCTTGTTGTCCTCGAAGAAGTCCTGGGCCTTCTCGGCCAGGTCGGAGGCGGTCTCGCCGACCTTCTGGACACCCTCGCGGGCGGCGTCGATCCAGTCGTCCTTGTTGTCCTCGACGTAGTCCTGGACGGTGGTGGCCTTGTCCTGGATCCAGTTGTTCGCCTTCTCGGAGAACTCCTCGGTCTCGGACTGGCTCGGCAGCGCGGCCTGGACCTTCTTCTTGCCGCGGCGGGCGGCGTCGTTGGCGCGCCAGGCGACACTCGGCTTGCCCTCGGTGTCGACGGAGGTGATCGCCAGGCCGCCGAGCAGGGCCAGGTGGGTGATGAAGCCGGAGCGGCGGTCCGCCTTCTCGCTCTCGTCCTGGGTCTCCCAGAAGGCGTACCGGCCGACCAGGGTGGGCACCGCGGTCAGCGCCAGCGCCGTGGCGGCCGCGCGCGGCGCCTTGCCCAGGGCCAGCAGGGAACCGGCGCCGACCTTGACGCCACCGAGGGCGCGGGCCACCAGCTCCGGGTCCTCCGGGACCTTGCGGGCGTACTTGCGCGGCAGCAGGGAGCGGGTCCGGTTGATCACGGACTCCGCGCTGTCGATGTGGGCCTCGGTGTTCACGAGCGTGTCGACGCCGTCGATGACGTAGACCGACGCCAGCATGGGGCGGGCCAGCTTGCGGATCATGTGTACCACTCCTCGGTTCACAGGTAGATGTTCGCTACCCGTCTCACTGTACTTGTTCCGCGTCACCAGCGACGGCGGTACCACGTCTCGAGGTGCGGGCGCTCCGCGCCGAGCGTGGTCGCCGCGCCGTGACCGGGGTAGACCACGGTGTCGTCGTCGTAGACGTCGAAGATGCGCGAGGTGACGTCGTTGTAGAGGCGCAGGAAGTCGGCCTCCGCGGAGGTCTTGCCCAGCCCGCCGGGGAACAGCGAGTCGCCGACGAACAGGCAGGTGCGCCCGTCGATCTCGGCGGTCAGGGCGGCGCCGCCCGGGGTGTGGCCGCGCAGGATGGCCACCGGCAGCTCGTGGCCGGCGAAGTCGATGTGGTCGCCGTGGTTGAGCTCGACGTCGACGGCCGCGGGCAGCGCCGGGGCGTCGAGGAAGGGCGCGTAGTGGGTCGCGCCGGTGGCGTCGAGGACCTCGGCGAGCGCGCGGGTGTGGTCGGCGTGGCGGTGGGTGGTCAGCACCTTGGTGATGGTCACGTCGTTGTCGGCGGCCAGGCGCAGCAGGCGCGGGGCGTCGTCGGCGGCGTCGACGAGGAGGCCCTCGCCGTCGGCGTGGAGGAGGTAGCAGTTGTTGTCCATCGCGGAGACGGACACCTCGGCCATCTGCAGCGGCGTGGCGGGACGGTCGGTGCGGTCGGTAGTGTTCGCTTCGTTCGACTTCGTCTGGTCGGTCTCGTTCGGCTCGGTCATGCCCCCAGCTTAACGACGCGCGTTGGCGGCGTGAGCTGGCTCGATGCTATGTTCGAGAACCGACGGACCCGACAAACTTCTCAGGAACGGTGGGACGGAAATTGGCCGATCGGCTGGTGGTGCGCGGAGCGCGCGAGCACAACCTCAAGGGCGTCGACGTCGACGTGCCCCGCGACTCGCTGGTGGTCTTCAGCGGACTGTCCGGCTCGGGCAAGTCCTCGCTGGCCTTCGACACCATCTTCGCGGAGGGGCAGCGCCGCTACATCGAGTCGCTGTCCAGCTACGCCCGGATGTTCCTCGGGCAGATGGACAAGCCCGACGTCGACTTCATCGAGGGCCTCTCGCCGGCCGTCTCCATCGACCAGAAGTCCACCAACCGCAACCCGCGGTCCACGGTCGGCACGATCACGGAGATCTACGACTACCTGCGTCTGCTCTTCTCGCGCGCCGGCACCGCGCACTGCCCGGTCTGTGACGCCGTCATCGAGCGCCAGACCCCGCAGCAGATCGTCGACCAGATCCTCTCCGGGCCGGAGAAGGCGAAGTTCCAGGTGCTCGCCCCGGTGGTGCGCACCCGCAAGGGCGAGTTCGTGGACCTCTTCGAGGACCTCTCGGCCCAGGGCTTCGTGCGCGTGCGCGTCGACGGCGAGGTCCACCAGCTCAGCGACCCGCCGAAGCTGAAGAAGCAGGTCAAGCACGACATCGACGTCGTGGTCGACCGCCTGCAGGTCAAGGACAGCCAGAAGCAGCGCCTGACGGACTCCGTGGAGACCGCCCTGCGCCTTGCCGACGGGCTGGTCATCGCGGAGTTCATCGACGACGAATCGCTGACCCGACGTTTCTCCGAGAACCTCGCCTGCCCCAACGGCCACCACATCGACGTCGAGGAGCTCGAGCCGCGCGCCTTCTCCTTCAACAGCCCCTACGGCGCCTGCCCCGCCTGCGACGGCCTGGGCACGCGCACCGAGGTCGACGAGGAGCTGCTGATCCCGGACCCGGAGGCTCCGGTCGTCGACGCCGTGCAGCCGTGGCACTCCAGCCCGAACAAGAAGTACTTCGTCAAACTCGTCGAGGGGCTGGCCAAGGCGCTGGACTTCGACCCGAAGACGCCCTTCAACGAGCTGACCCACGCTCAGCAGCGCGCGCTGATCGACGGCAGCGACGCCGAGGTGTCGGTGCGCTACCGCAACCGCTTCGGCCGCATGCGCAGCTGGACCGCCCCCTTCGAGGGCGTGCGCGGCTACCTGCACCGCAAGCTCGACCAGGCGGAGAGCGAGCACCAGAAGGAGCGCTTCCTCGCCTACACCCGTCAGGTCGCCTGCCCGACCTGCAAGGGCGCGCGCCTGCGCCCGGAGATCCTCGCCGTGCGCCTGGCCGGCGGCGAGACCGAGCTCTCCATCGCCGGGCTGACCGAGCTGTCCATCGAGGCGGCCTCGGCCTTCCTCGACGACCTCAAGCTGGGCTACCGCGAGGAGAAGATCGCCGGCGCGGTGCTCAAGGAGATCCAGGCCCGCCTGCACTTCCTGCTCGACGTCGGCCTGAACTACCTGACCCTCGACCGCTCCGCCGGCTCGCTGTCCGGCGGCGAGGCCCAGCGCATCCGCCTGGCCACCCAGATCGGCTCCGGGCTCGCGGGCGTGCTCTACGTCCTCGACGAGCCCTCGATCGGCCTGCACCAGCGCGACAACCAGCGCCTGATCGGCACCCTGGAGAACCTGCGCGAGCTGGGCAACACGCTCATCGTCGTCGAGCACGACGAGGACACCATCCGCGCGGCCGACTGGATCGTCGACGTCGGCCCGCGCGCCGGCGAGTACGGCGGCGAGATCGTCTACCAGGGCGAGCCGAAGGGCATCCTGGACGCCGAGAACTCGCTGACCGGCGCCTACCTGGCCGGCCGCCGCGAGATCACGGTGCCCGCCGAGCGCCGCCCGGTCGACCCGGACCGCAAGCTGCGCGTCGTCGGCGCCCGCGAGAACAACCTCAAGGGCATCGACGTCGAGTTCCCGCTCGGCCTGTTCACCTGTGTCACGGGTGTCTCCGGCTCCGGCAAGTCGACGTTGGTCAACGAGATCCTGGCGAAGGTGCTCGCCAACGAGCTCAACCGCGCCCGTCAGGTGCCGGGGCGCGTGCGCCGCGTGGAGAACGTCGACCTGCTGGACAAGCTGGTCCAGGTCGACCAGTCGCCGATCGGGCGCACCCCGCGCTCGAACCCGGCGACCTACACCGGCGTCTTCGACAAGATCCGCACGATCTTCGCCGAGACCCCGGAGGCGAAGGTGCGCGGCTACAAGCCGGGCCGGTTCTCCTTCAACGTCAAGGGCGGCCGCTGCGAGGCCTGCCACGGCGACGGCACGATCAAGATCGAGATGAACTTCCTGCCGGACGTCTACGTGCCCTGCGAGGTCTGCCACGGCGCCCGCTACAACCGCGAGACCCTCGAGGTCACCTACAAGGGCAAGAACATCGCCGAGGTCCTCGACATGCCCATCGACGAGGCCGCCGGCTTCTTCGAGTCGATCACCTCGATTCACCGCTACCTCAACACGCTCGTCGACGTCGGCCTGGGCTACGTGCGCCTCGGCCAGGCGGCCACGACGCTCTCGGGCGGCGAGGCGCAGCGCGTCAAGCTCGCCGCCGAGCTGCAGAAGCGCTCCAACGGCCGCACCATCTACATCCTCGACGAGCCGACCACGGGCCTGCACTTCGAGGACATCCGCAAGCTGCTGCTGGTCATCCAGGAGCTGGTGGACAAGGGCAACTCGGTCGTGGTCATCGAGCACAACCTCGACGTGATCAAGTCCGCGGACTGGATCATCGACATGGGCCCCGAGGGCGGCGACGGCGGCGGCACCGTCGTCGCGCAGGGTACCCCGGAGCAGGTGGCCGAGGTCGAGGGCTCCTACACCGGCAAGTTCCTCGCCGACGTCCTCGGCGTTAAGAGGAAAGCGAGGAACTGAGGCCGCCGGCCGGCGTGGGGGCGCCGACCGGGGTGGGGGATCAGTTGCGGGGATCAGCCGCGCGGGGGAGTGCCCCACCCGGACTTCGGCTCCGCCTCGCCCGCCTCGCCCGCCTCGATTGCCGACGTCCCGGCGGTCGGCGTGGGTGCGCCCCACCCCGTGGCGCGCTGCGCCGCGGCGGGGTGTGCGGCCTCGGGGTCTCCGGCGCTGCGGCGCCCGGCGTAGCTGCGGCGCAGCGCCACCACGCCGAGGAGGATCAGGCCGCAGACGATGAAGGCGAAGGCCCGCGGCAGCCCGCTCATCGCGGAGAGGTCGTAGACGACGAGCTTGACCACCGCGGCGCCGGCGATGGTGCCGCCGACGGCCAGCGAGACGTTGTCGGGCATGCGGGCGCCGGTGACCAGGACCCAGGCGCCGAAGGCCATCCACGCCACCGAGACCAGGCCGTGGGTGACCAGGAAGGCCGTGCCGGCCGCGGCGGGGGCGACGGCGAAGACGGTGGCGCAGACGAGGGTGACGGTCACGGTCACGGTCAGCCCCAGGGCGACGAGGGCGGCGACCCAGCGGATCGCCACCGGCAGGCCGGAGAGCCTGCGCGCGTGGGTGAGCACGGCGACGATGACCACGATCAGTCCGAGCGCCGAGAGCACGTGGTAGGCGTCGCCGAGGCGGTCCGGGCGCAGGGGGTTGAGCGCGTCGGCCGTCGGGGCGGCGGCGAGCAGGACGACCAGCGCGAGCCAGACCCACCAGGGAATCGACCCGGCGAGGTGCCTGCCCTCCGGGTCGTGCTCCGGGCGCGGCGCCGGCGGGTAGACGGGGAAGGTGCGCGCGGCCAGCACCGCGCACGCGGCGACGACCAGGTGGACGCAGAGGTCGCGCAGGCCGTCGGCCAGCGGCCTGTCCAGCGGGGAGAAGCCGAGGTCCGCGAGGTTGTGGGCGACGACGGCCGTGGTCAGGGGGATCAGCACCAGCGTGGTCACGCCCAGCAGGAAGGCGTGGCGCGTCGGCAGGGACGGCCGGGCGAGGAGATGGACCCCGAGGAGGGCGCCCGGCACCAGCGCGGTGAGCGCTACGAGAGCCGAGGGGACCCGGGCCCCCGGCGGGGTCAGCGCCATCACCAGCAGGATCACGGGTGCGGAGAACCACCAGGCGGACATCCCGGTGGCCCCGCCCTGGGCGGCGGCCGGCGGGCGGCGCAGCATCAGGAAGGCCATGGCGAGGCCGAGGAGGACGGTCACCGGCACCCAGGCGGGGTAGAGGAGGTCGGTGGTGGCGGAGCGCAGGGGAGCCAGGCACAGCACGGCCGAGAGCGCGGCGACGGCGCGCAGGTGCCGGTCGAAGCGGGGGACGAGGACGGCTGCGAGGAAGAGCGCTCCGCCCTGGAGCCACAGGAGGGGCAGCAGGAGATTGCCGGCGTCGCCGAGGACCCAGGTGACCGGCGGAGCGATCATCGCCATCGCGCAGAGCAGGCGGTGCCAGCCCAGCAGCAGGCCCAGGACCAGGTAGGCGACGAAGGTGACCACCGCGATCAGCGCGCCGACGACGGTCGGCCACCAGTTCAGCCAGGCCAGCACCCCGAGCGTGGTGACCTGCACGCCGGCGTAAGAGGTGATGGACAGCGCCGCGACGGCCGTCTCGGCGGAGCCGTCGCGGCGGCGACGGTCGAGGGCGACGGCGGCGGGCAGCAGGGCCAGCGCGGCGGCGTAGGCGAGGATGACGCGGCCCAGCGGTCCGAGCCAGCCGCGCTGGATCGCGAGCGCGAGCAGCAGCACCAGGCCGACGACCACGATGAGGCCGCCGGCGACCGCGGCGACCCGCATGACGATCTGCTCCGTGCTCAGCGGCGGCTTCGGCGGTTGCGCCGGCTCCCGGGCCTCGTGCAGCCACGGCGGCACGGTAGGCCCGGACGCCAGAGCGGGTCCGGACGAGACGGCGTGCCCCGCGGGACGCTCCGCCGCCCACGCGTGCTGAACGTCCGTCGCGGGGGCGTCGTGGCGGACGGTCCGCGCGTCCTCGACCGCGGCGTCCGTTTTCGCGGCGCCCGGCCCCGTGACGTCCAGGCGGGCCAGCAGCTCGTCGCTGAGGCGGGCGGTCTCGGCGTTGAGCTCGACGAGCCGGCGCACCATGTCGGCGATCTCTGCGCGGTGCGGACCCCCGTCGGCCGCGGAGCCGCTGGTCTTCGGCGGTGGTGTCATGGGCCAAAGTTTAGTGGCCGGGGACAAGCCCCGTCGTCGCGGCGAACCGGGGAATCCGGGGCGTGGGGTGGTGCGGTTAAGATGGGACCGATTTCACCTGGCGGTCGACCACCGTCACGTCCGAGAGACCGGAGGATCACGCGGACCATGGAACCCCGCGACGACGACACCGCCGACCTGCCGCGCATCGACGACGACGGCCGCGAGGCCGCGCCCCGACGCGGCGAGCCGCGCTACTACTCGGGCACGCGCGACTCCTACCGCGTGCCGCGTGCCGACGAGCGCCACCCCTGGGCCGCCGTGGCGATCTTCGCGGCCCTGCTCGTCTGCGTGATGATCCTCGGTGCCTTCCTCTACGTCGTCTTCATCGGCCCGAACCGCTCGCACGAGGAGCGTGCCGCGGCCCCGGAGACCTCCAGCAGCCGGTCGCTGACCACCACCAGCCGGACCACGGCCACGACCTCGACGCCGCCGAGCTCGACCACACGGTCCTCGACGACCAGCTCGAGCAGCACCACGACCACGTCGAGCTCGAGCTCCGAGCCGACCACCTCGAGCTCCACCAGCGAAGAGCCGGCGCCGGCACCGGAGGGCGCGCGATCCTGTGGTGCCAGCGGGCGCTGGTCCGTCTACGCCGCCTCGGAGGCGACCAGCTGCCCGTTCGCCCAGAACGTCGCGCTGCGCGCCGGCTCCGGGAACACGACCCAGTTCGAGGCCGTCAGCCCCGTGACCGGCGAGAGCTACACCATGCAGTGCACCGCGGCCGGAAACGGGGCGATGGACTGCCGCAACGACACGGGCGCGGTGGTGGCGCTGCGCGCGCGGTAGGCGCGGGCGTCGGAAATCGAGGGGGCGCGCCACGCGCGCCGATTTGGACCCGCACGGCGGTGCATGTAACATACGTGCCACTACCGCCCGAGACCGTCCACCCGACGGTCCTGGGCCACAAGAGGAGATCATCCCACCTTCAGCCGCCGGGCGACCGGCTGGTCACAGGTCCACACCCCGCGGCACGGCGTGCCGGGTCGCGGAGCGCAACGCATCTCCTGTGTCACGCACACCGCGTGGCGCAGGATTTTTGTTGGGGGATCCCTCAAGTGGCGCGGTACAGACCCTATCTACCCTGCTATTTGAGGAGTACACATCAGCGCTGAAGCTCGCATCAATGAGCGAATCCGAGTTCCCGAAGTTCGCCTGGTAGGACCCAGCGGCGAGCAGGTCGGCGTCGTCCGTACCGACGACGCCCGCAAGCTCGCCTACGACGCCGACCTCGACCTGGTCGAGGTGGCCCCCAAGGCGAAGCCCCCGGTCTGCAAGATCATGGACTACGGAAAGTACCGGTACGAGCAGGACCAGAAGGCCCGTGAAGCTCGCCGGAACCAGCAGCGGACTGTGGTCAAAGAGCAGAAGTTCCGTCCCAAGATCGACGAGCACGATTACGAGACGAAAAAGGGCAACGTGGTGCGCTTCCTCGAGAAGGGCTCCAAGGTCAAGGTGACCATCATGTTCCGCGGTCGCGAGCAGTCCCGCCCCGAGCTGGGCTACCGCCTGCTGGAGCGGCTGGCCGACGACATCGCCGAGTATGGCGTCGTCGAGTCCCGTCCGCGCCAGGACGGCCGCAACATGACGATGGTCTTCGGGCCGGTTCGCAAGAAGAACAACAAGAAGAAGTAAACCGCAACAGGGATTGACGAGGACGAAGCCATGAAGCAGAAGACCCACAAGGGGATGGCCAAGCGCGTGAAGGTCACCGGCTCCGGCAAGCTGCGTCGCGAGCAGGTCAACCGCCGCCACCTGATGGAGAGCAAGCCCTCCAAGCGCACCCGCCGGCTCAAGGGCACCGTGGACGTGCACAAGTCGGACCAGAAGCGCGTCAAGCGCCTCCTCGGCCGCGCCTGACACGAAGCGTCAGAACCGCCGCCAAACACTCATCCCCCGAATGAATAAGTAAGGAAGTTCCACTGTGGCACGTGTCAAGCGCTCCCTGAACGCCAAGAAGAAGCGTCGCGAGATCCTCAAGTCCGCGAAGGGCTACCGCGGTCAGCGCTCCCGCCTTTACCGCAAGGCCAAGGAGCAGTGGCTGCACTCCATGACCTACTCCTACCGCGATCGTCGCGCCCGCAAGCGCGAGTTCCGGAAGCTGTGGATCCAGCGCATCAACGCCGCCGCCCGCATGAACGGCATCACCTACAACCGTCTGATCCAGGGCCTGCGCCTGGCCGAGATCGACGTCGACCGCAAGATCCTGGCCGAGCTGGCCGTCAGCGACTTCGACGCCTTCTCCGCCGTGTGCGAGGCCGCCAAGGCCGCCCTGCCGGAGGACGTCAACGCCCCCAAGGCCGTCGCCTAAGACCCTCGGGAGCCCGCGCGGTTCATGTCCGCGCGGAACAGATGACCCGCCGCACCGTCTCCGGTGCGGCGGGTTTTCCGTGTCTGGCGGGCGCGTTGGATTCGGGCGTGCCGGTTGTGGCTGAGTTAGCGGGGAGGGGCCTCTGCGGCGGGGACTGGTCCTCACCGGTGGGCACCGCGGGGCCCGGTGCGGCGGTAATCTGAGCGCGTACTTTCCGTGCGAGCCATCAGACGTCGACGCTGTCTGTGAAAGGAAGACCACCATGACGAACGCCGACAACGCAGCGGGTCAGCCCGCCGGCGACCCCGGGCACGGGGAGCAGAACCACCCGGGCTACGGCCAGCCGGAGGGCTGGTCGCAGCAGCAGGACGGTTGGCAGCAGCAGGGGCAGCAGCCTGTCTACCCGCAGCAGCCTGTCTATCCGCAGCAGCCCGCCTACCAGCAGCAGGGACAGGCGTACCCGGACTACGCGCCGCAGAACACCTACGGGTACCAGGGCTACGGCCAGCAGCCCGCCGGAGGCTTCCCCGGTCAGCCGATGGCCGCGGGGCCGAGTGAAAAATCGATGCTTCCGGCGGCCCTGCTCGCGCTCTTCCTCGGACCACTTGGTGTGCACAACTTCTATCTCGGTCAGACGAAGCTCGGTGTGGTCAAGATCGTCGCGTACCCGCTGGCGTCAATCGTCCTGCTCGTGAGTTTTTTCTTCTCGGACGCCATGGTTGCGGACCATGAAGCCGGCGCATATGTCTCTGCGGGTTCCGTTTACATGGTGTCAATGATCATGCTCCTGGGGCTCGCGGTCTGCGCTGGCATCCAGATCTGGGCCTTTATCGAGTTCATCCTCATTCTGATGCGCAAGGCGCGCTACGGCGTCGACGCCCAGGGTCGACCGCTGAGCTGAGTCGGGCGGGCTGCAACGGAGGTGCACCTCGGGGTCGCTGCGGTTTTCTCCCGTCCCGGGTTGCGATTCGGTGTCGGTGGGCCGATACGGGTGCGGCCCGACCGTGGTGGTCGTATGCTTTGCGGGCAATAGATTGACGACGCCGCGCGCGGCCGCAGGTGGCCCCGTGCGCCGTATCCGCAACGAAAGGTTCACCACGATGACGAACTACCCCGGAAACGGCCGCCACGAGCCCGACGACCCCTTCGGCCGGGAGGACGGCGGCTACGAGGCCGGCCGCCCCTACGACGGGCAGCAGCACGGTCAGGCGTTCAACGGGTTCGCCCAGGGCCCCAAGAACCAGCTCGCCGCAGGGCTGCTCGGGATCTTCCTCGGCCAGTTCGGCGTGCACAACTTTTATCTCGGCCACAAGGAACGCGCGATCACCCAGTTGGCGATCACCGTCGTCGGTTACATCACGGTCTTCATCTTCATCGGTTACCTCCTGCTCGCCATCACGTGGATCTGGGGAGTGGCTGAGGGCATCATGATCCTCGCGGGGACGGAGAACTACCGGCGCGACGCGGACGGCGTCCCGCTGGTCTGACCTGGCCGGTGCTCAGCGCTCCGCCCCGCCGGTAGAGTGGGGGACGGGCCCCGTCGGGGCCCGCGTGCGTGTCTGGGGCATGTACGCCCACGTCGCCACCGGAAGGCCGCTTTCATGAGTCCGCGCACCCCCGACCACCTCGACTTCTCGGAGCCTCTGACCGAGCGCACCCCGCGCGTGGTGCACGCGGCGAAGCTGCACCGTGCCGCGGCGCGTCGCAAGGCCGGCGTCTTCCTCGCGGAGGGGGAGAACTCCGTGGAGGCCGCCGTGGCCACCGGTGCGGCCACCGACGTCTTCGTCACCGAGGCCGCGGCCTCCCGCTTCGCCGAGCTGCTCTCCGCCGCGGTCAACCTCGGCGTCTACCTGCACCCGGTCACCGACCGCGCCGCCGAGTCGCTGGCCGAGACCGTGACCACCACCGGCGTCTTCGCCGTGTGCCGCCCGGTGACCTGGCCGCTGAAGAAGGCCCTGGCCGCCGGCCCGACGCTGGTCTCGGTGCCCGTGGAGACCCGCGAGCCCGGCAACGCCGGCACACTCATCCGCGTCGCCGACGCCCTGGGCGCCGACGCCGTCGTCTTCGCCGGCGACTCCGTCGACCCGCAGGGCGGCAAGGTGGTGCGCGCCTCCGCCGGATCGCTCTTCCACGTGCCCGTGGTGCGCGAGCGCGACCCGCGGGCGGTGCTCGACTCGCTGCGTGCCCGGGGCCTGCAGATCCTGGCCACCGCGGCCGACGGCGAGGTCGACCTGGCCGCCCCGCCGGAGCCGGACTTCTTCGCCCGCCCGACCGCCTGGCTCTTCGGCAATGAGGCCCACGGGCTGCCCGCCGAGCTGCAGGAGGCCGCCGACCACCGCGTGGCCATCCCGATCGCCGGGCGCGCCGAGTCGCTGAACCTCGCCACGGCCGCCTCGATCTGCCTGTGGGAGTCCGCCCGCGCGCAGCGGGGGTAGAGTGGGCCGGCCGGTCCCCGGCGCCAGGTGCGCCGTGCCCCGGACCGGACCCGTCGTTTCACCCAAGGAGGACCCCAGCATGCGTATTTCCGCCCGCAACCAGCTCGCCGGTGAGGTCGTCGAGATCGAGGAAGGCGCGGTCAACGCCGTGGTCAAGATCCGCCTCGACGGCACCGACGTCGTCGTCTCCTCGTCGATCACCATGGACTCGGTCCACGAGCTCGGCCTGAAGGTCGGCTCCCGGGCCACCGCCGTGATCAAGGCGTCCAGCGTCATGGTGGCCGTCGACTAGAGCGGCGTCCGCCGCGGTGTACCCTGTCTACGTCGCAATCTATTTTCCGTCGAGAACAGGGGAGTGCCGTGGCGCAAGACAAGGACGGGGCAGCTGAGGTCCCGGAGATCACCGACGAGGCCATGAACGCGGCCGCCGAGGCCGCCGTGGCGGCCTTCGACGCCGCCGACTCGCTCGAGGATCTCGCCGAGGCCCGTCGCACCCACCTGGGCGACGCCTCCGTGATCGCCCGGGCCCGCCAGGGGATCGGCTCGCTGCCCAAGACCGAGCGCAAGAACGCCGGCAAGATCGTCAACCAGGCACGTGGTCGCGTCGAGAAGCACTACGCCGGCGTGAAGAAGGAGCTCGAGGCCCGCCGCGTGCGCGAGGTCCTCGCGGCCGAGCGCGTCGACGTCACCGTGCCGACCACCCGCCGCCAGACCGGTGCGCTGCACCCGATCACCGCGCTCTCGGAGCAGATCGCGGACATCTTCCTCGGCATGGGCTGGGAGATCGCGGACGGCCCGGAGATCGAGGCCGAGTACTTCAACTTCGACGCCCTCAACTTCATCCCGGACCACCCCGCGCGCACCCTGCAGGACACCTTCTACGTCGGCACCGAGGACTCCGGTCAGCTGATGCGCACCCACACCTCCCCGGTCCAGGTGCGCACGATGCTCTCGCGCGACGTGCCGCTCTACATCGCCTGCCCGGGCCGCGTCTTCCGCACCGACGAGCTCGACGCCACCCACACCCCGGTCTTCCACCAGGTCGAGGGTCTGGCCGTCGACAAGGGCCTGACGATGGCCCACCTGCGCGGCACCCTGGACCACCTGGCCAAGGTCCTCTTCGGCCCGGAGACGCGCACCCGCATGCGCACCAACTACTTCCCGTTCACCGAGCCCTCCGCCGAGGTCGACGTCTGGTTCCCCGGCAAGAAGGGCGGCGCCGGCTGGATCGAGTGGGGCGGCTGCGGCATGGTCAACCCCAACGTCCTGCGCGCCGTGGGCGTCGACCCGGAGGAGTACACCGGCTTCGCCTTCGGCATGGGCCTCGAGCGCACCCTGCAGTTCCGCAACGGCCTGTCCGACATGCGCGACATGGTCGAGGGCGACGTGCGCTTCACGCTGCCCTTCGGCGTCCACGCATAACCGCCGCCAAGCTTTCCGACGCCCCGTCACCCCCGCTTTCCCCGAAAGGTTCCACGAACTCCCGTGTTCATCTCGCAGAACTGGCTCACCGGCATCCTCGACCACGCCAACCCCGGCTGGGAGGTGAGCGACGCCGAGCTCGACGGCGGCTTCGTCCGCGTCGGCTTCGAGACCGAGGGCTACTCCGCCATCCCCGAGTCGACCGGCCCGCTGGTGGTCGGCCGCGTCGACGAGATCGAGGAGCTGACCGGCTTCAAGAAGCCGATCCGCTACTGCCAGGTCGACGTCGGCCAGGCCAACGGCACCGGTGAGAAGCAGGGCATCATCTGCGGCGCGCGCAACTTCGCCGAGGGCGACCTCGTCGCCGTCTCGCTGCCCGGCGCCGTGCTGCCCGGCGGCTTCGAGATCTCCGCGCGCAAGACCTACGACCACATCTCCGCCGGCATGATCTGCTCGGCCGCCGAGCTGGGCATGTGCGAGCAGCAGACCTCCGGCATCATCAACCTCGGCCGCTCGACCGACGCCATCGGCGCCGTCCCCGGCGACGACGCCCGCCCGGTCCTGGGGCTCGACGACACCGTCTTCGAGGTCAACATCACCCCGGACCGCGGCTACGCGCTCTCCGCGCGCGGCCTGACCCGCGAGCTGGCCAGCGCCTTCGACATCACCTTCGAGGACCTGGCCGCCCACCCCGAGGCCGCCGGCCACGACGTCTCCGCGACCGTGCCCGAGGTCTCCGGCGGGCTGATGGACATCTCGCTGGACCCGGCCACCCGCGCCCGGCGCTTCGGCCTGCGCAAGGTCACCGGCATCGACCCGACCGTGCAGAGCCCGTTCTGGATGCAGCGCGAGCTGCTGCTGTGCGGCGCGCGCCCGGTCAACCTGGCCACCGACGTGACCAACTACGTGATGTTCCTGCTCGGCCAGCCGATGCACGCCTTCGACGCCGGCGTCGTCTCCGGCGACCTGAAGATCCGCCTGGCCGCCGACGGCGAGAAGCTGACCACCCTCGACCACGTCGACCGTGAGCTCTCCGCCGAGGACGTCGTCATCTGCGACGACAACGGCATCCAGTCGATGGCCGGCGTGATGGGCGGCTCGACCTCCGAGATCTCGGACGAGACCACCGAGGTCTACCTCGAGGCCGCCACCTGGCACACCCTGACCGTCGCGCGCACCTCGCGGCGCCACAAGCTGTCCAGCGAGTCCTCGCGCCGCTTCGAGCGCGGCGTGGACCCCGCGCTCGTGGAGCCGGCCCTGGACCTGGCCGCCCACCTGCTGGCCACCCTCGGCGGCGGCGAGGTCGACGCCCGGCGCACGATCGTCGGCGAGGTGCCCGAGCCCACCGTCATCGAGATGCCCGCGGGCATGCCGGCGCGCATCGCCGGCGTCGACTACGCCCGCGAGACCGTCGTCGCCCGCCTCGAGGAGGTCGGCTGCACCGTCACCGGCGACGAGACCCTGACCGTGACCGCCCCGAGCTGGCGCGGTGACCTGTCGATGGGCGTCGACCTGGTCGAGGAGGTGCTGCGCCTCGAGGGCCTCGAGGACATCCCGACCGTGCTGCCGACCCCGCGCGGCGGCCGGGGGCTCTCCCCGCGCCAGCGCCGCCGCCGCGCCGTCGGCCACGCCCTGGCCTACTCCGGCTACACCGAGGTCCTTCCCGACCCGTTCATGCGCGGCACCCAGGCCGACGACTGGGGCATGGCCGCCGACGACCCGCGCCGCCAGGCGGTGACCGTGCGCAACCCGCTGGAGTCCGAGCGCAACCTGATCGCCACGACCCTGATCCCGGGCCTGCTCGACGCGGTGGCCCGCAACGTCGCCCGCGGCCGCGTGGACCTGCAGGTCTTCGGCCTGCAGCAGGTCTCCTTCGCCCGCGCCGAGCACACCCCGATGCTCGACGTGAGCCATCGCCCCTCCGACGCCGAGGTCACGCAGGTCCTCGACTCGCTGCCCGCCCAGCCGCTGCACGTGGCCGCGGTCGGCGTCGGCGAGCTGGACACCACCGGCACCTGGGGCGCGGGCCGCGCCTACGGCTGGGCCGACGCCGTGGAGGCCGCCCGCACCGTCGCGCGCACCGCGGGCGTCGAGCTCGAGGTCGCCAACGCCGAGTACCTGCCGTACCACCCGGGCCGCTGCGCCGAGCTGCGCGTGGCCGGCGAGGTGGTCGGCCACGCCGGCGAGCTGCACCCGCAGCTGCTCGAGGCCGCGGGCCTGCCGGCGCGCACCTGCGCGATGGAGATCAACCTCGACGCGCTGCCCGCGACCGGCGAGCTGCCCGCCCCGGTGCTCTCCGCCTTCCCGCTGCTGCACCAGGACATCGCCCTGGTCGTCGCCGAGGACACCCCGGCCGAGGACGTCCGCCGCGTCATCGTCGAGGGCGCCGGCCCGCTGCTCGAGGAGGCCGTGCTCTTCGACGTCTTCCGCGGCGAGCGCCTGGGGGAGGGGCTGAAGTCGCTGGCGTTCTCGCTGCACTTCCGCGCCGCCGACCGCACGCTGACCGACGAGGAGGCCAACGAGGCCCGCCTGGCCGCCGCCGCGCTGGCCAAGGAGCGCCTCGGCGCCGAGCTGCGCGCCTAGCAGTCTTCATCTGACCCCGCACCCGGGACCCCGGGTGCGGGGTTCTTTCATGCGCGGACGGCGCCGCGTCTTTTTCGGCGACGGCCCCGCAGGCGCCGGTTCGTCCTCTGGTTGCGGCGTCGGAAGACGCCGCAACGGGTGGGGCCCGGGGGTGGGACCGACGCGCCGTCGGCAATGAATAATTTGCACGGGACTGCATAGAGTGTAGGGTGACCCACATGACAGTCTCCGTAGCAATCGCCGGCGCCACAGGATACGCGGGCGGCGAACTCGTCCGCCTCCTGCTCGGCCACCCCGAGCACCTCGCCGGGAACCTCCAGATCGGCGCGCTGACCGGCGCCAGCTCCGCAGGCACCCCCGTCTCCGAGGCGCTGCCGCACGCCCCCGAGCTCTTCGGCCGCACCATCGAGCCCACCGACGCCGAGCACCTCGCCGGCCACGACGTCGTCTTCCTCGCCCTGCCGCACGGCCACTCCGCCGAGATCGCCGCGCAGCTGCCCGAGGACACCGTCGTCATCGACTGCGCCGCCGACCACCGCCTCACCGACGCCGGGGACTGGGCCCACTGGTACGGCGGCGACTACTCCGGCTCCTGGCCCTACGGCATCCCCGAGATGCCCGGCCACCGCGAGGAGCTCGCCGGGGCCACGCGGATCGCCCTGCCCGGTTGCTTTCCGACGGGCGCGACCCTCGCCCTGCTGCCCGCCGTCGCCGCCGGGCTGGTGGCCCCCGAGGTGACCGTCACCTCCGTCTCCGGCGTCAGCGGCGCCGGCAAGAAGCCGGTGGTGACCAACCTCGGCGCCGAGACGATGGGCTCGCTGCGCGCCTACAACACCGCCGGGCGCCACCGCCACACCCCGGAGATCGCCCAGAACCTCGGCGAGTACTCCGAGGAGCCGGTCTCGGTGAGCTTCACCCCGGTGCTCGCGCCCCTGCCGCGCGGCATCCTCACCGTCGCCTCGGCGCCGCTCGCCGAGGCCGCCGCGGGCACCGACACCGCCGCCGCCCGGGCGGTGTACGAGGAGTTCTACGCCGACGAGCCCTTCGTCACCCTGCTCGCCGAGGGCGTGCAGCCGCAGACCCAGTGGGTGCTCGGCGCGAACACCTGCCACGTGCAGGTCGAGGTGGACGCCGCCTCCGGGCGCCTGCTGGCCACCGCCGCGATCGACAACCTGACCAAGGGCACCGCCGGCGCCGGCGTGCAGTGCATGAACCTCGCCCTCGGCCTGCCCGAGACCGCCGGGCTGCCGACCACCGCCGTCGCCCCCTGACGCGTCCCGCCCCTCCGGGGCACCCCACCGAGCCCGTCACAACCGTTCCGAAAGGACACACCCCAATGGATCTCACCGTCACCCGCGACGGTCACGTCACCTCGCCGGCCGGCTTCTCCGCCGCCGCGGTCACCGCCGGCATCAAGCCCTCCGGCAACCCGGACATGGCGATCGTGGTCAACACCGCAGGCTCCGCCGCCGCCGCGCTGTTCACCCGCAACAAGGTCGTCGCCGCGCCGGTCAAGGTCACCCGCGCCGCCGTCGCCGACGGCACGCTGCGCGCCGTGGTCTACAACTCCGGCAACGCCAACGCCTGCAACGGCGTGGCCGGCGACCGTGACGCCGAGGAGATCCAGTCCCGCGCCGCCGCCGCGCTCGATCTCGACGCCGCCGAGGTCGGCGTCTGCTCGACGGGCCTGATCGGCGAGCCGATGCCCATGGCCGAGGTCCGCTCCGGCGTCGACGCGCTCGCCGCGGGGCTGGGCGAGGACGCCGAGCACGGCGCGGCCGCCGCCGGCGCGATCCTGACCACGGACACCTGCAGCAAGGAGGTCCTCGTCTCCGGCGACGGCTGGTCGGTCGCCGGCATGGCCAAGGGCGTGGGCATGATGGCGCCGTCGCTGGCGACCATGCTCGTCTGCCTGACCACCGACGCCGACGTCCCGGCCGCCCGGCTCGACGCCGCCCTGCGCGCCGCCGCCGAGGTCACCTTCGACACCCTCGACGTCGACGGCTCGACCTCCACCAACGACACCGTGGTGGCCATGGCCTCCGGCGCCTCCGGCGTCACCCCCGACGCCGAGACCTTCGACGCCGCCGTGCTCGCCGCCTGCCGCGACCTGGCCGCCCAGCTGCAGGCCGACGCCGAGGGCGTGACCAAGCGCGTGGCCATCACCGTCACCGGCGCGGTCGACGACGGGCAGGCCCGCACCGCCGCCCGCGTGATCGGGCGCGACAACCTGGTCAAGTGCGCCATGTTCGGCTCCGACCCGAACTGGGGCCGCGTGCTCGCCGCCGTCGGCATGGCCCCGGTGGAGATGGACCCCGACCACATCACCGTGACCTTCAACGGCACCCCGGTCTGCGTCGACTCCGCCGGTGCACCCGGCGCGCGCGACGTCGACCTGAGCGGCGCCGACATCGACGTCCAGGTCGACCTCGGCCTGGGCGGTCACGGCCACGGCACCGTGCGCACCACGGACCTCTCCCACGCCTACGTCGAGATCAACTCGGCCTACAGCAGCTAGCAGACAGACAAACCGGAGCAGACAGATGACACCAGCAACTGATTCGGCGGCGGGCACGCAGCCCTCCGCGGGCCAGGCCGCCAGCCGGTGCGCGGCGCTGAGCTCGGCGGACCGCGCCGCGGTGCTAGCCGAGGCGCTGCCGTGGCTGCAGTTCTTCCGCGACAAGATCGTCGTGGTCAAGTACGGCGGCAACGCCATGGTCGACGACGCCCTCAAGGACGCCTTCGCCGAGGACATGGTCTTTCTGCGCACCGTCGGCGCCAAGCCCGTCGTCGTGCACGGCGGAGGGCCCCAGATCTCGGAGATGCTCACCCGCGTCGGCCTCGAGCCCGAGTTCAAGGGCGGCTTCCGCGTGACCACCCCGGAGGTCATGGAGATCGCCCGCATGGTCCTCTTCGGCCACGTCGGCCGCGACCTCGTCGGACGCATCAACTCCCACGGGCCCTACGCCGTGGGCACCTCGGGCGAGGACGCCGGGCTGTTCTCCGCGCGCAAGCGCCTGGTCGACGTCGGCGGCACACCCACCGACATCGGCCTGGTCGGCGACATCGTCGACGTCGACGCCTCCTCGCTGATGGACCTCATCGACGCCGGGCGCATCCCCGTGGTCTCCACGATCGCCCCCGGCGAGCACGGCGAGGTCTACAACGTCAACGCGGACACCGCCGCCGGCGCCCTGGCCGCGGCCCTGGGCGCCGAGCGCATCCTCGTGCTCACCAACGTCGAGGGCCTCTACACCGACTGGCCGAACCACGAGTCGCTGGTCTCCAAGATCCTCGTCTCCGAGCTGCGCGAGACGCTGCCGAAGCTGGACTCCGGGATGATCCCCAAGATGGAGGCCTGCCTGCGGGCCGTGGAGTCCGGCGTCAACGCCGCCCACGTCATCGACGGCCGCGTGCCGCACTCGGTGCTCCTCGAGCTGCTGACCATGGGCGGCGTGGGCACCATGGTGCTGCCCGACGGCTACGACGCCGCCGACTACCCCGACGGCAAGGTCTTCAGGAAGGACGATAACTCATGACGGACACCACCGACACCACGGGCACCACGCTCGCCGGCTGGGACCGCTACCTCATGCACACCTACCCGGTCCCGCCGGTCGAGATCGTCGACGGCCACGGCGCCACGCTGACCACCGCCGACGGCGAGGACCTGGTCGACTTCCTCGGCGGCATCGCCGTCAGCTCGCTCGGCTACGGCAACCGCGAGGTCGCCGACGCGCTCGCCGAGCAGGCCGGGCACTTCACCCACGTGTCCAACCTGCTGGGCAGCCGGCCGGTCGTCGACGTCGCCCGGGGCCTGGTCGAGCGCTTCGTCGCCGCCGGAGCCCCGGCCGAGCCCGGCGCCACCCGCGCCTTCTTCTGCAACTCCGGCACCGAGGCCAACGAGGCCGCCCTCAAGCTCGCCCGCAAGACCGGCAAGACCCGCGTCCTCGCCGCCCACCACGGCTTCCACGGCCGCACCATGGGCGCGCTGTCGATCACCGGCCAGCCGGCCAAGCGCGACATCTTCGCGCCCCTGCCCGGCGGCGCCGAGTTCTACCCCTACGGCGACCTCGACTACCTGCGCGCGCTCATCGAGATGGACCCCGCCGACACCGCGGCGGTCATCCTCGAGCCCGTCCAGGGCGAGACCGGTGTGGTGCCCGCCCCCGAGGGCTTCCTCGCCGGCGTGCGCGAGCTGTGCGACGAGTTCGACCTGCTGATGATCGTCGACGAGGTGCAGACGGGCGTGGGACGCACGGGCACCTTCTTCGCCTTCGAGGACGCCGGCGTGGTCCCCGACGTGGTCACCCTGGCCAAGGGGCTCGGCGCCGGCCTGCCGATCGGCGCCGTGCTCGCCGCAGGCGACGCCGCCGAGCTCTTCCGCCCCGGCGACCACGGCACCACCTTCGGCGGCAACCCCGTCGCCTGCGCGGCCGCGCGGGTCGTCCTCGACACCGTCGACGACGACTTCCTCGCCCAGGTCCGCGCCCGCGGCGAGCGCCTCGCCGCGGCCCTCGGCGAGGTCGAGGGCGTGGCGTCGGTGCGCGGACGCGGACTGATGCGCGCCGCCGTCCTCGAACGCGACGTCGCCAAGCGGACCGTGGAACTGGGACGCACGCACGGCGTCGTCCTCAACGCCCCCGGCGCGGACGTGCTGCGCTTCGTGCCGCCGCTGGTGGTCACCGACGCCGAGATCGACGCCGGGGTGGAGGCCACCGCCGCCGCGCTCGCCGCCGCGCTCGCCGCGGCGGTCGCGGAGGCCGGGGACGGCGGAGCGTCCGGCGGGCCGGACCAGAAGAACTGAGCAGGACCGGGAAGGAAGACATCCACATGACCCAGAACAGCACCGAGACCCCCGCCGTCAGGCACTTCCTGGCCGACGACGACCTCACCCCGGCCGAGCAGGCCGAGGTCCTCGAACTCGCCGCCGCGCTGAAGGCGGAGCCGTACTCGAAGCAGACCTTCGCCGGGCCGCAGTCCGTCGCCGTGCTCTTCGACAAGACCTCCACGCGCACCCGCTTCTCCTTCGACGCCGGTGTGGCGCAGCTCGGCGGGCACGCGATCGTCGTCGAGACGAAGAACGCGCAGATCGGCAAGGGCGAGACCCTGCAGGACACCGCCGCGGTGCTCTCCCGCTTCGTCTCCGCGATCGTCTGGCGCACCTACGCCCAGCAGAACCTCGTCGACATGGCGGAGACCTCCCGAGTGCCCATCGTCAACGCGCTGACCGACGACCTGCACCCCTGCCAAATCCTCGCCGACCTGCAGACCTGCGTGGAGAAGCTGTGCCCCGGGCAGGGCCCGGCCGGCCTGAAGGGGCGCCGCGCGGTCTACCTCGGCGACGGCGCCAACAACATGGCCAACTCGTACCTGATCGGCTTCGCCACCGCGGGCATGGACATCACGGTCTGCGCCCCGGAGGGCTTCCACCCGGCCGAGGAGTTCGTCGCCCGCGCCGAGAAGCGCGCGGCCGAGACCGGCGCGACCGTCGCCGTGACCGCGGACACCGGCTGCGTCGCCGGCGCCGACGTGGTCATCACCGACACCTGGGTGTCGATGGGCCAGGAGAACGACGGGCTCAACCGCGAGGAGATCTTCGTCGACTACCGGGTGACCGAGGAGCTGATGGCCACCGCCGCCGACGACGCCATCTTCCTGCACTGTCTGCCGGCCTACCGCGGCAAGGAGGTCACCTCCGGGGTCATCGACGGCCCGCGGTCGGTCGTCTTCGACGAGGCCGAGAACCGCCTGCACGCCCAGAAGGCGCTGCTGGTCTGGCTGCTCGAGCACCAGCCGGCGGCGGGGGAGCGGGCGTGAGCACCCCGGTGACCCGCACCGCCCGCCAGGCGCGCATCCTCGACATCCTGGGGCGCACCCGCGTGCACAGTCAGGTGCAGCTCTCCGAGCTCCTGCTCGACGAGGGCATCGACATCACGCAGGCGACGCTCTCGCGCGACCTCGACGAGCTGGGCGCGCGCAAGGTGCGCCCGCCCGAGGGCGGCCGGGCCCACTACGCCGTGGGCGGCACCGCCGACGGCGCCGCGGTGGGACCGGCCGGGCCCCGGCAGAAGCTGCGACGCATGCTCGACGAGCTCGTCGCCGGCGTCGACCACTCCGGCCAGACGGCCGTGCTGCGCACCCCGCCCGGGGCGGCGCAGTACCTGGCCAGTTTCATCGACCGCGTCGGCATGCCCGAGGTCGTCGGCTGCATCGCCGGCGACGACACGGTCTTCGTGCTCGCCCGCGAACCCGTCACGGGCGCCGAGCTCGGTGACCTCCTCGCCGGGGGAGCGGACGGCCGCCGCTAGAATGGCAGCGGTCGCCGCAGGCACTTTGAAATCATTGTCCACACGCTAAGGAAAGAGACGAAAGACATGAAGAATCGCGTGGTTCTGGCCTACTCCGGAGGCCTGGACACCTCCGTGGCCATCCCGTACCTGGGCAAGATGCTCGACGCCGACGTGGTCGCCGTCTCCCTGGACCTGGGCCAGGGTGGCGAGGACATGGACTCGGTGCGCCAGCGCGCCCTGGACTGCGGCGCGGTCGAGGCCGTCGTCGTCGACGCCAAGGACGAGTTCGCCGAGGACTACTGCCTGCCCACCGTCAAGGCCAACGGCATGTACATGAAGCAGTACCCGCTGGTCTCCGCGATCTCGCGCCCGCTGATCGTCAACCACCTGGTCCAGGCGGCCAAGGAGCACGGCGGCACGCACGTCGCCCACGGCTGCACCGGCAAGGGCAACGACCAGGTCCGCTTCGAGGTCGGCTTCATGGACACCGCCCCCGAGCTCGAGATCGTCGCCCCGGCGCGTGACTACGCCTGGACCCGCGACAAGGCCATCGCCTTCGCCGAGGAGGTCAAGCTCCCGATCGAGCAGTCCGAGAAGTCCCCGTTCTCCATCGACCAGAACGTCTGGGGCCGCGCCGTGGAGACCGGCTTCCTCGAGGACCTGTGGAACCCGCCGACGAAGGACCTCTACTCCTACACCGAGGACCCGTCGCTGTCCGCCGCCCCGGACGAGCTGATCATCTCCTTCGAGGCCGGCCGCCCGGTCGCCATCGACGGCCGCAAGGTCACCATGCTGCAGGCCATCGAGGAGCTCAACCGCCGCGCCGGCGCCCAGGGCATCGGCCGCCTCGACATGGTCGAGGACCGCCTCGTCGGCATCAAGTCCCGCGAGGTCTACGAGGCCCCGGGTGCGATCGCCCTGATCACCGCCCACGAGGCCCTCGAAGACGTCACCCTCGAGCGCGAGCTCGCCCGCTACAAGCGCCTCGTCGAGGCCCGCTGGTCCGAGGAGGTCTACGACGGCCTCTGGTTCGGCCCGCTCAAGCGCTCCCTGGACGCCTTCATCGAGTCCACCCAGGAGCACGTCACCGGCGACATCCGCATGGTCCTGCACGCCGGCAAGATCACCGTCAACGGCCGTCGTTCGAGCCACTCGCTCTACGACTTCAACCTGGCGACCTACGACACGGGCGACACCTTCGACCAGACCCTGGCCAAGGGCTTCGTCCAGCTGCACGGCCTGTCCAGCAAGATCGCCAACCGTCGCGACCGCGAGGCCCGCTAGAGTGCCGGCCAAGCACGGAACCAACCAGGGAGCCCTGTGGGGCGGCCGCTTCTCCGGCGGCCCCGCCGAGGCGATGAGCGCGCTGAGCGTGTCCACCCACTTCGACTGGGTGCTCGCGCCGTACGACGTGCTCGCCTCCAAGGCGCACGCGCGCGTGCTGCACAACGCCGGGCTGCTCACCGACGACGACTTCGCCACGATGCTCGACGGCCTCGACCGGCTCGGCCGGGACGTCGCCGACGGCACCTTCGGCCCCGAGCCGACCGACGAGGACGTCCACGGCGCCATGGAGCGCGGCCTGATCGACCGCGTCGGCCCCGAGGTCGGCGGCCGGCTGCGTGCCGGGCGTTCGCGCAACGACCAGGTGGCCACGCTGTTCCGCATGTGGCTGCGCGACGCCGTGCGCGACGTCGCCGTCCAGGTCACCGACCTGGTCGCGGCGCTGTCGGGGCAGGCCAAGGCCCACCCGGACGTGATCATGCCGGGCAAGACCCACTTCCAGGCCGCCCAGCCGATCCTGCTGGCGCACTCGCTGCTGGCGCACGCCCAGCCGCTGCTGCGCGACCTGGACCGCATCCGGGACCTGGACGACCGCCTGGCGGTCTCGCCCTACGGCTCCGGCGCGCTGGCCGGAAGCTCGCTGCACCTGGACCCGGACGCGATCGCCGAGGAGCTCGGCTTCGCGTCGGCGGCGGAGAACTCGCTGGACGCCACCGCGTCCCGCGACTTCGCCACCGAGGCCGCGTTCGTGCTCGCCCAGATCGCCGTCGACATGTCCCGCCTGGCCGAGGAGATCATCGCCTGGTCCACCCCGGAGTTCGGCTACGTCACGCTGGCCGACGAGTGGTCGACCGGGTCCTCGATCATGCCGCAGAAGAAGAACCCGGACGTCCCCGAGCTCACGCGCGGCAAGACCGGCCGGCTCATCGGCGACCTCACCGGCCTGATGGCGACCTGCAAGGCGCAGCCGCTGGCCTACAACCGCGACCTGCAGGAGGACAAGGAGCCGGTCATCGACGCCGTCGCCCAGCTCAACCTGCTGCTGCCCGCGATGACGGGCCTGGTGGGCACCCTGACCTTCCACGAGGACCGCATGCGCGAGCTCGCCCCGCGCGGTTTCACCCTGGCCACCGACCTGGCCGAGTGGATGGTCCGCCAGGGTGTGCCCTTCCGCGAGGCCCACGAGGCCTCGGGGCAGTGCGTGCGCATCGCGGAGTCCCGCGGCGTGGACCTGGTAGACCTGACCGACGAGGAGCTCGCGGGCGTCGACCCCCGCCTGACCCCCGAGGTCCGCGAGGTGCTGACCATCGACGGCGCCGTCGCCTCCCGCTCGACCCACGGCGGCACCGCGGGCGTGCGCGTCGCCGAGCAGCGCGAGCGCGTCGACGCCGCCAACGCCGAGGCCCGCAGCTGGGCCGAGACGCCGGTCATCCCCGCCGGGAAGTGACGGCGTGCGGCTGAAGCGCCGCAGCGCGCCGCCCGAGCGCCGGTGAGCGCCCGGGCGGCGGTGAGTGCTTCGCGCACCTGAGAGGGTGTCCCCGTCCGCGGGGGCACCCTCTCCGTCGTTTCGTGCGTTCCTGCTGCAGGACCGGTGCGGCGGCCATGAGCCTTCGGGCATGAATGCCGCCACCGGTGCCGGCGGCACCGGTCCCCGGCGTGCCACGACGGTGATCGGGCCGTCCTGCTCGGCGCCGTGCACCGCGAGGGCCGGGCGGGCCCGCCCCGCCGCGCCGGGCGGGTCACCCCGACCCGCCCCGGACGGTGCCCACGGGTAGTATCTGGGCTCATGAGCCTGGACCCGAAGTTGTTGGACGTGCTGGTGTGCCCGAAGGACAAGGGCCCGCTGGTCTATCTGGACAAGGAGCAGCGTCTGGTCAACGAGCGCCTCGGGATCGCCTATCGCATCGACGAGGGCATCCCCGTCCTGCTCGTCGACGAGGCCGAGGCCTGGCCGCCGGACACGGCGGGGGAGTAGACGCGAGCACCTGACCGACGTTTGACCACGGGAAGAGACGACTAGAGAAGACATGACCGAGAACATCATCGACGAACTGTCCTGGCGCGGGCTGATCAACCAGTCCACCGACCTCGACGAGCTGCGCAAGGCGACCGAGGCCGGCCCGATCACCCTGTACTGCGGCTTCGACCCGACCGGCCCCTCGCTGCACGCGGGCCACCTGGTGCCGCTGCTGATGCTGGCCCGTTTCCAGCGCGCCGGCCACAACCCGCTCGTGCTCGCCGGCGGCGCGACCGGCATGATCGGCGACCCGCGCGACGTCGGCGAGCGCTCGATGAACTCCGCCGAGACCGTCGCCGACTGGGCCGGCCGCATCTCGGGGCAGCTCAAGCGCTTCGTCACCTTCGAGGGCGAGCACGCCGCGAAGCTGGTCAACAACGCGGAGTGGACCAACGAGCTCAACGTCATCCCGTTCCTGCGGGACGTGGGCAAGCACTTCTCGCTGAACACGATGCTCGCCCGCGACACGGTCAAGCGCCGCCTGGACAACGACGGCATCTCCTACACCGAGTTCTCCTACATGCTGCTGCAGGCCAACGACTACCGCGAGCTCAACCACCGGTACGGCTGCACCCTGCAGGTCGGCGGCGGCGACCAGTGGGGCAACCTCGTCGCCGGCGTGGACTACGTCCGCCGCGTCGACGGCACCGCCGTGCACGCGCTGACGGTGCCGCTGGTCACCGACTCCGAGGGCAAGAAGTTCGGCAAGTCCACCGGCGGCGGTTCGCTGTGGCTGGACCCCGAGATGACCAGCCCGTACCGCTGGTACCAGTACTTCATCAACACCGCCGACGCCGACGTGATCCGCTGCCTGCGCTGGTTCACCTTCCTCGGCCGCGAGGAGCTCGCCGAGCTCGAGCGCGAGGTCGAGGAGAACCCGCACAAGCGCGTCGCCCAGCGCACCCTCGCCCGCGAGATGACCAACCTCGTCCACGGCGAGGAGGCGACGAAGGCGGTGGAGCTGGCCAGCCAGGCCCTCTTCGGCCGCGCCGAGCTCGCCGACCTCGACGAGGCGACGCTCGCGTCAGCGGTCGGGGAGACCGAGGTGCTCGAGCTTGACGACGCCGCGCCCCGCACCGCGGTGGATCTCTTCGTCGAGTCCGGGCTCGTCGCCTCCCGCGGCGCTGCGCGCCGCGCGATCAAGGAGGGTGGCGCGTACGTGAACAACGTGCGCGTCGAGAGCGACGACTGGGAGCCCGCCGCCGAGGACTTCCTGCACGGGCGGTGGCTGGTGCTGCGCCGCGGCAAGAAGAACTTCGCGGGAGTGCGTCGAGTTTAATGCTCTGACCAGCCGATTTGGCCCCGGCGACGGAGGTGGGTAACTTATCACCTCGTCGCCGGGGCCGCGGTTATTCCGGGCCCGCAAGCGACAGGAGAGACACCGGGTTGACTTCGAGTCGAGCCCGGGCGTACACTCCAGAATCCGGGCCGCAAGGCAGTGACCGTCCGAGAGGCGGTGGCTACCGGCGTGCTTGTGTTGTGTGAGAACTCGATAGTGTGTTGATGTACTTTTTGTGGTGCGTTTCTTGTGGCTTGTCCGCCGGCACCGCCTGACTGGATGTCAGGGTGGTGTTGGTGTGTGCCGGTGGGGGTTGACCTTCCTGGGCTTGGTTGTCCGAATGAATGGTTTTTACCGGTGGCAGGTTGCTTGGAGTGCATTATTTGTACTTTTGAGTTTTTTCTTGTCAGTTTTTTGTTTGTCAGGTTTCGGGCTTTTCACGGCTCGTTTTTTGCGAATTTTTTGTGGAGAGTTTGATCCTGGCTCAGGACGAACGCTGGCGGCGTGCTTAACACATGCAAGTCGAACGGAAAGGCCAGTGCTTGCACTGGTACTCGAGTGGCGAACGGGTGAGTAACACGTGGGTGATCTGCCCTCAACTCCGGGATAAGCCTGGGAAACTGGGTCTAATACTGGATAGGACCACATCGTGGATGGTGTGGTGGAAAGCGTTTTGCAGCGGTTGGGGATGAGCTCGCGGCCTATCAGCTTGTTGGTGGGGTAATGGCCTACCAAGGCGGCGACGGGTAGCCGGCCTGAGAGGGTGTACGGTCACATTGGGACTGAGATACGGCCCAGACTCCTACGGGAGGCAGCAGTGGGGAATATTGCACAATGGGCGCAAGCCTGATGCAGCGACGCCGCGTGGGGGATGACGGCCTTCGGGTTGTAAACCTCTTTCGACCGTGACGAAGCCTTTGGTGACGGTAGCGGTAGAAGAAGCACCGGCTAACTACGTGCCAGCAGCCGCGGTAATACGTAGGGTGCGAGCGTTGTCCGGATTTACTGGGCGTAAAGGGCTCGTAGGTGGTTTGTCGCGTCGTCTGTGAAATTCCGGGGCTCAACTCCGGGCGTGCAGGCGATACGGGCATAACTTGAGTACTGCAGGGGTAACTGGAATTCCTGGTGTAGCGGTGGAATGCGCAGATATCAGGAGGAACACCGATGGCGAAGGCAGGTTACTGGGCAGTTACTGACGCTGAGGAGCGAAAGCATGGGTAGCGAACAGGATTAGATACCCTGGTAGTCCATGCTGTCAACGGTGGGCGCTAGGTGTGAGACCCTTCCACGGGTTTTGTGCCGTAGCTAACGTTTTAAGCGCCCCGCCTGGGGAGTACGGCCGCAAGGCTAAAACTCAAAGGAATTGACGGGGGCCCGCACAAGCGGCGGAGCATGTGGATTAATTCGATGCAACGCGAAGAACCTTACCTGGGTTTGACATACACCGGATCGCCCCGGAGACGGGGTTTCCCTTTGTGGTCGGTGTACAGGTGGTGCATGGTTGTCGTCAGCTCGTGTCGTGAGATGTTGGGTTAAGTCCCGCAACGAGCGCAACCCTTGTCCTGTGTTGCCAGCACATTGTGGTGGGGACTCACGGGAGACTGCCGGGGTGAACTCGGAGGAAGGTGGGGATGACGTCAAATCATCATGCCCCTTATGTCCAGGGCTTCACACATGCTACAATGGTCGGTACAACAGGTTGCGATACCGTGAGGTGGAGCTAATCCTTTTTAAAGCCGGCCTCAGTTCGGATTGGGGTCTGCAACTCGACCCCATGAAGTCGGAGTCGCTAGTAATCGCAGATCAGCATTGCTGCGGTGAATACGTTCCCGGGCCTTGTACACACCGCCCGTCACGTCATGAAAGTCGGTAACACCCGAAGCCCACGGCCCAACCTTTTAAGGGGGGAGTGGTCGAAGGTGGGATCGGCGATTGGGACGAAGTCGTAACAAGGTAGCCGTACCGGAAGGTGCGGCTGGATCACCTCCTTTCTAAGGAGTATTTCTAATTTTTCTGAAATCCGGGTGGACGCACGCCACATTGGCGGCGGACAACGGCCACAGACAATGAAACGTCCACAGAGCCCACACCGTTCCAGTACGGGGTGGAGCAGAAGTCATCAGCGCACTGTCGGGTGTCTGGCACGACACCGCACACACCAGTTCGTCTGGTGTCGCGTGGTTCGTGTGCGGCACGGTGACGCCGGCCGGGACGATTCGTTCCTTGGTCTGGTCGCTGCCGTGTGTGGTGTGTGAGAACTGGAGAGTGGACGCGAGCATCTTATTTTTCTTGTTGTTGTTCGAATTTTTTGCCTTTTTGGTTATTCGATTCGTGTTTGTCTAGTGGCGCACGGTGGATGCCTTGGCATGCTGGGCCGATGAAGGACGTGTGAGGCTGCGTTAAGCCTCGGGGAGTTGTCAACTAAGCGTTGATCCGAGGATGTCCGAATGGGGAAACCCGGCCGTCGTTGTTGGCGGTCACCTGCCGGTGAATGTATAGCCGGTCGGGAGGTAAGGCGGGGAAGTGAAACATCTCAGTACCCGTTGGAGAAGAAAACAATTGTGATTCCGTGAGTAGTGGCGAACGAAAGTGGATTTTTGGCTAAACCTGTCCGCGTGTGACACCGTTTCCGGGGTTGCGTGGCAGGGGTTGTGGGCTTGGAACGTGTCGGTGCGGTAACCGCCGGCGGATGGATGTGTGTGGTAAGCGGAACCGGCTTGGAATGGTCGACCGGAGTAGGTGAGAGTCCTGTACGCGAATGCCACGGGCGTTGTCTTGTTCTTGTTTGCCCGAGTAGCAGCGGGCTCGTGGAATCTGCTGTGAATCTGCCGGGACCACCCGGTAAGCCTGAATACCCAGTGTGACCGATAGTGGATAGTACCGTGAGGGAATGGTGAAAAGTACCCCGGGAGGGGAGTGAAATAGTTCCTGAAACCGTGCGCTGTCAAGCCGTCAGAGCCCTTTAAGGGGTGATGGCGTGCCTTTTGAAGAATGAGCCTGCGAGTCAGCGGCACGTCGCGAGGTTAACCCGATGGTGGGGTAGTCGTAGCGAAAGCGAGTTTTTATGGGCGTTTAGTGGCGTGTCCTGGACCCGAAGCGGGGTGATCTACCCATGGCCAGTGTGAAGCGACGGTAAGACGTCGTGGAGGCGCGCACCCACTTAGGTTGAAAACTGAGGGGATGAGCTGTGGGTAGGGGTGAAAGGCCAATCAAACTCCGTGATAGCTGGTTCTCCCCGAAATGCATTTAGGTGCAGCGTCGAAGTGAGCGTGCCGGAGGTAGAGCTACTGGTTGGTTGAGCGGGATTATCGTCTTAGCAACATCAGCCAAACTCCGAATGCCGGTGTACGTGTTCTTCGGCAGTGAGACCGTGGGGGATAAGCTCCATTGGTCGAGAGGGAAACAGCCCAGATCGCCGGTTAAGGCCCCTAAGGGTGTGCTCAGTGGAAAAGGATGTGGGATCGCGAAGACAGCCAGGAGGTTGGCTTAGAAGCAGCCATCCTTGAAAGAGTGCGTAATAGCTCACTGGTCGAGTGGTCCTGCGCCGACAATTCAGTGGGGCTCAAGTACACCGCCGAAACCGCGGCAGACTTTTTTGTCTGGGTAGGGGAGCGTCGTGCACGCGTTGAAGCGTCCGGGTGACCGTGTCGTGGAGTGTGTGCGAGTGAGAATGCAGGCATGAGTAACGAATCTGGCAGGTGAGAATCCTGCCCGCCGGATGACCAAGGGTTCCTGGGTCAAGTTCGTCTTCCCAGGGTGAGTCGGGACCTAAGGCGAGGCCGACAGGCGTAGTCGATGGTAAACGGGTTGATATTCCCGTACCCGAGTGTGCGCGCCCAGTGGTGAGCCGGGGATACTAACCATCCGGTCGGTGCCTTTTTGTCCACTTCGCCTTCGGGTGTTGTGGCGTGGTACCGGTCGCGTGGGGCCTGATCCGTAGTAGCCAAGTGATGGGGTGACGCAGGAGGGCAGCCACGCCGTGTTGTTGGATTGCGCGGTGTAAGCGGTGAGAGGCTCCGGTGAGGTAAATCCCGCCGGAGGATAACCTTGGGCCGTGAAGCGTAGACACGTATTCGTGTTGATGGTGGTGTGCTCATGCTGCCGAGAAAAGCCTCTAGCGAGTGCACATTCGGCCCGTACCCTAAACCGACACTGGTGGTCAGGTAGAGGAGACTAAGGCGTTCGGGTGAACTGTAGTTAAGGAATTCGGCAAATTGCCCCCGTAACTTCGGGAGAAGGGGGGCCACACCGTGGTTGGTGTGGCCGCAGTGACAAGAGGGAAGCGACTGTTTACTAAAAACACAGGTCCGTGCGAAGACTTCACGTTGATGTATACGGACTGACGCCTGCCCGGTGCTGGAAGGTTAAGAGGACCTGTTAGACCCTTTGGGGTCGAAGCGGAGAATTTAAGCCCCAGTAAACGGCGGTGGTAACTATAACCATCCTAAGGTAGCGAAATTCCTTGTCGGGTAAGTTCCGACCTGCACGAATGGCGTAACGACTTCCCTGCTGTCTCAACTACAGGCCCGGTGAAATTGCACTACGAGTAAAGATGCTCGTTACGCGCGGCAGGACGAAAAGACCCCGGGACCTTCACTATAGCTTGGCATTGGTGTCCGGTCCGGTTTGTGTAGAATAGGTGGGAGATTGTGATCCGGCATCGCCAGGTGTCGGGGAGTCGTAATGTGAAATACCACTCTGACCGGGTTGGCCACCTTGAACCTTGGCCCATGATCTGGGTCGGGGACAGTGCCTGGTGGGTAGTTTAACTGGGGCGGTTGCCTCCTAAATGGTAACGGAGGCGCCCAAAGGTTCCCTCAGCCTGGTCGGTAACCAGGTTTTAGAGTGTAAGTGCACAAGGGAGCTTGACTGCGAGAGGGACTTCTCGAGCAGGGACGAAAGTCGGGACTAGTGATCCGGCACCTACTTGTGGATATGGTGTCGCTCAACGGATAAAAGGTACCCCGGGGATAACAGGCTGATCTTCCCCAAGAGTCCATATCGACGGGATGGTTTGGCACCTCGATGTCGGCTCGTCGCATCCTGGGGCTGGAGCAGGTCCCAAGGGTTGGGCTGTTCGCCCATTAAAGCGGCACGCGAGCTGGGTTTAGAACGTCGTGAGACAGTTCGGTCTCTATCCGCCGCGCGCGTGGAAACTTGATGGAAGGCTGTCCCTAGTACGAGAGGACCGGGACGGACGTACCTCTGGTGTGCCAGTTGTCCCGCCCGGGGCATGGCTGGTTGGCTACGTACGGGAAGGATAACCGCTGAAAGCATCTAAGCGGGAAGCCTGTTCCAAGATGAGGTTTCATTTGAGGTCCCCTGTAGATGACGGGGTTGATAGGCCGGATCTGGAAGCATCGTAAGGTGTGGAGGTGACCGGTACTAATCCGCCGAACAAACACAAACACAATGACAGGTGATCCTGTTGCTCGCGTCCCACTCTCCGGTATCTGACACGCCACACGGGCCACTGGTTTCGGCCCGCCGGTTACAGGTCGTGTCGGTGGTTATAGTGGCGGGGAAACGCCCGGTCCCATTCCGAACCCGGAAGCTAAGCCCGCCAACGCTGATGGTACTGCACTCGGGAGGGTGTGGGAGAGTAAGTCACCGCCGACACCACAACTCAAAACAATCAAACAGTGGATGCTCAAGGCACGGGGTGAGGGAGAAGGACAGTTGAAGTCCTCTTCTTCGCTCCGTGCCTTTTGCGCGCGTAGACTCCGGTTCGACCGGCCCAGACATACGGAAGTGATGGTGCACCGATGGACGACGATCGTCACGGCAAGGACGGACGCCGAGGCGGCGGCCGTCGCGACAACGACGGGCAGCGTCGCAACTCCCGCGACGCCCGCGGGGGACACCGCGGCAACGGCGGTGGACGCGGCGGTCACGGTCGCGGCCGCAACGACCGCAACGAGCGGGGCGGCCAGCGCGGCCGTAGCGGCCGGGGCGGCCAGAACCGTCGCGGCGGCAAGGGCCACGCCCAGCGTGCCGGCCGCGAGCGCGACCGCGCCGGCCTGAACCCGCAGCGCCCCGGCTTCCGCGAGGAGCGGTTGAACAACCGCATGAACGAGCCGGAGATCCCCTCCGACGTCGACATCCAGGACCTCGACCCGATGGTGCTCCAGGACCTCAAGGTGCTCTCCAAGCAGAACGCCGAGAAGGTCGCCCAGCACCTCGCGGCAGCCGCCATCCTCATGGACGAGTCGCCGCGGCGCGCCCTCGAGCACGCCCGCGCCGCGAAGGACCGCGCCGGCCGTGTGGCCGTCACCCGCGAGACCAACGGCATCGCCGCCTACCGCGCCGGTGAGTGGCACGAGGCGCTCTCCGAGCTGCGCGCCGCCCGCCGCATGAGCGGCGGCCCCGGCCTGCTCGCCGTCATGGCCGACTGCGAGCGCGGCCTGGGCCGCCCCGAGCGCGCCCTCGAGCTCGCCCGTGGCGAGGACGCCCAGAAGCTCGACCACGACTCCGCCATCGAGCTGGCCATCGTCGCCGCCGGCGCCCGCGCCGACATGGGCGACCACGACTCCGCCGTGACCACCATCGAGGCCGCCGGCCCCGACAAGAAGGCCAAGGGCCCCGAGGCCGCGCGCCTCAGCTACGCCTACGCGGACGCGCTGCTCAGCGTCGACCGCCGCGCCGAGGCCCGCGAGTGGTTCCTCGCCGCCCGCCGCCAGGACGAGTTCGGCGTCACCGACGTCGAGGACCGGCTTGCCGAGCTCGACCGTGGCGGGGTGGAGTAGCCCGCGATGACCCTCGCCGAGAACTACGACGCCCTCCTGCTCGACCTCGACGGCACCGTCTGGGAGGGCGGCGACGCCATTCCCGGGGCAGTCGAGGCCATCACGGCCTCCGGGCTCACGGACGTCTACGTCACCAACAACGCCTCCCGCGCGCCCGAGACCGTTGCCGAGATGCTCCGCGCCATCGGACTGGACGCGACTTCCGAGAAGATCGTGACCTCCGCCCAGGCCGCCGTGGAGCTCGCCCGAGCCGAGCTCGAGCCGGGCACCCCGGTGCTCGTCCTCGGTGCCGACACCCTGCGCGAGCTCGCCACCGACGCCGGCCTCACGGTCGTCGACTCCGCCGACGCGCACCCCGGCGCCGTGCTGCAGGGCCACGACCCGCGCACCGGCTGGGAGCAGCTCTCCGAGGCCGCCCTGGCCATCCACGCCGGCGCGCGCTTCATCGCCACCAACCTCGACACCACGCTGCCCATGCAGCGCGGCCTGATGGTCGGCAACGGCTCGATGGTCGCCGCCGTCGTCTCGGCCACCGGTGTCACCCCGCTGTCCGCCGGCAAGCCCGAGGCCGCGATGTTCGACGTTGGCGCCCGGCGCTTCGGGGCAAAGCGTCCCCTGGCCGTCGGCGACCGCCTCAACACCGACATCCAGGGCGGCAACGCCGCCGGCCTGGACACCCTCCAGGTGCTCACCGGCGTCTCCGGCGCCGCCGAGCTGCTCGCCGCCCCGCCCGAGCAGCGCCCGACCTACATCGCCGACGACATGTCCGGGCTCTTCGCTGAGCCCGCCGACCTCGAGGTCGGCGCCCAGGGCGGTTTCACCGCCGACGTCGCGGACGGCACCGTCGTCCTGCGCGGCGGCGACGTCGACTCGACGCCCACGCAGGGGCTGCGCACCGTGCTCGCCGCCGCCTGGCGCGCCGCCGACGCCGGCGAGCCCGCGACCGTCGTGCGCGCCGAGGGCACCCACGCCGAGCGCGCCGCCGAGGGGTGGCGTCCGTGACGCCGGCGCCCGTCCCGCACGACCCGACGGCGACCCGGGTGCGCCCGGAGGAGGTGCGCGCGGGCGTCGGAAATCTCCTGCGCCGCGCCGACGCCGCCGAGAACGCGGACGCCGAGGCCGCGCACCTCGAGGAGGCGCACGCGCTGCTGCAGGCCGCGCTCAAGGACCAGCCGCACCGCGGCGCAGAGGAGGAGGCACATGCCCGCCCGTAGACGCCTCGACGCCGAGCTCGTGCGCCGCAAGATCGCCCGCTCCCGCGAGCAGGCCGTCACCATGATCAAGGAGGGCCGGGTCAGCGTCAACGGCCTGCCCGCCACCAAGCCCGCCACCCAGGTCACCCCGGAGGTCTCCGTGCGCGTCACGGAGGCCGAGGAGGACCGCTGGGCCTCGCGCGGCGCGCACAAGCTGCTCGGGGCGCTCGAGGCCTTCGAGCCGCGGGGGCTGCGCCTGAAGGACCGCCGCGTCCTCGACGCGGGTGCCTCCACCGGCGGCTTCACCGACGTCGCGCTCGACCGCGGCGCCCGCGAGGTCGTCGCCGTCGACGTCGGCTACGGACAGCTGATCTGGCGCCTCCAGGACGACGAGCGCGTGCGCGTGCTCGACCGCACGAACATCCGCTTCCTCGACCTCGAGCAGACCGGCGGGCCCTGCGACGTGATGGTCGGCGACCTGTCCTTCATCTCGCTGAAGCTCACACTGCCGGCGATTGCGAAGGTCATGGCCCCGGGCGCGGACCTGCTGCCCATGGTCAAGCCGCAGTTCGAGGTGGGCAAGGACCGCCTCGGCCACGGCGGCGTGGTCCGCTCGCCGGAGCTGCGCGCCGAGGTCACCGCCGACGTCGCCGCGGCCGCCGCCGGGCTGGGGCTGAGCCTGCGCGGTGTGGTCGCCTCGCCGCTGCCCGGGCCGAGCGGGAACGTAGAATACTTCCTGTGGCTGGTCAACGACGCCGGGGCGAGCGCCCCGGGCGCCGCGGAGACCGCCGAGATGATCCGCACCGCCGTCGAGGAGGGACCTCAATGACCGCACCCGCCCACGACCGCGAGGTCCTGCTCGTCCCGCACGTGGGGCGGCGCAGCAACCTCGAGGCCGCCGCGCGGGTCGCCGAGCTGCTCGAGGCCGGCGGCGTGCGGGTGCGCACCCTCGAACTCGACGACGCCGAGCCGCTCGAGGAGGAGCCCGCCCTGGCGCGCCTGCCGCGCTACCCGGCCGCCGAGGCCGGTGAGGGCGTCGAGCTCGTGCTCGTGCTCGGCGGCGACGGCACCTTCCTGCGCGCAGCCGACCTGGCGCACGCCGCCGACCTGCCCGTGCTCGGCATCAACCTCGGCCACGTCGGCTTCCTCGCCGAGTGGGACGCCGAGTCCCTCGAGCTGGCCGCCCAGCGCGTCATCGACCGCGACTACCGCGTCGAGGACCGCATGACCGTCGACGTGCGCGTGCTCGACGAGAACCTCGAGACCATCGACACCGGTTGGGCGCTCAACGAGGTCAGCGTGGAGAACCTCAACCGCCGCGGCGTGCTCGACGCCGTCCTCGAGGTCGACGGCCGGCCGGTCAGCTCCTTCGGCTGCGACGGTGTGCTCATCTCCACGCCCACCGGCTCGACGGCCTACGCCTTCTCCGCCGGCGGCCCCGTGCTGTGGCCCGAGCTCGACGCGCTGCTCGTCGTGCTCAACAACGCCCACGCGCTGTTCACCAAGCCGCTGGTGGTCAGCCCCTGGTCGACCGTCGCCGTCGAGTCCGCCCGCGGCGCGACGCCGGCGCTGGCCGTCATGGACGGCTTCCGGCCGGTGGCCATGCCGCCGGGCTCGCGCGTCGAGGTCGTGCGCGGCCGCCGCCCGGTGCGCTGGGTGCGCCTCGACGACCGGCCGTTCACCGACCGGCTCGTGACCAAGCTGCACCTGCCCGTCGAGGGCTGGCGCGGCCCCAACCCGCGACGCACGAGTCACTGAGCGCGCGGCGCTAGGGTAGGGCCCATGCTCGCCGACATCACCATCGAGAACCTGGGCGCGATCCCGCGCGCCGGCGCGGAGTTCTCGCCGGGCCTGACCGTGCTCACCGGCGAGACCGGTGCGGGCAAGACCATGGTGGTCACCGGCCTGCGCCTGCTCGCCGGCGGGCGTGCCGACGCCTCGCGCATCCGCACCGGCCAGAAGCGCGCCACCGTCGAGGGCCGCTTCTCGCGGGAGGGCATGCCCGGGGACATCGCCGCGGCCGCCGACGCCGTGGTCGCCGAGGCCGGCGGGCGCGACGACGAGAACGGCGACTGGCTGGCCTCCCGCGCGGTCAGCGTGACCGCCGACGGCGCCGGGCGCTCCCGCGCGCACCTGGGCGGGCGCAGCGTGCCCGCCGGGACCCTGGCCGACTTCGCCTCCGGCGTGCTGGCCATCCACGGCCAGCACGATCAGCTGCGCCTGCTCTCCGCCGACGAGCAACTCGCCGCCCTCGACCGCTTCGACCCGGCCATCGCGCCCCTGGCGGAGGCCTACGCGCGCGCCTACCGCGAGCACCGCCGCCTGGCCAGGGATCTCGCCGAGCGCACCGGGAAGCGCCGCGAGCTGGCCCAGGAGGTCGACCGCCTGCGCTTCGCCCTCGACGAGATCGACAAGGTCGCCCCCGAGGCCGGGGAGGACGACGAGCTGATCGCGCAGATCCGCCGGCTGCAGGACGTCGACGCCCTTCGCGAGTCCGCCTCGGGTGCGCTCGGGCTCATCGACGGCGCCGAGGCGCTGGGCGGCTACGACGACTCGACCGCCGAGCCCGCCGCCGTCGCCCTCGGACGCGCCGCGAGCACGCTGACCGGCTCCGGCGACGAGCAGCTCGCCGCGCTCGGCCGCCGGCTCGCCGCCGTGACCACGGAGCTCTCCGAGGTCAGCGCGGAGCTCGGCGGCTACCTCGGCGAGCTCGACGCCGACCCCGAGGCCCTCGAGCACGCCCTGCTGCGCCAGCAGGAGCTCAAGACCCTCACGCGCAAGTACGCCCCCGACGCCGCCGGCGTGCTCGCCTGGCGCGACAAGGCCGCCGCCCGCCTGGAGCGCATCGACGTCTCCTCCGACGCCGTCGAGAAGCTCACCGCCGCCGTGACGGCCGCGAAGAAGGAGCTTGACGACGCCGCGCGCGCCCTCACCGACGCGCGCACGGGTGCGGCGTCCGGCCTGGGCGAGGCCGTCTCCGCTGAGCTCGCGGGCCTCGCCATGGGCGACGCGCGGCTCACCGTCGAGGTGCGCCCGGCCACGCCCGGCCCGCGCGGGGCCGACGAGGTCGAGCTCATGCTCGCCCCGGCCGCCGACGCCGCCGCCCGGCCCCTGGCCCAGTCCGCCTCCGGCGGCGAGCTCTCGCGCGTCATGCTCGCCCTCGAGGTGATCCTGGCCGGCGAGAGCGGCGGTACCACGCTCGTCTTCGACGAGGTCGACTCCGGGGTGGGCGGACACGCCGCCGCCGAGATCGGCCGGCGCCTGGCCCGGCTCAGCCGCAGCCACCAGGTCATCGTGGTCACCCACCTGCCCCAGGTCGCCGCCTACGCGGACACCCACCTGCACGTCGAGAAGGCGACCGCCGACTCCTCCGAGGTCACCGACCTGACCGGGGAGCGCCGGGTCGCCGAGCTGGCACGCATGCTCGCCGGCCTGGCCGACACCGACACCGGCCGCGCCCACGCCGCAGAGCTCCTCGAGCGCGCGCAGGCCGAGGTCGCCGCGATGGGGGACTGAGGCCGCCGGCGACGCACCGAACGGCGCGCCTCCGCCACGCCGGGGGACCGGCGGGACAGAATATGGCCCATGAGTCTGTTCTCCCGCACCGACGACCTGCCCGGCATCCACGGCACGGTCCGTGACCTGACCGGAGCGGCCCTGGCCAAGGGGCTGAAGAAGTTCTCCGACGGCGACATCGCCGTCGTCGACGCCCCCGACATCTCCAGGCCGGCGGCCCAGCAGCTCATCGACCTGCGCCCGGCCGCCGTGGTCAACATCGCCCGGTTCAGCACCGGTGCGGTGCCGAACTTCGGCCCGCAGATGCTCATCGACGCCGAGATCCCCGTCTTCGAGGACCTGGGCGCCGAGGCGCACGCGAAGCTGCGCGGCGGCAAGAAGGGCCGCGTGACCGAGGACGGCGAGCTCTTCCTCGGCAGCGACGCCGTGGGCACCGCCGCCCCCGTCGACGCCGCGGCCGCCGAGTCCCGCTTCAACGAGGCGCAGCGCAACCTCGTCGAGCACATGGAGGCGTTCTTCGGCAACACCATCCAGTTCATCCACTCCGAGGCCCCGCTGCTCATCGACGGGCTCGGCATCCCGGACACCGGCGCCTCCGTCAAGGGCCGCAAGGTCGTCGTGGTCAGCCCCGGTGCGGACCACGCGGAACAGCTCAAGGGCCTGCGCAACTTCATCCGCGAGTACGACCCGGTGCTCATCGGCGTCGACGCCGCCGCCGACACCCTGGTGCGCGAGGGCTACACCCCGGACCTGATCGTGGGCAACCCCGCCGGCATCGAGTCCGAGACCCTGCGCAGCGGCGCCAGCGTGGTGCTGCCCGCCGAGCCCGACGGCCACGCCGCCGGCCTCGAGCGCATCCAGGACCTCGGCATCGGCGCGATGACCTTCCCGTCGGCCACCGACTCGGCGACCGACCTCGCCCTGCTGCTGGCCGAGTACCACGGCGCCGAGCTGGTGGTCAACGCCGGCGCCCCGCTGGACCTCGACGCGATCTTCGCCGACCGCCCGGAGGCCACCCCGGCCGCGCTGCTGACCCGCTCGAAGGTCGGCGCCCGCCTCATCGACGCCGAGGCCGTCATCGACCTCTACCACGTGCCCTCCGGCCGCGGCACGGCCTGGCTGTGGGCGATCCTGGGCATCCTGGTCGCCGTCGCGGTCGTCGTGCTCGTCGCGGGCACCGCGGGGGACGGCGGGTTCACCGAGAACCTGATCGACACCTGGAACAACATCGCGCTGACCGTCCAGAGCTGGTTCAAGTAAGGAGCCGAGGAAACCATGGCCAAGAACAAGCAGGGACGCACCGGCGTCCTGATCGCGGGACTCGGTTTCGGCGTGGCCGCGGGCGTCGCCCTCGGCGCGCTGGTCATCGCCCCGAACTCCCCGGACGGCGGGCACACCACCGCGGCCGCCGGCGACGAAGGCTCCGACCGGGAGGTCGCCGTGGCCGAGGCGCAGGCCTCCTCGGCGGACGCCGTCGTCTCCGAGCTGGCGGGCAGGAGCGTCGCCGGCACACTCACCGACCGGCCGGTGCTCGTGCTGCGCACCGCCGACGCCGCCGACGAGGACGTCGAGGGGCTCTCCCGCCTGCTGCGGGAGGCCGACGCCGTCGAGGCGGGCACCGTCACGCTCACGGACAAGTTCACCGACCAGCAGGGCGCGGACAAGCTGAAGACCATCGTGACCAACACGCTGCCCGCGGGCGCCCAGCTCTCCGAGGAGCACCTGGACCCGGGCACGCACGCGGGCCAGGCCCTCGGCTCGGCGCTCATGCTCGCCCCCGACAGCGGTGAGCCCCAGGCCACCGAGGACGAGCGCGGTGCGCTGCTCGGCGCGCTGGCCGACGCCGGCTACCTCGAGTACGAGCGTGGCACAGTGCGCCCGGCCCAGGTCGTCGTCGTGGTCACCGGCGGCGCGGACGGTTCCGGCGAGACCGGCTTCGGCGCCCAGGTCGTCTCGAACCTCGTCGAGGCCATGCAGGAGCGCGGCAACGGCGCCGTGCTCGCCGGCCGCATCGGCTCCGCCTCGGACACCGGCGCGATCGGGCTGACCCGCGCGGCCGGCCAGGGCGACGAGGGCGCCGACCGCGCGCCGTCGACCGTCGACTCCGTCGACCGCTCCTGGGGCCGGATCGCCACCGTGCTCGCCGTCGCCGAGCAGCTCGACGGCCGCTCCGGCGCCTACGGCTCGGCCGAGTCCGCCGAGGCGGCCACCCCGCAGGTCCCGGACGCCGGGACCGAGGAGGAGTCCCCGCAGTCCTAGGACGGGCCTAGACTGGGCAGCCATGAGCACCCCCGGCACCCACACCTTCACCGTCACCGACTCCGAGACCCTCGTCGACGCCCCGATCATGGCCGTGCGCCGCGACCAGGTCGTCATGCCCGGCGGTAAGACCGCCGACCGCGAGATCGTCGAGCACTTCGGCGCCGTCGCCGTCGTCGCCTACGACGCGGAGCGCGACGCGGTGGCCATGGTGCGCCAGTACCGCCACGCCGTGGGCGTCCGGCTGCTCGAGCTGCCCGCCGGCATCCTCGACGTCGCCGGCGAGGACCCGCTGACCGCCGCGCGCCGCGAGCTCGGCGAGGAGGCCGGCCTCGACGCCGACCGCTGGGACAGCCTGGTCGACCTGGTCACCAGTCCAGGCTTCTGCGACGAGGCCGTGCGTGTCTTCCTCGCCCGCGACCTGCGCGCCGTCGAGCGCCCCGAACCCGAGGACGAGGAGGCGGACATGGCCCTGGAGTGGGTCGGCCTCGAGGCCGCCCGCGAGGCCGTCCACGCCGGCGAGATCGCCAACTCCATCGCCGTGGCCGGTGTGCTCGCCGCGCACGACGTCCTGCGCCACGGCGCAGCCGTGCGCCCCGCCGACGCCGAGTTCACGCTGCGGCCGCAGGCGCTGGCGCGACGTCGTCAAGCGGCGGGCATTGTCCCGGACATGAAGAAGCTGTGAGCCGCGTCGACCCGCACGCGCTCGGGCGCGCCTGGCTGAACCACCTCGCCGTCGAGAAGGGGCTCAGCCGCAACACGTTGGCGAGCTACCGGCGCGACACCGCGCGCTACCTGGACTGGCTCGCCGGCGCGGGCGTCACCGACCTCGCCGAGGTCACCTCCGCCCAGGTGGAGGCCTATGTGGCGGACCTGCGCCGCGGCGGGGAGGGCCGGCGTGCGCTCTCGGCCGCCTCGGCCGGCCGCGCGCTCGTCGTGGTGCGCGGGCTGCACAAGTTCGGGCTGACCGAGGGCGAGCTCGACGTCGACGTCGCCGCCGAGGTCTCGCCGCCGGCGACCGGGCGGCACCTGCCGGACACGCTGAGCGTCGAGGAGGTCACCCGGCTGATCGAGGCCGCCCCCGACGGGGAGGCGGCCACCCCGGTGGACCTGCGCGACCGGGCGCTGCTCGAGCTGCTCTACGCCACCGGTGCGCGCGTCTCGGAGGTCGTCGGCCTCGACGTCGACGACGTCGCCGGGCCGCTGGCGGAGGCCGGGGAGGCGGGGGAGGACACCGCCTTCCTGCGCATCCTCGGCAAGGGCGGCAAGCAGCGCCTGGTGCCCGTGGGGCGCTCGGCGCGCGCGGCCGTCGAGGCCTACCTCGTACGCGCCCGCCCGGTGCTCGCCCGTGGGCGCAGCCACCGGTTGCTGCTCAACCAGCGCGGCGGGGCGTTCTCCCGGCAGAGCGCGTGGGGCGTGCTGAAGAAGCGGGCCGCGCGCGCCGGCATCGAGCGCGACATCTCGCCGCACACGCTGCGGCACAGCTTCGCGACCCACCTGCTCTCCGGCGGGGCGGACGTGCGCGTGGTCCAGGAGCTGCTCGGGCACTCCTCGGTGACGACGACGCAGATCTACACGCACGTCACCGCCGACGGGTTGCGCGAGGTCTGGCGGCTGGCGCACCCGCGGGCCTGAGCGCGCCTGAGCGAAGCCGGCCCGGGCGCGGCGGGCCGCGGGCCCGAAGTGCACGGAGTCCGCGTGCCCGCCAGCGCGGCGCCGGGGGTGCCGGGTAGAATGACACGCGTGTCATCCGACCGGAAGGCGGGTAGCGAAAAGTCAAGGGAGAGGGTTTGACCATGGGAGACGGAGGACTGTTCGACTCCGCGGACGTCGAGGTCGGCCTGACCGGCCGTCCGGTGCGCGAACTGCCTGAGCCGGGCCCCGTCGACCGCCACGGGCCCGCGCGCATCCTCGCGATGTGCAACCAGAAGGGCGGGGTGGGCAAGACCACCTCGACGATCAACCTCGGCGCCTGCCTGGCCGACCTCGGCCGCAAGGTGCTGCTCGTCGACCTCGACCCGCAGGGCGCGCTCTCGGCCGGCCTCGGGGTCTCCCTGGCGGACCTGGACACCTCCGTCTACGACCTGCTCGTGGACAACGAGGCCTCGATCCACTCCGCGCTCATGCACACCCGCGTGCCCGGCCTGGACCTGGTGCCCGCCAACATCGACCTCTCGGCCGCCGAGATCCAGCTGGTCAACGAGGTCGGCCGCGAGCAGACCCTGGCCCGCGCCCTGCGCCCGGTGGTCCGCGACTACGACTTCATCATCCTCGACTGCCAGCCCTCCCTCGGCCTGCTCACGGTCAACGCGCTGGCCTGCTCGCACGGGGTGATCATCCCGATGGAGTGCGAGTACTTCTCGCTGCGCGGCCTGGCGCTGCTGACCGACACCGTCGAGAAGGTCCGCGACCGCCTCAACTTCGACCTGGACATCCTGGGCATCCTGGTGACCATGTTCGACCGGCGCACCACGCACTCGCGCGAGGTGATGTCGCGCGTGGTCGAGGTCTTCGGCGACAAGGTCTTCGACTCCGTGATCACGCGCACCGTGCGCTTCCCGGAGACCTCCGTGGCCGGCGAGCCGATCACCTCCTGGGCGCCGAAGTCCCAGGGTGCGGAGCAGTACCGCAACCTCGCCAAGGAGGTCGTGGAGCGCTGCGCCGAGCTGCCGTGAGTCCCCGGGCCGACGCGGGCCCGGGTCCGGGCACTGACCCCGGCGCCACGGCCACCGCGACGCCGGCCGCTACCCCGGCCGAGAAGCGCCTGCCGGACGGTTCCGTCCAGCCGGAGATCACCGGCTTCACCGTCGCGCTGCACAACTTCACCGGCCCCTTCGACCTGCTGCTGCACCTGATCCAGGTGCGCAAGCTGGACGTCACCGAGGTGGCGCTGGCCGAGGTCACCGACGAGTTCATCGCCTACACCCGCCAGCTCGGCGAGCGCGCCGAGCTCGAGGAGACCACCGGCTTTTTGCTGGTGGCCGCCACGCTGCTCGACTTCAAGGCCGCACGCCTCATCCCGCGCGGCGACGTCGACGACGAGGCCGACCTGGAGCTGCTGAGCTCCCGCGACCTGCTCTTCGCCCGCCTGGTGCAGTACCGCGCGTACAAGAAGGTCGCCGCGCTCTTCGCCGAGTGGCAGCGGGGCGCCCGGCGCCGCTACGCGCGCACCGGCGGGCTCGAGGAGCGCTTCCGCCACCTGCTGCCCCCGGTGGAGCTCGGCCACGACGCGGAGTCCTTCGCCGAGCTGGCCGCCGGCGTCTTCCGCCCGCGCCCGCCCGAGGAGGTCGGCGTGGACCACCTGCACCACGCGGAGGTCTCCGTGCCGCACGAGGCCGGCCGCGTGCTCGAGGCGCTGCACCTGGCCGGGGTGGAGCAGTGGCTGACCTTCGACCGGCTGACCCGCTCGTGCACCTCCACCATCCAGGCGGTGGGCACCTTCCTGGCCCTGCTCGAGCTCTACAAGGCGCACGCGGTCGAGGCCCGCCAGCCGGAGCCGCTCGGCGAGCTGGCCGTGGCGTGGACGGGCCTCGAGGTGGATCCGGCGGTCGTCGCCGCCGCGAACTGGGACTGAACCGGCGCTCCGGGAGCCCGGCCCCGTGGGCGTCAGCCGATGCCCATGGCGGTCAGGACGAGCAGCGCGACGTTCAGCACGATCACGAGGGCCGCGATGATAAAGGCCAGCACCTTGACGGTCGTGCCGTCGGCGTAGCGGCCCATGACCTTCCTGCTGCCGGTGGCCAGGAAGAGCGGGACGATGGCGAAGGGGATGCCCACCGAGAGCAGCGCCTGGCTCCACACCAGCGCCAGCGTCGGCTCGACGCCGACGGCGACGACGATCAGAGCCGGGATCAGCGTGACCACGCGGCGGGTGAGCAGCGGCACGCGCACGTGCAGCAGGCCGTCCATGATCTCGGAGCCGGCGTAGGAGCCCACCGAGGTCGACGCGAGGCCGGAGGCCAGCAGGCCCAGGCCGAAGACCACACCTACGGCGTCTCCGAGATTGGCGACGACGGCGGCGTGGGCGCCCTCGATGGTGTCGGTGCCTTCCACGCCGTAGAGCGAGTTGGCGGCGAGGACGAGCAGGCCGATGTTGACCAGGCCCGCGATGACCAGCGCCCAGGTCACGTCGAACTTGCTGGCGCGCAGCAGGCGCGGCAGGCGGGCGTCGTCCGCGCGGCCGAAGCGGTGCTTGACCAGCGAGGAGTGCAGGTAGATCGCGTGCGGCATGACCGTCGCGCCCAGCATCGAGGCCGCCAGCAGCACCGTTTCGGCGCCGTCGAAGCGGGGGATGAGTCCCCCGGCGACCTCGGCGGGCACGGGCGGGTCGACGACGAGGCCCGCGAGGAAGCCGATCGAGATGACCAGCAGCAGGCCGATGATCACGCGCTCGAAGACGTGCTGGAGGCCGCGCGCCTGGAAGGCGAGCAGGACGATGGAGACCACGCCGGTGATCACGGCGCCGGCCAGCAGCGGCAGGTCGAAGAGCAGGTTGAGCGCGATCGCGCCGCCGACGACCTCGGCGAGGTCGGTCGCGGCGGCGACGAGCTCGGCCTGCACCCAGAAGGACAGCCGGGCGGGCTTCTTCAGCCGCATGCCGAGCACCTCGGGCAGGCTGTGGCCGGTGACCAGGCCGAGCTTGGCGGACTGGTACTGGATGAACACGGCCATGGCGTTGGCGAGCACGAGCACCCACACCAGCAGGAAGCCGTACTTGGCGCCGGCGGTGATGTTGGCGGCGACGTTGCCGGGGTCGACGTAGGCGACGGCCGCGACGAAGGCGGGGCCGAGCAGCACGACGAGGCGGCTCTGGTCGAGTCCCGCGGAGGTCGGCTTTTCGCTCTCTTGTCGAACAGAATTCATGGTATTGAACTCTAGTCCGGGTTGGCGCGTCTGGGAAACGGAGGCATGCGCGTCGCGGCGGACCGGCGCGGCCTGGCCCGACCCGGGGGTGGCCGCGGCGGCCGTATAATCCGGCCCATGGCTGCCATCATCGACGTCGACCAGTTGTCCTCGGTCCGCCGCCGCGCGGTCCTGCTCTTCGCGACGATGGGCGGCGGTCGCCCCACCGAGGCGATCCCCGGCTCCTTCGTGGCGGACCTCGACGCGGACTTCTCCGACCGCACCCACCCGCTGCCGAACACGGTGCCCGCCGACCCGGCGCGCGTCTTCGAGGCCTACGGCATCAGCGACAAGACGCCGGTGGTGGTCTACGACGACTCCGAGACGCCCGTGGCGCCGCGCGTCTGGTGGCTCGCCCGGGTGGCCGGCCTGCGCAACGTCGCCGTCCTCGACGGCGGGCTCGCCGCCTGGCGCGCGGCCGACCGTCCGCTCGCCGAGCCGAGGTCGGCCGCCGAGGCGACCCCGGGGCAGATCACCGCGGCGCCGTCCTGGGAGCTGCTCACCGACGCCGACGGCGTGCGCGAGGCGCTCGCCCTGGGGAACCGCCACGTGGTGGACGTGCGCTCGGCGGCCCGGTTCGCGGGCGCCGAGCCCGAGCCGCGCGAGAACGTCCGCCCCGGCCACATGCCCGGCGCGGTCAACCTGCCCCACACGGAGTTCCGCACCGCGGACGGGCGCTACCGCGACGTCGACGAGATGCGCGAGCTCCTCGAGACCGTGCTGGGCCCGGCGGGCGCGGCGACCTTCGTCTGCGGCTCCGGCGTCACCGCCTGCGTCGGCGCGCTCGCCGCCACGCTGGCCGGGTACGGCGACGTCGAGGTCTACGAGGGCTCCTGGACGGAGTGGGGCCACGTGGACAACGACCCGGCGGAGTTCCCGGCGGTCACCGGCGACGGGGGAGAGGCCGGGCATGGGCGCGCCTGAACCGGTCGGCCAGCTCCGCTCGCGCATCGAGTCGGTGCTGCTCGTCGTCGACCAGCCGGTGACCACCGCCGCGCTGGCCTCCGCCCTGGCCGCCGAGGAGACCGACGTCGCCGCCGCGCTGGCGGAGATGCGCGCCGAGTACGAGGCCCGCGGGCTCGGCTTCGAGCTGGCGAGCACGCCTGAGGGCCACCGCCTGGTCAGCCGCCGTGACAACGCCCCGGCCGTCGAGGCCTTCCTCCTGGACGGCTCGCAGACCCGGCTCTCGCGCGCCGCGCTGGAGACCCTCGCCGTGGTCGCCTACCGCCAGCCGGTCACCCGCCGCCAGGTCGCCGCCGTGCGCGGCGTGAACGTCGACGGCGTCATGCGCACCCTGGCCCTGCGCGGGCTGATCCGCGAGGTCGAGGCGGACCCGGCCACCGGCGCGCACCGCTACGCGACCACTGAGCTCTTCCTCGAGCTGCTCGGCGTCGACTCCCTCGACGCGCTGCCGGACCTGGCCCCGCTGCTGCCGGACATCGACGACATCGACGAGCTCGACGCCTTCGACGCCGCCTCCCGCGGCGACTGAGCCTCGCCGCGCCCGCACGCGCGTGCGGGCCGAGCGGATGGGGTCTCCGGGGTGCGCGCGGGGTACGATCGGGCGCGTCAGAAACCCGTAGTGAATAAGGATGTTCAACCCGTGACACCACCCGCAAGCCGAGACGGCACTCCGCAGGTATCCAACGCCCGGCCCGCGCGCCACCAGCACCTCAGCGACGAGGAGCTGCGCGCCGCCCTGGCCGAGGCCTCCGGGTCGCGCACCGACGGCGAGCGCCTGCAGAAGGTGCTCGCCCGCGCCGGCGTCGCCTCGCGCCGCCACTCCGAGCAGCTCATCGACGCCGGCCGCGTCGAGGTCAACGGCAAGACCGTGACCCGGCAGGGCGTGCGCGTCAACCCCGAGACCGACGTCATCCGCGTCGACGGGGTGCGCGTGCAGACCGACCAGTCGCTGCGCTACTTCGTGCTCAACAAGCCCCGCGGCGTCCACTCCACCATGTCCGACGACATGGGCCGGCCCTGCGTGGGCGACTTCGTCGCCGAGCAGACCGCCGCCGGTCAGCGCCTCTTCCACGTCGGCCGCCTCGACGCCGACACCGAGGGCCTGATCATGCTCACCAACGACGGCGAGCTGGCCAACCGCCTGACCCACCCGCGCTACGAGGTCTCCAAGACCTACGTGGCCACGGTGCTCGGCGAGGCCGACCGCGAGCTCGTGCGCGCCCTGTGCGAGGGCGTCGAGCTCGACGACGGCCCCGTCAAGGCCGACTCCGCGCAGATCATCGACACCTACAACGGCGAGTCGCTCGTCCGCGTCGAGCTGCACGAGGGCCGCAAGCACGTCGTGCGCCGCCTGCTCAAGGCCCTGGGCTACCCGGTCCAGCGCCTCGTGCGCACCAAGATCCACACCGTGGCGCTCGGCGAGCAGCGCCCCGGCATCCTGCGCGCGCTCAACCGCGCCGAACTGACGAGCCTCTACAAGGCGGTGGGACTGTGACCGAGCGCTACTCCAACATGCCCGACGACGGCCTGATCCTCGCCGTCGACGGGCCCTCCGGCACCGGCAAGTCGACCACCTGCCGGGCCCTGGCCGAGCGCCTCGACGCCAAGTACGTCGACACCGGCGCGATGTACCGCGTCGCCACGCTCGCCGTGCTGCGCGCCGGCGTCGACCCGGCCGACACCGGGGCCGTCATCGCCGAGACCGCGCGGCTGCGCCTCGACGTCAGCGACGACCCGCAGTCGACCGCCGTGTGGCTGGCCGGCGAGGACGTCTCCGGCGAGATCCGCGGCCCCGAGGTCACCGCCCACGTCTCCGCGGTCTCCGCGATCCCGCAGGTGCGCGAGAACCTCGTCGCCCTGCAGCGCGAGCTCGCCGAGCGCGCCCACCGCGCCGTCGTGGAGGGCCGCGACATCGGCACCGTCGTGCTCGCCGACGCCCCGGCGAAGGTGTATCTCACCGCCGCCCCCGAGGTGCGCGCGCAGCGCCGGTACGACCAGGACGTCGCCGCCGGTCGCGAGGCCGACTTCGACGCCGTGCTCGCCGACGTCCAGCGCCGCGACGCCGCCGACTCCTCGCGCGAGACCTCCCCGCTGCGCCCGGCCGACGACGCCGTCATCGTCGACACCTCCGAGCTGACGCCCGACGAGGTGCTCGACCGCCTCACGGAGATCGTCGCCGCCTCCGCGGGCGAGGGGATTGACGACGCCGCGCCGGCCGACGCCGCCGAGACCGAGTTCATCCAGGCGGGCTTCGACGACGCCGCCGCCTACGGCGCCGACGACTTCGACCTCTCCGCCGCCGACGCCGAGCAGCTGGCCGGCACCGACTGGGAGGGCGTCGAGGACGCCTTCGGCGTGCAGCACCACGAGGAGGAGGCCCTGTGCACCGTCGCGGTGGTGGGCCGGCCGAACGTGGGCAAGTCCTCCCTGGTCAACCGCTTCCTCGGTCGGCGCGAGGCCGTCGTCGAGGACACCCCCGGTGTCACCCGCGACCGCGTGAAGTACCTGGCCGAGTGGACCGGGCGCCGCTTCTGGGTGCAGGACACCGGCGGCTGGGACCCCAACGTCAAGGGCATCCACGCCGCCATCGCCCGCCAGGCCGAGAGCGCGATGGCCACCGCCGACGTCATCGTCGTCGTGGTCGACGCCAAGGTCGGCATCACCGAGACCGACGAGGTCATGGCCCGCAAGCTGCAGCGCTCCGAGGTGCCCGTCATCCTCGTGGCCAACAAGGTCGACTCGCCGATGCAGCTCGGCGACGTCGCCGAGCTCTACTCGCTCGGCCTCGGCGACCCCTGGCCCGTCTCGGCCCTGCACGGCCGCGGCGGCGCCGACGTCCTCGACGAGGTGCTCAAGGCCTTCCCGGAGCACCCGCGCGAGACCTCCGTGGTCTCCGGCCCGCGCCGCGTGGCCCTGGTCGGCCGGCCGAACGTGGGCAAGTCCTCGCTGCTCAACAAGATGGCCAGCGAGGAGCGCAGCGTCGTCGACAACGTCGCCGGCACCACCGTCGACCCCGTCGACTCCCTGGTGCAGCTGGACAAGAAGCTGTGGCGCTTCGTCGACACCGCGGGGCTGCGCCGCAAGGTCAAACAGGCCCGCGGCCACGAGTACTACGCCTCCCTGCGCACGCAGAACGCGATCGAGGCCGCCGAGGTCTGCGTCATGCTCATCGACGCCTCCGAGCCGGTCACCGAGCAGGACCAGCGCATCCTGAGCTCTGTCGTCGACGCCGGCAAGGCTCTCGTGCTCGCCTTCAACAAGTGGGACCTCGTCGACGAGGACCGCCGCACCGAGCTCGAGCGCGAGATCGACCTGCAGCTCGCCCACCTGCCGTGGGTGACCCGGGTCAACATCTCCGCTCGGACCGGACGCGCCCTGCAGAAGCTCGAGCCCGCCATGCTCGAGGCCCTGGAGAGCTGGGACCAGCGCGTCTCCACCGGACGGCTGAACAACTGGCTGCGCGAGACCATCGCGCAGAACCCGCCGCCGATGAAGAACAACCGCCTGCCGCGCGTCCTCTTCGCCACGCAGGCCGGCACCCGCCCGCCGACGGTCGTGCTGTTCACCACCGGCTTCCTCGACGCCGGCTACCGGCGCTACCTGGAGCGCAAGTTCCGCGAGGAGTTCGGCTTCCACGGCACCCCGGTGCGCGTGGCCGTCCGCGTGCGCGAACGCCGCCAACGCCGGTGACCGGGCGGCGCCGACGACGGTGACCGGGCGGCGTCTGCGCCGCCGGGCCGCCGCGGGGCGGTAGAGTGAGTCGCCGTGACTGAGCAACCCGAACTGCCACGGTTCCTCGAGAAGCCCGACAAGGTCGACATCTGGCTCTTCGTCGGGCTCTTCGCCGTCGTCATCTACGGGTTCGCCATGATCCCGCTGCGCGCCTACCTGCTCTCGCACCCGCTGGCCTACACCCTGCTGGTCGGCGGCTACACCTCGGCCGTCGTCTCCGGGGCCAACGCCTCGGTGGGCAACGGCGTGTGGTGGGTCTACCTCTTGTGCACCGTGTTCGGCGCGGTGAAGTTCATGCCGCTCTACTGGTGCATGGGCCGACGCTGGGGCATGGACTTCATCGAGATGTCCGTGCGGTACATGCCGCGCATGCGCAGGCTCATCCTGCGCGCGCTCGGCTCGCGCTCCCGCAAGGCCACCCTGGTCACCTCCGGGCTCGTGCCGCTGGGCTACGCGCCCGGGCCCGTGCCCAACAACGTCGTCAACGCCGTACTGGGCCTCCTCGGCGTCTCGCTGAGCGCCATGCTCGCGCTCAACGCCGCGAGCGTCGCCCTGGTCAACGGGATCATGATGTGGCTCGGGTACACCTTCGGCGACGAGGTCCTCGACGTCGTCCAGGTGGTCAACCGCTACCTGCTCTGGGTGACCCTGGCCCTGTTGGCCGTCGTCTTCTGGCGCGCCTGGCGCCAGTCCCGCGCCCGCGCCTAGGCCCGCTCGAGGACGAAGGCGTCGGTGCGGTAGGGCAGCTCCACCGGGTCGCCCGGGTGCATCCCGGTGTGCTCGAAGAGGTACCACTCCAGGTTGCCGCGCACCCGCTCGCGCACCTTCTCCCCGTTGCGCAGCCAGTAGGAGCGCGTCGCCGTCAGCGCGAAGACGCCGTCGGTGTCCAGCCGGTCGCGCCAGCGTCCCGTCCAGCGCCGCGTGATCCGCCACGGCGCGTGCACCTCCGGGGTGAAGCCCTCGGCGAGCACGTCGCCGGAGTGCATGATGCGCGCGAGACGCAGCACCCACGGGTCCGCGACGTCCAGCGTGTTCCACGCCAGCACCACGCGTCCGCCGGGGCGCACCACCCGGTCCAGCTCCGCACAGGCGGCGGCCACGTCCACCCAGTGCCACGTCTGCGCGCAGGCGACGGCGTCCACCGCGGCGTCGGCGAGCGCCGTCGCCTCGGCCGTGGCACGCCAGACGGGCACGTCGACGCGCTCGGCCAGGGTGCGCGCCATGTCGGCGGCGGGTTCGACCGCCCAGACCTCGCGGCCCGCGGCCATCAGGGCCGCCGTCAGCTTGCCGGTGCCGGCGCCGACGTCGGCCACGCGGGCGCAGCCGTCGAGAAGCGCGGCGACCTCCGGCGGGTAGCCGGGGCGGGCGTCGTCGTAGGCGCGGGCGCCGGCGCGGAAGGCGCGTGCTGACGCCGCGCGGTGGCCGGCGTCGCGGAAACGCGGCGCGTTGACCGTCGACGGCGGGCGGTAGGCGGGGTAGTGGTCTGCGGGCGGCTGGGTCATGGCGGGAGACACTCTAGCGCGCCGCCCGCCCACGTTGTCTACGATGAATGGTCGTGACCGCCGCCGTGAACCCCGTCCCGACCATCCCGGGACCGCGGCCGCGCCCCTCGAAGCTGCCGGCTCCGACGGACCGGCGCTGGCTGATCAAGACCGCGATCTCGCAGCGGCCCTGGTCCTTCCTCTCCGCGGCCCTGATGTCCGTGGTCTTCGTCTGCAACGGGCTGACCCCCGTCATCCTCGGCCGCGCCGTCGACGCCGCCGTGGCCACCGGGTCGACCCGGGCGCTTGTGACCTGGCTGGGCGTGCTCGCCGGCGTCTTCGCCCTCAACGCCGCCGCCGGCTACGCCGGGCGCTGGCTCTTGACCTACTCGCGCATGCTCGTCGGCCACGACCTGCGCATGGCCGTCACCGACCGCATCATGGACCCGCGCGGGGTCGGCGGGCGCCGGCGCACCCCGGGCGCGCTGCTCTCGGTGGCCTCCACCGACACCCAGCGCGTGGCCGACGTGGTGATGATGACCGTCTTCCCGGTCGCCGAGGTCGTCTCCGTGCTCTACGTCGCCGTCGCCATGGCGCTGATCTCCCCGCCGCTGGGCCTGGCGATCCTCGTCGGCGGCCCGCTGATCGTCGCCGTCTCGCTGCGCGCCGCCCGGCCGCTCAAGCGCCGCTCCCGCGAGCGCCAGCGCGCCCTGGCGAAGGCCGCGGGGCTCGCCGCCGACGTCGTGGAGGGCCTGCGCACGCTCAAGGGGCTGGGCGCCGTGCACGTCGTCGACGACCGCTACGCCGGGGCCTCCGCCAGGGCCTACCGCGCGACCGTCGCCGCGGACGCGGCGCGTGCCGGGCTCAACGTGCGCACCGAGGTCGTCGGCTCCTGCTACGTCATCGGCGTGGCCCTGGCCGCCGGCTGGCTCGGGACCACGGGCCGGCTCAGCGTCGGCGAGCTGATCACCCTGATCGGGCTGACCCAGTTCATCATCCACCCGATGACGATGCTGGGCCGCAACCTCGCCTCCCACTGGGCCACCGCGCAGGCCTCCGCCCAGCGCATCGTCGAGGTGCTCACCGCCCCGCCCGCCCACGGCGAGCGGCGCACCGACGCCGTGCGGCTGCCTGAGGGACTCACCGTCGTGCGCACCGCCCCCGAGCTGGAGACATTGGCGACGCTGCCCGCCGCGGTCGTCGTCGCCCCGCACGCCGCCCGCCTCTTCGAGGGCACCGTCGGCGTGAACGTCCACCCCGACCCCCAGCGCGCCGACGCCGCGCTCGAGGCCGCCTGCGCGACCGACATCCCCGGCGGGGCCGGCCGCGAGGTCGGCGAGGGCGGGCGGGCCCTGTCCGGCGGGCAGCGCCAGCGCGTCGCGCTCGCGCGCGCCCTGGCCACCGGCGCCGACCAGCTGATCCTGCAGGACCCGACCACGGCCGTGGACTCGGTGACCGAGCAGCTCATCGTCGCCGCCGTCGCCCGCGCCCGCGCCGGCCGCAGCACCGTTGTGGTCACCGACTCGCCGGCCTGGCGGGCCGTGGCCGACCGCACCCTCGGGGAGATCGAGCTGTGAGCGCGCGCTTCCCGCTGGCCACCTGGGCCCAGGTGCGCGCCGAGGTCGCCGCCCGGCTGCGCGCCCTGCCCGGCGCGCGCCGCCGCGGCCTTCTCGCCGTGCTGCTGCTCGCCGCCGGCGCCGGGGCCAACGTCGCCGTGCCGCGGCTGCTCGGCGAGGTCGTCGACATCGTCACCGCCGGCGACGGCGCCGGCGGGCTCGTGCGCGTCGCACTGTGGCTGGCCGTGGCCGCGGTCGTGGCCGCCGTGCTGCAGGCCGGCGGGTTCTTCCTGGTCTCCCGCGAGGTCGAGCGCGTCATCGCCGCGCTGCGCGGGCGCATGGTCGGCACCGCCCTCGGCCTGCCGGTCCACGAGGTCGAGGCCGCCGGCTCCGGCGACCTGGTCAGCCGCTCGACCGACGACGTCGCCGAGCTCTCGGCGGCCGTCAGCGAGACGGTGCCGATCCTCTCGCGCTCGGTGTTCATGATCGGCGCGACCGTGGTGGCCCTCGCCGGCCTGGACTGGCAGTTCCTGCTCGTGCCCCTGGTCGCCCTGCCGTTCTACTGGATCGCCGGGCGGCGCTACCTGGCGCGTGCCCCGCGGCGCTACGCCGAGGAGCGGGCGAGCATGGCCGACCGCGCCCGTCGGGTGCTCGAGGCCATCCACGGCCGCGAGACCGTGCGCGCCTACGGCACCGAGGACCGCGTCCACGGGCGCATCGGGGCGGCCAGCGCCCGCGTCGTCGAGACCGGCCTGAGCGCGCGCACCACGATGCTCACGCTGCAGACCTGGGTGACCTTCTGCGAGTTCCTGCTCCTGGCCACCGCCCTGACCGTCGGCTTCCACCTCGCGCGCACGGACGTGCTCAGCGTCGGGGCCGTCACGGCCGCGGTGCTGATGCTGGTGCGCCTGCGCGGGCCGCTGCTGATGTTCATGCGCGTGCTCGACACCGTCCAGTCCGCCTACGCCTCGCTGGCCCGCATCGTCGGCGTCGTCGTCGAGGCACCCGAGCCCGTCGCCGACTCCGGCGCGCCCGTGCGCGGCGGCTCCGCCCGCCTGGAGGACGTCACCTTCACCTACCCGGGCACCGGGGAGCCGGCCGTGCGCGACGTCTCCCTGGAGCTGGCGGCGGGGGAGACCCTCGCCGTGGTCGGCGCCTCGGGCGCCGGCAAGACCACGGTGGCCGCCCTGCTGGCCGGCCTGCGCGTGCCGGACTCCGGTCGCGCCCTCATCGACGGCGTCGACGTCGCCGACCTCTCGGACGCCGAGCGCGTGCGCCGCCTGGCCCTGATCAGCCAGGACGTCCACGTCTTCTCCGGCACCCTGCGCGACGACCTCACGCTGGCCCGCCCCGACGCCGACGACGCCGCGCTCGAGGACGTGCTCGCCCGCGTCGGCGCGCGCTGGTACCACGACCTGCCCGACGGCCTGGACACCGAGGTCGGCGCCCGCGGCGAGCAGCTCGACCCCGTCGCGGCCCAGCAGCTGGCCCTGGCCCGCGTGCTCCTGCTCGACCCCGAGATCGTCCTCATGGACGAGGCCACCGCCGAGGCCGGCTCCGCCGGGGCGGAGACCCTGGAGGCCGCGGCCGCCGAGGTCACCCGGGAGCGCTCGGCCGTGGTCATCGCCCACCGCCTCGACCAGGCCGCCCGCGCCGACCGCGTGCTGGTCATGGACTCGGGCCGCGTCGTCGAGTCCGGCCCGCACGCAGAGCTCGTCGCCGCCGGCGGGGCGTACGCCCGCCTGTGGCAGGCCTGGAGCCGGGGGCGCGCATGAGGGACATGAGCGGCCTCGACCGCACGCTCGCGGTGCGCGTGGCGCTGGCGGGGCTGGCCACGGGTGCACTGCTCACGGGCTCGTTTCTCGCGCCGTCGGAAAGCAACCACGGCCAGACGCAGCAGGTGCAACCGACGCAGCCGGCCCAGCCGCCCGAGCACGCCCGCGTCCAGGGCCACGCAGACTCCTTCATCCGCGCGGACGCCGCCCCGCTGGCCGGGACCGCCCCGGGCGCGACGGAACGGGTGCAACTCACCGCGGCCGGCTGGGACCGCAGCGCGCTGGTCCACGTGCCGGACGCGCCCGCGCCGGCCGACGGCTTCCCGGTCGTCTTCGTCTTCCACGGCTTCGGCGAGTCCGCAGAGAAGGCCCGGGACTACACCGGCTTCGACGGCACAGACGCCATCGTCGTCTACGGCACCGGCCTGCCGTCCTCGGCGGGACTGGCCTCCTGGCAGGGCGCGCCCTACTCGCCGGCCGGGGCCACCGACGCCGACGTGGCCTACGTGCGCGGGCTGCTCTCCGGGCTCGCGGCGACCTACCCGGTGGACCGCGACCGCGTCTACGCCACCGGGTTCTCCAACGGCGGCGGCTTCACGGCCCTGCTGGCCTGCCGCGCCCCGGAGGTCTTCGGGCGCGTGGCCGTCGTCTCGGGCGCCTACTACGACGGTGTCTTCGCCGACTGCGCCGACCGGCCCGTCGGCCTGCTCGACATCCACGGCACCGCCGACGAGACGATGTCCTACGGCGGGGGAGAGCGCCACGGCGCGCACTACCGGCCGGCCGCCGAGGTCGTCGCGGAGCGCGCCCGACTCAACGGCTGCGGGGGTGCGCCGCGCGAGGAGGAGGCCGCCCCGGGGATCACGCACTCCTTCCGCCCGGAGTGCCCGGTGCCGGCCGAGCTCTACCGCGTCGAGGGCGGCCGTCACGCCTGGACGGGTTCGGCCTCGGACGCGGGTTCGCCCGCGCCGGCGGGTTTCGCCTCCTACCGGGTCCTGGAGTTCTTCGGGTTGGCCGCCAGCCACTCGGCCAGCGAACCGTCGTAGACCGCGACGTCGTCGCGCCCCAGCTCGGCCAGGCGCAGCGCGTCCAACGCGGCGGTGATCCCGCCGTGGCAGTAGGTGATCGTGCGCTTGCCGGGGTCCAGCGCGCCGCAGGCCTCGGCGTCCTCGCGGCGGTAGCCGCTCATCGCCGGCAGGTTCACCGCACCGGGGATGTGCCCGGCCCCGGCGTACTCCCGCGGGCTCAGCGCGTCGACGAGCACCACCGCGTCGTCCTCGGCCGCCGCGTCGACCTCGGGGGTCGATGCGATCAGCCCCGGGCGGCGCTTCGCGGTGAACTCGGCCGGCTCGCGGCTCTCGAAGCCGGAGGCGACCAGTCCGCCGGCCTGCTTCCAGGCGGGCAGCCCGCCGTCGAGGACGGCGACGGCGTCGTGGCCCTCGAGGCGCAGGTTCCACCACAGGCGCGCGGCCCACAGCGTCGGACCCTGGTCGTAGACGACCACGGTGTCGCCGTCGCCGATGCCCAGGGTGCCGGCCTGCACGGCGAAGTCGGCGCTGTCGAGCGCCATGAACGGCAGGTCGGTGTCGGTGCGCGAGAAGGCGCCGGCCAGGTCGGCGTGCACGGCGCCGGGGATGTGCCCGGACTCGTAGACCTCGCGGCCGGTGGGGGTGCCCCCGGGCACGGTGGACACGTCGACGACGACCACGTCGTCGAGGTGGGCGGTCAGCCACGCCGCGTCCACGACGGGCCCGGGGAGGTCGACGGTGTTCTGTGCGTTCTTCTGCTCGTTGTCGGTCATGGCAGAAGTCTACCGGCCCTCAGGCACGCGAAAAGCGGGCCGACGCTCTCGCGCCGGCCCGCCGGTTGGTCGGACTGACAGGATTTGAACCTGCGACCCCTACACCCCCAGTGTAGTGCGCTACCAAACTGCGCCACAGTCCGCCGCCGCGAACCCGGTCACCCGGCGTTCGCAACTGCCCCAGAATACATCACGACCCCGCTCAAATGAAAACGCCTGGTCTTAAGCCGAAGTGCGGGTTGATCCGGGGGTGTGGTTAGGCTGGGCGGGAAGACAGGTCCACGACCGGGAGGTTCCACGGTGGCAGCATTCGACTGGTTCTGGCGCGCGATGGGCGCGAGCGGCGGCCGCGACCGCAGGCGCGGCCGGGCGACCGTCGGCAAGGCCGGGGAGCGCGCCCGGGACATCGAGGCGCTTGACGACGCCGCGGTGGTCACCGCCGCGCGCGACTCCCTGCGCGAGCGCGGCGGGGAGACCGTCGTGGCGGACGAGCCGACGTTCCTGGCCGCGCTCGGCGTCGCCGCCGGGCGCACCGTGGGGCTGCGCCCGTTCCCGGTGCAGGCGCAGGCGGTGCTGCGCCTGGTCGCCGGCGACGTCATCCAGATGGCCACCGGCGAGGGCAAGACGCTCGTCGGCGCGATGGCCGCCACCGGCTTCGCCCTGACGGGCAAGCGCGTGCACGTGATCACCGTCAACGACTACCTGGCCGGCCGCGACGCGGAGTGGATGCGCCCGCTCGTCGAGTTCTTCGGGCTGACCGTCGGCTCGGTGGGGGAGGACGCCACCGCCGAGGAGCGCCGCGCGGCCTACGCCTGCGACATCGTCTACGGCCCGGTCAACGAGATCGGCTTCGATCTGCTGCGCGACCGCCAGGTCACCGACCGCGCCGAGGAGGTCCAGGCCGCCCCGGACGTCGCCCTGGTCGACGAGGCCGACTCCGTGCTCGTCGACGAGGCCCTGGTCCCGCTCGTGCTCGCCGGCGCCGCCCCGGGCACCGCCCCGGCCGGCCGGATCACCGAGGTGGTCCGCCGCCTGCGCGCCGAGCGCGACTACACCGTCGACGCCGACGGGCGCACCGCCTTCCTCACCGACGAGGGCGCCGGGCGCGTCGAGCGCGCCCTGGGCATCGACTCGCTCTACGACGACGAGCACGTGGGCTCCACGCTGGTGCAGGTCAACCTCGCCCTGCACGCGGAGGCGCTGCTGCACCGCGACGTCGACTACATCGTGCGCGACGGCAAGATCCGCCTCGTCGACGCCTCGCGCGGGCGCGTGGCGGACCTGCAGCGCTGGCCCGACGGCATCCAGGCGGCGGTCGAGGCCAAGGAGGGCCTGGACGTCACCGAGGGCGGCCGGATCCTGGACACGATGACCATCCAGGCGCTCATGGGCCGCTACCCGATGGTCTGCGGCATGACCGGCACCGCCGTGGAGGCCACCGACCAGCTGCGGCAGTTCTACGGGCTGGGCGTCTCGGTCATCCCGCGCAACCGGGAGCTGACCCGCTTCGACGAGGCCGACCGCATCTACGCCACGGCCGCGGAGAAGAACCGCGCCATCGTCGAGGAGATCGCGCTGCTCCACGGGGAGGGCCGCCCGGTCCTCGTGGGCACCCACGACGTCGCCGAGTCCGAGCAGCTCGCCGAGGTGCTGCGCGAGCGCGGCATCGAGGTCAACGTGCTCAACGCGAAGAACGACGCCGAGGAGGCCGGCATCATCGCCGAGGCCGGCGACCTGGGCCGGGTGACCGTCTCGACGCAGATGGCCGGCCGCGGCACCGACATCCGCCTCGGCGGCGCCGACGAGGGCGACCACGACGCCGTCGTCGACCGCGGCGGCCTGGCCGTGCTGGGCACCTCGCGGCACAAGACCGCCCGCCTGGACAACCAGCTGCGCGGCCGCGCCGGCCGCCAGGGCGACCCGGGTCTGACCCTCTTCTTCGTCGCCCTCGACGACGAGGTCGTCGCCGCCGGCGGCGCGGGCGAGAAGGTCGTGGCGCACCCGGGCGAGGACGGCCGGATCGGGGAGAAGCGCGTCCGCGAGTTCGTCGAGCACTGCCAGCGGGTCACCGAGGGCCAGCTGCTCGAGATCCACGCGCAGACCTGGCGCTACAACAAGCTGCTCAGCGACCAGCGCGAGATCATCGACGGCCGCCGCGACCGCCTGCTCGACACCGACCAGGCCTGGCGCGAGCTCGCCGAGCGCGCCCCCGAACGCGCGGCGGAGCTCGCCGACCTCGACGAGGACACGCTCGTGGCCGCCGCCCGGGAGATCATGCTCTACCACCTCGACGACGCCTGGGCCGAGCACCTGGCGCTCATGGACGACGTGCGCGAGTCGATCCACCTGCGCGCGATCGCCCGGGAGACGCCCCTGGACGAGTACCACCGCATCGCGGTGCGCGAGTTCAAGGACCTGGCCCAGCGCGCCGTCGACGAGGCGGTGACGACGTTCCGCGAGGTCACCGTCGACGCGGAGGGCGCGCACCTGGCCGACGGCGGGCTCGTCCGGCCGTCGGCGACGTGGACGTATATGGTCTCTGATAACCCGTTGTCCTCGCACGGCTCGGTGATCGGCTCGATCGGCAACATCTTCCGTTGATCAGGTTTATTGCGCCGGGTTGAGCTGGGCGGACGGTGCGGAATGCTCCCCGCGGCGCCCCGCACCGCCTCCGGTGAGTGCGGCGGACCGCTATCATGTAGTCAGTATTTCTTCGTCGATGTGGAGGTTTGAGAGACATGAGCGAGAACTCCGGCAACTCGGGGTCCCTGGACCCGCAGGTGGAGACCACTTCGGTCTTCCGTGCGGACCTGCTCAAGGAGATGGAGTCGTCGGCCGGTTCCGACGCCTCCGCCACGAGCGCGGACAACCTTCCCGCCGGCGCCGGGCTCCTCGTGGTCAAGCGCGGCCCCAACGCGGGCGCCCGGTTCCTCCTCGACCAGGAGACCACCAGCGCCGGTCGCCACCCGGAGTCGGACATCTTCCTCGACGACGTGACCGTCTCGCGTCGCCACGCGGAGTTCCGTCGCACCGAGGACGGCGGCTACGAGGTCGTCGACGTGGGAAGCCTCAACGGCACCTACGTCAACCGCGAGCCGCGCAACTCCCAGGTGCTGACCACCGGCGACGAGATCCAGATCGGCAAGTTCCGTCTGGTCTTCCTCGCCTCGCCGAACAACTGACGGCGCCGCGGCGGTCAACCCGCCGCACCCGCCGGGTCGCCCCGAGGGCGGCCCGGTCCCCTGGAAACCCCCGAGTTAGAGATGTGACCGACGAAGTGAGTGCAGCACCCAAGTCCGCGGCAGTGCGCAAGAAGTCCACCGGTACCGGCTCGTCGAAGACGATGTCGATCGGCGTGGTGCTGGAGAAGCTGCGTGCCGAGTTCCCGGACGTGACGGTCTCCAAGATCCGGTTCCTCGAGTCCGAGGGCCTGGTCACCCCGCAGCGCACCGCCTCGGGCTACCGGCGCTTCACCGCCGAGGACGTGCAGCGCCTGCGCTACATCCTGGTCACCCAGCGCGACAACTACCTGCCGCTGAAGGTCATCCGCGAGCAGCTCGAGGCCATGGACTCCGGTCAGGTCACCGCCATCCTGACGGCGGGGGAGACGGCCACCATCGTCGACCCGGAGAGCTTCCGGGCCCCGGTGGCCACCCGCCTGACCGACTCCGACGTCGCCGAGCAGGCCGGCGTCGGGGAGGAGACCGTCGCCGCGCTGATCGACGCGGGGCTGATCACCCCGGACGCCGCCGGTTTCTTCACCGCCGACGACGTCTCCGTGGTCACGACCGCCGACGCCCTGCACGGCTTCGGCATCGACGCCCGCCACCTGCGCAGCGTGCGCAACCAGGCCCGCCGCCAGGCCGACCTGATCGTGCGGGCCGCGGGGCCCCTGGCCAACAGCTCCTCGGCGGGGGCGCGCCAGCGCGCGGAGGAGACCGCGCAGCAGCTCAGCGCCCTGCTGATCTCGCTCGACGCGGCGCTGATCAAGAACGCGCTGCGCGAAGAGCTCTGACCGGCATGGCCGACGACCTGCGCGACATCACCTTCGAGGGCGTCTTCTCGGTGGGGCCCGAGGGCTTCTGCTGCGCCGTGCTGCGCGACCCGGAGACCTCCCGGGTCATGCCGGTGTGGATCTCGCCGGTCGCCGCGGCGGCGCTCGAGGCCCGCGCGGCCGGCTACTCGCCGCGCCGCCCCGGCACCCACGAGCTGCTCGCCGACGCACTGGCCGAGACCGGCCCCGGCGTGACCGACATCGTGGTCACCGCCGCCTCCGAGGGCGTGTTCATGGCGACCATCGTGCTCGACGGCGGGGAGCGGCTCGACGCCCGCGTCTCCGACGCGCTGGTGCTCTCGCTGCTGGTGGACGCCCGGCTGAGCGCCGAGGCCGAGGTGCTCGACCAGTACGCCTTCTTCCTGCCGCCCGAGCAGGCCCGCGAGTACCTCCACGCCGACTTCGGCCCAGAGGCCGCCGGCGACGGCGCGGCGGGCCCGGACTCCGCCTCCGGCGACGCACAGGCCGACGCCGACTTCGCCGAGATGATGCGCGAGCTCGGCGTCGACGAGTCCGAGTTCGGCGCGGACGGCCCCGACACGGACGGCGGGACGGACACCGACACCGGTTCCGGTTCTGACCCGGACTCCGACTCCGAAGACTGAGGGCCCCCGGGCGCCGACGCCTCGGCACTCTGCCCGGGCAATGCCCGCGGCCACCGCGGGGGAGTGAACCCCTTTCACACCAGCAGCACTGAGCGTGACACACATCACGTGAGTGCTGTTAAAGCTGTTACCGCTGTTAAACGTGATGACAACCGTGGCATTCCGGTCTAAGCTTCAAGTAAAGGTTGAAGGTTTGGGCGTGTCGCCACGTCCGCGCTTGACGGCCCTCTAATCTTGGCCTTGAATGAAAGAGCACGGACACGCGCCGTCAATCAAACGCCATGGGAGTAATTACGTGACCACCAACGAGCATCCCGTCCAGGAGTCGCTGTTCGACGTCGGACCGAGCGACGAGGTCGGCTACCGGGTGCCGATCGCCTGCCAGGTCGCCGGCATCACCTACCGTCAGCTGGACTACTGGGCACGCACGGACCTGGTCAAGCCGTCGATCCGCGGGGCCCGCGGCTCCGGATCGCAGCGCCTGTACTCCTTCCGCGACATCCTCGTCCTCAAGATCGTCAAGCGCCTGCTCGACACCGGCATCTCGCTGCAGAACATCCGCCTGGCCGTGGCCAGCCTGCGCGACCGCGGCGTCGACGACATCGCCGAGATCACCCTCGTCTCCGACGGCACCACCGTCTACGAGTGCCGCTCCGCCGACGAGGTCGTCGACCTCCTGGGCGGCGGCCAGGGCGTCTTCGGCATCGCCGTGCCCGGCATCGTCCGCGAGCTCAGCGGCACCATCAAGGCGTTCCCCTCCGAGCGCGTGGCCGACGACGAGGCCACCGTCATCGGCGTCGACGAGCTCGCCGCCCGCCGGCGCGCCCGCCAGAGCTCCTAGCTCTCCACTCCCGCGAGGCGGGCGACCGCCTCATCGAGAGCCCTGCCACCGTCAGCCTTGGCGGTGGCTTTCGCGTTCTCGGAAAGGACCCGGTCGGTCTCGCCGTCCCCGACGTGCACGACCGCCAGCTCGACGTCCTCGCCCAGCGCGTCCTTGAGCGCGGAGCCGAAGGCCCCGTCGTCCATGTCGCCGGGCGCGGTGCCCGTGGTGACCACGACGAGGCGGACCGGCTCGCCGGTCTGCGCGGCCTGCGACTGCACGCTGCCCAGTGCGGCGAGCACTGAGGTGCGCGTCATCGGCACGCCGCCGGTGCCCAGGGCGTCGACGACCCCCTCGACCTGGGCGCCGTCACCGAAACCGAGGTTGGTGCGGTAGGGGACCGTCACCCCGGGGTTCAGCGGCGAGGAGTAGTTCCACAGCGCGACCGCGTGGCCGTCCTCGGCCAGCTTCGCGGCGGGCCCGCCCACCGCGGCGGCCAGGCCGTCGGCCTGGGGCTCCATGGCCGCGGAGGTGTCGACGAGGAACAGCGTGTCGTGGGCCGCGCCGTCGGCCGGCGCAGCTGCGGCGTCGTCACGGTCACCGTCCCCGGTGGCGGCGGTTCCCGCGGCCGCGTAGAGCGCGTCGTCCGGGCGGTCGGCCTCCGCGCTGTTGCGGCCGCCCGCGAACTCGGTGAAGTCGGCCGCCGCGCGGGTGACCTCCTCGTCCGCGTCGGCGCCGGCGGCGTCGAGCGGGATGGCGGAGAGACTCAGCTCGGCACCCTCGATCGGCGTGAACTCGGTGTCCTCCGGTGCGGTGGCCTCGGTCGCGGCGACCGGGCGCGAGCCGTCGGCGTCCGCGAGCTTCTCGCCGCGGTCGCGCTTGAGCAGCTCGGCGGCGTCGTCACCGGCCAGCTTCGCCGCCGCGGTGACGGCGATGTCGGTCTGGTCCCCGGCGGGGTAGACCACCTGGTCGGCGGCCGTCGACTCGGGGCCCGCGGCCTCGCGGGCGGCCAGGCCCACGGCCTTCGTGCCCGCCGGCTGCGGCGAGGCGGTGCCCCGCGAGCGGTCGGCGGCCTTGAGCGCGGCGTCCGCGGCCGGCGAGTCCACGCCCACGAAGACCGCAGCGTCGGCCACCGGGGCCGTCTCGGGCACGATGCAGTGGTCGCGCACCACCGGCGCGGAGTCGCGGTAGGCCGCGATGAGCTCGTCGGCGGCGCCGGGGAAGGCCTCGGCGACCGGCAGCGTCAGCTCGCCCTCGATGCAGTCGCCCTCGGCCTCGCTGCGCGCGCTCCGCTCGCTGTCGCGCAGCGCGAACCACGCGATGAGGGCGGTGATCAGCGCGATGACCAGGATCACCGCGACGATCAGCCAGCCCGCGACCTTGGGGGAGTCCGTGTCCGTCCTGTGCCGGCCTGCCACTGTTGCGTTTCCTTCCGTCAACTTTCCCGTGTGGTGGGCCAGTCTATCGCGCGCCGGCGGCCTCCAGGACCGCGACAAGCCGGGAGCGCAGCGTACGGCCCTCCGCGGCCAGCTCCCGCTGCCGGGCGACGTACTCGGCCTTGCCCTCCGTCGTCTCCACGGCCACGACCCCGAACCCGAGGCCTCGGCAGTCGTAGGGACTGGCCTCCATGTCGAGCACGCGGGCCCGCCACGCGAGGTCCAGGGTGTCCAGCCACAGCTCCCCGGGCACCAGCGGGCCCATCTTCCAGGCCCACTTGTAGAGGTCCATCGTCGCGTGCAGGCAGCCGCACTGCTCGCGCTCCGGCTGGTCGGCCCGGGTCAGGGGCGTGATGTTGAGCGGGCGGGCCGGCTCGGTGAAGAAACGGAAGGCGTCGAAGTGGGTGCAGCGCAGCTGGTGCGACTCGACGACCTCGTCCGTGCCCTGCGCACCCAGGCGCAGGGGCAGGTCGTGGCGGGGCCGGTCGGTGCGGTAGACCATCGCCCACTCGTGGAGCCCGAAGCAGTCGAAGTGCGCCGGGCGCGCCGCCGTGGCCTCCAGCAGGTGGCGGATGCGCGAGAGCGCCCGCCCGTGACGGGCGAGGAAACCGCCCACGTCGGCCGCCACGGTCCCGTCGTCAAGCTCGGTGTAGTCGCGCCAGCCGCGCTGCGGCGCGTCCCCGGCCAGCGCCACCCCCACGCCCGGGTGCCAGCGGTGCAGGTGCGAGGGGCGCACGGGGTAGTAGTCGAAGAGGAAGTCGAAGACCGGGTGCTTCTCGCCGCGGGCACGCCGCGCCAGGTGGTCGCGGGTGAACTCCCCGGCGCGGGCGTCGTGGGCGGCCGCCCGCGCGCGCCAGGTCGACTCGTCGAGGACCTGCACGGCTCAGGCCTCCTCGTGGGTCCAGTCGGAGACGGTGCCGACGTACTCCTCGATGAGGTCCTCGAGGGTGACCACGCCGGTCAGCCGGCCCAGCTTGCGCACCTGCGCCATGTGGGCGTTGCGCACGTGCAGGGTGTGCAGCGCCTCGTCGAGCGGCTGGTCGGCGTCGACGGTGATCAGGGGGCGCAGGCGCTCGCGCGGGATGGTCTCGGACGGGTCGCCGTCGGTCATCCGGTCCAGCACGTCCTTGACGTGGACGTAGCCGAGGAAAGAGCCGTCGCGGCCGGTGACCGGGAAGCGGGAGAAGCCGGTCTCGACCAGCAGCTCCTCGAGCTCGCCGAGCGTCGGGCCGGAGGCGCCGAAGTCGAGCGTGCGGACCTTCTCCAGCGGGATGACGACCTCGCCGAGGCTCCGGTTCTCCGTGCGCAGCGCCTTGTTCAGGCGCGCGTGCTCCTCGGCGTCGAGGTAGCCCTCGGCCCGCGACTCCGCGAGCATCGTGGCCAGCTGCTCCTGGTCGACGGTCGAGTTCAGCTCGTCCTTCTGCTCGATGCCCACGGCGTGCAGGGTGACGCGGGCCAGCCAGTTGAGGAACTCGATGAACGGGCGGGTGATCTTGACCCAGCCGATGATCGCCGGCGCCAGCCACATCGCCAGGCGCTCGGGCCCGGCGATGGCGATGTTCTTGGGCACCATCTCGCCGAAGAGGATGTGCAGGAAGGTGATCACGGCCAGTGCCACGGCGAAGGCGATCGGGTGCAGCAGGCCCTCGGGGAGCCCCAGAGCCAGAAACGGCTCCTCGATGAAGTGCGCGACGGCCGGCTCGGCGACCTTGCCGAGCACCAGCGAGCAGATCGTGATGCCGAACTGGGAGCCGGCCAGCATGATCGAGAGGTGCTCGGTGGCGTGCAGGACCTTCTTGGCCGCGGGCTTGCCCTGGGCGATCAGCGACTCGATGCGGTCGCGGCGCGAGGAGATCAGGCAGAACTCGCTGGCCACGAAGAACGCGTTGGCCAGCAGCAGGCCCGCGATCATGGCGACGGTGGTGACGATGTTCACAGGTACTCCTCCGCTTCCCCGTCGGAGACCGGCGTGAGCACGGCGCGGTCGATGCGGCGGCCGTCCATCGCGGAGACGCGCGCGAGCCAGCGGCCGCCGGCGTCCGGGTGCATCTCGTCGAGCAGGTGGCGCGGGCCCTGGGGCAGCACCACCACGTCGCCGACGGCCGGGATCCGGCCCATCACGGCCATGATCAGCCCGCCGAGCGTCTCGTACGGCCCGTCCTCGGGGGCGGGGTAGCCGACCTCCTCCTCGAGGTCCTCGGCGCGCACCAGCCCGGAGACCTCCCAGCTGGTGCCGAACTGCTGGATCTCGCGCTCGGCGGCCGCGTCGTCGTGCTCGTCGTAGACCTCGCCGAGGATCTCCTCGACGACGTCCTCGATGGTGATGATGCCGGAGGTGCCGCCGTACTCGTCGGCGACGAGCACCATCTGCGAGCCCGCCGAGCGCACGGCCTTGAGCACCGCGTCGCCGTCGAGCGACTCGGGCACCGTGGGGATCCTGCGCGCCAGCGGGCCCACCGGCGTGGACCCGCGCTTCTCGCGCGGGACGTCGAAGGCGTCCTTGACGTGCACCACGCCGATCGTCTCGTCCAAATCGCCGACTACGACGGGGAAGCGCGAGTGCCCGGAGGTCCGGGCCAGCTCCACCAGGTCGGCCACCGTGTCGTCGTCGCGCAGCTGGTCGACGGTCGAGCGCGGGGTCATCAGCTCGTCGGCGGCGGTCTCGCCGAACTCGAGGGAGTTCTCGAGCACCTCCGCCATCGTCTCGTCGAGGCCCTCCTCGCCGACGGAGTGGCGCACCAGCGCGGAGAGCTCCTCGGGGGAGCGGGCGCTGGCCAGCTCGTCGGCCGGCTCGATGCCCAGGCGGCGGACCACCCAGTTGGCCGAGACGTTGAGCCAGTTGATGAACCACTTGAACACGACGTTGAACGCGTTGACCGGGTGCACCACGAAGCGGGCGACCGGCAGCGGCGAGGTGATCGCCCAGTTCTTGGGCACCAGCTCGCCGAAGACCATGGACAGCACGGTCGCGACGACCAGCGCGAGGATCAACGCCACGATCGACGAGGAGCTCTCCGAGAGCCCCACGAGCTCGAGCAGCGGGGTGAAGAACTTTGCCAGGATCGGCTCCGCGAGGAAGCCGGTGGCCAGGGTGGTCACGGTGATGCCGAGCTGCGCGCCGGAGAGGACGAACGAGAGGTTCTCGAAGTCCCGTTTGACGGCCTTGGCTGACGTGTCACCGGTGTGCCGGACGTGGTTGTCCACCGTCGAGCGCTCCAGGCCGGTCAGCGCGAACTCGATCGCGACGAACAGGCCGGTGCTCGCGGTCAGGGCGACGAAGCCCAGCAGGGCGAGGATGCTGATCAGTATGTCCATGGTGAATGGCCGTGAGGGCCTAGGAACCACCTTGTCTCTTCCTTCGATTTCCGACGTCCCGCCGACCGCGCCCGCCGCGCTGGTTGCGCCGGTTACCACGGCCGCGGTGGTTGCGCCGGGCGTTTCCCTTGCCGCCGCCGTGGGAGCCGTGGGAGTCGCGGGCGTCCCTGTCGCGGGCCGGCTGCTGCTGGCCGAACGGGGGCAGGGCCGGGCCGGAGGGTTGACGTGCACCCGTGATTCTAACCAGCTCGGGGGAGTCGGGTGTGACCGCCACGTCGGTGGCCTTCACCCCGGCCTTGCGCAGCAGACCGGCGACCTCCTCGCGCTGGTCCGGGGTCACCAGGGTGACCACGGTGCCGCCGGCGCCGGCGCGCGCGGTGCGCCCCGCGCGGTGCAGGTAGGCCTTGTGCTCGGCCGGCGGGTCGACGTGCACGACCAGGGAGACGTCCTTGACGTCGATGCCGCGGGCGGCGATGTCGGTGGCCACGAGCACGGGCACCGAGCCGTCGGCGAAGCCGGCCAGCGCGCGGGTGCGGGTGGACTGCGCCTTGTCGCCGTGCAGCCCGGCGGCGTTGACACCCGCCTTGCGCAGGCGCTTGACGTGGCGGTCGACGCCGCGGCGGGTGCGGGCGAACATGATGGTCCGGCCCTCGCGCGCGGCGATGCGCACGGCCACGGCGTTGCGCTCCTGGGGCCCGTCGACGAGCAGGCGGTAGTGGACCATCGTGTCCACGGCGGCCTCGGCCGGGGCCGTGGAGTGGGTGACCGGGTCGGTCAGGTAGGCGCGCACCAGCGAGTCGACCTGGCCGTCGAGGGTGGCCGAGAAGAGCAGGCGCTGCCCGTCGGAGGGCGTGCGGTCGAGCAGGCGGCGGACCTGGGGCAGAAAGCCCATGTCGGACATCTGGTCGGCCTCGTCGACGGCCGTGACCTCGACGGCGTCGAGGTGGAGCACGCCCTGGTCGATGAGGTCCTGGGCGCGGCCCGGGGTGGCCACGAGCAGGTCGACGGGGGCGGCGAGCGCCGTGATGTGCCGCTTGACGGGCACGCCGCCGACGACCTCGAGGACGCGCAGGCCGAGCGCGGCGGCGGGGCCGGCGAGGCGCTCGTGGGTCTGGGCGGCCAGCTCGCGCGTCGGCGCGAGGATGAGGCCGCGGGGCCGGCCGGGGCGCGAGGGCGCGCCCTCGAGACGGGCGAGCATCGGCAGGCCGAAGGTGAAGGTCTTGCCGGAGCCCGTGGGGCCGCGGCCGAGCACGTCGCGCCCGGCGAGTGCGTCGGGGATCGCGGCGGCCTGGATGGGGAAGGGCTCGGTGATGCCCTGTCGGCCGAGTTCCCGCACCACGGGTGCGGGCAGGCCGAGATCGGAGAATGAGGTCACCGCGGAGAGTCTAGCGGTCCCCGCGGTGCGGCCCGAGGGCGGTCCCTCGGGCCCGCCGGCTCAGGCTCGCTCAGGCCTCGACCTCGCTGCGGTCGCCGGACCACAGCGTGTGGAAGGTGCCCTCCTTGTCGACGCGCTGGTAGGTGTGCGCGCCGAAGAAGTCGCGCTGGCCCTGGATGACGGCCGCGGGCAGGCGCTCGGCGCGCAGCGAGTCGTAGTAGGACAGCGAGGAGGTGAACACCGGGGCGGGCAGGCCCAGGCGGGTGGCGTAGACGACGACGTCGCGCCAGGCGTCGACCAGGTCGGTCAGCTCGCTGTTGAAGTACGGGTCGAGCAGCAGGCTGGTCAGCTCCGGGTTGTTGTCGTAGGCCTCCTTGATGCGCTCGAGGAAGACCGCGCGGATGATGCAGCCGGCGCGCCAGATCATGGCCATGTCGCCGGGGTTGACGCCCCAGCCGTACTCGGCGGAGCCGGCCTTGATCTCGTCGAAGCCCTGGGCGTAGGCGACCAGCTTGGAGGCGTAGAGGGCCTTGCGGACCTTCTCGACGAACTCGTCGCGGTCGACGCCGAGGTCCCCGAAGCTCTTCAGCGTGCCGGCCGGCAGGTTGCCCTGGGCGGCGGCGCGCTGGTCGAGCGAGGAGGACAGGGCGCGGGCGAAGACGGCCTCGCCGATGCCGGTGGTCGGGATGCCCAGGTCGAGGGCCTCCTTGACGGTCCAGCGGCCGGTGCCCTTCTGACCGGCGGCGTCGAGGATGACGTCGACGAGCGGCTTGCCGGTCTCGGCGTCGACCTGGCGGAGCACCTCGGCGGTGATCTCGATGAGGTAGGAGCCGAGCTTGCCGGAGTTCCACTCGGTGAAGATGTCCGCGATCTCGGCCGGCTCCAGGCCCGCGCCGAAGCGCAGCAGCTGGTAGGCCTCGCCGATGACCTGCATGTCGGCGTACTCGATGCCGTTGTGGACCATCTTGACGAAGTGCCCGGCGCCGTCGGGGCCGACGTGGGTCACGCAGGGCGTGCCGTCCTCGGCGCGCGCGGCGATGGACTCGAGCAGCGGCCCGAGGGACTCCCAGGACTCCTTCGGCCCGCCCGGCATGATCGACGGGCCGTTGAGCGCGCCCTCCTCGCCGCCGGAGATGCCGGCGCCGACGAAGTGGCGGTTGCGGGCGGCCATCTCGCGCTCACGGCGGATGGTGTCGGTGAACAGGGAGTTGCCGCCGTCGATGATGACGTCGCCGTCCTCCATGGCGTCGGCCAGCTGCCCGATGACCGCGTCGGTCGCCTTGCCGGCCTGGACCATGATGATCGCGCGGCGCGGGCGCTCCAGCGAGGCGACGAACTTCTCGATCGTCTCGGACGGCACGAACTCGCCCTCGTCGCCGTGCTCGGCGATGAACTTCTCGGTCTTGGCCGTGGTGCGGTTGTACACGGCGACGGTGTGCCCGTGGTGGGCGAAGTTGCGGGCGAGGTTGGAGCCCATGACGGCCAGGCCGACGACGCCGATCTGGGCGGCGCCCTCGGCGGCCTGCGGGAAGGTCTCTTCTGCGTTGGTCATGGCCCCGACAATACCGGCGCGGCCTCGCGGCGGTCGCACGGTTGCCAGGAGTTGCGGGGTGTGGTGCGCACGATTCCGGGGCGGGTGTGGTTGAGTGGTTTCCCATGAGAATCATCGAGCTCTTCCAGAAGGCGCACGACACGGCGCTCACCGAGTCCGAGATCGCCGAGGTCAACGACTACCTCCACGGTCTCGAGCGCACCCTGGGCATCCGGTACGAGGCCATCGGCCCGGACCGCGTGGTCGCGGCCCTCGAGGTCACCGACGCCCACCGCCAGCCGGTGGGCCTGGTCCACGGCGGCGTCTACGCCAGCCTCGTCGAGTCCGCCGGCTCCACGGCCGCCTTCGTCTTCACCGGGAAGCTCGTCGTCGGCGTGCACAACTCGACCGACTTCATCAGCGCCGTCAAGAACGGCGTGATCCGCGCCGAGGTCACCCCGGTGCAGCAGGGCTCGCGCACCCAGCTGTGGGACGTCGCCTGCACCGAGGGCGACCGGCTCGTCGCCCGCGGCACGCTGCGCACGATGGTGCAGCACTAGCCGCTCCGGCTCAGCAGCGCCGCGTGTAGGCGCGCAGGCCGCGGCCGCACAGACGTTCCAGGTAGCCGAGGCCGAGCCCCGTCGCCGGGGTCAGCACCCCGCCGTCACCCGGGTTCTCCCGCAGGTGCAGCGCGGCCTCGGCGAGCATCGTGACGGTGACCTCGTAGCCCGGGTCGCCCTCGGCGGCCACGGTCGTCTGGTACACCGCGCCCGAGGCCGTGCGCCCCGAGTGCACCACCGCGAAGCCGCCCGCCGCGCGCTCCTCGGCGTCCGGCCCCTCACCCGGGCCGGGCAGCACCCGGTCGAGCAGGGGAGCGGCGCCCTCGCCGGCCGCGAGCGCGAAGGCCGCCCCGGTGACCGCGCGCAGCACCTGGGCGAGCACCCGGCCGCGCAGCCCGCGGCCGGTCAGGATGTACTCGTGGTAGTCGAGTGCGGCGCCGTAGGCGTGGTCGAGCAGCGCGTTCGAGCGGTGCACCACGCGCGTGTTGTAGGAGGCCATGAAGAACGGGCCCGCCCACGCCCGCGCCATGCCGGGGATCCCGCGCGCACCCAGGTCGGCCACGCGGGAGTCGTCGTCGAGCCCCGGCACGTCGGCCTCGGCCCCGGGGTCGGGGCACAGCCCGTGCGCGTCGCCGACGACGCGTGCGACCTCCGGGTCCTCGCGCGCCGCATTGACGACGCCGCGCATGGAGGCCAGGGTGCCTCCCGACAGCCCGCCGCGCAGGTCGTGGACGACCATTACGGCCCTCTCGAAGGGGCCGTCCGCCGCGTGGTGGTTGGCGAGCATGCCCAGGTCGCTGGGCACCGAGTCGAAGCCGCAGGAGTGCACGATGCGCGCCCCGCTCGCGGCGGCCTCGTCGTGGTGGGCGTCGATCATCCGGCGCACGAAGGGCGCCTCGCCGCACAGGTCGACGTAGTCGCGGCCCGCGGCCGCACAGGCGGCCACCAGGTCCGCGCCGAAGCGCAGGTAGGGCCCGACGGTGCTGATGACCACGCCGGTTCCGGCCACCATGCGGTCGAGCGCGGCGCGGTCGAAGGCGTCGGCCACGGCGATGGCGGGGTCGCCGCCCAGCTCCGCGGCGACGGCCTCGAGTCGGGCCCGGTCGCGGCCGGCCAGCGTCAGGGAGACATCGGGGTGGTTCTCGGTCAGGTAGGCGGCGACCAGCCGGCCGACGAAGCCGGTGGCGCCGTAGACGGTCACGTCGCTCATGCCCGCACCCTATCCGTCCGACGCCCGGCGCGCGGGGGACTTTCGGATGGGCGCGTTCTGTTGCGGATGCTTTCCCGAAGGGTTACGCTCGAAATCGGAACCAGACGAAAACGGAAATCGGAAGCATGCGGAGGCGCCCGATGCAGGCGACGAAGAGGATCACGGCCCTGGCCGACTACCGGATCGAGGGCGCGGGGGAGCCCGCCCTCGCCCTCGACGGGACCGCGGGCCCTCCCGGGCGCCGCAGCGTCATCCTCGAGGCCGGCGCCCCCGCCGAGGCCGCCCTCGAGGTGCTCGACGAGCTCGTCGCCTTCGGCGTGCTGCCCGCGGTGCGCGTCGACGTGGTCGGGGAGCGGGAGGCCCTGCGCCTGGCGGGGATGGCCCCGGAGCGCGTCCGCGTGCTCACCGTCCGCCTGCCCGAGCCCGAGGGGCCCTGGACCTCGCCCGTCGTCGACCCGGGCCGGGCGCTCGCCGCCCTCTGGGCGGCCGTGCGCGCCGGCCGGGCGCCGACGGAGGCGCTGGACGCCGCCGACGGTGACGTCGTCCGCCGCCTGACGGGGCGCGACGTCGGCAAGCGGCTGTGCGCCGCCGCACGGGTGCCCGCCCGCGTCGAGGGCACGGGCGTGGCCGCCGCCACCGTGCGCCGCTGGCTTCCGAATGTGATCGAGTAGTGTCGGTGTCCGTGACCGAGAACCGCCCCGAATTCGCCGAAGAACGCCGCCGCCGCATCGCCGAGCTGGTGCGCCGCCGCGGCAGCGTGCGCATCGTCGACCTCGTCGAGCCCATGGGGGTCTCCGAGCCGACGCTGCGCAAGGACCTGAGCTTCCTCGAGGAGCGCAAGGTGCTCAAGCGCACCCACGGCGGCGCCATCGCCGTCGAGCCGCGCCCCGACCGTGGCCCGGGCGACCGCGGGACCGTCAACGTCGAGGCCAAGCGCGCCATCGCGAAGGCGTGCGCCGCGCTCGTGGGCGAGGGCCAGTCCGTCTACGTCGACGCCGGCACCACCACGACGATGGTCGCCGAGGAGCTGCCGGACACCTACCTCAACGTGGTGACCAACTCCGTGCCCGTGGTCCAGATCCTCGGCCCGCGCGGCCGGATCCGGCACACGCTGCTCGGCGGGCGCTACCACAGCGTCGGCGAGTCCGTGGTCGGGCCGATCGCGCTGGAGAACCTCGAGCGCTTCACCGTGGACGTCGCCTTCGTCGGGATCTCCGGGATCACCGCCGAGGGCATCACCGTCAGCGACGTCAACGAGGGCGAGTTGAAGAAGCAGGTCATCGGCTCGGCCCGGCGCGTCGTCGTCGCCTGCGACTCGAGCAAGGTCGGCCAGGTGGACTTCTCCTTCCTGGTCCCGCTCGGCGTCGTCGACGACATCGTCACCGAGGCCGCCGACCCCGAGCTCGTCTCCTGGTGCGAGGGCGCGGGCGTGCGCCTCCACGTCGTGGGGTAGCACCCGGATCGGCGGGCGCGGGCCAACCGCTCAGAGCCAGCCGGAGCGCTTGCAGTACCAGTAGATCACCGCGACCGACAGCGCCATCAGGCCCAGTGCCAGCGGGTAGCCGAAGGTCCAGTGCAGCTCCGGCATGTCGTCGAAGTTCATGCCGTAGATACCCGCGATCAGCGTGGGCACCGTGACCATGCCGACCAGGGCGGAGAGCCGGCGCATGTCCTGGTTCTGCTGCATGCTCACCTTCGCCGTGCCCGCGTCGATGAGCGCGGAGAGCCGCTCGTCGAGGGCCGTCGTCGAGTCGGCGGCGATCTGCGTGTTGTCGAGCACGTCGCGGAAGTAGGAGCGCTGCTGCTTGTCCATCAGGTCGCGGTTGTTCTGGATGAGCAGCTTCAGCGCCGAGGTGAACGGGGCGACCGCGTGGCGGGCCTCGAGGACCTCTCGCTTGAACTGGTAGACCGGCTCGATCGTGGTGTTGCGCACCGGGGTGAAGACCTCCTCCTCGAGGCGGTCGACGGCGTCCTCCAGGCGGTCCACGATCCGCCGGTCGAGCTCGACGACGTGGTCGGTCAGCGCCCACACCAGCGACAGCGGCGAGGGGTCGTTGAGCTCGAGGTCCCCGTCGAGGCGGCGCGCCAGGCCCGGCACCTCCGGGCCGTGGTGGACGGTGAGCACGAAGTCGCGGCCGATGACCGTCTGGATCTCAGCGGTGGAGATGATGTCGCGGGAGTCGGCGACGTCCTCGGCGCGGGCGTAGACCACCGGGCGTACGACGAGGAAGAGCTGGTCGTCGTAGCGCTCCGCCTTCGGCCGCTGGTGGGCGGCCACGGCGTCCTCGACGATCAGCTCGTCGATGCCGAACTCGGCGGCGACCTGCTGCATCTGCGTCTCGTCCGGCTCCTGGAGCGCGAGCCAGACGAAGCCGCCGCTCTCGGCGACCTCCGCGCGCGCCCTCGCCGGGGTGAACTCGCCGGCCACCCGCCTGCCGTCGCGGAAGACGCGGCAGTGCGCCACCGCCCGCTGGGCCGGCACCGGAGGGCCCACCGGCCGGGGGCTCCGGGGGGTGAACCGGGGCAGGCGGGTGGGGCGGCGGTTGTTCGGCACGGGCACCTCCTGGGCGGGGCGGACGGGACAGCACTAAACTTAGCTCCCATGGCTACCTGGAAGCAGATCACCGAGGCCAACCCGATGCACTCGGAGAACTACGCGGCCCGCTGGCGCAACTTCGTCGCCGAGGGCCGGGACATCGACGGGGAGGCGCGGCTGGTCGACGCCGTGGCCGACCGCGGCGCGCGGATCCTCGACGCCGGCTGCGGCACGGGACGTGTCGCCGGCTACCTGGCCGCCCGCGGCCACCACGTGGTGGGCACGGACCTCGACCCGGTGCTCATCGGCTACGCGCGCAGGGACTTCCCGGACGTGCGCTTCGAGGTCGGCGACCTCGAGACCGACGAGATCCCCGAGGGGAACTTCGACGTGGCGGTCTCCGCCGGCAACGTGATGGGCTTCCTCTCCGAGGAGGGCCGCGAGCCGGCGCTGGCGAACATCGCGCGCTCCCTGCGCCCCGGCGGGCGCTTCCTCGTCGGCTTCGGGCTCAACCGCGGCTGGGCGGCGCCGGACTTCCTGGACACCGCCGCACGCGCGGGCTTCGAGCTGCAGAACGCCTACGAGTCCTGGCAGCTCGACCCGTACACCCCGATGTCGGGGTTCCTCGTCGCGATCCTCGCGCGGCGCTAGGGGTGGCGGCCGGGGCCGCTAGAAGACCGTCAGCCCCCGGGAGCGGAAGATCTCCCGGGTCGCCGCCAGCGACTCGTCGCTGGGCGGGCTGACCCCGTCGAGGGTGTAGTGCATGTCGAGCTCGTGCCACTTGTCCGCTCCCATGTTGTGGAAGGGCAGGACCTCGACGCGCTCGACGTTCTCCCAGCGGGCGACGATGTCGGCCGCCTTCGCGACGTTGTCGGGGTCGTCGGTCAGGCCCGGCACGAGCACGAAGCGCACCCAGACCGTCTTGCCCAGCCGCGCCAGCCGGTCGCCGAAGGCGATGGTGGGGGCCAGGTCGCGGCCGGTGACCTTACGGTAGGTCTCCGGGTCGCCGGACTTCACGTCGAGCAGCACGTGGTCGACGTTCTCGAGGTCCTCGTCGCGCAGGCGTGCGCCGAGGAAGCCGGAGGTGTCCACGCAGGTGTGCACCCCGGCGGCGTGCACCTCGGCGAGCAGCCGGCGGGTGAAGGCGATCTGGAAGAGCGGCTCGCCGCCCGAGATCGTCAGCCCACCGCCGGAGGCGCGGAAGACCGCCCGGTAGCGCAGCACCTTGCGCACCATGTCGTCGATCGACTCCAGGGTGCCCGTGCGCATCTGCATCGTGTCCGGGTTGTGGCAGTACAGGCAGCGCAGCGGGCAGCCGGAGAGGAAGACGGTCAGGCGGGTGCCCGGGCCGTCGACGGCCGTGACCAGCTCCCAGGAGTGGACCAGCGCGACCTCGCCGGTGCGCCGGGCCTCCAGGAGCTGGGCGCGGTCCATCTCGCTCTCGGGCAGCTCGAGGCCCACGCCGAGTCCGGCGGCCGCGCCGCGGACCCGCTCGCCCGCCTCGGGCTCGAGGGAGACGACCCCGGAGATGCCGTCGTTGGCCACGGGAACGCCTTTCTAGCTGGGCTGCTGCCAGCGGTGCTGTCTAGCTGGAGTGGTGGAAGGTGCGCGAGATGACGTCGCGCTGCTGCTCCTCGGTGAGCTTGACGAAGTTGACGGCGTAGCCGGAGACACGCACCGTCAGGTTCGGGTAGTTCTCCGGGTGCTCCATCGCGTCGGTCAGGGTCGACTCGTCGAGGACGTTGATGTTGGCGTGGTAGAGGCCGGCGTCCTGGTTGGCCTCGGTGCGGGCGGCCTTCATCGCGGCCTGGCGCTCGTCGAAGGTGGGGGTGGTCATGGTTGGCTCCTTCAGGGAATCGGGGTGGTTCAGGGGGTCGGGGGACAGGGTCTCAGTTGTCGCACTTCTCGGGGTTCATCACGAAGCCCGCGTCGAGGACGCCGACCAGGTTGGTCACCTGCTCCTCGCGGTCGCGGCCGAGGCCGGCGGGGGTGATGGTGTTGGTCAGCGAGATGCCGTCGAGGGCGTCCTCGTAGTTGAGCTTGCCCACCGAGAGCATCGAGGCGACCATGCCGTGGTTGTCGGCGCCGTTCTCCGGGTTCGCGCCCGGCGCGAACGGGGTGCCGGCCTCGTGGCCGGAGGGGAAGGCGCCGGTGGCCTTGCCGTAGACGACGTTCGAGGTGATCGTCAGCACCGACTGGGTCGGGATCGCGTCGCGGTAGAGCGGGATCTGGCGGATCTTCTCCATGACGGTGTAGACCACGGTCGCGGCGATGTCGTCGGCGCGGTCGTCGTCGTTGCCGTAGACGGGGAAGTCGCCCTCGGTGATGTAGTCGACGATCAGGCCGGACTCGTCACGCACCGGGGTGACCTTCGCGTACTTGATGGCGGACAGCGAGTCGGCGACGATCGACAGGCCGGCGATGCCGCAGCCCATCGTGCGCACGATGTCGGAGTCGTGCAGCGCCATCTCGACGGCCTCGTAGGCGTAGCGGTCGTGGCAGTAGTGGATGATGTTGAGCGCCTCGACGTAGGTGCCCACCACCCAGTCGAGCATCTCCTCGTACTTCTGCCAGACCTCGTCGAAGTCGAGCGGGCCCTCGGTGGTGATGGGGGAGAAGAGGCCCTCCTCCGTGACCTGCTTGCCGGTGACCTCGTCGCGGCCGCCGTTCATCGCGTAGAGCAGCGCCTTGGCGGCGTTGACGCGCGCGCCGAAGAACTGCATCTGCTTGCCCACCTTCATCGGCGAGACACAGCAGGCGATGGCGGCGTCGTCGCCCCACTGCTTGCGGATCTGCTTGTCGGACTCGTACTGGATCGCGGAGGTCTCGATGGAGATCGCCGCGCAGAACTCCTTGTAGCCCTCCGGCAGGTCCGGGTCCCAGAAGACGGTGATGTTCGGCTCCGGGGCCGGGCCCAGGTTGCGCAGGGTCTGCAGCAGACGGAAGGAGGTCTTGGTGACCAGGTTGCGGCCGTCCTCGGTGAAGCCCGCGTCGGACCAGGTGGCCCAGTACGGGTCGCCGGAGAAGATCTGGTCGTAGTCCTCGGTGCGCAGGAAGCGGACGATGCGCAGCTTGATCACCAGCGCGTCGATGATCTCCTGGGCGTCCTCCTCGGTGATGCGGCCGGCGGCCAGGTCACGCTCGAAGTAGATGTCGAGGAACGCGGAGAGACGACCGATGGACATCGCGGCGCCGTCCTGGGACTTCACGGCGCCCAGGTAGGCGAAGTAGGTCCACTGCACGGCCTCCTGGGCCGTGGTCGCCGGCCCGGAGATGTCGAAGCCGTAGAGCTCCGCCATGTGCTTGAGCTTCTTGAGCGCCTTGATCTGCTCGGCGTGCTCCTCGCGGAAGCGCGCCCAGTGCTCGGAGAAGGGCTTGTCGGCCACGGAGTCCTTGGCGCGCTGCTTCTCCTCGATCAGCCGGTCCACGCCGTAGAGCGCGACGCGGCGGTAGTCGCCGATGATGCGGCCGCGGCCGTAGGCGTCCGGCAGGCCGGTGACGATGTGGGAGGAGCGCGCGGCGCGGATGCGCGGGGTGTAGATGTCGAAGACGGCGTCGTTGTGGGTCTTGCGGTAGCGGGTGAAGATCTCCCGGACGTCCGGGTCGACCTCCTTGCCGGCCTCCTTGATCGCCGTCTGCACCATGCGCCAGCCGCCGAAGGGCATCATGGCGCGCTTGAGCGGGACGTCGGTCTGCAGGCCGACGACCACGTCGTCGTCCTCGGAGATGTAGCCGGCGGGGAAGGCGTCGATGTCCGCCGGGGTCTTCGTGTCGACGTCGTAGACGCGGCGCTCACGCTCGACGGAGAGGTACTTCTCCTCGAGGTGGTCCCACACCCTGCGGGTCTTGTCGGTGGGGCCGGCCAGGAAGCCGGCGTCACCGTCGTAGGGGGTGTAGTTGCGCTGGATGAAGTCCCGGACGTCGATCTCGTCCTGCCAGTTTCCGGCGGTGAAGCCGGCCCAGGCGGAGGACGTCTCGTTCGGGGCGGTCGTGGTGGTCACGTGGGCACACATCCTTCCGGGCGAGGGCGTGGGCCGGGTGTGACGGTGGCCAGACGGGGTGTTCACGCTCCCGCGCGTGTCAATCAGATTGCCTATGCAGTCTCTTCCGCGGGACTCTCGCCCGCGGGCTCACGGCCGCACTGGCGGTGCGGGTGATTACCACGGTTCAGTGTACACCGCAATGGTCGGACCTTAAAGCGCGACACGTCATTTTGTCCGCGGTGACGATCCCACCTCACACCGCCGGGCGTCACCCCAGGTCAGGCCCGCGACGCCTGGTCGAAGAACTCCCGCTCCCAGTGGCAGGAGTTCAGGAAGGCGCGCACCGCCCGCGCACGCCCGCGCGGCGAGCCCGCGGCCAGGGCGCGCTCGACGCGGGCGAGGGCGGCCTTCGTCTGCGTGATGAAGCCCTCGTCGGAGTAGGTCTCCAGCCAGGCGCGGTAGGGATGGTCCTCGCGGATGTGCTCGGCCATGCGCAGCCCGATCTCCGAGTAGAGCCAGTAGCAGGGCAGCACGGCGGCCGCGCCGACGCACGGCTCCTCGGAGCGCACGGCGGCGCGCAGGAAGCTGGTGTAGCCGAGCGTGACGGGGGAGGGGTCCTCGGCGTCCGCGCCCTCGGGGAACCAGGCGCGGTGCAGCGCGGCCTCGGTCTCGATGGTCTCGGCGGCGTCGTGGAACCAGGCCAGCCGGTCCTCGCCCGCGGGGGTGTGCGTGCCCACCTCGGCCAGCGCCTCGGAGTAGTCGTCCAGGTAGAGCTTGTCCTGGTGCAGGTAGAAGTCGAACTGCGGCTTCGCCAGCGAGCCGCCGGTGAGCCGGCGCACGAACTCGCCGGTGGTCGCGGCCTCGGCCACCCCGGCGGCGGCCCGCCACAGCGCGGCGGTCCAGGGGCCGGCGGCCTCGATGCGGGCCTCGAGGCCCTCGGTCGCCAGTGCGCCGAGGTCCTCCGGCGCCTCGAGCGCCTCGGGCACGGAGGCCGGCTCCGGCCACGGCGTGGTGGCCGCCGCGGCGGCCAGGCGCCGCGAGCGGTGCGTGTGGTCGACGGGCCCGTTGCCCTCTCCGATGCCCAGCGCGTCGGCGTGGCCGATGGCCTCGGCCAGCCAGCCGGTCGCCCAGGCCAGGGCGTCGCCGGGCTCGTCGCCGGCGGCCAGGCGCCCGGCGAGCGCGGAGGACAGCGAGCAGCCGGTGCCGTGCGTGTTGCGCGTGGCCACCCGCGCCGTGGGCGCGGGGTGGGTGGCGCCGGCGGGGGAGACCCAGACGTTGTCGGCGCGCTCCTCGCTGAGGTGCCCGCCCTTGACGACGACCGCGCAGCCCAGCTCGGCGGCCAACCTCGCCCCCTGCGCGACGGCGGCGTCGAGGTCCTCCGCCTCGGGCTCCCCGGCCAGGACGGCAAGCTCGGGCAGGTTGGGGGTGATCACGGTGGCGCGCCGGCACAGCTCGCGCAGCGCGGCCTCGGCCGCGGAGTCGAGCAGCCGGTCGCCGCTGGTGGCCACCATGACGGGGTCGAGCACCAGCGTCTTGACGGGGTGGGCGTCCAGGTACCCCGTGACGGCCTCGGTGACCTCGGCGGTGCCGAGCATGCCGATCTTGACCGCGTCGACGCGCACGTCGTCGAAGACGGCGTCGAGCTGGGCGAGGAGAAAGTCGACCGGCGGGGTGTGCACCTCGCGCACGCCGCAGGTGTTCTGGGCGACCAGCGAGGTCACCACGCTCAGCGGGAAACCCCCGGTCTCGCTGATGGCCTTGATGTCGGCCTGGAGTCCCGCGCCCCCGGTGGGGTCCGTCCCCGCGATCGCGAGGACGGTGGGGATCTGTGTGCTGGCCATGGGCGGTGTCCTTCCGTATCGAAGGCCCCGGCCCGCGCGCGTCGAGGAGACAATCCCTCCGCTAGTGCGAGCTAGAGCAGGTTCCACGGGTGTGTTCTCAGCCCCTCGGCGGGGCACCCCGTTGTCTTGGACGCCACCCTAGCAGCGCACCGCGTCCCTCCGGGTCAGAGGTTCGGGTACTGCGCGGAGTCGCGCACCTCGATGGGGCTCTCCGCGTCCTTCGGGTCGAACAGCTCGCTCAGCTTGCGCAGGGCGGTGCGCCCGTGCATCTGCTGCGAGGTGGTCGCCAGGTTCCAGCGGTGCCGCGAGATCGCGTTGAGGCCCCAGGAGAAGGCAGCGACGAAGCGGTTGCGGAAGCCGACGAGGTACATCACGTGCACCGCCAGCCACAGGACCCAGCCGATGAAGCCGGCGACCTCGACGTTGCCCATCTTCACCACCGCGGAGAAGCGGGACACGGTGGCCATCGAGCCCTTGTCGAAGTACTCGAAGGGCTCGCGGGCGGACTTGTCGCGGCCCGCGGCCTCCGCGGCGATCTGCTCGGCGGCGTACTCGCCGCCCTGCATGGCCACCTGGGCGACGCCCGGCAGGCGGTCCTTGCCCATCATGTCGCCGACGACGAAGACGTTGTCCAGGTCGCCCACGGTCAGGTCGTCATTGACCTGCACGCGGCCGGCGCGGTCGACCTCGGCGCCCGCCTGGTCGGCGATGAGCTTGCCCAGCGGGGAGGCGGCCACACCGGCGGACCAGATCTTGGTGTAGGTCTCGATGGTGTGGTCGGTGTCGCCGGAGCGGTAGGTCACCGAGCTCTCGTCGACGTTGTTGACCATGGCGTTGAGCTTGACCTCGACGCCGAGGCGCTCGAGCTGGCGCTGGGCCTTGCGGCCGAGGCGCTTGCCGAAGGGCGGCAGCACCTGGGGCGCGCCGTCGAGCAGCACGATCTTCGCCGAGTTCGGCGAGAAGTTGCGGTAGGCGCCCGCCAGGGTGCGGTGGGCCATCTCGGCGAGCTGGCCGGCCAGCTCGACACCGGTCGGGCCGGCGCCGACGACGACGAAGGTCAGCAGGCGCTCACGCTCGGCCGGGTCGTCGGTCTGCTCGGCGCGCTCGAAGGCGCCGGCGACGCGGGCGCGGATCTCGAGGGCGTCGTCGATGGTCTTCATGCCGGGGGCGAACTCGGCGAAGTGGTCGTTGCCGAAGTAGGACTGACCGGCGCCGGCGGCGACGATCAGGGAGTCGTACTCGTAAGTGCGGCGGTAGTCGCCGAGCACCGTGGTCACGGTCTGCTTGTCGGTGTCGACGTCGACGACCTCGCCCTCGACCACGGAGGCGTTGTCCTGGTCGGCCAGGATCTGGCGGGTCTGCGGCGCGATCTCGCCGGAGGCCAGGATGCCCGTGGCCACCTGGTAGAGCAGCGGCTGGAACAGGTGGTGGTTGTTCCGGTCGATCAAGGTCACGTCGACGTTCGCCCCATCGAGCTCGCGGGTGGCGAACAGACCGCCGAAGCCCGATCCGATGATCACGACGTGGTGGCGGCCGCCGGCCGGGCGGTACGGCTGTTCAGTCATGCAGCAATGCTCCTCTGGTTCAGCTTTCATGCACTGCGTAATGATAGACCCACCTCACTCCCGCGACACCCCGGCGGGGGTCACACGCGCGCGCCGGACGCGTGGCGGGCCTCTCGCCGGGTAATCTCTGACACGTCATGACGAGCGAGCATCTCGAGAGCATCGACCCCGGCCGCTGGCCCGGGGTCGCCCGCGTCCCCGCCGGCACCGTCGCCCGTGTCCGGGCCCGCCGCGCGGAGGCGCGCTTCGCCGACGCCTGCGCGAAGGCGGGTCTCTCCCTCGACCCCGCCGGCTCCCCGGACCTCGTCGTCGAGCACGAGGAGCTCTTCGCCCGCCTGGGCACCTCCGGCTGGCTCGGCCTCGCCGAGTCCTTCATGGCCGGGGAGTGGCACGCCGAGGACCTCGCGGCCGTGCTGCGCGCGCTGATCTCCACCGGCTACCGCCCGGCCGTCGGCGCGCGCCCGCGCGTCGAACCCGGCGACTACCAGGGCGCCGAGCTGCCCGCCGAGCTGGTCAAGTTCAGCTCCGGCGACCAGGTCACCTTCGCCGCCGGCGCGTTCAGCTCCGGGGTGCCGACGACCGTGCGCACCGCCGTGGAGTCCTTCGTGCGCGGCGCCGGGCACGGCGACGAGCCCGCCCGCCACTTCGTCGACGTCACCGAGCACTCCGCGCCCGTCGACGTCGCCCGCCCCGACCTCGGCCCCGCCCAGCGCGGCGCGCTCGAGCTGCTGCTCGACGCCGTGGACTGCCACCCCGGCACCCACCTGCTGGAGTACCCGGGCACCGGCTCGGCGCTGGCGGTGGCCGCCGCCGAGCGCCGCGCGACCGTCGACACGCTCACCGCCGACCGCGCCCACCTCGAGGCCACCGTCGAGCAGCTCACCCTGGCCGGCGTGCGCGACTCGGTGGCCACCGAGCTCATCGACTCCGCCGTTCCCGTCGGCTGGCGCGGCCGCTACGACGCCGTCGTCTCCGTCGAGCGCTACGAGCAGCTCTCCGCCAGGGACCGCCCGGCCTTCCTCACCGCCGTCGACCACCTGCTCGCCCCCGGCGGGCGACTCGCGATGCAGACCGTGGTGGCCACCGACAAGACCACCGCGACGGCCCGCCGCGCGCTCGACCCGCTGCGCGCCTACCTGTGGCCCGCACTCGACCACCCGCCGCTCACGGACCTCTACCGGCGCTTCGACCGCGGCTCGGCGCTGCGCGTCGTCGCCGAGCGCCACCTCGGCTCGCATCTGGGCGAGACCCTGCGCCTGCAGGAGGAGACCTTCGCCGCGCACCACCGCGAGGCCGCCGCCGAGGGCTTCGACGCCGTCTTCCGCCGGCTGTGGCGCTACCAGTTCGCGCTGCGCCGGGCCCTCGTCGACCTCGGCATGCTCGACCTGGTGCAGCTGACCGCCGTGCACCGCCACCGCCGCGGTCGCCGCTGATTCGCACCTACACTCGGTCCCATGACCGATGTCTCACAGCTGAAGGACTCCTACCCGCACGTCATCGTCGGCGGGGGTGAGGCGGCCGACGCCGCCGTCCGCGCCATCCTCGACGCCGCCCCCGAGACCGAGGTGCTCGTCGTCAACGGCTCGCAGCACCCGCCGGTGGGCCGCCCCGCGCTCTCGAAGACGCTCTGGATGGACCCCGACAAGGAACTCACCGACGTCTACCTGGGCACCGAGCGCACGGGCGCGACCGTCGTCAATGACGCCCACGCGACCGCGCTGGACCCGGAGCGCCACACCGTCACCGTCGAGGGCCGCGAGATCTCCTACGGCCGTCTCCTGCTGGCCACGGGCTCGCGGGCGCGCCGGCTGCCGGACCAGCCCGAGAGCCCGCGCGTGCTCACGCTGCGCGAGACCGAGGACTTCGTCGCCCTGCGCCCGCTGATCTCCGAGGGCACCGAGGTCGCCGTCGTCGGCGGCGGCTACATCGGCTCCGAGCTCGCCGCGGGGCTGAGCAACGTCGGCGCGCGGGTCACGCTCTGCTTCCCGGACGAGAAGCTGCTCGCGCACATGCTGCCCGACTCTATCGCCACCCACGTCTCCGAGGTCTACGGCGGCAAGGGGATCACCCTCGAGTCCGGCTTCCGCGCCGGGAGCGTCGACGTCGCCGACCCGGAGCGCCCGACCGTCGTCGCCGAGGACGGACGCAAGGTGATTGCCGACGTCGTGGTGCTCGCCCTGGGTGCGGACCCCGCCGTCGAGCTGGCGGAGGACGCCGGCCTGGCGACCGCCGAGGGCGGCGTGCGCGTGGACGCGACCATGGCGACCAGCGCCGTCGACGTCTGGGCGGCCGGCGACATCGCCGCCTTCCCGGACGCGCTCTTCGGGCGCCGCCGCGTCGAGCACGTGGTCAACGCCGGCGGCACCGGGAAGACGGCCGGGGCGAACATGGCCGGCGCGCACACCGAGTACACGGACACCCCGATGTTCTTCTCGGACCTCTTCGACGACGGCTACGAGGCCGTCGGCCTGCTCGACACCGGGCTGGAGACCCGGGAGTTCTGGAACGACGACCACACCGCCGCCGTGATCTACTACCTCGACGGCCACGAGGTGCGCGGCGTGCTCAACTGGAACACCTGGGACTCCGTGGGCACGGCGCTCGAGACCATCGCCGACTCGCAGGCCGGAAAGATCGGCCCGGCGGACCTCGAGGGCCGCATCACGCCGGGCGCTTAGCCGGGCCTCTCACCCGGCGTCGGGAGGCTACGGCTTCTCGACGTCCGAGGTGACCGGCGGCAGGACCGACCAGGGGAAGTTGATCCACTGGTCGGTCTCCTTCCACACGAAGTCCGGCTCGATGACCGAGTGGGGCTTCTTGTAGATGACCGCGGTGCGCGACTCGACGACGGTGGCCGCGCAGAACTCCTGGACCAGGCGCAGCGTCTCGCCGGTGTCGGCGACGTCGTCGGCGATGAGCACCTTCATGCCCGTCAGGTCCACGGCCTTCGGCGTCGGGGGGAGCATCACGGGCTGCTCGAGGCGCTCGTTGACACCGGTGTAGAACTCGACGTTGATCACCGAGACGTTCTTGATGTCCATCGCGTAGCCGAGGGCGCCGCCGATGAGCAGGCCACCGCGGGCGATGGAGAGGATGACGTCGGGTTGGTACTCGTCGAGCACCTGGCGGGCGAGTTCGCGCACCGCGGTCCCGAATCGTTCGTAGGTCAGATTCTCGCGCTCTTCAGCCATGCAGTCAGTTTAGCGGGCGGCGCGGGAAAGCAACCGCTCGGCGTCCAGCGCCGCCGCCAACTGTGCCGCCGGCCGCTGCGCGGCGCCGTCGGTCAGCTCGCCGAGCCAGTCCTCCCGCTCACGCAGCTCCGCGACCGTGCAGCGTTCGGCCAGGTCGGGGTCGGGGGAGACCCGGGAGCCGACCACACCCAGGCAGTCGAGGCCCCGGGTGGCCAGCGCCTCGAGGGTCAGCCCCAGGTGGTTGAGACTGCCCAGCACCGTGCGGGTGGCCACCACCACCGGCGCGCCGAGCCGCCCGGCCAGGTCCGCCAGCGTCCAGCCCTCGCCGAGCTCGACCAGCAGCCCGCCCGCGCCCTCGACGAGCACCACGGAGTCGGGCGCGTCCAGCGCCCGGGTGCGTCGCGCGACGTCGTCAAGCGGGGGCAGTTCCACGCCCGCACGCCGCGCCGCCGTCACCGGCGCCAACGGCTCGGGCGCGCGGGCGAAGCGGACCGTGTCGCTCACCCCGCTCATGCGGGCGACCTCGGCGAGGTCGTCATCGTCGCCGGTCTGCACCGGCTTGACCACGGTCACCGGGCACCGCTGCGCCCAGAACGCCGCCAGCGCCGCCGTGGTCACCGTCTTGCCCACGTCCGTCCCCGTTCCCGTCACCGCGATGATCATGCCTTGACCTCCTGATTTCCGACGACCGCGCGCATCGCCGCGGTGATTGTCTCGACGTCCTCGTCCGTGCTGACGAAGGGCGGCATCGTGTAGAGCAGCCGCCCGAAGGGGCGCAGCCACACGCCGTGCTCGAGCAGGGTCCGCGTCGCCTGCGCCGGCCACTCGGTGACGCCCTCGACGACGCCGATGGCCCCGAGGACGCGCACGTCCGCGATATTCGGGTCGTCGGCGAGCGGCGCGAGGCCCTCGGTGAGCAGCGCGGCGATGCGCGGGACCCGCTCGCGCCAGTAGCCGGACTCGGTGAGGTCGAGCGCGGCCAGTGAGACCGCGCAGGCCAGCGGGTTGCCCATGAAGGTCGGCCCGTGCATCAGCGCGCCGCCGCCGGCCGGGGTGTCGACGGCGGCGGCCACCTCCGCGGTGGTCATCGTCGCCGCGAAACTCATGAACCCGCCGGTCAGCGCCTTGCCCAGGCAGAGGATGTCCGGGTGGACCCCGGCGGCGGTGCACACGAGCGTCTCGCCGGTGCGCCCGAACCCGGTGGCGATCTCGTCGAGGATGAGCAGCGTCCCGGTGCGCCGGCAGACCTCCCCGAGGCCGCGGACGAGCTCGTGGTCGTGGAAGCGCATGCCGCCCGCGCCCTGGACGACGGGCTCGACGATGATGCCGGCGATGCCGTGCTCGGTGGCGTTGCGCTCGCGGATCTCGCGCTCGACGCCGGCGAGGTAGGCCGCGCGCGTGTCCCCGTCACTGCCGCGGGGCGGGGGAGCGGGCACGAAGACCTGCGGGGTCAGGGTGCCGGCCCACAGCGAGTGCATGCCGCCGTCGGGGTCGGTCACGCTCATCGGGCCCTGGGTGTCGCCGTGGTAGCCGCCGCGCCAGGTGAGGAACCGGTCGCGCCGGGGGAGTCCACGCCCGCGCTGGCACTGCAGCGCCATCTTGAGGGCGACCTCGACGGAGACCGAGCCGGAGTCGGAGTAGAAGACGGCGTCGAGCCCGCCGCCGGCGAAGTGGACGAGGCGCTCGGCCAGCTCCGCGGCCGGCTGGTGGGTCAGCCCGCCGAACATGACGTGGCTCATCGTGTCGATCTGGCGGTGCGCGGCCTCGCGCAGGTGCTCGTGGCAGTGCCCGTGGCAGGCGGACCACCACAAGCTCATGCCGTCGATGACCTCCCGGCCGTCGGCGAGTGTCAGCCTCGTTCCGCGCGCCGAGCGCACCGGCACGTTCGACTCCGCCCGCGCCCTCGGCGCGTAGGGGTGCCAGACGTGCCGGCGGTCGACGGCCTCGATGCGTGCCGCGTCCCATGCTTCTGTGCTCATGGACCAAACTGTACAGTGTTCAGGAGAGGAGGGGAGCACGGGGTTCAGGTGAGGAGGGGAGCACGGGGTCGAACCGCGGGTCGCGGTCCTGAAGCCGGCGCCCCGGTGCTAATGTGACGCCCATCCCAAAACCCGGAAAAGGGAAGGTCACGCCGTGGCCCCGAACCGCACACCGCCCAGGGCGGCCTGGATCCTGCTCCTGGTCGTCATGGTCCCGCAGCTCGGGCTGACGCTGGCCAACCCGTCGAACACGGCGATCGCGGGGGAGTTGGGCACCTCGGTCGCCGCCGTCGAGGCCACGCTGACCGTCTACATGGTCGGCTACGCGGTGAGCATGTTCGTCTCCGGGACACTCGCGGACCGGTTCGACGCGACCCGCCTGCAGGCGCTGGGGCTCGGACTCTTCGCCGTGGGCTGCGTGCTCGCCGCATTCGCGCCGACGGTCGCCTTCCTCGGCCTCAGCCGCTTCCTGCAGGCCCTGGGTGGCACCTCGACGACGGTGTTGTGCCGGATCATCGTGCAGCGCCGGTATCCGGCGGACCGCCGGATCAGCGTGCTGACCTCGATGTCCATGGTCATCTCGCTCACGCCGTCGCTGTCGCCGTTGGTCGGGGGACTGGCCACTCGGGTCCTCGACTGGCGCGCCCTCTTCCTGGTGCTCGCCGTCTTCGCGGTCGCGCTCGTCCCGCTCATCCTGCTGCTCGGCGGGGCAGTGGCGGACAACCCTCGGCTGCCCACGCCGCGGCGGTTCGCGGGGGCGCTCGGCCAGGCGCTCTCGTCCGCGAGTTTCCGTTGGTACGCAAGCGCGATCTCGCTGGTGTGGATGACCTACTTCGGCTTCGTCAGCTCGTCGACGACGATCCTGCAGGACCTGCTGGGGCAGCCGCCGGTGGCCTACGGCGCGCTCATGGCGGTCCCGGCGCTCGGGTATCTCTCCGGCAGCATGCTGGTCAAGCGTGCCTCGGACGCGTCCCGCGCCGTCGTCCGCGGGCTCGGACTCGGCGTCGTGGGCGTCGCCGGCGCGCTCTTGCTCGCGGTGCTCGGGGCGTTCGGGATGTTCGGGATGTTCGGGGCGACGGAGCGTCCCGTGTTCGTCGTCGCGGCGATGGCGGTGACGTTCATCGGCGTCGGGGCGACGATCCCGTTCACCCAGGCGGGGCTCCTGGGCCTCGAGCTCGATTACCCGGGCGTGGCCGCGGGGCTGTTCTTCTTCATCCAGATGGCCGGCGGGGCCGCGTTCTCGGCGCTGGTCCGGGCGCTCAGCCTCACGACGGTCCCGGCGTTCCTCGTCGTCCTCGTCATACCGCAGATCGTCGTGACGGTCATGGTGCTCGGCGGGAGAGCGGCAGCCACGCCGAAATGACATAATGTACATTATCGGACAATTACGGAGAGTTGGTCTTTCGCGTGCGGTTACGCGTTGTGGCTGGCCTCTGGCGCCTCTGGCGGTCATGCAGCCGCTCTTGGCCCTTCGGGTGTCCGCCCGTCACGTAGCTTCAGCTCCGCAGTCAGACTCTCGCCTCGCATGCCTGGCCCGTTCCGGATGTGCCGACACTCCGCGGCGGCATCCGGACTCTGACTCCGGGTTCAGTTCTCCGTCCAGGAATCAGTGGTCCGCGCTGGAGTCGATTCTTCGCCCCTCAGCCTCCGGTCTGCCCATCCCGCAGGCGAACCCGCTGCCACCCCTCAACCCGCCGACCCGCACGGAACTGCCCGCGCCGGCCACCGGGACGTCGTCAATCCCCCGGAAACCCCGGAAGCCCCGGAAACCGCCCCAGATACCCCACTCGCCCACGACCGGCCACTCACCCTAAATACGTCACTGTGACGATAATAAACGGAATATCCACACCCGGACGGCCGCGAGCGTCACCGCGCCGGGGTGCCCTCACGGGCGTCGCCGCGAACCGAGGCTACACTGACGCCCGTGCACGACATTCTAACTTTCGGATGGCTCCTCGTCGGAGTCATCACCGCCCGCGTCACCGCGCTCGGCGGCGTGGTCCTCGCCGGCGCGTCGATCATCGACCACGGCGCCGACGCGACCCGCGTGACCGTCGCCGTCGGCGTCCTGGCGCTGGCCGTCGCACTGGCCGTCCTCGAGCAGATCCTCCCGGACCGGCTGCGCGCCGCGCAGGAACGACGCTGGCGCACCGAGCTCGCCGCCGCCAACCTCGAGGTCGACCGCGACGACGACGCAGACCTCATCCAGGCGGCCACCGAGTCCGCCGAGAAGGCCTCCGTCTACACGGTCACGTACCTCGGCCCGCTCGTCGCCGCCGGCCTCGCGCCCCTGTGCGTCCTCCTCCTCATCGGCCTCGGTCTCTCGTGGCCCGTCGCCGGTTTGTTGCTCCTCACTACATTGATGGTGCCGGTTCTGGTCGCGTGGGCCGTGCGCGGTCTCAAGGGCGCCGGCGCCGGTTACGGGCGGGCCTCGGGGATGCTCGCCGGCGCGTTCCTCGCGGGTGTCCGCAGTCTGCGCAGCGCGCTGATCCTGAACGCTACCCCGCAGCGCCGCGCCCAGATCGCCGGTCTCGCCGAGCGCATGCGCAGCAAGGTCATCGGCCTGCTCTACCGCAACCAGGTCATGATCCTCGTCACCGACGGTGCATTCGGCCTGGCCACGATGACCGTCGCCGCGGCCGCGGGACTCTTCCTGCTGCACACGGGCGCCTTCTCCCCCGCCCAGGCGCTCGCCTGCGTGCTGCTCGCGCGCCTGGTCATCGCCCCCGTCAACGACATGGGCCGCACCTTCTACACCGGCGCGTCCGGCAAGGCCGCGCTGAGGAAGATCCGGGCGCTGCTCGGCACCGCCTCCCGGCCCGAGATTGCCGACGTCCCGCAGCTCACCGCCGCGCCCTCCGTCACCGTGCGTGACCTGCGGGTCGAGCGCGGTGAACGCCCTGTACTCGGGGTCTCTGACCTGCAGGTTCCCGCCGGGTCGCACCTCGCCGTGGTGGGTCCGAGCGGCGCCGGCAAGTCGACGCTGCTGCTCGCGCTCGGCGGCCTGCTGCCCGCCGAGGGGGAGGTCCTCGTCGACGGGCGGGCGGTCTCCCGGGACGAGCTCGCCGCCGTGTGCTGCTACGTGCCGCAGCGGCCGGTGCTCTTCACCGGGACGCTCGCGGAGAACCTCGATCTCGCCGGTCACGGGTATCCCCCGAGCCACCTTCGTGAGGTGGCCGACGCCGTCGGGCTGAACTTCGACCTCGACCGGCCGATCTCCGAACGACGCGGGCTCTCGGGTGGCGAGACCGCCCGCGTGGCCATCGCCCGCGGCCTGCTCCAGGGCGCCGGCATCCTGCTTCTCGACGAGCCGACCGCGAATCTCGACCGGGACACCGCCGCCGCGGTGCGCGCGACCGCGAGGTCCACGGGCGCCACGATCATCGAGGTCACCCACCGTGTCGCCGAGACCGAGGACGTCGACGCCGTGGTCGCCGTCGTCGACGGCGAGCTGACCGACCCCGCCGCGTTCCTGGACGCGGCCCGTACCAGCGAGGAGGCCCTCCGATGATCCCCCGACTTCTCCGTCTGGCCGGCCGCGCCCGCGCGCAGTTGACCGCCTCCGCCTTCTTCCGGGTGCTCTCGCAGGCGGGCACGGCGGGCCTCATCATCTTCCCCGCGTGGGTCTACTCGACACGCCCGGACTTCGGTCTCGGCGGCTTTATCCTCGGGATGGTGCTCTTCGCCCTGCTGGGTGCCGGCTGCCGCTGGGCCGAGCAGGTCTGTGGCCACTCCGCGGCATTCCGCCTGCTCGCGGGCATGCGGGTCAGCCTCTACGACGCCCTCGTGGCCCGCGGTGCCGCCCCCGGCGGGGCCGCCGGCGGTCGGGTGATGGCCGTGGCCACGCGCGACATCAACCTCGTCGAGGTGTTCTTCGCGCACACTCTCGCCCCCACGGCCTGCGCGGCGGTCGCCACCGTCGCGGCACTCGTCTGGGGCGCGGTCGATCCCGCCGCGGGCACGGGTGCCCTCGTGGTGCTCGTCGCCTGCCTCGCGCTCGGCTGGGCGCTGCCGTTCATCCGGCGCAGCGGCTCGGAGTCGGCTCTGCGAGCCGAGATCGCCCAGCGCATGAGCGAGGACGCCCGCGGTCGCGAGGAGATCGCCTCCCTGGGCGCGGGGCCGGCCCGCCTGCGCGGCCTCGCCTCGGTCGAGGACCGCCTGTCCCGCGACGTCACCGCGACCGGCTTGGTCAACGGCCTGCGTCGCGGGCTGGCCACCATCTGGCCCTGGCTGGGCGCCGGCCTTATGTGGTGGGCGACCGGCAGCCTGACCGCTGTCGCTGTCGTGCTGGCGCTCGGGCCCGTCTTCGACGGTGTCGAGGGCTTCGCCCGCATGCTGCCGATCGCCCTCAGTTCCGCGCGCCGGTACTTCGCCGAGATCGACCGGCCCGTCGAGATCCCCGAGCCCGCGGATCCCCGTCCACTTCCCGACGGTCCTCTGGGCCTGCGCCTCGAGTCGGTCTCCCTCGGTTACGGCCACGGCCCGGTGGTGGACGATCTCTCGCTGGAGGTCCCCGCCGGCGGCAGCCTCGGCGTCGTCGGCCCCTCGGGCGGCGGCAAGTCGACGCTGGTCTCGGCGCTGGTGCGTCTCCTGGACCCGGAGTCCGGGCGCGTGGTGCTCACCGGCACCGACGGCGAGGTCGACGTCCGCGACGTCGCGACCAGGGAGCTGCGCAACGCGGTCGGGCTCGTCGAGCAGTCGCCGGCCATCCTGCGTGGCAGCGTGCTCGACAACCTGCGCATGGGACAGCCCGAGCTCAGCGAGGAGGACGCCCGCCGTGCCCTCGTCGCCGCGCACGCCCGCGAGATTTCCCTCGACGCTCAGGCCCAGGAACTCTCCGGCGGACAGCAGCAGCGCGTCGGCCTCGCCCGGGTGCTCGCCCGCTCGCCGCGGATCCTCATCCTCGACGAGGCCACGAGCCACCAGGACGCGCTCGGCCAGAAGGAACTGACGGACATGCTCGCCCGCCTCGAGGACGTCACCGTCATCGTCGTCGCGCACCGCCGCAGCGCCCTCGTCCACGTCGACGACGTGCTCGAGATCGCCGGCCGCCCCAAGGCGGCCCCTCACCGTCCCGGTCACTGACCACTCCCCTCCTCTCCGTCAATTTCCGACGTCCCGTCGGTCGCCGTCGGAGACCGACCCTACGGTCGCGCGGTGCTCTCCCTCAGCCGGCCACGGGCTCAGAACGGCACCGGGGCTGCCGGGTCGTAACCGATCTTCTCGTTATGCACAGCCCGCCTCGCCTCACCACGAGCCCTGGCCCGCTCCTCCGCCTGCCGCCGATGCTCCGAGACCGTCATCGCCAACCGCGCCCCACCCGGCGTCAAAGGACCATCCGGCACACTGACCTGGAAGATGTTGCCCGGCAACAACCACACCGTCATCCCCGTGACCGGATCATGGAGGTATTTGACCTGCCCGTCGGTCTTCAGGTTGTGCCAGTGCTGCGACACCCTTGACGCGTTGTCCAACGCGGTGGCCCCGCCCTCCTCGTGTGGGATGCGGTGCTCGAACTGGGTGTCAGGTGTCTTCGTCGTCGACGACGGGCCTGAGCAGGAGTCGTGCACACCGGTCAGCCAGGCGTCCAGTCCCATCGTCGGATCATGGGCCTGGGTTTCCTCCTGCCGGCCCAAGGTGGCGTCTTTGACGACGGTGACCATCTCCTCCCACCGGGCCTGCGCGGCAGGCGACAGCCAGCCCGCACCCGGCAGCCACATCGGCGCGTCGGTCAGGTCCGCTGCCTGGTAGACCCACTTGGTGACCGTGACGGTGGTGTTGTCGGTCAACGTGTCGTAGAACGCCTCAGTCAGACTCGTCTTATCGGAGATCGATTTCGCCTGCAGCACACTGTTGAGGATGCTGGCCTGATCATCCGGCAGGGTGATGCGGTACTCGGTCACCCCGGCAATCGAGTCGTCCGTTTCGAAGATGCCGGGCACCGGTGCGGGTTTGCCGTCGTCGTCGAAGTCTCTGGGAAGGCGGATCTTAGGGTCGTAGAGGTTGACCAGTTCGTTGATCTTGTCACTGATCTTCGAGGTGGTGGGAAGCGCCTGCCTGGGTGCTGTCGGGGTGAGGAAGTCGGTGATGCCCTCATCGATCCTCGCCAGTATCTCGGGGTCTTTTACGGCCATGACGGCCGCCCCGATGGTGCGAAGCGATCCGACCTCGATGTGGAACAGCATCTCCTGCAGCGCCTTAAGTCTGGGCAGTTTGTCGATGTAGGCGCCGAGCGATGTCACGTAGGAGTCTTTGATGGTGTAGCGGCTGACTGCGGTGGAGGCGGCCATGCGTGTCGAGTAGGCGGTGATGGTCTCATTTACCCGGGGTTGGTTGTCCATCCAGATCTCGTAGTCGAGGCGACGCTTCAGCCGGCTTTTCACCGCCACCGGGTCGGTCTGGTCGGTATTGGAGAAGTAGTTGGGTGGGTTGGTGCCGTCTTTCGGTGGGACGTGTCCTGCGGGGGTCTGGTTTCCCCGCCACCGGTTGGCCCGCATGAGGCGTAGTTCTTCTTCGCGTTTGTCGCGGTCGGCTCGGCGGGCGCGCAGTCTGGTCTTGATCTTCTTGGCGGCGATGCGTTGGCGCCGGCAGGTTGCCTGCCCGGCCATCGTGCGGCCGGCCCGTCGGAGGCCGAGCCTCTTTCTGAGGTGGGTGTTCGATCCTTTGTGGTGGCCTTTTTGTTGTCCTCGGTGGTGTCGCATGGTCCTTTCTACCCCCTGGTTATCTGTCTTGTGCTGGTGTTTTGTTGTGTCTTTTGTGTTCGGGTTTCAGTGTAGTGGAGGGGTGTGACGGGGGTCGCTGGTGTGTTCGAATGTGGGCTGTGATTTTCGGGTGAAGTGTGGGCTCGTGTCTGGGTTGTGGTGTTGCAGTGGGTCACTGCACCGCCGTCCCGAAGCCGACATCGGCGGGACTGGATGGAGCCTGCAGTAGATCACTGCGCCGGGGTTGAGTGGGTGACGGTCTGTGGTGTCGCCAGTGCCGCCCGGATCCTGCAGTGGATCACTGCAACGGGGTCGAGGGGTTAGCGGACTCTCGTGACCGGTGGGGCGCAGCTGCCGGCTCAAGGTTTGCAGTAGGTCACTGCATCGGTGGTGAGGGGGCGGGCGGCAACGGGGACTGGGTGGGGGTTGCAGTGAGTCACTGCAAGGAAGTCGAGGGACTGGCGGCGGGGCGCAACGGCCGGCGCAAGGTGAGTAGTAGATCACTGCACCACCCCAGTCTGGCCCATCCCCGACCCCTCCCGTATCTGACCCCGAGGACCTTGCAGTGGATCACTGCACCGAGGCGAGGCCGGCCGCGACCGAGACTCTGCAGTGGGGTACTTCATCGTGATGGCTGAAGCTCTCCGGAGTGGCGCAGTAGGTCACTGCAACGCGGAAGGCGAGGCCATTGGTCGAGGGGCCGGGCCGGCCTGACCGCCGATGCTGAGACGGCTTGCAGTAGATCACTGCGCCTCGAAGACCACGCCCGCCAGATCAGCGCCCCGCGCCTCGGCCAGCAGGTGCGCCTCGCGCTCGCAGGCCTGCTCCAAGGCTTTCCGCGAGGCCTGCTCCACGACCTTCGACGAGGCCTGCCCCGCCTGCCCCACGGCCTGTCCCGTGGCCTTCTGTACAGAACTACCGGCATCTCCGGGACCACCCGAGCCGAACCAGAAAACTCTCACAGTGAACCGCCCCGAGCGCGTGCGCGGCCGCCAGACACCGACCACCCGGCCGGCGACGACCACCGCACCCGGGGCGCCGACCGGACGCCAGATCGCCTTGTGGTGCTCCTCCCCCGCGATCGTCGCGCGGTCGCGAGCCTGCAGATAGGGGTCCGAGGACGGCAGCAGGCACAGCGTCGACCCAGGCTCGGCCGCCTCGGCCTCCGCCGGATCCGCCGCCGACTCCAGAGCCGCGACGTCCTCCTCGAGCGCGTAGACGCGCCGGCCGCCGTAGCGCACGGGCACCAGCTCGTCGGCGAGCGCCGACCACCCCTCCGCGTCCTTCGAACGCACCCCCAGCCACGTCGCGAAGTCGCCGCGGTTGGCGGGCGCGTAGACGTGCAGGAAGCGCCGCGCCAACTCGGCGCGTGCGGCAGCACCGGCGGCAGCACCCGCCCCGTCGGCACGGACGCCGACGCCCGGGACGTCGTCAATCAACTCGGTGAGCAGCGCAAACGGCGCCTTGTCCCCCTCGCGGGGCGCGAAGGCGAGCTCGCCGCGCAGGCAGCACAGGCGCAGCAGGAAGTGGACGACGGCCTCGCCGACGGGCTGGCCGGCCGCGTGCGGGCCCTCCGAGCGCCACACCCGGACAGCGGAGGCGCCGAGCGACGGTTCGACGGCGGCGGCGAGCTCCCGTCCGAGCTCGTCGATGGCGACGCGCCGTCCGGCGAGCACCTCCGGCAGCTGCGCGGAGACGAGCTCGCGGGCCTCGTCAACCGAGAGCCCGAGCGCTGCGAGGTGCGGGCCGACGCCGCGGATCAGGCGCAGGCGGCCCTCGGGCGTGGGCGGCAGCGCGCCGAGGGTGTAGACGGGCAGGTCGGCGGCGTCGAAGACGAAGGGCGCGCCCCGCATCGCCCAGGTGCGTACGGGCCGGGGATTGACGACGCCGCGCACGGCGGACGCCTGTGCGGCGGACGACGGTGGGCTGTCCTGGAAGGCGCCGAGGCAGGCCGCGGAGCGAGGCAGCAGCCCCTGTACACGCAGGCGGTGACCCAGCACCTGGGCCCGCTCCACGTGCACGGACACCTCGCCGAGCCCCCTACCGCGCCCGGTACGCCGTGTAGAGCTGCCAGCCGGTCAGCGCCGCGAGGAGGACACAGACGAGCGAGAGCCAGGCGACCTCGGTGGTGGTCAGCCAGATGCCGAAGGCGATGACGATGGCCAGGCGCACCCACAGCCAGGGGATCATGCGCGGCAGCATCAGGGCTGCCTCAGGGTCAGACGGATGTTGATCTCGCCCTGCTCGTCGATGGTGGCGGCGACGAAGTCGGGGGTCTCGACCTCGTAGTCGAGCCGGTTGACCGGGATCGTCGAGGAGACGACGACGCGATCGCGGTCGCGCAGCACCTTGAACGGCGCGGTGACCTCGCGGGTGACGCCGTGGATGGTCAGTTCGCCGGTGAGCTCGACCTCGCCGGCGTTGCCGTCGTCGGGCACCCCCGAGAGGTCGGCGGGCTCGGTGACGCGGAACTCGGAGGTCGGGAACTTGTCCGTCTCGAAGATCTTGTTGCGGACGTTGATGTCGCGGCGCTCGTTGTCGGACTCGATGGTGTTCATGTCGACGGTGACGGTGCCGTCGACGAGCTTCTCGTCCTCGACGCGCACGCCGCCGGTGATCTGCTGGGTGGACCCGGAGGTCACGCGGCGGTCGCCGGGCAGGAGCTCCGGGAAGGTGAAGCCGACGGAGGTGGCGTTGTCGCCGCGGTTGCGCACGACCTCCCAGTCGCCGTCGAGGCTGACCTCGGCGGGCTTGGCGTGCTCGTCGGTCAGGCCCTCGGTCTTGACCCCGGGGCCGGTGAAGGCGGATATGACCGCGGGCACCACGCCGACGACGGCGATCAGCACGATCGCCACGACGAAGGCGGTGATCACGAACTTCCGGTTCTTCAGCATCGACTACCTCAGCTTCTCGACTCTCCTCGCCAGAGCCACCAGCTCCGAGCACAGCCCCTCGAGCTCCGCGGCCCCGGCACCCTCGCCGGCGGCCGTCGCCACGTCCTCCGCGGCGCAGCGGACCTCGAACAGGCCGTCGCGCAGCTGCTCCGCCCGCTCCGGGGTGATCACCACGGCGTCGGCCGGGATGGGTCTTCCGGAGAGGTTGTGCCGCTGCTCGTAGGCGCGCTGGCGGCAGGTGGCGCTGCAGTACTTGCGGGGTCGCCCCCGGCCGCTGCTCTCGATCGCCTTACCGCACCACTGGCACGTCGTGGGACGACGGCGCCGGTTGTCCGGTGTGGCGGGGGTGTCTGGCACGCACACAGTCTAGCCCACCCGGGAACAAACCAGACCCGTGGGGCGTTATACTTGAGCGTCTGGAATAAGGGATCGAGTAAAGGACTGATGCGAATATGGCCGACCGCGTGCTCCGTGGCAGCCGCATGGGCGCCGTCTCCTACGAGACTGACCGCGACCACGACCTGGCTCCGCGCCAGATGGTGAAGTACCGCACCGACTCCGGCGAGATCTTCGAGGTCCCCTTCGCCGAAGACGCGGAGATCCCCGAGTCCTGGCTGTGCAAGAACGGCCAGATGGGCACCCTCGTCGAGGGCGAGGGCGTCGAGTCCAAGCCCGCCAAGCCGCCGCGCACCCACTGGGACATGCTGCGCGAGCGTCGTTCCATCGAGGAGCTCGACGAGCTGCTCGAGGAGCGCATCGAGCACCTGCGCAAGCGCCGCCGTTCCGCCGCGCGGCTGAAGGCGCAGAAGGACAAGGAGGAGGGCAAGAAGTAGCCCTCGACGCCCTCAACCGGAGAAGACCCCGTGGTACTCCCACGGGGTCTTTTTATTGCCGACGTCGCGTTGCGCGGCGTCGGCAATTCACGTTGCGCGAGTGCGCCCGGGCGCGCCGGGGCGCACCGGAGCGCGCTAGAAGTTGCGCAGGTTGCGCGACTTGCGGCGGCGCTCGCTGATGGCGTGGCCGCCGAGCTTGGCCATCTCGGAGACCAGGTCGCGCAGCTGCCGGCCGCGGTGCTTCAGGCCCCATCTGGTCACGACGGCGAGGCTGTCGCCGACGAAGCTGCCGGAGAGCTTGGACTCGCCGATCTCGCGCTCGGTGAAGGTGATCGGCACCTCGCGGACGTCGAAGCCGGCCTCGACGGCCAGCCAGGCGAGGTGGACCTGGAAGATGTAGCCGGCCGCGGAGAGCTGGTCGAGGTCGAGCTGCTCGAGGACCTCGCGGCGGAAGGCGCGGTAGCCGGCGGTGGTGTCGGTCAGGCCGGTGCCCAGCGCCAGCGAGATGTACATGTTGCCGCCGCGGGAGAGGATCCAGCGCTTCTTCGGCCAGTTGACCACCTTGCCGCCCTCGATGTAGCGGGAGCCGATGACGAGGTCCGCGCCCTCGTCGATCTGCTCGAGCAGCAGGTGCAGCTGCTCCGGGGCGTGCGAGCCGTCGGCGTCCATCTCGCAGAGGACCTGGTAGTCGCGCTCGAGACCCCACTCGAAGCCGGCGAGGTAGGCGCCGAGCAGGCCGCCCTTGCCCTCCCGGTGCAGGACGTGGATGTGGTCGTCGGCCGCGGCCAGCTCGTCGGCCTTCTCGCCGGTGCCGTCGGGGCTGTTGTCGTCGACGACGAGCACGTGCACCTCGGGCTCGGCGGTGCGCAGCCGCGAGGTGATGAGGGGCAGGTTGCCCAGCTCGTTGTAGGTCGGGATGATGACCAGGGTGCTGTCACTTGGTGCCACGACGGTGGGTTCTCCTTCTGACGGTGAACAGTGCGAGGGCCGCGAGGGCACCGCCCATCATAACCGCCGTCCACTCGAAGGCCCTCCCCCACCTGGCCGCCGGGGTCAGCCCGCGCTTGAGCGGCAGGTCGGCGACGAGGTGGTCGTGCTCGAAGATGGCGGTCTGGTCGGTGACGGTGCCGTCGGGGGTCACGATGGCGGACACACCCGAGGTCGCGGCCACGACGACTGCGCGGTCGAGCTCGATGGCGCGCATCCGCGACATGGCCAGCTGCTGGTAGGTCATGTCGGTGAAGCCGAAGGTGGCGTTGTTCGTCGGTGTGGCGAGGATCTCGGCGCCGGCGTGCACGGCGTCGCGGTAGGCGGCGTCGACGATGACCTCGTAGCAGGTGGCCACGCCGACGTTGACGCCGCGCATGTGGACGGTGCCGTCGCCGTCGCCGGGCTTGAAGTCGCCGGCCTGGTCGACGTAGTCGGAGAAGAGCCGGAAGAAGTCGCGCATCGGCATCGTCTCGCCGAAGGGCTGCAGGTACTTCTTGTCGTGGTGGTCGCCGACGCCGTGCGGGTCGAAGACGACCATCGTGTTGCGGGCGCCGACCTCGTCGCGGGTGAGCGTGCCCACCAGGATCGGCGCGTCGACGGCGGCGACGGCGGACTCGATCATGGCCCGCGCGCTGGAGTCGAGGAAGGGGTTGACGTCGGAGGCGTTCTCGGGCCAGATGACGATGTCCGGGTCCACGTCCTCGGCGGCCAGCCGCTCGGTCTCGCGGACGTGGTTGGCCAGCACGGCGCGGCGCTGGGCGTTGAAGTCCAGCCCCATGCGCGGCACGTTGCCCTGGATCGCCGCCGCACGGGTCTGGCCGATCCGGGTGTCCTCGGGGTCGAGCCGGGTGCCGGCGCCGAGGCCGGCGGCGAGCACCACGACGACGCAGACCGCGCCCGCGAGGCTGAGGCGGCGCCGGAAGGCGGCGAGGATGAGGGCGGTCAGCGCGGCGCCGACGGCGCAGACGGCGAGGGTGACCAGGGCGGGACCGCCGTAGCGGGCCAGGGCGGCCAGGGGCCCGGCGATCTGGCCCCAGGCCAGGCGCACCCAGGCGAAGCCGCCGAAGGGGAAGGTCGACTGGCAGAACTCGATGAAGAGGTAGACCAACGGCGCGGCGGCCAGACCGAAGCGCCAGCGCAGCACCGCGGTGAGTGCGACCGAGCCGAGCGCGATGTAGCAGGCCAGCACGATGGCGAGGGCGACGTACGGCAGGGCGCCTACGAACTCCCCGATCCACGGCAGCACGCCGAGGTAGATGCCGAGCCCGAAGCCCAGGCCGAGGAGCGCGCCGAAGCGCAGTCTCGGGCGGTCCGCGCCCCACGGCGACAGCGCGAGGAAGAAGAGGGCGACGCCGAGGATCGCGGCCCACCACCAGCCGGTGGGCTCGTAGGAGGCGTAGACCGCGACGCCGCCGGCGATCGCGGTGAGCAGGCGCAGGCCGCCGCGCAGGTACGGGTTCACCGGCCGTCCGTGCCCTTGTTGCCGCCGGTGTTGCCGTCGCCGCTGTCGCCGTTCTCTCCGGTGTCGCCGTCGAAGTCGTCGAGCTCGCGGCGGAACTTCTCGATCTCGTCCTCGTCGATGACCTCGTGGTCATTGAAGGAGCCGTAGCTGGTGCGTGGGCCGAAGTGTGCGGTGGCCTCGAAGGTGCGCGCGCCCATGTCCTCGAGGAAGGTGCGCAGGCGCCGTGCCAGGCCGCGGCGGATGAGCTCGCGGGTGGGCCCGAAGATGAGCAGCAGGCCGAGGAAGGTGGTCACGAAGCCGGGCGCGGCGACGAGCACGGCCCCGGCGGCGGTCAGCCCGATCCCGCCGGCGGCCTTGCCGGGGCGCTCCCGGTTGCCGGCGGCGCGGGTGGCGATGGTGCGCATCTCGAGGCCGGCCAGGCCGAGCCCCAGGAAGAAGAAGGCGAAGAGCAGCAGCAGCGCCCAGCCCACGCCGAGCCAGGAGGCCACGGCCCAGAAGGCCAGGGCCTCGATCACGAGGTACGGGATGACGATCAGATAAGGCACGTCGCCCACCCTACCGGCGGGTTCACAGCGCCCGCACCACGTCCTCGGGCGAGTCGAAGACGGTCACGGCGGGCAGCACGTCGGGCCGGGCGACGGCGACGACGGGCACGCCGAGCGACTCCGCGGCGGCCAGCGTGACCTGGTGCGCGGCCTCGCCCGTGTCGGGCAGGACGACGGCGTCGACCTGGTTGTCGCGCAGCACGGCGCGCTCTTCGTCCTTTTGGCCCTGGTCCCGGAAGGAGTCCGGGACGCCTGCGACGTCCGGGAGGCTCGCGACGTCCCGGTGGCGGCGGGGCCACGCCTCGGCCTGGGCGGGCGCGCGGCGCAGGACGTAGAGGTTGTCGGCGTCGTCGGCGAAGGCGGTCGGGTCGAGCACCCCGTCCGCACAGTCGAGGAGCACGTGGTGCGCGTGGCGGGCGACCCAGGCCGCGGCGGCCTGCGCGTCGGGGAGATTGATCGCGCCGGCCAGTGCGGGCGGGGCGTAGGCGACCATCGGCACCCCGGTGGCGCGCGCCGCCTCCGCGGTGTCGGCGTGCAGCTCCGCGTCGAAGGACGCGGCGGCGTCGACGATCACCTCGATGCGGCCCTCGGCGATGGTGCGTGCCAGCCCGGCGGCACCGCCGTGGTAGCCGGTGAGCACCCGGCCGTAGGCGACGGTCACGGAGGCCGGCACCACGGTGGTCACCTCCCAGCCGCCGCGGAAGAGGCCGGCGACCAGGCGGCCGACCCCCTCGGCGCCGCCGACGACGAGCACGCGGGTCCTCACCGCAGCTCCCGGGGACCCTCGTTCAGGCGCTCGCAGCCGTCCTCGGTGACGACCACGATGTCCTCGATGCGGGCGCCGAAGCGGCCGCGCAGGTAGATGCCGGGCTCGACGGAGAAGGCCATGCCGGGCTCGAGGACGAGGTCGTTGCCGGCCATGATGAACGGCTCCTCGTGGGTGGACAGGCCGATGCCGTGGCCGGTGCGGTGGAAGTACGCCTCGCCGTAACCGGCCTCGGTGATGCGGGAGCGCGCGACGTCGTCAATCGACGCGGCGGTCACGCCGGGTCGCACGGCCGCGACGGCGGCCTCCTGCGCCTCGGCGAGCACGGCGTACATGGAGCGGGCCTCCTCCGGCAGCTTCGCCGGGTCGCCGCCGACGACGTAGGTGCGGGTGCAGTCCGAGTGGTAGCCGACGCCAAAGGTGCCTCCGATGTCGACGACGACCATGTCGCCGTCCTCGAGGACGCGGTCGGAGAAGTCGTGGTGCGGGTTGGCGCCGTTGGGGCCCGAGCCGACGATGACGAAGTCGACGACGTCGTGGCGCTCGAGGATCAGCTTGTCGATGTCGGCGGCGACCTCGGCCTCGGTGCGGCCGGCGCGCAGCAGCTCCGGGACCTTCGCGTGCACGGCGTCGATGGCCTGGCCGGCGGCGCGCAGCTGCTCGATCTCGGCGGCGTCCTTGCGGGTGAACAGCTCGGCCAGGGCCAGGGCGGCGACCTTGGTCTCGCGCGGGGCGAAGAGCTCCTGCAGGGCCAGCACGTGGCGGGTGGTCAGGCTGTCGCCGAGTCCGACGGCGCCGTCCGCGTCGCCCTCGCCCTCGAGGATGGGCGCGGCGGCCAGGGCGTGGGCGTTTTCGCCGTCGGCCCAGCCGAGCACCTCGACGTCCAGCTCGGAGACCGCGGAGTCGGCCAGCGAGTGCAGGTCGGTCTCGGGGGCGATCAGCCGGCTCTTCGTCGGGGTGACCGTCAGGGCGGTCAGGCGCTCGTGCGAGGAGGTCCAGGAGCCGGTGAGGTAGGCCAGCTCCGGGCCGGGGCCGATGACGATGCCGGCCAGGCCGCGCTCGCGCAGGAGACCCTGCGCGCGCCCGAGCCGGTCGGCGTAGACGGAGGCGTCGAAAAGTTCAGACATGCTCCCTATGGTAGGTCCGCTCAGTTGCCGAGGGCGACTACGCCCCGTCGGATCGCGTCGACGGCGCGGCGGGCGTTGCGGCGGACCTCGTCGGTGTAGCCGGTGGCCGCGACCTGCTCGAGCAGGTCGACCACGCGGCGGGCCCAGCGCACGAAGTCGCCCGGGGTCAGCTCGGCGCCGCACTCGGCGGCCGCCTGGATGGCGTAGCCGAGCGGCGCGCCGGCGGTCCACTGGTGCATGGCCAGGGCGAAGCCGGGCTCGGGCTCGCGGGTGACGGGCAGGCGGTGGCGGCGCTCGTCGGAGGCGAGCTCGGCGTAGATGCGCTCGGTGGCGTTCATCGCGTCGGCCATGTCGTCGGTGGGCGCGGCGGCCTCCCCGGAGGTCTCGCGGCGGTTCTCGAAGACGCAGGTCGAGACCGCGCCGGCCAGCTCCGCGGGGTCCAGCCCGTCCCAGATGCCGCGGCGCAGGCACTGGGCGACGAGCAGGTCGGCCTCGTTGTGGATGCGGGCCAGCCGCTCCCCCTCGTCGGTGACGTGCGGGGTGCCGGACCCGTCGAACTCGACGTAGGAGTACTCGGCGAGCAGGTCGAGGATGCGGGTGAAGGCCCGGGCCAGGGTGTCGGTGGCGCCGTCGACGGCGGCGGCCAGCGAGTCGGCCTCGCGGCGGCGCCGGATGAGCTTCTCACCGGTGCGCGCCAGGGACTCCCGGTCGGAGCCGGGCCAGTCGTGCACGGGGTGGGCGTGCACGGCCTCGCGCAGGGCGGTGACCTTGGCGGTGGGGCGCACGCGCGGGCGGGTGCGCATGCGTTTGGGCCGGCCGAAGCTGTGCCGGTGGAACTGGTCGCGCACGTACTTCGCGTGGCGGCGTGGGTTGTGCTGGACTCCCTTGGGCAGCTTCATGCGGCCGAGGACGACGGGCGGGTTCGCGAAGGCCCCGGCCTCGATGCGGCCGGCCCAGCCGGTCTCCGAGATGACCTGCGGGCGCGGGTCGCGGGTCTGGTTGGCCGGGTTGACCACGACGGCGAGCACCGGGCGGCGCTTGGCGGGCATGGCGATGACCTCGCCGCGCTGCAGGCGGGCCAGCAGGGTCAGCGTCTCCTTCTCGCGCTCGGCGTAGGCGTTGCGGTGCGCCGCCTTCTCCTCGTCGCTGAGTTCGCGGCGCAGCTCGAGGTAGTCGAGGAGGTCCTCGAGCGGGTCGTCGCTCGGCGGGGCCAGGGCGGCGACCTCGGCGGCGAGCTGCTCCTCGAGCTCGGTGACCCGGGTGCGGGCCCGGTCGAGTCTGCGGGCGTCGCCGACGACGGCGCGGTCGGCCTGGAACTGGGCGAAGGAGCTCTCGAGCACGTCGAGCGAGGTCGCGTAGCCGAGGCTGCCCAGCAGGTTGACGGCCATGTTGAAGCCGGGGGCGAAGGTGGAGACCAGCGGGTAGGTGCGCGTGGAGGCCAGGCCCGCCACCGCGTGCGGGTCGACGGCCGGGGCCCACTGGACCACGGCGTTGCCCACGGTGTCGATGCCGCGGCGGCCGGCGCGGCCGGTCAGCTGCGTGTACTCGGCCGGGGTGAGCTCGGCGTGGGTCTCGCCGTTGTACTTGACCAGCTTCTCGAGCACGACGGTGCGCGCGGGCATGTTGATGCCGAGGGCGAGGGTCTCGGTGGCGAAGACGGCGCGCACCAGGCCGTGCTGGAAGAGGTCCTCGACGATGAGCCGGAAGGCCGGGAGCATGCCCGCGTGGTGGGCGGCGAAGCCGCGGGTGAGCGCGGCGCGCCACTGGCGGAAGCCGAGGACCTTCAGGTCCTCCTCGGGGATGCCGGCCACGCCGGCGTCGACGATCTCGCCGATCTGCGCGGCCTCGTCCTCGTCGGTGAGCACGAGCCGGGAGCGCAGGCACTGGTGCAGGGCGCCGTCGCAGCCGGCGCGCGAGAAGATGAACGTGATCGCGGGCAGCATGCCCTGGTCGCGCAGCGCGGCGATGACGTCGGGGCGGCTCGGCGGGCGCCAGGAGCGCTCGCGGGTGGGCCGCTCGCGGCCGGGGCGGCGCCCCGTGGAACGGGAACGGAAACCGCCCCGCCGTTCGTGCGGGGCGTCGTCAGTCGAACGGCGCTCGGCGCGGTCGATGGCGCGCTGCAGCGCCCTGGAGACCCCTCCCCCGGTGCCCTCGGCGGCGACGGGGCCGGGCTCGAAGAGCGGCAGGACGGCGCGGCCGACGAGCATCCACTGGTCCAGCGGGACCGGGCGGTGGTCGGTGACGACGACCTCGGTGTCGCCGCGGACGGTGGCCAGCCACTCGCCGAACTCCTCGGAGTTGGAGACGGTGGCGGACAGTCCGATGATGTGGACGTCCTCGTCGAGGTTGAGGATGACCTCCTCCCACACGGCGCCGCGGGAGGCGTCGGCCAGGTAGTGTATCTCGTCCATGACCACGTGGCTGAGGCGGTCGAGCTGCGGGGAGTGCGCGTAGATCATGTTGCGCAGCACCTCGGTGGTCATCACGACCACGTCCGCTGAGCCGTTGATCGAGCGGTCGCCGGTCAGCAGGCCCACGCGGTCCTCGCCGTAGGTGGCGCACAGGTCGTTGAACTTCTGGTTGCTCAGCGCCTTGATCGGTGTGGTGTAGAAGCACTTGGTGCCCTGGGCGAGGGCGAGATCGACGGCGAACTCACCGACGACGGTCTTGCCCGCGCCGGTGGGTGCGCAGACGAGGACGCCGTGGCCGGCCTCCACCGCGCGGCAGCCGCGCAGCTGGAAGTCGTCGAGGTCGAAGTCGAGGCCGGCGGTGAAACGGTCGAGATGGGAGCCCATGGTCCCCCAGGCTAGTGGGCGGGCCTAGAGGACGTCCGAGTAGTCCGTCCCGTCGAGGCGGCGGGCGGCGTGGACGGGGGCCGCGGGGGCGACCGGGGCGGGCGCGGCGACGGCCCCGGAGGCCTCGTCGTCGTCGAGGTCCAGCCAGTCGGGGCGCTCGCGGCCGCGGCGCTTGTCGTTGACGCGGCAGAACTGCAGCGAGAGCTCGACCAGGATGTTCAGCGCGACGGCCATGGCGACCATGGAGAACGGGTCCTGGCCCGGGGTCATGAACGCGGCGAAGATGAACAGGCCGACGGCGATGTAGCGGCGCTTGTCCTTGAGCGCGTCGTAGGAGAGCAGGCCGACGATGTTCAGCGCGGCGATGAGCAGCGGCACCTCGAAGCTGACGCCGAAGACGATGAGCAGGGCCAGCAGGAAGTTGAAGTAGTCCTGGCCGGTCAGCGCTGCGAACTGCGCCTCGTCGCCCATGCCCATGAGGAACTCGAGGCCGTAGGAGAGCACGAAGTAGGCCAGCACGGCGCCGGCGCAGAAGAGCAGCACGGCGATGGTGACGAAGGTGAAGGTGGTGCGCTTCTCCGTCTTGTGCAGGCCCGGGGTGATGAAGGCCCAGACCTGGTAGAGCCAGACCGGGCTGGCGAGCACGAGGCCCACGATCGCGCCGACCTTCAGGCGCAGCAGGAACATCTCGAAGGGCCGGGTGGCCAGCAGGCGGCACTCCTCGTCGGGGCCGAAGGTGATGCGCATGTGCACGGGCAGCTCACAGTAGGGCCCGCGCATGAGCTCGCCCAGGGTGGGCAGCCCGAAGGCGGAGTTCTGGTACCAGACGAAGCCGACGACGGTGGTCGCGGCGACGGCCAGCAGGCAGATGATCAGGCGGCGGCGCAGCTCCTTGAGGTGCTCGATGATCGTCATCGTGCCGTCGGGGTTGGCCCGACGCTTCGACCCCGGCAGGTGCAGCCGGCGCTTGCGCTCCGCGGTCATGGACTAGGCGCGCTCCTCGCCCTGGGCGCGGCGCTCGGCGGCACCGGGGGCGTAGTCGTTGGCGTCGACGTCGGCGCGGCCGGAGCCCGAGGTGATTTCGCCCTGGGCGGGCTTGGTGGCCTTCGCGTCCTTGGCGTCGAGGTCCTCGTCGTTGCCCATCTCCTTCATCTCGGACTTGAAGATGCGCATGGAACGGCCGACCGAGCGGGCGGCGTCGGGCAGCTTCTTCGCCCCGAAGAGGATCACGATGACCAGGAGGATGATCAGGATTTCCGGCCAACCCAGGTTCGGCATCAGGGACTACTCCTTGCTTCGCGCTGCCGGCGCCCCCTTTCGGGCGCCTCGGGATACGCGCCCCAGGCTATCAGCCGGGGCGTCACTGACGGTCATCATACGCCGCGAGTGCGGCGGCCCGGCGTGCCGCGACGAAGTCGACGAGCTCGGGCGGGCCGGTCACCCGCAGGCGGTCGCCGTGCGAGAGCACGAAGCGCGCGAGCCACTCCCGCGAGCCGGCGTCGAGGCGCCCGGGGATCCACCCGTCGGCCGGTTCACCGAGCTCCAGCGGGACGGTGTCGGCGAGCCAGGCGATCGACTCGCGCAGCTCGAGCTCGGCGGTGCAGCCGGGCCCGAAGTCGAAGGGCGCGTCGGCGTCGAGGGCGGCGGCGCCGGACTCGGCGGGCTCGTCGGTGACCTCGAGGTCGTCCATGCGGTCGAGCCGGAAGGTGCGCTCCTCTCCCCCGTCGAGCGCGCGCAGGTAGGTGTGGCCCTCGTGGCTGAAGAGGTGGGCGGGGCTGACGGTGCGCCGCCGGGAGGTGTCCGAGGACAGCGAGGCGTAGGTGAAGGTGACCTTGCGGCGCGCGGCGACGGCCCCGCGAAGGTCGCGCAGCAGCCCGTCGGCGTCGGCGCCGGTGTCCTGCGGGGTGGCGTCGGCGACCCCGCGCGCGCTGCGGCCGGTGTGGGCGCGCAGCTTCGCGGCGGCCGAGCGCACGGCCTCCGAGTCGGCGATGCCGGGCACGTTCTCCAGCGACTCCAACGACATCAGCAGTGCCACGGCCTCCGAGGGGGTCAGGCGCAGGGCCTTGTCCAGGCCCTGGTCGTTGAGGATCTCGACGCGCCGGTAGTCCTTGCGCATGTCCACCAGGTCGTCGGGGAACATGCCGGGGCGCCCGCAGCAGAAGAGCCGGTCGAGGTCGGCCATGAGCTCCTTGGGCTCGCGGCCGAGGTCGCGCGCGGCCTCGAAGATGCTGCGGCCGGGGTGCGCGGAGAAGTACGGCAGCAGGTTCAGTGCGCGCACGAGGTCGGTGCGGCGGTTTCCGGTGGTGCTCATCGGTGCTCCTCTCCCCCGGTCCGCAGGAGATTGACGACGTCGCGCCGGGCGTCCGTGGGCGTGAGCAGCACGGCGTCGGCGCCGAAGCCGGCGACGGTGCGCACGAGCCAGTCGCGGTCCACGCCGGCGAAGTGGGCGGTGCCGTCGGCGTCGAGCTGCGCCGCGGTGCGGCGCAGCTCCTGGCAGCGGCCCTCCGCCAGGCGCACGGTGGCGTCGACGGTGGTGCGCCCGCGGGCGAGCGCCTCGGCGACGAGCTGCTGCAGGTCGCGGCCCTCGTCGGGGTGGGCGATCGGCTCGCCGGTCAGCTCGACCGCGCTGACGCGCAGCAGGCGGAAGGTGCGCGGCTCGTCACGGTCGAGGTCGTGGCCGGCGAGATAGAGCCGGTCGGCGTGGTTGACCAGGCCCCAGGGATCCATGCGGCGCCGCTGGGTCGCGCTGGCGCGGTCGCGCCGGTAGTCGAAGGTGACGGAGGTGCCGGTGCCGACGGCCTTGAGCACGGCGGCGACGGTGCTGTTGGGCACCCGGGCCAGGTCGTTGGCCGCGGTGAAGACGGTGCCGGCGGCGTCTGAGAGGTCGCGGTCGAGCCCGGCGGCGGCGAGCTTGGTCCAGCCGGAGCGGGCGAAGACCCCGAGCTCCGAGGAGCCGCCGAGGTCGCCGGCGAGCCCGAGCACGGCGGCCTCGTCGGGGGTGAAGCTGATGGGCGGCAGCTCGTAGCGCTCGCGCACGAGCCGGTAGCCGGAGCCCTCGCCGTCTTCGTCGCTGCTGACCTCGACGGGCACGCCGACGCGGCGAAGCTCCGCGATGTCGCGGTACAGGCGCTGGCGCCCGGTGTTGGCTTCGCCGGCGGTCTCGTTCGCGGGGTCGCCGTAGCCGTCGACGTGGGCGCGCAGCCACCCGGAGTCCAGGCGGGCGCCGCCGTGGTTGTCGGCGTCGATGAGCGCGAAGACGAGGTTGAGGCGGCGCTCGAGGCCGACGTCGCGCTTCGGTTCCCGGGTGCTCATCGCGGGGCTCCGGCCAGTTCCACCATGTGCCCGAGGCCCTCCGGGTGCGGCTCGAAGGGGTCGGCGAGCTCGAGGGTCTCCGGCTCGGGGCGGGTGACCTTGAGGCGCTGCCAGTCGCAGGTGACCTGGGAGCCGGCCGCACGTGCCGCGGCGAGGAACTCCCCGCGGGCCCGGGCGCGGGTGGTCGCCGGGGCCGTCTCGACGGCGGCGGCGATCTCGGCCTCGTCGACCCAGTGCTCGACCAGTCCGCGCGCGGCGAGCAGGGCGTAGAGCCCGCGGCCGGGGCGGATGTCGTGGTAGGCGAGGTCCACCTGGGCGAGCTTGGGGTGCGCCCAGTCGCCGCCGAGGCGGTCGCGGTAGCGCTCGAGCAGGTTGCGCTTGATCACCCAGTCGATCTGGCGGCCGACCCGGTCGAGCTCGCCGGAGTCGACGGCGTCCAGCGCGCGCTCCCACAGCTCGACGACGCGGGTCATCTCGGCGGTCGAGGTGCCTGAGGCAGCGTCGGGACGCTCGGCGAGCCAGGCGCGGGCGGCCGCGCAGCAGGCGCGCTGGATCTCGAGGGCGCAGGTGGTCGAGCCGTCGGCGCACTCGAGCTCGGCGCGCCCGGTGACGTCGCGGGCGACGACGCGCCCCTGGGCCACGGGCTGCTTCAGCTCGACGGTGGGCAGGCCGGCGCCGGCCTCCGCGAGCTCGAGCATGAGCAGCATGGAGCCGACCTTGAGCGCGGTGGTGGGCTCGGCCATGTTCGAGTCGCCGACGATGACGTGCATCCGGCGGAAGCGGTGGGAGTCGGCGTGCGGCTCGTCGCGGGTGTTGATCACCGGGCGCGAGCGCGTGGTCGCCGAGGACACGCTCTCCCAGACCTGGTCGGCGCGCTGCGAGAGCAGGAACTCGGCCGGGCGGTCGCCGCGGGGGCGGGTGACCAGGCCGGCGCCGCAGACGAGCTGGCGGGTGACCAGGAAGGGCATCAGGTCGCGGCCCAGCGTCTTGAGCACGGCGGAGCGGCCGACGAGGTAGTTCTCGTGGCAGCCGTAGGAGTTGCCCAGCGAGTCGACGTTGTTTTTGAACAGGTAGACTTGCGCGTCGATGCCGTCGGCGGCCACGGCCTGCTCGGCGCGCACCGCGAGATCGTCGACGACGCGGTCGCCGGCGACGTGGTGGGCCACCAGCTGGCTCAGCCCGTCGCACTCGGCGGTGGCGTACTCCGGGTGCGCCCCGACGTCGAGGTAGAGGCGCGCGCCGTTGGGGATGAAGACGTTCGAGCTCGAGTACTCGGCGACCACCGGGCGGAAGAGGTAGCGCGAGATCTCGTCGGGGCCGAGGGCGCGGTGCCCGTCGGCCACGGCGGTGATGCCGTACTCGGTCTCCAGGCCCATGATGCGGCGGGTGAAGACCTCCCCCATCGGCCTACTGCCCGCCCTTCTGGACGTAGGCGTTGACGAACTCCTCGGCGTTGGTCTCGAGCAGGCCGTCGATCTCGTCGAGGAGATCGTCGGTGCCCTGGGTGTTGACCTGCACCTGGCCCGCGGCGGAATCGAGGCCGGACTCCTCGGAGTCGTCCCGGCCGCCGCCCGGCTGGATCTGGGTGTTCTTCTGTGTCACGTGTGACCTCCAGACTCTGGTTCTGACTGCCGTCCACTGTAGCGACGGCGGGTTGAGGGTGCCCTCACGAACCTCACTGATCGGCGACTCGCTCGACGGGCAGGCCCGCGGCCTCGAGCGCGGCCACGAGCGCCTCCGCGTCGGACGCCGCTCCGACGGCCGCGCCGAGCTCGGCCTCGGTCGCCCCGTCGGTGGCGGGGATGCCGACGCGGGCAAGTCCCCCGGGCACGCGCAGGGCCAGGGACTGCCAGCTGGCGGCGGCGACGTCCTCGGCGAAGCGGGAGACGACGGTGCCGCGCAGCCAGGCGCGCGAGTCGGCCGGCGGGGTGTCCGCGGCGCGCTCGATCTCCTCGGGCGAGACGAGCGTGCGCATCCGGCCGGCGCGCACGAGCGCGTGGTAGAGGCTCCTGGCCGGGTCGATGTCGGTGTACTGCAGGTCGATCAGCTTCAGCTTCGCGTCGTCGACGGGCACGCCGCGCTCCATGTAGGAGGAGATCAGCTGCCACTTCGTCGGCCAGTCGAGGATGCCGGCCGCCGCCAGCGGGTCCCGGGCGAGCAGTCCGCAGACCTCGTCCCAGGCGGCGAGCACGCGCTCGTCCTCGGCGTCGCCGGCCGTGACGCGGTCCCGGTAGGCGGCGAGGATCTCGAGGGCCGTCAGCTCGCGGCCGTCGGCCAGGGTCAGCCGGTGGGTCAGCGTCAGGTCGTGCGAGACGGCCTTGAGCTCGGCGACGGGGTCGGCGAGCTTGAGGTCGGAGAAGTCGACCCCGGCCTCCACGGCGTCGATGACCAGGGCGGTCATGCCGAGCTTGAGCAGGTTGGCGGTCTGGGACATGTTCGCGTCGCCGATGATGACGTGCAGGCGCCCGTAGGAGTCGGGGTCGGCGTGCGGCTCGTCGCGGGTGTTGATGATGCCGCGGTTGAGCGTGGTCTCCAGCGAGATCGGCTGGCAGAAGTAGTCGGCGCGCTGGGAGATCTGGAAGCCGTCCTCCTCGCCCTTCTCGCCGCGACCCATGCGCCCGGCGCCGACGACGACCTGGCGGGTGACGAAGAACGGGATGAGGCTCGCGGCCAGCACCCCGAAGTCGGTGTCGCGGGAGTACTGGTAGTTCTCGTGGGAGCCGTAGGACGCGCCCTTGCCGTCGACGTTGTTCTTGTAGATCTTCACCGGCGGGCACGGCTCGTGGTTCTTGAGCACGGAGACGTCCTGGCGGGCCAGCTCCGCGATGTCGGCGGCGGCCCGGTTGAGGATGACGTCGCCGGCGGCGTCGTAGACCATCGCCTGGAACGCCGAGCGGCACTCCGGGGCGGAGTACTCGGGGTGCGCGTGGTCGACGTAGTAGCGCGCGCCGTTGTCGAGGACGACGTTGGCCACGCCGAGCGCGTCGGAGTTGACCACCGGCACGGTGCGGTAGCGGCGCAGGTCGAAGCCGCGGGCGTCGCGCAGCGGCGACTCGTCCTGGAAGTCCCAGCGGAAGCGCGCGCCGGTCTCCACCGCCGCGTAGGCGACGACGACGTGGGTGGAGGTGACGATCGGCGAGAGCTCAGGCCGGCTCGGGGTGGCGATGCCGTACTCGGTCTCGGTGCCCAGGAAACGTGACATGGGCCCGATCCTAGTTCAGCCGAGCGTGCGCACCTCGACGACGCGGCGGCCCTTCTCCCCCGTGATCCGGCTCCACTCGTCCGGGTTCGAGGTGTTGGGCAGGTCCTCGCTCTCGTGCTCCTCGGCGGCGACCGCCAACTGCAGGTGGTGCGCACTCACGCCGGCCGACGCGGCGTCGTCAAGCGCCCCGCCGGCGGCGATGAGGTCCTTGATCGCCAGCTTCTTCGCGCGGTCGACGATGTTGGCGATCATCGCGCCCGAGACGAAGTCGTGGTAGCAGAGCTCGCGCGTCGAGCCGTCGGAGTACTCGAGCTCGACGTAGGGCCGCGGGGTGAACAGGGCCTCGACGGCGGCGTCGATGAGCTCCCCGGCCGGCGCGGCCATCGGCACGGTGCCGCCCAGGTAGCGGGCGAAGATGTCGCGGGCCTGCTCGGGTCCGGGGCGCTCGACGCGGATCTTGACGTCGAGTCGGCCGGGGCGCAGCAGCGCGGGGTCGATGAGCTCCTCGCGGTTGGTCGCGCCGATGACGATGACGTTGCTCAGGCCCTCGACGCCGTCGAGCTCGGCGAGCAGCTGCGGGACGACGGTGGTCTCCACGTCCGAGCTGCGGCCCGAGCCGCGGGTGCGGAAGAGCGACTCCATCTCGTCGAAGAAGATGATCACCGGGCGGCCGGCGCCGGCGAGCTCCCGGGCGCGCTCGAAGATCACGCGGATCTGGCGCTCGGTCTCGCCGACGTACTTGTTGAGCAGCTCCGGGCCCTTGACGTTGAGGAAGTAGGACTGCGTGTCCTCGCCGGCGCGGCGGGCCAGCGAGTTGGCCACGGCCTTGGCGATGAGCGTCTTGCCGCAGCCGGGCGGGCCGTAGAGCAGCACGCCCTTCGGCGGGCGCAGGTCGTAGGCGCGGTAGAGCTCGGGGTGGGCGAAGGGCAGCTCGACGGCGTCGTGGATCTGCTCGATCTGCTCGTCGAGGCCGCCGATGTCGGCGTAGGTGACGTCCGGGACCTCCTCGAGGGAGAGCCGGGCGACGTCGGCCTTCGGGATGACCTCGAAGGCCCAGCCGGAGCGGCGGTCGAAGAGCACCGAGTCGCCGGCGCGCGGGGTGCGCGTGCCGGCCTCGATGAGGCGACCGGCCAGGGCGACGACGCGCTGCTCGCCGGTGCTGTCGGCGACGATGGCGCGCTCGCGGCCGAGCAGCTCGACCAGGGTGCCCAGCTCGCCGGTCTCCAGGAAGCCCGCGGCCTCGATGAGCTGGTGGTTCTGGCCCAGGCGCACGCGGATGCCCGGGCGCAGGTCGGCCTGGCAGACCATCGGCGACATGGGCACGCGCAGCCGGCGGCCCGAGGTGACGATCTCGGCGGACTGCCCGTCATCCGAGCGCTCGAGGAAGATGCCGTAGGTCGACGGCGGCTCGGCCATCGCCTCGATCTGCTGGTAGAGGTTGGCCAGCTTGTCGCGCGAGCTCTTGAGCATCTCGGCGAGCTTCGCGTTGCGCGCGCCGAGGTAGCGGTTGGTGCGGTTGAGCTCCGCGGTCTCGTCGCGCAGCTTCTGCAGCTCGTTGGCGCCGGTCCGCTCGCGCTCCCTGGCGGCGGCGGTGGCGGCCTCGCGGCGGCGGTGCTGGTCGAAGGACTCCGGCGAATTCATGGGCCCCACCCTAGCCCCGTGTCAGCGCCGGGCGCGGCGCTGCGGGTGCGGCGGGGTCACCCCGTCGGCCAGGCGGCGCGCCCAGACCAGGAAGGCGGTGTGCGCGTTCATGCGGTGCTCCGGGCGGGTGGCCTTGCCCTCGACGCGCCACTCGCGCAGCAGGGTCTCCCAGGCGCGCGGCTCGGCGAAGCTGCCCGTCCCGCGGATGCCCTCCATCGTGTTCATCAGCTGCGGCACGGTGGTCACGTAGGTCATCAGCACGCCGCCGGGGATGAGCAGGTCGCGCACGGTGTCCAGGAAGTGCCAGGGCTCGACCATGTCGAGGATCACGCGGTCGACCTGGCCGCCGGTGTCCTCGACCGTGACGTCGCCGAGGTCGCCGAGGTGCGGGTGCCAGTTGTCGGGCTCGCCGCCGAAGTAGGCGGCGACGTTCTCGCGGGCGAAGCCGAGGTGGTCCTCACGGATCTCCCAGGAGTGCACCTCGCCGGGCTCCCCCACCGCGCGCAGCAGCGCGATGGTCAGCGCCCCGGAGCCGGCGCCGGCCTCGAGGACGCGGGCGCCCGGGAAGATGTCGCCCTCGACGAGGATCTGGGCGGTGTCCTTCGGGTAGACCACGGCCGCGCCGCGCGGCATGGAGAGCACGTGGTCGACGTAGAGGTGGCGGAAGCAGAGGTACTCGCTGCCCAGCTGGGAGAGCACCACGGAGCCCTCGTCGAGGCCGATGATGTCGTCGTGGTGGATCTCGCCCTTGTGGGTGAAGAACACCCCGCCGTCCTCGAGGACGATGGTGTGGTGCCGACGCTTCGGGTCGGTCAGCTGGACGCGGTCGCCCGGCTGGAAGGGGCCGGAGTAGGCCATGGGGTAGCTCCTTAGAGGCGGTAGTAGGCGGTCAGCGCGGCGGCGAGCCCGGCCACGTCGGCCGGGTCGCACAGCTCGCGCGCCGAGTGCATGGACAGCAGCGGCACGCCGACGTCGACGGTCGGCACACCCGTGCGCGTCGCCGAGATCGGCCCGATGGTCGAGCCGCAGGGCACGGCGTTGTTGCCGACGAAGTCCTGCCCGCGCACCCCGGCGGCGGCCAGCGCGGCGCGCCAGCGGGCCACGGTCACGGCCGTCGAGGAGTAGCGCTGGTTGGCGTTGATCTTGGTCACGGGGCCACGCCCGAGGATCGGGTGGTGGCCCGGGTCGTGCTTCTCCGGGTAGTTCGGGTGCACCGAGTGCGCGGCGTCCGCGGACACGCAGAAGGAGCGCTCGAACATCGCGGCACGGGCGTCCCCGTCGGCGCCCAGCGCCCGCGCGGTGCGCTCGAGCACGCGGGTGAGCAACGGGCCGCCGGCACCCGTCGGCGAGGCGGAGCCGACCTCCTCGTGGTCGAAGGCCGCGAGGACGAGGACGTCGCTGCCCTCGGGGACCTCGCGGGAGGCGGCCGTGATGGCCTCGAGGCCGGCCCACACGCTGGTCAGGTTGTCCAGGCGGCCGGCGGCGAGCATCCCGCCCAGCTCGGCGGGCCCCTGGGCGTCGACGGTGATCAGGTCGGCGGCGACGATGTCGCCGACGGCGACCCCCGCGGCGTCGGCAAGCGACTCCTTGAGCGGCCGGCCCGTCCCCTCGGGGCCGAGCACCGGCTGGACGTGGCGCTGGCGGTCCGGCTCGAAGTCGTTGGAGCGGTAGAGGTGGATGGCCAGGTGCGGGATGCGCGCGATCGAGCCGGTGCGCACGAGCGCCGTCGAGCCGTCGCGCAGCGCCAGGCGGCCGGCGAGCTCGAGGTCGCGGTCGAACCACGACGGGATGATCGGCCCGCCGTAGACCTCGACGGCCAGCTGGCGCCAGCCGGCGGCGGTGAACTCGGCCTTCGGCTTGACCACGAAGCCCGGCGAGTCGTTGTGCGCGCCGACGACGCGGAAGGCCGAGGCCGGCGAGGCGGAGGCCGGCACCCACCAGGCCACGGTGGCCCCGCCGGAGACGAGCACGTGCCCGCCCGGCGTGGCGTCCCAGGGCGTGCCGGGGTCCTGGCGGGAGAAACCGGCGGCCTCGAGGCGGGCGGCGACCTCGGCGGCGGCGTGGAAGGAGCTCGGAGTGGCGCGGAGGAAGTCGAGGAAGTCAGCTGCTTCGGACATGCCCCAAGTCAACCACGCCGGCGTCGCAGCGCGCCGATAGGCTTGGGGGTGATCATGACTGCCACCGAAGAACCCCTGCCCGGAATGCCCGCCCACCACTCGACCGGGAAGGCGCGCCCGCTGGCGCTGTCGCCCTCGCGCGCCGGGGACTACCGGCAGTGCCCGCTGCTCTACCGCTTCCGCAGCATCGACAAGCTCTACGAGCCCTCCACCGTCGCCCAGGTCAAGGGCACCCTGGTGCACGCGGTGCTCGAGCAGATGCACTCCTGGCCGCGCGAGGAGCGCACGCTGCCGCCGGCGGTCAAGCGGCTCAAGCCGACATGGGCGGAGATGCGCGAGAAGGACCCGCAGCTCGACGAGCTCGTGCCCGAAGAGGACATGCTCGGCTTCCTGGTCGAGTGCCGCGAGCTGCTCAAGGGGTACTTCCGGATGGAGAACCCGCAGGGCTTCGACGCGGACTCCACCGAGCGCTACGTGCACATGGTGCTGCCCAACGGCGTGCCCGTGCGCGGGTTCATCGACCGAGTCGACGTCGCGCCGACCGGCGAGGTGCGCGTGGTCGACTACAAGACCGGCAAGAAGCCCCCGCGGCGCTTCTCCGAGCAGGCGTTCTTCCAGATGCGCTTCTACGCGCTGGTCTACTGGCGCCTCTTCGGGCGCATCCCCGACCAGCTGCGGCTGATGTACCTCAAGGTCATCGACTCGCTGTATCTGACGCCGGGCCCGCAGGAGCTGGAGTACTTCGAGCGCGACCTCGGCCGGCTGTGGGCCGGCGTCGTGGCGGACGGCGAGGCCGGGACGTTCCGGCCGAAGACCTCGAAGCTGTGCGGGTGGTGCTCCTTCCAGGACATCTGCCCCGCCTTCGGCGGCACCCCGCCGGAGTACCCGGGGTGGCCGGGCGCGGCCGAGAGTTGAGGCTGCGGCGTAATTCTTTGCGCGCCCTGTGCAGGCCTTTTACCGCGACACGCGCGAATCGTCGTACGTGGTGACCGCAGTCACGTTATTGTTTAGCGCACCCAACTAGACACCGCCGCCTTTGCGACGGAAAGACGTGACGGGAGAACTCCTATGGGTCACATCCGTAAGCTGCGCTTCGCCGGCATCCTCGGCCTCGGCCTGCTGGCCACCGCCGGAACCGGCGTCGCCATGGCGCAGGGCGGGCTCTCCGCCAACCTGGCGCTGTCCAACACCATCTTCACCCAGCAGGTCGGCGGCATCGACGGCACCGGCCTCGCCCTCTTCGTCGACTCCGACGAGATGGCCGACGGCGCCGTGGGCGTCTCGCGCCTGCGCATCGACGACGCGACGATCACCGACCTGTGCATGTCCGCGCCCGTGAAGGTGCCCGGTATCGGCGACCGCAAGTTCCAGATGGTCACCGACGGCGCGAACACCCAGGCCGACAACCTGGTCATCGGCGCCACCGAGATCGAGGGCACGCTGACCCTGGTCAAGCCGCAGATCGGTGTGGACACCGGGCAGCTGGGCGGGCCGTCCGGCTCCGGCGGCATCGCCGCCGAGAAGCTGCTGGCCAAGGACCAGGTCATCCACGCCTCGTCCATCGCCGCCGACCAGCTGACCGCCGCGGGCGCGAAGATCAGCATCGAGGAGGCCGACGGTGGCCGATGCTAGGCGGACCCGGACCGGGCGGCTGATCCGGGAGGAGAAGCCGGAGACTGAGGCCGTTGTGGCTGATGAGGCCGTTGAGGCCACGCCGGAGGGCGCAGAGCCTGTGACGGCCGCCGACGGCACGGGGAATCGACCCTCGAGGAGGCGAACCGCGGCTTCGGCGCGTGGCGCCGCGGGCGACCGTTCGTCGCGGGGCTGCTCATGGTCCTCTCCGGCGTGGTCATCATGGTCCCGGCCTACCTCTCCTTCGAGGTCTCCAACATCCAGGTGCAGATCTCCTCGATGTCGGGGGTGTCCACCCTGGTCATCGGTGCGCTGCTGATCACCTGCGGGCTGATGACCTGGTTCCGCGGCGACGGGCGCATCCTCACCGGCGTCACCGCGCTGATCCTCGGCGTGGTCGCCCTGCCGGCCTCGAACTTCGGCGGCTTCATCCTGGGCACGCTGCTCGCGATCGTCGGCGGCGCGATGGCGCTGTCCTGGAGTCCCGGGGAACGCCCGTCGAAGCGCCGTGCAGGTGCCGGCGCCGGGGCGGGCGCGGCGGCGGTCGCCGCCGTGACGGCACTCGGACTCGTCGCCGGTTCCCCCTCCCCCGCCGCGCAGGCGCAGCTGCCGGAGCTGCCGGAGGTGCCGGCGCCGGAGATCCCGGCCGTGCCCGGACCCGAGCTGCCCCAGGCGCCCGGGCTGCCCGCTCCGCCCGAGGTGCCCTCCGAGCTGCAGGAGCTGGTTCCCGAGGCGCCCGAGCTCCCCGGCCTGCCAGCGCCCGACGCGCCCGCCCCGGAGATCCCGGGGCTGGACACCGCGCCGCCGGAGCCGATCGCCGGCATGCCCCCGCTGCCGGGCACCACCTACACGGTGCGCTCGGACTCGACGAGGCTGCTGGGCAACGTCAAGCTCTCCTACGTCACCGTGGACACGCTGCAGGGCGAGCGCCCGGCGATCCGCATCGACGCCGACCGCGTCGTGCTGGACAACCTCAACGTGCGCTTCCCGGTCCAGACGGCCGGCACCACCGCCGTGTGGCAGCGCACCGGCCCCGGCCAGATCACCACGCTCAACGGCGACTTCCACATCATCGTCGCGAGCCTCGAGGTCACCCCGCAGCTGGCCGGGGTCACCTCTCCCCTGCCGATCCACATCGACGCCTCCTGGGCGCCGGAGGACGTGGCCCGCGAGCTGAAGAAGGTCGGCGCGGGTCTGCCGGACGCCGTCAGCGAGCAGCAGGTCATGCTCGACAACACGATGGAGACCTACTACATCACCTCCGGCGACCTGCGCGGGGCGCCGGGCACGACGATCGTGCCCGAGTAGGCCCTAGAAGAGGCCGGTGATGCGGCCGTCGGCGTCGATGTCGATGTTCTCGGCGGCCGGCTTCTTCGGCAGGCCCGGCATCGTCATCACGTCGCCGGTCAGGGCCACGACGAACCCGGCGCCGGTGCGCGGGACGAGCTCGCGCACGTGCAGGGTGTGGTTCTCCGGCGCGCCGAGGGCGTGCGGGTCGTCGGAGAAGGAGTACTGCGTCTTCGAGATGCACACCGGCAGCTTGTCCCAGCCGTTGGCCTTGAGCGCGGCCAGGTCCTTCTCCGCCCTGCGGGAGTACTCGACGCGGCCGGCGTGGTAGATCAGGAAGGCCACGCGCTCGATGGCGTTCTCGACGCCGTCGGCCGGGTCGTAGATCGGGTGCGAGCCCTCGCCCAGGCCGGCGAGCACCTTCTCGGCGAGCGCCTCGCCGCCGGCGCCGCCCTTGCCCCAGACCTCGGCCTCGGCGAGCTCGACGCCGAACTCGCGCGCCCAGTCCGCCATCCAGCGCCGCTCGGCCTCGGTGTCCGAGGGGAAGAGGTTGAGCGCGACGACGGGCTCGACGCCGAAGTGACGGATGTTCTCCACGTGGCGCTCGAGATTGGCGACGCCGCGCGCGAGGGCGTCGACGTCCTCGGCGTCCAGGTCGGCGCGGTCCACGCCGCCGTTGTACTTCAGGGAACGGATGGTCGCGACGACGACGGTGCCCGCGACGTCGAGGTCGCCGGCGCGGGACTTGATGTCGAAGAACTTCTCGGCGCCGAGGTCCGAGCCGAAGCCGGCCTCGGTGCACACGATGTCGGCGCAGTCGAGGGCGGCGCGGGTGGCGGCCAGCGTGTTGCAGCCGTGGGCGATGTTGGCGAAGGGGCCGCCGTGCACGAAGGCCGGGGTGCCGCCGAGGGTCTGCACCAGGTTCGGCAGCACGGCGTCCTTGAGCAGCACGGTCAGCGCGCCGGCCGCGCCGAGCTCGCCCGCGGTGACCGGCTCGCCGTCGTACGTGTAGCCGACGGTGATCGCCGCGAGGCGCTCCTTGAGGTCCGCCAGGCCGTCGGCCAGGCCGATGACGGCCATGATCTCGCTGGCGGCGGTGATGGTGAAGCTCGTCTCGGCGGGCACGCCGTGGGCGCGGCCGCCCAGGCCGGTGACCACACCGCGCAGGGCGCGGTCGTTGACGTCGATGCAGCGCTGCCAGGTGACCTGACGCGGGTCGATGTTCAGGCGGTTGCCCTGGTGGATGTGGTTGTCCACGAGCGCGGCCAGGGTGTTGGTCGCCGCGGAGATGGCGTGGAAGTCGCCGGTGAAGTGCAGGTTGATGTCCGCCATGGGCACGATCTGCGAGTAGCCGCCGCCGCAGGCGCCGCCCTTGATGCCCATCACGGGGCCCTGGGAGGGCTCGCGCAGGGCCGCGGCCGCGCGGTGGCCGAGACGGGACAGGGCGTCGGCCAGACCGATCAGCACGGTCGACTTGCCCTCGCCGGCCGGGGTCGGCGAGATGCCGGTGACCAGGACGAGCTTGCCCTTCTTACCGCGGTCCGGGAGCTTGGTGGGGTCCACCTTCGCCTTGTCGGTGCCGTAGGGGTGCAGCGCCTCGGCCGGGATGTCCAGCTTCGCGGCGATGTCCTGGATGGGCTCGAGGGTGTGGTCTTGCGCGATGTCAACGTCGGTGAGTGCCATGTGTGCCAGGTTACCCATCAGTCCCGCGGCTACCATGGTCGGTGTGACCGCCCAGGATTCTAGTAACGGAACTCACACCCGCTCGTGGCTGGCCCGCGTGGCACTCCCCCACGGCGACGAGCCGGACCCCCGCTTCACGCTGGCCAACGAGCGCACCTTCCTGGCCTGGACGCGCACCTCGCTGGCCTTCCTGGCCGGCGGCGTGGCGCTGGGCGCCTTCGAGCTCGAGGGGCTGCCACGCGACGTGCGCGTCGCGCTGGCCGTCTTCGTCATCGCCGTCGGGCTCGTCATCTCGCTGGGCGCGGCCGTGCGCTGGCTGCGCGTCGAGCGCGCGATGCGCGAGCACCGCCCCCTGCCGGTGCCGGCGATCGTGCCCGTGCTCTCGGCCGCCGCGGTGATCGCCTGCGCGGTGGCCGCCGGGGTGTTCCTCGCGTGAGCGGTGCTCCCGCGGTTCACGGCGACCCCGGCCTGCAGCCGGAGCGCACGAGCCTGTCCTGGTCGCGGACCGTGCTGGCGACGCTGACGGCCTCGGCGGTGCTGCTGCGCTGGATCCCGCTCTACGGCCCCGCGGTCTTCTCGCTCTACGTCGTGCTGCTGACGGTGGCGGGCACGATCCTGGCCCGGCAGCGTTCCCGCTACCGGCGCGAGGCGACGGGACTGGCCGCCGGGCGGGTCTCGGCCAACGTCGGCGGGGTGGCGCTGACGGCGCTGGCGATGGGCGTGCTCGGCGTCGGCGGCATCGTGCTCGTGCTCGTCGACGCGTGAGGCACCCGGCCCAAGACACGGGAACGGGCCCCGACCGGGAAGGTCGGGGCCCTTTGCGCCTGAGGCGGCGTCCTAGATGAGGACCGCGCCGAGGGCGTAGCAGAGCAGCACGGAGACCACGATCTGCAGGGTGCCCGGGACCAGGAACGGGTGGTTGAAGACCCACTTGCCGATCCGGGTGGAGCCCGTGTCGTCCATCTCGACCGCGGCGAGCAGCGTCGGGTAGGTCGGGAGGATGAACAGGGCGGAGACGGCCGGGAAGGCGGCGACGGCGGTCAGCGGGCTGACGCCGATGGCCAGGGCGGCCGGCATGAGCGCCTTCGCCGTGGCGGCCTGCGAGTAAAGCAGGGCGGCGGCGAAGAACATGACCACGGCCAGCAGCCACGGGGCGGTCTCGAGGACGTCACCGGCGAAGGCCTCGATCGACTCGATGTTGTCGTTGATGATCGTGGTGCCCAGCCAGGCGACACCGAGGACACAGACACAGGCCGACATGCCGGAGCGGAAGACCTGGGTGCCCAGGATCTCGCCGGCCGGGATCTTGGTGACCACGACGATCACGGTGGCAGCCAACAGCATGATGGACATAATGGCCTCGTTGCGCGGCAGGGTCGGATCCGTGATCAGGCCGACGTTGTCCGAGGTGATGGTGGCCCAGATGACCACGAGCAGGATCGCGACCAGGAAGGTGGCCACGGAGATCTTGCCCGAGCGGGTCGGCTTGTAGTCGGAGGTGACGGCCGGCGGGGCGACCAGGCCACGCTCCAGGCGGTCGAGGTAGACCGGGTCCTCCTCCAGCGGCTTGCCCAGCTTGTTGGCCAGGATGGCCGCCGGGAAGATCGCGAGGAAGGTCGCGGGGATGACGACGGCCAACAGGGTCAGGTAGCCCACGCCGAGCGGCTCCAGGATGGAGGCCATGAAGACCACGGCCGCGGAGATCGGCGAGGAGACGATGGCCATCTGCGAGGCCGGGACGGCCACGGACAGCGGACGCGACGGGCGGATCTTGCCCTCCTTGGCCACCTCGACGATGACCGGGAGGGTGGAGAAGGCGGTGTGGCCGGTGCCGGCGCACAGCGTCATCAGGTAGGTGACGATCGGCGCCCAGACGGTGATCTGCTGGGGGTTGCGGCGCAGGAACTTCTCGGCCCAGTGGACCAGCAGGTCCAGGCCTCCCGCGCGCTGCATCGCGGAGATGGCCGCGATGACGCACATGATGATGCCGATGACGTCGAACGGGATGGCGTCGAACTCCACCGGTACGCCGGTCAGGCCGAGCAGCAGCACACCTGCGCCGCCGGCGAAGCCGATCGCGATGGATCCGAGCCGGGCGCCGAGCACGATGGCGCCGAGGACGATGAGGATCTGAAGGATGATCACTTGCGGTTACTTTCTTGCGGCCCCGGGGACTTTGATCCGGGACGGGAGACGGGGACCGCCTCGACGCCGGAGAACACATTCGCGCAGGCGACGTGCCGCCGCCCGGCCGGAGCCGGGGGCGGTGGAGCGGTCACTGGGGATGGTACGGGACCTAGTCCTCGTCGTAGACCTTGCCCTGGTACTTCGGGTTCATCAGGTTCTCCTTCGAGAGGACCTTGTTCATGGTCTCCTCGTCGATGAGTCCCTTCTCCAGGACCAGTTCACGCACGGAGCGACCGGTCTCGGCGGCCTCCTTGCCCACGACATCGCCGTTGTGGTGACCGATGAAGGGGTTGAGGTAGGTGATGATGCCGATCGAGTTGTCGACGTAGGCCTGGCAGACGTCCTCGTTGGCGGTGATGCCGGTGACGCACTTCTCGCGCAGGGTGTCGGCGGCGTTGGTCAGGGTCAGCAGCGACTCGAACATGGCCTGGCCGACGGCCGGCTCCATGACGTTGAGCTGCAGCTGGCCGGCCTCGGCGGCCCAGGTGACGGTGATGTCGTTGCCGAAGACGCGGAAGCAGACCTGGTTGACCACCTCGGGGATGACCGGGTTGACCTTCGCGGGCATGATCGAGGAGCCGGCGGCACGCTCCGGCAGGTTGATCTCGTTGAGGCCGGCGCGCGGGCCCGAGGAGAGCAGGCGCAGGTCGTTGCAGATCTTCGACAGCTTCATCGCGGCGCGCTTGATCGCGCTGTGGGCCAGCACGTAGGCGCCGTTGTCGCTGGTGGCCTCGATGAGGTCCTCGGCGGAGACGACGTTGAGGCCGGTGTTCTCGGCCAGCGCCTTGGTGACCTCCTCGCGGAAGCCCTCCGGGGTGTTCAGGCCGGTGCCGATGGCGGTCGCGCCGAGGTTGACCTCGAGCAGCTTCTCCGCGGCGCTCTCCAGGATGGCGCGCTCCTCGGAGAGGTTGATCGCGAAGCCGTTGAACTCGGCGCCCAGGGTCATCGGGACGGCGTCCTGCAGCTGGGTGCGGCCCATCTTGAGCACGTGGGCGAACTCCTCGCCCTTCGCGCGGAAGGCGTCGCACAGCTTGTCGTAGGCCTCGATGAGCTTCTGCATCTCGGCGTAGACGCCGAGGCGGAAGCCGGTCGGGTAGGCGTCGTTGGTGGACTGCGCCATGTTGACGTCGTCGTTCGGGTTCAGGGCGTCGTAGTCGCCCTTCTCCTTGCCCAGGTGCTCGAGGGCCAGGTTGGCGACGACCTCGTTGGTGTTCATGTTCAGCGAGGTGCCGGCGCCGCCCTGGAAGACGTCGATCGGGAACTGGTCCATGCAGCGGCCCTCGTCGAGGATCTGGTCACAGGCCCAGACGATGGCGTCGGCCTTCTCCTTCGGCAGCACGTGCAGGCGGTGGTTGGCCATGGCGGTGGCCTTCTTCACCTCGACCATGCCGCGGATGAAGGAGGGGACGTCGTTGATGGTCTTGCCGGAGATCTTGTAGTTGTCGATCGCGCGCATCGTGTGGATGCCGTAGTACGCGTCGTCGGGGACCTCCATGGTGCCGAGGAGATCCTCCTCGACGCGGACGCCAGAGTCCTTGGTGGAGCCTTCAGAAGAAGTCATGGGTGTGAATTCCTTTCTGTATCGCCGCGATTCAGTGCCATCCCGGGCACGTCACCCCCTGGTGTGGGGGCCCGCGGCGCTGGCCGGGATGTTGCCCACCACCATACCGGAGTCAAAAGTACCTGTTACCCAGCAGTTTTCTGCACTTATAGGGCATTCATATGAGCAGAACGCCAGTGAGACGTATGGCAAGCCTCAGAAGTCCAGTTCAACGATTGATCACCCCCGAATGAGGCATAAGAAACGGCGCATGCAGTTGTGAAGAGAATTAACTGCACGCGCCCCGGTGACCCGGGTTGCACTCAGATACGGGCGATCCGCAGGTCGCTGGCGAGGATCGCCTCGGCGCCGACGGCCTGGAGACGGTCCATGACGTTGTTGGCCTCCTGGCGCGGGATCATCGCGCGCACGGCCACCCAGTTCTCGCGGGTCAGCGGCGAGATCGTCGGCCCGGTCAGTCCCGGGGTGATCTCCGAGGAGGCCTCGAGGTTCTCGCGGGCGATGTTGTAGTCGAGCATGACGTAGTTGTGCGCGTTGAGGATGCCCTGGAAGCGGCGCAGGATCACCTGGTGCTCCTCGGTCAGCTCGGCGTCGGCGCGGGCGACGACGACGGCCTCGGAGTCGCAGAGCACCTCGCCGAAGGGCTCGAGACCCTGCTTGCGCAGCGTACGCCCGGTCGAGACGACGTCGGCGATGGCGTCGGCCACGCCGAGGCGGATGGCGATCTCCACCGCGCCGTCCAGCCGGATGACCTCGGCGGAGATGCCGCGCTCGGCCAGGTCCGCGCGGACCAGGTTCGGGTACGAGGTCGCGATGCGCCTGCCGTCGAGCTTCTCCGGGGTCCACTCCTGCCCCGCCGGGGCGGCGTAGCGGAAGGTGGAGTTGCCGAAGCCCAGCGACATGACCTCACGGACGTCGGCGCGCGAGTCGCGGGCCAGGTCCCGGCCGGTGATGCCCAGGTCGAGGTGGCCGGCGGCGACGTAGATGGCGATGTCCTTGGGGCGCAGGAAGAAAAACTCCACCCCGTTGTCCCGGTCGACGACGTTGAGGGCCTTCGTGTCGCCGCGGCCGGAGTAGCCGGCCTCCTTGAGGATGCTGCTGGCGACCTCGGAGAGCGAGCCCTTGTTGGGGATGGCGATCTTGAGCATTGCGGTTTCAGTGACTCCTGGGGGTTGTTGCGTCGGGCGGGGTCGGCGTGCGGCTCACAGGTAGCGGTAGATGTCCTCGGGCTCGAGCCCGCGGGCCACCATGATCACCTGCGACCAGTAGACGAGCTGGGAGATCTCCTCGGCCAGCTCCTCGTCGGACTGGTACTCGGCGGCCAGCCACACCTCGCCGGCCTCCTCGTTGACCTTCTTGCCCAGGAAATGCATCCCCTTGTCGAGGGCCTCCACGGTCCCCGAGCCCTCCGGGCGGTTCTTGGCACGGTCAGCGAGTTCAGCAAACAGAGAGTCGAAGTTCTTCACGGCTTCATTATGGCACGCGCCGCGCTACACCCCCGACAGTCGGTCGAACCACACCCCCACCCGGTGGGCGTCGACGCCCACAAAACTGCGCTCGCCGTTGAGCTCGCCGAGGTCCGCCGCACCCGGCTGCGGGACCTGGTCCGGGTCCTCCGGCAGCCCGATGACCACGCAGCCGGCCTCGAGCGCGCCGGACATCCCGGCCAGTGAGTCCTCGAAGACGACGCAGTCCACGGGGCTGTTGCCCGTGCGCCGGGCGGCCTCGAGGAACATGTCCGGCGCCGGCTTGTAGCGGGCCACCTGGTCGCCGGTGACGGCGTCGGCGAAGAAGTCGCGCCCCACCGCGTCGATGGCGAGGTCGGCCAGCGGGCGCACCGTGTTCGTGGTGACCACGGCGGGCACCCCCGCAGACCTCAGATCACCGAGCAGGTCGCGCACGCCGGGCTTGGGCTCGAGGCGTTCGCGGAAGAGGTCGGCCACGCGGGCGAACATCTCCTCGCGCAGCCGGTCGGCGGTCGCCTCGTCGACGGTGACCCCGGCGTGCTCGGCGCAGATGCGCAGCGTGTTCGGGAAGGACCCGCCGATGGTCGCCTGCCGCAGCTCAGGGGTGAGCCGGCGGCCCAGCTTCTCGCTGAGCTCGAAGGTGGCGATCCCCCACAACGGCTCCGAGTCAACCATCGTGCCGTCCATGTCGAAGAAGACCGCCGCGGGCGTACGCCCCGTCGAAGCCGCCATGAGTATTCGTGCCACCTTTCCGCAGGATGTTTCCGGAAGGGGCAGCCTACCAGGCGGGACTCACTCGAGGACGGGCAGCGCCGTCAGCGTCTCGTCGGTCGCGCCGGTCGCGGCGGCGGCGTCGGTGATCAGCTCGTTGAGCTCGTCGAACTCCTCGGGCTCGAGGACGGCGTCGGCGTGCTTCGAGTTGAACGTGGTCAGCTCCTCGAGGGTGCGGGCGACCACGGGCTCGAGCAGCTCGGCCTCGGGGTCGTCGGGCACCCGGTCGAGGCGGTCGAGGAAGTCCTCGAGGATCCCGCGCAGCTCGCCCAGAGCGGAGGCGTCGTAGGGCGCCTCCCAGCTGTCCGTCTCGCCCTCGCGCAGGTACGCGCCGGTGGCGAAGGTCTCCAGGTCACTGATGTACTCGTCGATGCGGGGCTGGAAGTCAGCGCGGATGCTCATGGCGCCATTGTCACCGATTACGGCTAGACGTGCACGCCGAGCAGGGCGTGGACGGCCTCGGCGACGGTCTCCCCCGCCGGCCCTCGCCGCGCGCCGTCGTGCTTGACGACGTCGCGCGCCCACCCGTCGAGCGCCGCGAGCGCGCCCGGGGTGTCCAGGTCGTCGGAGAGCCGTTCGCGCAGCGCAGTGACGACGGCCTTGGCGGCGTCGGGGTCCTGGGCGGCGTCGGCCGCGGCGCGCCAGGCGGCCAGGCGCTCCTCGGCCTCGGCCAGCACGGCGTCGGACCAGTCGCGGTCCTCGCGGTAGTGCCCGGCGAAGACGCCGAGGCGGATGGCGGACGGGTCGTGGCCGGCGGCGACCAGGTCGGCGACGAAGACGAGGTTGCCCAGCGACTTCGACATCTTGGTGCCGTCGAGGGCGATCATGCCGCAGTGCACGTAGTGGCCGGCCATGCGCGCGACGTCGAGCCCCGCCTCCGCGTGGGC